>NZ_BAAASE010000007.1:0-176292 GCF_039532725.1 Streptomyces coeruleofuscus
CGTTCTTCTCCTTCATGACCTTCCTGATCGCGGTCCCGACCGGTGTGAAGTTCTTCAACTGGATCGGCACCATGTGGAAGGGCTCGCTGTCCTTCGAGACACCGATGCTGTGGGCGACCGGCTTCCTGATCACCTTCACGTTCGGTGGTCTGACCGGTGTCATCCTGGCCTCGCCGCCGATGGACTTCCACGTCTCCGACTCGTACTTCGTGGTGGCGCACTTCCACTACGTCGTCTTCGGCACCGTGGTCTTCGCGATGTTCTCCGGCTTCCACTTCTGGTGGCCGAAGTGGACCGGCAAGATGCTGGACGAGCGCCTCGGCAAGATCACCTTCTGGACGCTGTTCATCGGCTTCCACGGCACGTTCCTGGTCCAGCACTGGCTGGGTGCCGAGGGCATGCCGCGCCGGTACGCGGACTACCTCGCGGCCGACGGCTTCACCGCGCTGAACACGATCTCGACGATCAGCTCGTTCCTGCTCGGCATGTCGATCCTGCCGTTCTTCTACAACGTGTGGAAGACGGCCAAGTACGGCAAGCCGGTCGGCGTCGACGACCCGTGGGGCTACGGCCGCTCCCTTGAGTGGGCGACCTCCTGCCCGCCGCCGCGGCACAACTTCCTCACCATGCCGCGGATCCGCAGTGAATCCCCGGCGTTCGACCTGCACCACCCGGAGATCGCCGCCCTCGACCAGCTCGAGAACGTCGGTCACGGCGAGAAGGCCATCGCTGGTGGCAAGGAGGCCGGCAAGTGAAGATCCAGGGCAAGATGTTCATGTGGCTGAGCGTCTTCGTCCTCGCCATGGCGGTCGTCTATGGCGTGTGGTCGAAGGAGCCGGCCGGTACCACGGCCCTCTTCCTGGCCTTCGGCCTGTGCATCATGATCGGCTTCTACCTCGGCTTCACGGCCAAGCGGGTCGACGTCGGTGCGCAGGACAACAAGGAGGCGGACGTCGCGGACGACGCCGGCGAGGTCGGGTTCTTCAGCCCGCACAGCTGGCAGCCGCTCTCGCTGGCCATCGGTGGCGCCCTCGCCTTCCTGGCCATCGCGATCGGCTGGTGGCTGATGTACTTCTCGCTGCCGATCATCCTGATCGGCGTCTGGGGCTGGGTCTTCGAGTACTACCGCGGTGAGAACCGCACCCAGTAGCACGAGCCGAGCGCTTCAGGGGCCCGGACACTCCGCAAGGAGCGTCCGGGCTCCTGCTTTTGCCGCAATACGTGTCACTCGTACGAGTCACCCGGCGTGCCGCAGTTGACGCGGCTTCCTAGCGTGAGGCCATGAGCCACACAGCGATCTCCCGCCCCCGCACCGTCGTCAGCTGCACGCTGCTGGTGATAGCCCTCTGCGCGGGCGTCACCGCCTGCGGCTCGGACGGCAACCCGCTCTCCCACCGCCCCTACGACGCGGCGGACCAGATCTCCTTCAACGCCCCCTCGGAGGGCCGCAAGAAGGCAGACCCGGACAAGCCCCTGGAAGTGGTCGCCGAGGACTCCGACGGGCGCATCACGGACGTCACGGCCTACGACGCCGCCGGACGCTACGTGGCCGGCGAACTCGCCGCCGACGGCGGCCGCTGGCACAGCACCTCGCCGCTCGCCGCCAACGCCAGCTACACGGTCCGCGTGAGCACCGAGAACGAGGACGGGGCGCCCGGCCGCAAGGTCCTCACCTTCGACACCGGCAAGACCACCTCCAAGAAGCGCCTGGACGTCACCTTCGGCCCCAAGGCCGGTACCTACGGCGTCGGCCAGCCCATCACGGCCGAGCTGAGCCAGCCCGTCAAGGACAGATCCCAGCGGGCCGTCGTCGAACGGGCCCTCAAGGTCTCCTCCATGCCCGCCACGGACGGCGCCTGGCACTGGGTGGACGACAAGAAGCTGCACTACCGCCCGAAGGAATACTGGCCCGCACAGGCCACCGTCCAGGTCCGCAGCAACCTGGAGGGCATCAAGATCGGCGACCGGATGCGGGGCGGCAAGGCCAAGCCGCTGACGATCAACACCGCCGACAAGGTCATAGCCGTGACGGACGCCGCGGCACACCAGATGACCGTCTACAAGAACGACGAGATCGTCCGGCAGATACCGGTCACCACGGGCATGCCCGGCTACGACACGCGCAACGGCGTCAAGGTCGTCCTCGCCAAGGAGGGCACCGTCCGGATGACCAGCGCCAGCATCGGCGCCTCCGACTTCTACGACCTGATCGTCCACCACTCCGTGCGGGTCACCAACAGCGGCGAGTACGTCCACGCCGCCCCCTGGTCCGTCGGCTCCCAGGGCTACGCCAACGTCAGCCACGGCTGCACCGGCATGAGCACCGAGAACGCCGCGTGGTTCTACGAGAACATCCGCGAGGGCGACATCGTCAAGGTCATAAACTCCGCCGGCGACACGATGACCCCGTTCGGCAACGGCTTCGGCGACTGGAACCTCGAATGGAAGCAGTGGCGCACGGGCAGCGCCCTGACAGCCGGCACCCCGGAGGGCCCCACACCGGCGGACAGGGCCCGCCTCCGCCCTCAGAGCGCCTGACCCGAGGCAACCGGCAGTCCCGGGCTCCTAGGCGTTCAAAGCCGCCCTCTCCCGCAACAACGAAGCCAGGGCCGCAGCGAACTCCACCGGATCCACCGGCAACGTCACCGCCGACTCCGCCCGGCTCCAGGTCGCCAGCCACGCATCCTGCGGCCGCCCCATGAGCAGCAGCACCGGCGGACAGTCGAACACCTCGTCCTTGATCTGCCGGCAGAGCCCCATGCCCCCCATCGGCACGGCCTCACCGTCCAGCACACAGACGTCGATCCCGCCCCGGTCCAGCTCCTTGACCACCGCACCAGGAGTCGCACACTCCACGAACTCCACCAGTGGAACGTCCGGCGCCGGCCGCCGTCCCGTGGCGAGCCGCACCTGTTCGCGGGTGGTGGAGTCGTCGCTGTAGACCAGCACCGTGGCGGTCGGCTGCATTGTTCCTCCGTGACGTCAGCGTCGTAAGGACAGGCCCGTTGCGCCGGATGCTACTCCCTTGAACACCACGTCAACACCGGTACGACCGGCTTAGACACTCCGAACGGCACCCCCCGGAGTGAGGGCGGGATAAGCGACCGACATAATGTCGGTCGTGGCGACAGCAACGACAGTAGAAACCGGGCACGCGCACCCGTCGGTCAACCGGCCGAACCTCACCAGCGTCGGAACCATCATTTGGCTGAGTTCCGAGCTGATGTTCTTCGCGGCCCTCTTCGCGATGTACTTCACCCTGCGATCGGTGACGGGTCCCGATCACTGGAAGGAGATGGCCGGCCATCTCAACTTCCCGTTCTCGGCGGCGAACACCACCATCCTGGTGCTCTCCTCGCTCACCTGCCAGCTCGGCGTCTTCGCCGCCGAGCGCGGTGACGTGAAGAAGCTGCGGATGTGGTTCATCGTCACGTTCGTGATGGGTGCGATCTTCATCGGCGGTCAGGTCTTCGAGTACACCGAGCTGGTCAAGGACGCGGGCCTGTCCCTGTCCTCCGACCCGTACGGCTCGGTCTTCTACCTGACCACCGGCTTCCACGGCCTGCACGTGACGGGCGGTCTCATCGCCTTCCTGCTGGTCCTGGGCCGGACCTACGCGGCCCGGAGGTTCACCCACGAGCAGGCGACCGCCGCGATCGTCGTGTCCTATTACTGGCACTTCGTCGATGTCGTCTGGATCGGCCTCTTCGCCACGATCTACATGATCAAGTAGCGGGACCGCAGCGCGCGCCCGACGAGGCACGCATCCCAGAAGCACCGACGCAGAAGATCCTGACACCGGGGTAATCCGTGAAAAAGCTCTCCGCACGACGACGCCACCCGTTGGCGGCGGTCGTCGTCCTACTCCTCGCGCTGCTCTTCAGCGGGGGGCTGTACGCCGTGTTCGCACCCACGAGCAAGGCTGAGGCCGACGAAACCGCCCAGTCCCTCACCATCGAGGAGGGCAAGAAGCTCTACTCGGTCGGCTGCGCCAGTTGCCACGGCACCGGCGGTCAGGGCACCTCCGACGGGCCGAGCCTGGTAGGCGTGGGCGCCGCGGCCGTGGACTTCCAGGTGGGCACCGGCCGTATGCCGGCCGCCACCTCCCAGGGCCCGCAGGTCCCCAAGAAGAAGAACATCTACAGCCAGGCCGAGATCGACCAGCTCGCGGCCTACATCGCCTCGCTGGGCGCCGGGCCCGCCATCCCGACCGAGGAGCAGTACGGCCCCCAGGGTGCCGACATCGCCAAGGGCGGTGAGCTGTTCCGCACCAACTGCGCGCAGTGCCACAACTTCACCGGCAAGGGCGGTGCGCTGACGCACGGCAAGTACGCACCGGACCTCGAGGGTGTCTCCCCGAAGCACATCTACGAGGCCATGGAGACCGGCCCGCAGAACATGCCGTCCTTCCCCGGGACCACGCTCTCGGAGGAGAACAAGAAGGACATCATCGCGTACCTGGACGCGGTCAACAGCAGCAAGTCCGAGAGCCCCGGCGGTCTCGAGCTCGGCGGCCTCGGGCCGGTCAGCGAGGGTCTGTTCGGCTGGATCTTCGGTCTCGGCGGGCTGATCGCCGTCGCCGTGTGGGTCGCCGCCCGGACCGCAAAGGCCAAGAAGTCATGAGTAGCCAAGACATTCCCGAAGAGAACCTGCCTGCCGAGCAGTCCGAGCAGACCGCAGGACATGACGAGCACGGGCACGGGGCGCTGAGCCCCGCGGACGAGCACCCGTTCGCCGACCCGGGCCTGCCCCCCCACGAGCACCGGATCCAGGACGTCGACGAGCGGGCCGCCAAGCGGTCCGAGCGCTCGGTCGCCCTGATGTTCACGGTGTCGATGCTGGCCACCATCGCCTTCATCGCCGCGTTCGTGGCGATCCCGGTCGACAGGTCGGTCTACATCTTCCCGCTGGGCCACATCAGCGCGCTGAACTTCGCGCTGGGCATGACGCTCGGCATCGCGCTGTTCTGCATCGGCGCGGGCGCCGTCCACTGGGCCCGCACCCTGATGTCGGACGTGGAGATCGCCGACGAGCGGCACCCGATCGAGGCTGAGCCCGAGGTCCGCGAGAAGGTCTTCGCGGACTTCAAGCAGGGCGCCAAGGAGTCCGCGCTCGGCCGCCGCAAGCTGATCCGCAACACCATGTTCGGCGCGCTCACGCTGGTGCCGCTCTCCGGTGTCGTACTGCTGCGCGACCTCGGCCCGCTGCCCGAGGACAAGCTGCGTCACACGCTGTGGTCCAAGGGCAAGCTGCTCGTCAACATGAACACGAACGAGCCGCTGCGTCCGTCGGACGTCGCGGTCGGTTCGCTGACCTTCGCCAAGCCCGAGGGCCTGGAGGAGCACGACCACGAGTTCCAGAACGAGATCGCCAAGGCCGCCCTGATGATCGTCCGGATCCAGCCGGAGAACATCAAGGACAAGCGCGAGCTCGAGTGGTCGCACGAGGGCATCGTCGCGTACTCGAAGATCTGCACCCACGTCGGTTGCCCGATCTCCCTGTACGAGCAGCAGACGCACCACGTGCTCTGCCCCTGCCACCAGTCCACCTTCGACCTCTCCGACGGTGCCCGAGTGGTCTTCGGTCCCGCCGGTCACGCCCTGCCGCAGCTCCGCATCGGCGTGAACGACGAGGGCTACCTCGAGGCGCGCGGCGACTTCGAAGAGCCCGTCGGCCCTGCTTTCTGGGAGCGCGGATGAGCACTGCACAAGAACGACGCAAGGCGCCCGCGGGTGAGCGGGTCGCCGACTGGGCCGACGGCCGCCTCGGGATCTACTCCCTGGCCAAGGCCAACATGCGCAAGATCTTCCCGGACCACTGGTCCTTCATGCTGGGTGAGATCTGCCTCTACAGCTTCATCATCATCATCCTCACGGGTGTGTACCTGACGCTGTTCTTCCACCCGTCGATGAACGAGGTGGAGTACCACGGCAGTTACGTCCCGCTCCAGGGGCAGCTGATGTCGGAGGCGTTCGCCTCCACGCTGGACATCAGCTTCGACGTCCGCGGCGGTCTGCTCATCCGGCAGATCCACCACTGGGCGGCGATCATCTTCCTCGCCGGCATGTTCGTGCACATGATGCGCGTGTTCTTCACCGGCGCGTTCCGCAAGCCGCGTGAGATCAACTGGCTGTTCGGCTTCCTGCTGTTCGTCCTGGGCATGTTCACCGGTTTCACCGGCTACTCGCTCCCGGACGACCTGCTCTCCGGCACCGGTGTCCGCTTCACCCAGGGCGCGATCCTGTCCGTGCCGATCGTCGGCACGTACATCTCGATGTTCCTGTTCGGCGGGGAGTTCCCGGGTACCGACTTCGTCGCCCGGTTCTACTCGATCCACATCCTGCTGCTGCCCGGCATCATGCTCGGGCTCGTGGTCGGCCACCTGATCCTGGTCTTCTACCACAAGCACACGCAGTTCGCGGGTCCCGGCCGGACCAACAAGAACGTCGTCGGCATGCCGCTGCTGCCGGTCTACGCGGCCAAGGCCGGAGGCTTCTTCTTCCTGGTCTTCGGTGTCATCGCGGCCCTCGCCGGCATCGCGACCGTCAACCCCATCTGGGTGCTGGGCCCCTACCGGCCCGACCAGGTGTCGACGGGTGCGCAGCCCGACTGGTACATGGGCTTCGCCGAGGGTCTGATCCGGGCGATGCCGGGCTGGGAGATCGACTTCTGGGGTCACACGCTCGTCCTGGGCGTGTTCATCCCGCTGGTCCTCTTCGGCCTGTTCCTCGGGATCATCGCCCTCTACCCGTTCATCGAGTCGTGGGTCACCGGGGACAAGCGCGAGCACCACATCCTGGACCGGCCGCGCAACGCCCCGACGCGCACCGGCTTCGGTGTCGCGTGGATCACCGGCTACATGATCATGCTGATCGGCGGTGGCAACGACATCGTCGCCACCCACTTCCACCTGTCGATCAACGCGGTCACCTGGTTCGTCCGGATCGGGTTCTTCGCCGGACCGGTCATCGCGTTCATCATCACCAAGCGCATCTGCCTCGGCCTCCAGCGCCGCGACAAGGAGAAGGTGCTGCACGGCCGCGAGTCGGGCATCATCAAGCGCCTGCCGCACGGTGAGTTCATCGAGGTGCACGAGCCGCTCAGCCAGGAGCAGATGTACACGCTCACGGCGCACGAGCAGTACCAGCCGGTCGAGATCGGCCCGACGGTCGACGAGAACGGTGTCGAGCGCAAGGTGAAGGGCTCCGAGAAGCTGCGCGCCAAGCTCAGCGAGTCCTACTACGGCGAGGGAGCCCAGATCCCGAAGCCGACCGCCGAGGAGTACCGGGAGATCACGAGCGGCCACGGCCACCACTGATCACTGCTTCGCCACGCCACAGAGGGCCCCGTCCGGTGTTCGGACGGGGCCCTTCGCGGTGCCCCGTGGCTGGATAGGGTGGACCTCGTTGAGACTCTCGTCCCGTAGTGCGGGACGCCTGACCCTGGAGCGGCTTATGAGCGCTGTGATCCCCGCTGGAGGCGACACCGCGGCGGGCCGCTCCTGGCCCCTGCTGTTGAACGGTCTGCTGGACCGCCGGGACCTGACCGCCGACGACACCGCGTGGGCGATGGACCTGATCATGCGCGGCGAGGCGACGGACGCGCAGATCGCCGGGTTCGTGGTGGCGCTGCGGGCCAAGGGCGAGACCGTCGAGGAGATCGCCGGCTTCGTCCGGGCGATGTACGAGCACGCGAACGTGATCGAGGTGCCGGGCCCGGCCGTCGACATCGTCGGCACGGGCGGCGACGGGGCGAAGACCGTCAACATCTCCACGATGTCGGCGATCGTCATCGCCGGCACGGGTGCGAAGGTCGTCAAGCACGGCAACCGCGCGGCGTCCTCGGCGTCCGGGGCGTCGGACGTGCTGGAGAAGCTCGGCGTCAATCTGGAGCTGCCGACGCACCGGGTGGCCCAGGTCGCCGAGGACGCCGGGATCACCTTCTGCTTCGCGGCGAAGTTCCACCCGGCGATGCGGCACGCGGGCGCGGCCCGCGGCCAGTTGGGCATCCGGACGATCTTCAACGTCCTCGGTCCGCTGACCAACCCCGCGAAGGTACGCGCCCAGGCCGTCGGTGTCGCGGACCCGCGCATGGCGCCGATCGTCGCGGGCGTCTTCGCCGAGCGCGGCCACTCGTCCCTGGTCTTCCGGGGTGACGACGGCCTCGACGAACTGACCACCACCGCCACGTCCCGGGTGTGGGTCGTCCGCGACGGCAAGGTGACCGAGGAGGCCTTCGACCCGCGTGACGTGGGCATCGAACTCGTCCCCGTGGAGGCGCTGCGCGGCGCGGACGCCTCCTACAACGCGGAGGTCGCCCGCCGTCTGCTGGACGGCGAGACGGGCCCGGTGCGGGACGCGGTCCTGCTGAACTCGGCGGCCGCCCTGGTGGCCCTCGATCCCGGCCCGGGGCCGCTGGCCGAGCAGATCCGTACCGGCATGGCGAAGGCGGCCGAATCGATCGACTCCGGGGCCGCCAAGCGGACCCTGGAGCGGTGGGTGGCGGCGAGCAACGCGTAGCGCCGGGTGTCCCGCGATCCGGACTCGGGTTGCGGGACGCCGATCTTTTCGCGTACGTTCTTGATCAGGTCATGAGTGACAGTCATGAGGCCCCGGCCGACTGTCCGGCAACCCTCCGTCCGTGGCGGGGTGCCCCGGGTGAAGACCAGGCCGCAGGCAGCGAGGTCTGTGGCAAGCGCGTGACGAGGAGTCTCTCGTGAACCAGCGAATGCGATAGGGCCGCAGAGCCCCGCCTCCGCACCCCTCTTTCCTTCACCCCCGCTTGAGCCATGTGCTCGCGGGCGGATCACACCTGACTTCACGGGAGTTCCGTCATGTCCGTCTCCACCCTTGCCACCGTCCCGTCCGTCTGTGCCCCGCTGCCCGTCCTGGGCCGGGACGTCACCGTTCCGCTCGTCACCGGTGGCGAGGTCACCTACGCCGCGCTCGACTACGCCGCCAGCGCCCCGGCGCTCCAGCGGGTCTGGGACGACGTCGCCGCCTACGCGCCCTACTACGGCAGCGTCCACCGCGGGGCCGGGTACCTGTCCCAGCTGTCGACCGACCTGTTCGAGAACGCCCGCCGTACGGTCGCGGAGTTCCTCGACTGCCGGGACGGCGACCAGGTGGTCTTCACCCGGTCCACCACCGACTCCCTGAACCTCCTCGCCTCCGCGCTCCCGGCCGGCTGCCAGGTCTTTGTCTTCGAGACCGAGCACCACGCCGCCCTGCTGCCCTGGCGCGACGCCCGCGTCACCGTCCTCGACGCCCCGCGCGGCCCCCGCCAGGCCGTCGAGACCCTGGAGCGCGCCCTCGCCGGAAGGACTGTGTCCATTGAAGGGGGCCACGGCCCGGCCCTCGTCTGCGTCACCGGCGCCTCGAACGTCACCGGCGAACTGTGGCCCGTACGGGAGCTCGCGGCGGCCGCGCACGCCCATGGCGCCCGGATCGTGCTCGACGCCGCCCAGCTGGCCCCGCACCACCCCGTGTCCGTCAAGGACCTCGATGTCGACTGGGTCGCCTTCTCCGGGCACAAGCTGTACGCGCCCTTCGGCTCCGGCGTGCTGGCCGGGCGGGGCGACTGGCTGCGCGAGGCCGAGCCGTACCTCGCGGGCGGCGGCGCCAGCCGCAAGGTCACCCGGCGCACGGACGGGGGAGTGGACGTGGAGTGGCACGACAGCGCCGCCCGTCACGAGGCCGGCTCGCCCAACGTCATCGGCGCCTACGCCGTCGCCTCCGCCTGCAAGGCGCTGACGGAGGCCGGTTTCGACACGCTCGTCGCCCGCGAGCAGTACCTGGTCGCCAAGGTGCGGGAGGGGCTCGCCGACGTCCCCCAGGTGCGGTTCCTGTCCCTCTTCGGGGACGACGCCCCGCGCGTCGGTGTGCTCTCCTTCGTCGTCGAGGGCTGGAACAGCTCGCACTTCGCCGCCGCGCTCTCCGCCGAGTACGGCATCGGCGTCCGGGACGGGCTCTTCTGCGCCCACCCGCTGGTGCGCACGCTGCTCGGCAGCGACCCGCAGACCCAGGGCGAGTGCGGCGCGCCGGAGGCGGCGCCCGGCGAGAAGTCCCTCAACGCCATCCGGGTCAGCTTCGGCGCGGGCACACCGGACGAGCACGTGGAGCGGTTCGTGCGGGCCGTGCGGGAGCTCGTGACGGACGGGGCGCGGTGGAACTACCGCACGGAGGACGGGCGTTGCGTGCCGGACACCTCCGCCTGAACGGGTTCGGACACCAGAGGTAGCCGGGTGCCGAGGACGATCATCCGCAGGGCGCGTTCCGTGGCGTCGGTGAGCAGTTCGCTCGCACGGAGCAGTGCCTCGGCCAGCTCCATCGGGGCGGGCAGGATGGCGTGGCAGGCGTCCACGCCCGGCACCTCGTGCGCGCCCTCGCCGAGCGTGCCCGCCAGGGCCAGGACCGGGCGGCCGTAGAGCTTGGCCCGGCGGGCCACCTCGGCGGGGACCTTGCCGCGCGGCGTCTGGTGGTCCAGGGCGCCCTCGGCGGTGATCACGAGGTCCGCGCCGGCCAGCCGGGCGTCCAGGTCGAGATGGTCCAGCAGCACGTCGAAGCGGGGGAGGAGACGGGCCCCGAGGGCGGCGAGGCCGGCGCCCAGGCCGCCGGAGGCCCCGGTTCCGGGACCGTACCGGAGATTGGTGTCCGGGACGGCGACGTCACGGGTGAGGACGAAGGCCCAGTTCTCCAGTCCGGCCGACAACTGCTCGACCTGCTCGGGCGTCGCGCCCTTCTGCGGTCCGAAGACCCGGGCCACGCCCCGTTCGCCGCACAGCACGTTGTACGGGTTGCAGGCGACGAGCAGCTCCACGTCCGCCAGGCGGGTGTCCAGGCCCCTCGGGTCGATGCGGTGCAGCCGCGTCAGCTCCCGGCCCCCGAAAGGGAGTTCCTCGCCCTGCTCGTCCAGCAGCCGGGCCCCGAGCGCCTGGAGCGCGCCCGCGCCGCCGTCGGAGGTGCCCGAGTCGCCGCAGCCGACGAGGATCCGCCTCACGCCCCGGTCGAGCGCGGAGCGGATCAGTTCGCCGACGCCGTACGTGGTGGTGGCGCCCGGGTCGCGCAGGTCGCGCGGGACGAGGGACAGGCCCGCGACCGCCGCCATCTCCACGACCGCCGTGTCCCCGGAGCCCAGCACGGCGAAGTGGGCGCCGATGGTCTCCCCGACCGGCCCGGTGGCGGGCACGGTGACGATCCGGCCCCCGGTCGCGGCGGCCAGGGCGACGGCCGTGCCCTCGCCGCCGTCCACCAGCGGGACGAGGTCGAGCTCGGCGCCGGGCAGGACACGGCGTACGCCGGCGGCGATGGCGTCGGCGGCGGCCTCCGCGGACAGGGACTCCTTGAACCCGCTGGGGGCTACGACGACACGGCTGAGCATGGGTGGGTCTCCTTTAACGGGTGACGGAGATGCCGAGCAGCGGCCACACCGCGACGGCGAAGAGCAGCACGAGCGCGGCGGTCAGCGGGGCCAGGAAGGCGGACAGCCGCAGCAGGTCGCGCGGGGTGTAGGTGGGGGTGCCGGGGATCTGCGCGAAGAGCGTGACCGGCTTGGCGGAGGCGGGCAGCGTGTGGCAGAAGCCGGCGGCGGCGGTGGAGGCGAGCGCGGCGGCGACCGGGTTGACGCCGACACCGACGGAGGCGGCCACGACGAGCGGGACCAGGACGGAGGAACGGGCCGAGCGGGACTGGAGGACCAGGTGGGCGGCCGTGCTGACCGCGATCACGACCGCCAGGAACACCACCGGGGCGCCACCCGCCGGCAGCCCGGAGACCAGCCACTTCGCAGCTCCCGAGTCGGTGAGCGCGACGCCCATCGCCATCGTCGCCGCCATGAACAGCAGCAGTGACCAGGGGACGGTCTTCAGCGCGTCCTTCAGGCGCACGGTGCCTAGGGCGGGCGAGGAGGCGATGACGGCGCCGATGAGCGCGACCAGCGCGGGCGGCACGCGGTGCAGGGGCTCGCTGCACCACAGCAGCACCACCGTGGCCATGAGCAGGGCGCAGCGCTTCTCGGCCTGGCTCCAGGGGCCGGTGACCGGCTGCTCGCTGTGCCGCTGGATCTGCTCGGGGGTGATGTGGACCGGGCCGCGGCGGTCCGCCCGCCGGGTCGTCGTCAGCAGGACCAGTTCGGCGGCCAGGTGCGAGGAGGCCACGGCCAGCGGCAGGCCCAGCAGCAGCCACTCCGTGAAGCCGATGTGCTGTCCGGTCGCCTCCCACAGCACCGACACGGTGATCAGATGTGCGCCGGCGCCGATCAGGGTCGCCACCGCCGACAGCAGGATCACGGTCGGGAACAGCAGCGCCAGCATCACGACCAGTCGCTTCCGGTCGGCCAGGACCTTGGCGAGAGCGAGGAACACCGGCAGCGCGAGCGCGGCCCGGCCGGAGGTGGCGGGCACCGCGAACGCCGTGACGACCAGGGCCGCCGTCGTCAGGTGCACGAGCTGCCGCACCGTGCGCGCCCCGCTGACCAGGAACACCGCCGCCCGACCCGCGAGCCCGGTCCGGCTCACCGCGGCCGCCAGCACGAACGCGCAGATCAGCAGCCACACCGTGGCGTCACCGAGCGTGCCGAACAGGGTGTCGCTGCTGATCACGCCGGTCACCGTGAGCGCGAGTCCGGCGCCCAGCGCGATGTAGGTGTCGTCGATCGACGTCCCGATCCAGGCGCAGGTCGCCAGTACGAACACCGCGAGCGTGAAACGGGCGTCGGCGCCGAGTCCCGGGAAGTTCCCGGGGACCGCGAGCAGGAGGCAGACGGTCAGTGCCGCGCACAGGGCGGCGGTGGAGCGGAGGTTCAGCGTCACGTCATCGAGGATTCGCCCGGGGGGTGAGCCGTCGATGAGCCGAAGATGAAAGGAACTTCACCAGGGCTTTCCCCGGGCCTTCGCCCGGGCCAACGCCCTGCCCCTCAGCCGGTGGGCAGCCGGTATCCCATCCCGCGTACCGTCTCCACCCGCTCCGCCCCCAGCTTCTTGCGCAGTGTCCGCACGTACACGTCCACGATGTTGGACCCCGGGTCGAAGTCGTACCCCCACACATGGGACAGGATCTGCTCCCGGGACAGCACCTGCCCGGGATGCCGCAGGAACAGCTCCAGCAGCACGAACTCACGGGCCGTCAGGTCGACGGTCCGCTCCCCGGAGCGGGCCCGGCGCGTGCGGAGGTCCAGGCTCAGGGAGCCGGACCTGAGGACCGTCACCTCCGGGGCCCGCGCGGCCGTCCGCAGCCTCAGCCGCACCCGGGCCAGCAGCTCCTCGAAGCGGAACGGCTTGGTCATCCAGTCGTCGGCGCCGCCCTCGAGACCGGCCACCGTGTCCCGTACGGAGTCCCGCGCGGTCAGCACGATCACCGGCACCGTCACCCGCGCCTCGCGCAGCTCGCGCAGGACCGTGAAACCGTCCCGGCCGGGCAGCCCGATGTCCAGGACGACGAGGTCGAAGCCGCCGGTCAGGGCGTACTCGTAGCCCGCGTCGCCGTCGGTGACGACGGTCGTGGTGAAGCCGTTGGAGCGCAGGCCCTTCTCCACGAAGGAGGCGATGCGCTCCTCGTCCTCGACGATGAGGATGCGGTTCACGTGGGGTCCCCTTCCGGTGCCCGGGGCGCGTGCAGGACGAGGGCGAAGGTGGCGCCGCCCCCGGGGGTGCCGTGGAGCCGTACCCGGCCCCGGTGCCCCTCGGCGATCGCCTTGACGATGGACAGACCGAGCCCGGCGCCGGAGCCCCGGGCGCCGCGGCGGGCCGTGCCGCGCCGGAAGCGCTCGAAGATCACCTCGGTGTCCTGGGGCTGCACACCGGGCCCGGAGTCGGCGACGTACAGCTCCAGGTGCGGGCCGTCGGTGCGGGAGCCGATGCGGATGGTCCGGCCGGGCGTGGTGTGCTGCACCGCGTTCTGCGCGAGCTGCACCATGGCCTGGGTGATCCGCTGCGGATCCAGCTCGGCCTCCAGGTCGGCGACCCCGTCGAGCTGCCAGTCGCGTTCGCCGAGCGTGCGGGCCTTGACGTAGACGTCGGCGGTGAGTTCGGCGACCTGGACCGGCTCGGGGGAGACGAAGTCGGGGCGTTCGGCCTTGGCGAGCAGCAGCAGGTCCTCGACGATGCGGCTCATCCGGTCCAGCTCGTCGGTCACCAGCCGGACGGTCTCCTCGCGTTCGGCCGGGTCGTCGCCCATCAGCTCCAGATGGCCGCGCACGATGGTGATGGGCGTGCGCAGCTCGTGGCCCGCGTCGTCGACGAACTCGCGCTGGGCGGCGAAGGCGCGCTCCAGCCGGTCGAGCATGCCGTTGAACGTGTCGGCGAGCGCCGCTATGTCGTCGTTGCCGTGCACCGGGATCCGCCGGGTGAGGTCCTGCTCGGTGAGCTGCGCCGCCGCGGTGCGCACCACCCGCACGGGTCTGAGGATCCGCCCGGCGACCGCCCAGGCGATGCCGACGGTCAGCAGCAGGGCGACCCCGGAGATGCCGAGCAGCGTGCGGAACACGCTGTTCACGCGGGCCTGCTCGCGCTCCGGGTGGAAGGCGACGACGAACGCGGCGTCCGGCTCCCGGCCCTGCTGGGCCACGGTGACCTTGGCCCAGCGGATCTCGCCCTCCGGCCGGTGCAGCACACCGGAGGACGCGGGCGAGCCGAAGATGCGGCGCTGCGCGTCGACGTCCCGGTCCAGGGGCAGGGCGACGGGCACGTCGTGCGGCTGGCGGAGCGGCCGGAGGCTGCCGTCGGTCCTGGTCACCAGGCCGATCAGCTCCTCGTCCGCGTCGGGGTTCTGCCGTTCCAGGAACACCGTCAGCAGCCGGTCCGCGTCGGTGAACGGCCGGCCCGTCCGCGGATCCCCGCCCTGCTCCTCGAAGTTGGCGAACTCGCCGGTCTCCTGGGTGAGCAGACGGTTGATCCGGTTGTCGACGTCCCGCAGCAGGAACGAGCGGGTGGTCATGGCGACGGAGGCGAGCGCGACCGCCATCACGAGCAGCAGCCAGAGCAGGATGCGGACCCGGGCGGAGACGCGCCGGCGGCCGGAGTCAGTTGTCGGAGCCGGCGTCGTCGTCGCCCGGTCCGTCGTCCGATGCGCCCCGGCCGCGGTCGTCGTCGTCATCGTCACTCGCTGAGCTGTCGGTCACGGGAGGCCGCGAGACGCCCTCGTCGCCCGGCGTGGGCTCCGGCGGCGTTGACTTCGCGGGGGGTGTGAGGGTGGAGGTGGGCGTGGTGGAGCTGTTGTCCAGCTCCACCTGCTGGGACGGGACCTTGGGCGCCTCGGGGCTGTCCGCGAGGGCGTAGCTGGTCGCGGCGATGCCCAGCGGGATCAGCACGACCGCGGAGAGGGCGGCCATACGACGGGAGAATGCCATGTGCCTGATCCTGCGGACGGAACCCGGAGCCGATGATGAACCCCGGATGAAGAACTCTTCATCCGGGGTCCGCGCTCAGGGGCGGTTCCTCAGTTGTCGAGCCCGATCGAGAACGCCGCCTCCAGGTCGTGCTGCGAGTAGGTACGGAACGCCACGTGCGTGTCCGTGCCCTCCACGCCGGGGATCTTGCTGATCCGGCCGGGGATGACCTCCGCCAGGTCCTCGTGCTCCTTCACCCGGACCATCGCGATGAGGTCGTAGGTGCCGGTGACGGAGAAGACCTCGCTGACGCTGTCCAGCGCCGCGATCGACTCCGCGATCTCGGGGATCCGGTCCACGCTGGTCTTGATGAGGACGATCGCGGTGATCACGGCTGGTTCTCTCCCTCGGGGGCCGGAGCAGGGGCGGTCTTCACTCTAGTGGGGCCGGCGGGACGGCCGTAGCGGACCGAGGCGTAGCCGAAGCCGAGGCCGAAGCCCACCAGGTGGGCGAGGTAGGCCACGCCCGGGCCGTCCGAGGCCCGTCCGGCCGCCAGCCACTGGAGCGCCGCCCAGAACGGCAGCACGATCCACGCCGGGAAGCGCACCGGCAGGAAGAAGAGGAACGGCAGGAGACTGGTCACCCTGGCCCGCGGGAACAGGTAGAGAAACGCACCGAGGACCGCCGAGATCGCCCCCGAGGCACCGACCAGGGGCTGCTCGGAGTCCGCGTTGACGGCGGCGTAGCCCAGCAGGGCCAGACAGCCGCAGCCGACGTAGAACAGGGTGAACTGCGCCCGGCCCATCCGTTCCTCGGTCATCGCCCCGAAGACGTAGAGGAAGAGCATGTTGCCGAGCAGGTGCACCCAGCTGCCGTGGACGAAGAGGGCCGTCGCGGGGGTGAGAGCCGATCCGGCGGACCCCTCGAACAGTTCTGCGGGGATCACGCCCCAGCGCCGGAAATAGGCCCGCTGCGCGGCGAGCAGGTCGTCGCCCGTGCCGTACGCCGGGTTCAGGCCCGAGCCGGGTCCGGCCAGGAAGACCGCGCAGCACAGGGCGATCAGTGAGTACGTCACCGGCGCCGACGACCCCCGGACCGATCTGCCGGCCCGGACGATCGACGCACTCCACTTGCTGATCATGAACACAGAGCATGACGTAACCGGACGCAACGGCACAGACCGCCTCGCCGCCGTGGACGCGTGGGCGGCGAGGACCCGCCAGGCCGTAGGGTTACGAGCCACACGCACCGGGGATGCCGGTGGCGTCACGGACACTAGAAGGAAAGAGAACAGGCCACGATGACGGTTCCCTTGCCGACCGCCTCGACGCGGTGGCGCTGCGCCCTCTGCGGCAACCTCACGAGGTTCGACGTGACCCGCTCGTCGAAGGTCGTCGAGTACGTCCACCTCGACCTGGCCGGAGAGCCGAAGGTCGAGGAGCGCGAGGTGCTCAGTGAGACCATCGAGTCGGTGCGCTGCCGCTGGTGCAACGCGGTGGACCAGGTGGAACTCGTGGACAGGCCGGGTGCCGGCTCCTGACGGGAGCTGGCCCCGCACAGGCATTGGGGTGTGACGGATGGTGGAGACCACGGGCGGGGGGCCGGGCGACGGCGCCGCCGAGGTGCTCGACCGTCCGCTGCCCGACGGCGTGCGCCGCAGGGTCGTCCAGATCGTCTCCGACGGCTTCGGTTCGCTGACCGTCGGCGAGCTGCCCGCGCAGCTCAGGCAGTACGCCCGGTTCGCCCCGAACCGCCGGGCCAAGTTCGCCGGCAACGCCATGGCCGCGGCGCTGGAGACCGACCCGCTGTTCCGGCAGCGCATCGGGGAGAAGCTCAGAGAGGCCCAGCCGGAACTGACCGGCGCCCTCGACTCAGGCTCCCCGCCCCCGGCCGCGGATCCGCTCGACGTGGCGGCCGCGGCCTACGTACTGCGGCCCCTCGACTGGGTGAAGCTCGTGACCGCCGCCGGCGAGGAGGCCCAGCGGGCCGACGCCGAGCGGGCCGACGAGGAGAACCGGGCCGAGCTGGAGCGGCTGCGCGCCGAGCTGGCCCGGGCCCGTGACCACACCAGGGCCGAGACGGAGCGGCTGCGCACGGAGCTGGAATCGGCCAAGAAGGAAACCGAGTCGCTGCACCGCAAGCTCCGCGCCGCCCTCAGCGACGTCAAGCGCGGCGAGGCCGCCCTGCGCAAGGCGCACGGCGAGATCGAGGCCGTCCGTACCGAGGGACAGGCCCAGGTGTCCGCCGCCGAGAGCGAGACCCGGCGGCTCAAGGCGCGGCTGAGCGAGACCGAGGCCGCCCTGGAGGCGGCGCGCCGGGCGGCGCGCGAGGGCCGCAGCGTCGAGGACATGCGGGTACGACTGCTGCTGGACACCCTGCTGGACGCCACCCAGGGGCTCCGGCGCGAGCTGGCCCTGCCGCCGGTGTCGGTGCGGCCCGCCGAGACCGTGGACGCCGTCGAGCCGGGCCGGATGAGCCCGAAGGACATCGCCGCCCGCGCCCTGTCCGAGAACGACCCGCAGGTCCTGGACCAGCTGCTGGCGCTGCCGCAGGCCCATCTGGTCGTCGACGGCTACAACGTCACCAAGACCGGCTATCCCCAGATGCCGCTGGAGAAGCAGCGCCTGAGGCTGCTCGGGCAGCTCTCGCAACTGGCGGCACAGAGCGGCGCCGAGGTGACGTGCGTCTTCGACGGGGCCGAACTGGCCGCGCCGGTACTGCTCGCGCCGCCGCGCGGGGTGCGGGTGCTGTTCTCGAAGCCGGGCGTCACCGCCGACGAGCTGATCCGCCAGCTGGTGCGCGCCGAACCGCCCGGCCGGCCCGTCATCGTGGCCTCCACCGACCGCGAGGTGGCCGACGGCGTGGCCCGCGCGGGCGCCCGTCCCGTGGCCTCGGCGATGCTGCTGAAGCGCCTTTCGCGAGGCTAGCAACCGTACGGGCGATGCGTAACGTCCGGGCCTGATGCCCGAATTGATGAGACATGTGTGCCACGGTGAGTCAACTGTGCCTCACTGCCTGTGGGTCCAGGGGAAAAGTTGGCCTACCGTGACGCGATTTTTCATCTGAGGATTTGAACTGATCACAGGAAGGTCACTAGGGTCAGGCCCCGAACCTCCGCTCGGGTGATCGCTCACTGGGAGCGTCGGCGGAGGGGCCGAGAAGGAGCTTGTCACCCGTGGCGTCCCACCGTCGTCCCAAGCAGCCGAGCCGCGCACGTGTGACCGTGTTGACCACAGCCGCCGCCGCTGCCGTCGCCTTCAGCTCGCAGGCCGCCAACGCGGCCCCCAGTGAGAAGCCGAGCAAGGACGAGGTCAAGGCCAAGGTCGACAAGCTCTACGAAGAGGCGGAGCACGCCACCGAGAAGTACAACGGGGCCAAGGAGAAGCAGGAGAAGCTCCAGAAGGAGATCTCCACCATCCAGGACAACGTCGCCCGCGGCCAGGAGGAGCTCAACGAGCTCCGCGACAGCCTGGGTCTCGCGGCCGCGTCGCAGTACCGGACCGGCTCCATCGACCCCTCCGTGCAGCTCTTCCTCTCCGCGGACCCGGACGACTACCTCGACAAGGCGTCCACGCTCGACCAGTTGAGCAGCCAGCAGGTCGAGGCGCTGAAGAAGGTCCAGGACAAGCAGCGCGAACTCGCCCAGGAGCGCGCCGAGGCCTCCGAGAAGCTCAAGGACCTCGCCTCCACCCGCACCGAACTCGGCAAGAAGAAGAAGGAAGTCCAGAGCAAGCTCGCCTCCGCGCAGAAGCTGCTCAACACCCTCACCGCCGCCGAGAAGGCGCAGATGAAGGCCGAGGAGGACCGCGCCAGCCGCGACAGCGCACGCGACGCCCTCACCGCCGACGTCCCGCCCGGCTCGGGCCGGGCCGCCGCGGCCTTCGCCTTCGCCCAGAGCCAGCTCGGCAAGCCGTACGTCTACGGCGCCACCGGCATGAGCTCCTACGACTGCTCCGGCCTCACCTCCCGGGCGTACGCCGCGGCCGGCGTGCAGATCCCGCGCACCTCCGAGGCGCAGACCGGAGCCGGCACCAAGATCTACTCGGTCAGCCAGCTCAAGGTCGGCGACCTGGTCTTCTTCTTCAACGACCTGCACCACGTCGGCCTCTACGCCGGCAACGGGCAGATCATCCACGCCCCGCGCACCGGCACGGTCGTCCGCTACGAGTCGATGGACACCATCGGCGGCCCGTTCATGTTCGGCGTCCGCGTCTGACGTTCCGCACGACGGCCCCGACCGGCCCCCGGCGTCTCCAAGATCAGGACACCGTGTCCGCCGTTCGGGCGAATCGCGCCGGCCTCGACTGAGCCCACGCCCCGCCAGTGACCTGCGTCAGTGGCGGGGCGTCGTGCCGCATACCCACGGATGGTCGTTGGCGTCTCCCCGTCGCGGGGCTACTGTCTGCCGCGTTTCCTAGTCCGTCAGCGGAAGGAGAGCGGCTTCCCGTGGGGTCCCATCGCCGCCTTGCACCGTCCGGGTTCGACCGGGGCGCCACTGTCGCGGTCAGCTTGCTTTCCGTCGCGGCCGCCGCCCTGGGCGCGGTACCCGCTTTGGCCGCACCGTACGACGACACCCCGGCCGAGGTGGACCGCCTCTACGAGCAGGCCGAGAAGGCGACCGAGGCCTACAACGAGGCCGACGAGCGCGCCGGCGAACTGCGCGACGAGGTCCGCACCGCCCGGGACCGGATCGCCCGGCAGCAGCAGCGCATCAACTCCATGCGGGAGTCGCTCGGTTCGCTCGCCGGCGCCCAGTACCGGTCGGGCGGCATCGACCCGTCCCTCGCCCTGCTGTTCTCCGACGACCCGGACGACTACCTCGACAAGGCGTCCCGGCTGGACCGCGTCACGGCCCACCAGGCCGGCGAGCTGAAGGAGCTCCAGGAGGCCATGCGCGAACTCGCCCAGGACCGCGAGGAGACCGCCGGCAAGCTCCGCGAACTGGAGAAGAGCCGCAAGGCCGTCGCCGCCCACAAGAAGACCGTCGAGCGGAAGCTCGCCACGGCCCGGCGGCTGCTCAACTCCCTTCCGGACACCGAGCGCGACGCCTACGACCGGGCCTCCCGCTCCGGCCGCGACGGCGTTCCCGACCTCGGCGGCGCCACCGCCGCCTCCGGGCGCGGAGCGGCCGCCGTCGCCGCCGCCCGCAGCGCGCTCGGCAAGCCCTACATCTGGGGCGCCAACGGCCCCTCCGGCTTCGACTGTTCTGGCCTGACGCAGTGGTCGTACGCGCAGGCCGGGGTCTCTCTGCCGCGCACCTCGCAGGCCCAGCGATTCGCCGGCCGGCAGGTCCCGCTGTCCGAGGCGCGCCCCGGTGACCTGGTCGTCTACCGGGGTGACGCCAGCCATGTCGGGATGTACATGGGCAACGGCCAGGTCATTCACGCGCCGTACCCCGGCGCACCCGTGCGCTACGACCCGGTGGGGATGATGCCGGTCTCGTCGGTCACCAGGGTCTGACCGGCGCGGCCGGGCGCCCGTACGATCGGGAACGTGGCTGGTCGAAGGTCGGGGTCCCCGGTGGTGGCGCTCGTTCTGCTGCTCGTCTTCCTGACCGGATGCGGGGGCCGGCCTGCCGCCGACAGCGCCACGGCCGACGTCCAGCGGCTCCTCGACCGGCGGGCCGTCGCGGTCCTCGACCGCGACGAGCGGGCCTACGCGCGCACGGGCACGGCGGCGGATTTCGCCCGTCTGCGCGCGCTGCCCCTCGCCGACTGGGCGTACCGCGTGACCGGCCTGCACCGCACCGGCGACACGGCCACCGCCGACGCCGAACTGCGCTACCGCGTCGCGGGGTACGACCGGGCGCCGGTGACCGCCGGCCGCACCCTGCGGCTCAGCCGCGACGCGGACGGTCGGTGGTCCGTCGACGCCGACCGGCCCGCGAGGAAGTCCGCCCAGCAGCTGTGGGACCAGGGGGCGGTACAGGTCGTCCGGGGCGAGCGCAGCCTCGTCCTCGGTGTCGGGCAGTCCGGCCGGTCGCTGCGCGGCTTCGCGGACCTGGCCGACCGTGCGGTGCCCGCCGTCTCGGAGGCGTGGGGCACGGACTGGGGCCGACGCGTCGTCCTGCTCGTACCGAAGTCACTGGAGGGGATGGCGGGGCTGCTCGGCTCGCCCGCCTCCTCCTACCGCGGGATCGCCGCGGTCACCACCGGCGAGACGGGCGCACCGGCGCAGGCGCCCGCGGACCGCGTCATCGTCAACCCGGACGCGTTCTCACTCCTCGGCACGTTCGGCGAGCAGGTCGTCGTCACCCACGAGACGACCCATGTCGCCACCCGCGCCCACACCACCCCCGCCACCCCCCTGTGGCTGTCCGAGGGGTACGCCGACTGGGTCGGCTACCGGGCCACCGGCCGCACGCCGCGCGAGGCCGCGCCCGAACTGTCCCGCGCGGTGACCCAGGGCCGGATCCCGTCCGCCCTCCCGGCCGACAAGGACTTCGGCTTCACCGGCGACGCGAGCCGTCTCGCCCGGGCCTACGAGAGCGGCTGGACGGCCTGCCGGCTGATCGCCGACCGCTGGGGCGAGGCCCGGCTGGGCGAGTTCTACCGGGCCGTCGGCGAGCACCGGAAGCGCGCCGGGGCGGTGGAGGAGGCGATGCGCGAGGTACTGGGGACGACGCCGGGGGCCTTCTCGCAGGAGTGGCGGGAGTATCTGCGGGTCCAGCTGGGCTGACCCGGCCGTGGCCGGAACGGACCGCCCACTGCCTCATCCCGGCTGTTCGAGCTGTGCGATGGCCTCCCGCAGCCAGGTGCGCTCCGCCTCGCCCGTCGCTCGGGCGACCCGCAGCATGCCCTGGCGGAACAGGTCGTCGGCCTCCTCGGCGCGGACCGGCTTGCCGGACTCGTAGAAGAAGCTCGACGGGGTCTCGAGGAAGTCCAGCCGGCGGCGCAGCACGGCGGCCTGCTCGCGCCGGTCGGGCAGGTGGCGCAGGAACGCCAGGACCGTGTTGAAGCGGACGTGGTCGGTGATCTCGGTCTGCTTCGGGTGGCGCAGCCGCTCCAGCAGTTCCTCGCGGCCCTTGCCGGTGAGGGCGAGGATCCGGCGCGGTGCCGCGCTCGCGCCCGGCTCGGTGCGCTGGTCGAGCAGGCCCGCCCCGACCAGGCGGGTGATCGCCGGGTAGAGCGCGCCGTCGCTCACAGGCCGGACATGGCCGGTCAGCGCCTTGATCCGCTCCTTGAGCTCATAGCCGTGCAGCGGCTCCCCGGCAAGGAAGCCCAGGATCGACAGCTCCAGCATGGTCCTCCTTGCGAGTGCGTGAGCGCCCATGCTACCTCTTAACGAGCTACCTCGAATCGAGTTAGCTCGTATCGAGGTTCACCAGGACCCAGGGGGACATCCGCCGTGAACGCCCACCGCAAGCAACTCCTCCAGCTCGCCCGCCCCGTCTACTTCTCGCTCCTGGCGTCCGTCGCCGCCGGGATCATCAACACCGTCTGGGTCGCCCGGCTGGGCGGTCCGGCAGTAGCCGCCGTGGCCGTGGCGACCACCACGGAGAACGTGCTGCTCGGCGTCGCCCTGGTCTTCGGCTCCGGCACGACCGTGCTGGTCGCCCACGCCCGGGGCGCCCGCGACCCCGCCGCCGTACGGGCGGCCGTGCGCGGCGGCTGGGCGCTGTGGGCACTGGTGACACCCGTGGTGGTGGCGGGCGGTCTGCTCGGCCGCGAACCACTGGCCCGGCTGGTGCTGGGCGGGTCCGACGGCGCCGCCCTCCCGCTCGCCGTCGCGTACTTCGCGCTCTCCATGCCCGGCATGGCCGTCTTCTTCGCCCAGCAACTCGTCGACGGCATCCTCAAGGGCACCGGCGACACCAGGACCCCGCTGCGCCTCGCCCTGCTGTCCAACGGCCTGATCCTGGCCCTCGACCCGCTCTTCATCCACCTCTACGGCGTCCAGGGCGCCGCCGCCTCCACGGTGCTGTGCCGGTCCGTGGCACTCGGGGCCGGACTCGTCGCCGTCCGGCGCAACGCACTGCTGCGGAGCGCCCGCGGCACGGCGCCGACCGAGTCCCCGGCCGTCTCCCTGCGCCGGACGCTGACCACCGGCCTGCCCATGTCGGCCGACTTCACCGTGCGCCAGGCGGGCGCCCTGGTCCTGGTCGCCATCGTCGCGCGGCTCGGGGTGACGGCGGTGGCCGCGTACTCGATCGCCTACAAGGTCATGTACGTGGCGACCATGGCCTTCTACGCCGTCCGCCAGGCCGCGTCCATCCACACCGCGCACACGCGGGGCGAGGGGAGGGATGCGCGGCGGGAGATCGGGCGGCAGGCCGTGCGGGTCTCCGGAGCCGTCGGCCTCGCCGCGGCCGTACTGCTGGCCGTCACCGCCCCGTGGCTCATGGCCGCCTTCGGCGCCGGGCCCGGGGTCGCGCGTGAGGGCGTGCTCTTCCTGCGCTGCGTCGGGCCCTACCTGCTGCTGACGGCCTGCCTCATCGCGCTCGGCGGGGTCTTCGAGGGCGGCGGGGACGCCCCGAGGCTGCTGCGCGTGACCGTGCTCGGAACGGCGGTCCAGCTGCCGCTCGCGTACGGCCTGACGGGGCTCGGGCTGCCCGGTGTGTGCCTCGCGCTGGCGGTGGCGACGGCGGTGCAGTGCGGGCTGGCGGGCATGCTCTTCCGGCGGGCTCCGGCTCAGGTGGAGACCGGGGTCTCGTCGGTGCGGGTGGTGGGCTGAGCGGGCACGGCAGCGGGGGCCGTGCGCGGCACCGTCGCCCGCCACAGGGCGCGGGCCGCGAGGAGCGCGGCGGCCACCAGGAGGCCGTTGCGCAGGAACAGCAAGGTCAGCCCGAGCCCGTCGCTGGCCACCACGTTCCCGAAGTAGAGCGGGAACTCCAGCACCGTCACGAAGCACGCCACCAGGACGAGCCCGACCGGCAGCCGCATCCGGCTCCCGGGGAAGTACAGGCAGACCGCTGCCAGCCCGACCAGCCACACCATGTACTGCGGGCTGATCACCCGGCTGGTGGTGGTGAACATCAGCACCGCCACGAAGGCCGCGTCGGCGACCGTGTGCTCCTCGAAGTTCCGGGCCAGCAGCCGCCACAGCAGCAGCCAGCCGAAGGCCGCCCCCGTCAGGAACAGCGCGCCCGTGCTCACCTCGCTCACGTACGGCCCGAGGAACTCGATCGAGCCGTAGTTCAGCCGCACCTCGCCCTCCCAGCCGAAGTGCCGGGCGACGTGGAAGACCAGCGCGCCCAGTGACTCCACCTCGGTGCCCCGGTCCCGCTGGAAGGTCAGGAAGGCGAACGCCCCCGGCATGGCCAGGACGAACACGCCCGTCACCGCGATGCCGGTGACCACGGCCGACACCCAGGAGGCGGGCCGGCGGGCAGCCAGGAGGAGCATCGCCGGCCAGACCTTCAGCAGCGCGCCGAACGCGGCCAGCGCCCCCATCACCTTGGGGTGCCGGGCGCCCGCGAGCAGCGCCGCCACGGCCACCGCCGTGACCATCACGTCGTAGCGCGCGTACACCGTCGGCCCGAGCAGCGGCACGCCCGCCACCCACACCCAGGCGCCGCGCAGCGACCTGCCGGGGCGCCGGCCCGCGTACGCCAGCAGGGCCAGGACGGCCAGGTCGGTGACGCAGACCAGCACGTAGAACGCGGTCGCGTAGGGCAGGAAGGGCAGCAGGCCGGGGGAGAGGATCGCCAGGGCGGCGGCGGGCGGGTACTGCCAGGTGACGTCCTGGTGAGGGAACGTTCCGGTGCGCAGGACGTCGTACCAGCCCTGGTAGATCACGGACACGTCGCTCGTCACGTCCGGGCCCGGGAAGACGTACACCTTCAGCACGAACAGCAGCAGCACCAGTCTCGTGAGACACCAGGTCACCGGCAGCCATGCCAGGGACCGCCTCGCGCCCGTCGTCCTCACCTGATCCCTGCCCCGTCCGCGTGCCGTGTCGAGGAGGCCATGATGTCCCCGACTGCTGTGAGCGTGCCACACCTGCCGGCGCGTACGGCCGTGAGGGGCGGTTCGGTAGGGTCGGCGGCGTGCGCAAGACCCTGATCGTGACCAACGACTTCCCTCCCCGGCCGGGCGGCATCCAGGCGTTCCTGCACAACATGGCGCTGCGGCTGGACCCGCAGCGGCTGGTCGTCTACGCGTCGACCTGGAAGCGGAGCCGGGAGGGCGTGGACGCGACCGCCGCCTTCGACGCGGAGCAGCCCTTCACCGTCGTACGGGACCGCACGACGATGCTGCTGCCGACGCCGCGTGTCACCCGGCGGGCCGCCGGGCTGCTGCGGGAGCACGGGTGCACCTCGGTGTGGTTCGGGGCGGCGGCCCCCCTCGGCCTGATGGCGCCGGCGCTGCGGAGCGCGGGCGCCGAACGGCTGGTGGCCACCACGCACGGGCACGAGGCCGGCTGGGCACAGCTCCCCGCCGCCCGGCAGCTGCTGCGCCGGATCGGCGACTCCACGGACACGATCACCTATCTCGGCGAGTACACGCGCTCCCGGATCACCGGCGCGCTCAGCCCGCAGGCGGCCGCGCGGATGGCGCAGCTGCCGCCGGGTGTCGACGAGAAGACCTTCCACCCCGGTTCGGGCGGTGACGAGATCCGGTCGAGGCTCGGCCTGACGGACCGCCCGGTCGTGGTGTGCGTCTCCAGGCTGGTGCGGCGCAAGGGCCAGGACACCCTGATCCAGGCCATGCCCCGGATCCTGGCGGCCGAGCCGGACGCCGTGCTGCTGATCGTCGGAGGCGGCCCCTACGAGAAGGACCTCCGCAAGCTGGCCCACGACACGGGCGTCGCGGGCTCCGTCCGCTTCACGGGCCCCGTGCCCTGGGCGGAGCTGCCCGCCCACTACGGCGCCGGCGACGTCTTCGCCATGCCCTGCCGCACCCGCCGCGGCGGCCTCGACGTCGAGGGCCTCGGCATCGTCTACCTGGAGGCCTCCGCGACGGGCCTCCCGGTCGTCGCCGGCGACTCGGGCGGCGCCCCGGACGCGGTCCTCGACGGCGAGACGGGCTGGGTGGTCCGCGGCGGCTCTCCCGAGGAGGCGGCCGACCGCATCACCACCCTCCTGGCAGACGCCGAGCTGCGCCGCAGGATGGGCGAGCGGGGCCGCGAGTGGGTCGAGGAGAAGTGGCGCTGGGACCTACTCGCCGAGCACCTCAAAAACTTGCTGTAGGTGTCTTCCTTCAGGGGCGCGGGGAACTGCGCGATCAACCACGAACGACCCGCACCCGCCCACCACGAACAAGCGCCACCCCACTAGGCGGAACCGAATAATCCGCCGATGCTGCGCACATGACATCAAACCTGACGCAGCGTCAGCTGACAAGACGTCAGATCCTTGGCATGGCAGCCCTGCAAACCGCAGCCACCCTGGGATTCACCCGCATCGGCCTCGACTCCGCCCGAGCGGCGCAGCCAAACGCAGTCGACACCGCCCCCGCCATCGTCATCGGCTCCGGCTACGGCGGCGCCGTAGCCGCCCTCCGCCTCGCCCAGGCCGGCATCCGCACCCTCGTCCTGGAGATGGGCCGCCTCTGGAACACCCCCGGCGCGGACGGCAGGATCTTCTGCTCCACCCGCACCCCCGACCAGCGCTCCATGTGGTTCCGCACCCGCACCGAGGCACCCCTGGGCAGCTTCCTCTGGCTGGACGTCGTCAACAGGGACATCGGCCGCTACCCGGGCGTCCTGGACCGCGTGCACTTCGCGCAGATGTCCGTGTACGTCGGCCGGGGCGTCGGCGGCGGCTCACTCGTCAACGGCGGCATGGCGGTCACGCCGCCCCGGGCCTACTTCACCGAGCAGTTCCCCACCGTCGACGCCGACGAGATGTACGGCACGTACTTCCCGCGCGCCCGCGCCGCCCTCGGCGTGAACACCGTCGACCCGGCCTGGTTCGAGTCGACGGAGTGGTACCGCTTCACCCGCGTCTCCCGCCAGCACGCGGAGAAGGCCGGACTGCGGACCACATTCGTGCCGAACGTCTACGACTTCGGCCACATGGCGCGCGAGGCGGCCGGCACCGCCCCGAAGTCGGCACTCGGCGGCGAGGTCATCTACGGCAACAACCACGGCAAGCGCAGCCTCGACAAGACCTATCTCGCCGCCGCGCTCGGCACCGGCCACGTCACGATCCACACCATGGAGAAGGTCCGCGCGATCAGCCGGGCGCCGGACGGTACCTACGTCCTGACCGCCGACCGCATCGACTCCACCGGCCGGGTCGTCGAGACCAAGGAGTACGGCTGCACGTACCTCTTCCTCGGCGGCGGCAGCCTCGGCACCACCGAACTGCTGCTGCGCGCCCGGGAGACGGGCACCCTGCCCGATCTCGCCCCCGCTGTCGGCGCCGGCTGGGGCACCAACGGCAACGTGATGCTCGGCCGGGCCAACCACCTGTGGGACACCGTCGGCGCGAACCAGTCGACCATGCCGGTCATGGGCATCGACGACTGGGCCAACGCCGCCAACCCCGTGTTCGCCGAGATCGCCCCGCTGCCCACCGGGCTGGAGCACTGGGTGAGTCTCTATCTGGCGATCACCAGGAACCGGGAGCGGGCGTCCTTCACGTACGACACCGGCTCGGGCGGGGTACGGCTCGGCTGGACGGCCGCCCACAGCGCGGTCTCCGTCGCGATGGCCAAGAAGCTGTTCGACCGGATCAACGCGGCCAACTCGACGATCTACCGGTACGACCTGTTCGGGTCGAGCAGCAAGGTCTTCGCCGACGACTTCACCTACCACCCGCTGGGAGGCTGCGTACTGGGCCGGGCGACGGACGACTACGGGCGCGTGAAGGGCTACCCCAGGATGTACGTCACCGACAGCTCGCTCGTGCCCGGGTCGATCGGGGTCAACCCCTTCGTGACCATCACGGCCCTCGCCGAACGCACGATGGCGCGGGTCCTCGCCGAGGACACCGCGCCATGACTCCGCTCGCGCGCTACTTGGCGTAGATCGCCTCGACCTCGTGCGCGTAGTCCTTCGCCACCACGTTCCGCTTCAGCTTCAGCGAGGGGGTCAGGTGGCCCGACTCCTCCGTGAACTGGGAGGACAGAATGCGGAACTTCCGCACCGATTCCGCCTTCGACACCGCGGCGTTGCCGTCGTCGACCGCCGCCTGGATCGCGGCCAGCAGGTCCGGGTCCTCGCACAGCGACGCCGCGGTGGAACCCGCCGGCTTGCCGTGGTCCGCGCACCAGCGGCCCAGGAACTCCTCGTCGATGGTGATCAGCGCGCCCACGAACGGCCGCCCGTCGCCCACCACCATGCACTCCGCGACCAGCGCGTGCGCCCGGATGCGGTCCTCGATCACGGCCGGGGCGACGTTCTTGCCGCCCGCGGTGACGATGATCTCCTTCTTGCGGCCGGTGATCCTGAGGTAGCCGTCCTCGTCCAGGGTGCCGATGTCACCGGTGTGGAACCAGCCGTCGGCCAGCGCCTCCGCGGTCGCGCCGGGGTTGTTCCAATACTCCTTGAACAGGTGCTCGCCGTGCAGCAGCACCTCGCCGTCGTCGGCGATCCGGACCACCGAGCCGGGCAGCGGCTGGCCGACCGTGCCGATCTTCTGCCGGTCCCAGGGGTTGAACGCGGTGGCCGCGCAGGACTCGGTCAGTCCGTAGCCCTCCAGGACCGTGAAGCCGATGCCGCGGAAGAAGTGGCCCAGGCGCTCGCCCAGCGGGGCGCCGCCGGAGATGGCGTACTCGCCCCGGCCGCCGAGGACCGCGCGGAGCTTGCTGTAGACGAGCTTGTCGAACGTCTTGTGCTTGATCCGCAGGCCGAGGGACGGGCCGGAGGGGGTGTCCAGCGCCTTGCTGTAGGCGATCGCCGTGTCGGCGGCCTTGTCGAAGATCTTGCCCTTGCCGTCGGCCTGGGCCTTGGCGCGCGCCGAGTTGTAGACCTTCTCGAAGACGCGCGGCACACCGAGGATCAGCGTCGGGCGGAACGCGGCCAGTTCGTCGGTGAGGTTCTTGATGTCCGGGACGCAGCCCAGCTTGATCGGCGCCATCATCGGCGCGATCTGCACGAGCCGCCCGAAGACGTGCGCGAGCGGCAGGAAGAGCAGCACCGAGCACTCGCCCGTGCGGAACAGCGGACGCAGCCGCTCCACGATGTTGCCGCACTCCGCGAAGAAGCTGCGGTGGGTGAGCACACAGCCCTTGGGGCGGCCGGTCGTGCCCGAGGTGTAGACGATGGTCGCCGGGTCGTCGGCCTTGGCGATCGAGCTGCGCTCCTCGACCGTCCGGTCCGTGACGTCCTGCCCGAGCCGGCCCAGCTCGTCGAGGCCGCCGCCCTCGATCTGCCACACGTGCTTGAGCGCCGGCAGATGGTCGCGCACCGACTCGACGGCGGCCGTGTGACCGCCCGACTCCACGATGCACGCGGTCGCGCCGGAGTCGCCGAGGATCCACTGGACCTGCTCCGGCGAACTGGTCTCGTACACCGGGACGGTCACCGCGCCCGCGCTCCAGATCGCGAAGTCCAGCAGCGTCCACTCGTAACGGGTGCGGGACATCAGACCCACCCGGTCGCCCGGCTGGACGCCGGCGGCGATCAGCCCCTTCGCGGCCGTGCGCACCTCGGCGAGGAAGGCGGTGGCCGTGACGTCCTGCCAGCTGCCGCCGATCTTGCGGGCGATGACGGCGACGTCCGGGTGCTGCGCGGCGTTTCTGCGGACGATGTCGGTCAGATTGCCGTCCGCAGGGACCTCGTACAAAGCCGGAAGGCTGAACTCGCGCAAGACTGCTGCTCCTCATAGGGCGCCGGCGCCACGACGTTGTGTGATGCGACGGTCGGTCCAAGGCTCGGGCAGGTGCTCCGGCATTCACTTGTTGAAATGCAGAGCACGACTGGACTGCCCGGACGTTACCCGCCGGTATGGCTTCTACGACAGGGGGTCCCGGCGAGATGTTCGCTGCGTCACACAGTTGGGTATTCCTTCGCGCACAGTAGTCCACTTACTAACTGACTGGCCAGTAACCGCAGGTAGGGCCGCCACTGTTCACAAGTGCAGCGCCCGACCTACCCTTGATCGCCATGGCACCCACACCAGCCGGAAACCACAGGACGCGCGTGCATGTGGTCAGTGACGTGCACGGCAACGCCCGTGACCTGGCGAGGGCCGGCGAGGGCGCCGACGCCCTGATCTGCCTGGGCGACCTCGTCCTCTTCCTCGACTACGCCGACCACTCGCGCGGCATCTTCCCGGACCTGTTCGGCGTCGAGAACGCCGACCGCATCGTCGCGCTGCGCACCGCCCGCCGCTTCCAGGAGGCACGGGAGTTCGGGGCGCGGCTGTGGGCCGGCGTCGGCGCGGACCGGGCGTCGGTGATCGAGAAGGCGGTGCGCAAGCAGTACGCCGAGATGTTCGCCGCGTTCCCCACTCCGACGTACGCGACCTACGGCAATGTCGACATGCCGCCCCTGTGGCAGGAGTACGCCGGCCCCGGCACGACCGTCCTCGACGGCGAGCGCGTCGAGATAGGCGGCTGGGTCTTCGGCTTCGTCGGCGGCGGCCTGCGCACGCCGATGCGGACGCCGTACGAGATCAGCGACGAGGAGTACGCGGCCAAGATAGAGGCCGTCGGCGCGGTCGACGTGCTGTGCACGCACATCCCGCCCGAGGTTCCCGAACTGGTCTACGACACCGTCGCGCGCCGCTTCGAGCGCGGCAGCCGGGCCCTGCTGGACGCCATCCGCCGCACCCGCCCCCGCTACTCCCTCTTCGGACACGTGCACCAGCCGCTGGTGCGGCGGATGCGGATCGGGGCAACCGAGTGTGTGAACGTGGGGCACTTCGCGGGGACCGGGACACCGTGGGCGCTGGAATGGTGAGGACGTCCCAGGTCGGGTGAGATCGGCGGGGCCCGTGCGCGGTAGCCTTCACGCTGCACACGCTTGCGCACGACGACCTCATACCGGCCCGCATCTGGAGGAGCCACGGAGATGGCGGAACACACCAGCTCGAGCATCACCATCGAGGCGGCCCCGGCCGACGTCATGGCGGTCATCTCCGATTTCGCCCGCTACCCGGACTGGACCGGCGAGGTGAAGGAGGCCGAGGTACTCAAGACCGACGAGCAGGGCCGCGCCGAGCAGGTCCGGCTCGTCATGGACGCGGGTGCGATCAAGGACGACCAGGTCCTCGCGTACACGTGGACCGGTGAGAACGAGGTGTCCTGGACCCTCGTGAAGTCCCAGATGCTCCGCTCCCTCGACGGCACCTACCTCTTGAAGCCGGCGGGAGCGGGTGGCACGGAGGTCACCTACGCGCTGACCGTGGACGTCAAGATCCCGATGCTCGGCATGATCAAGCGCAAGGCGGAGAAGGTCATCATCGACCGGGCGCTGGCGGGTCTGAAGAAGCGCGTGGAATCGGGCAAGTAGGGGTCGCTCCGTAGCGGTACCCGCGCTGTGCCGGGTGCGGGCCCGTCGTGGCTGGTCGCGCGGTTCCCCGCGCCCCCAGGGTGCCTCAGTTGCGGGCAATCGTGCCTCCCCCAGTGCCTCAAGGGCCTGGGAGGTACCCCCAGGGCGGCACGGGTGGGCGCAGCGGCACCCCGCAGCGCCGGGTTGCGCACCCACCCGGCCTCAGCGGCAACACCGGGCACCTCGTCGGCGGCCGGTACCGTTCACCCCCATGCGCACCATCCTGATCACCGGCCCCGGCGGCAGCGGCCGTACCACCCTCGCGGCCGCGACCGCCCTGGCCGCGGCGGCGGAGGGCACCCGCACCCTCCTCCTCGGCGCCGACCGCACCGACACCCTCGGTGCCGCCCTCGGGACCAGGACGGGCCCTGAACCCGCCGAAGCCGCACCCCGCCTCACGGCCTGGCGTCCCGACCCCGCCCAGGACTTCCGGCAGGACCTCACCGCCCTCCAGGACCGCGCCTCCTCCGCCCTCGACCTCCTCGGCGCCTCCCGCCTCGACCCCGAGGAACTCACCCCCCTCCCCGGCGCCGAGGAACTCGCCCTCCTGCGTGCCCTGCGCGACGCCGCGCTGTCGGAGTCGTACGACCTGCTCGTCGTCGACCTGCCGCCGACCCCGCAGGCCCTCGCCCTCCTCGCCCTGCCCGAGGAGCTCCGCCGCTACCTGCGCCGCCTGCTCCCGCCCGAACGCCAGGCCGCCCGCGCCCTGCGCCCCGTACTGGGCCGGCTCGCAGGCGTCCCCATGCCCGCCGAGGCGCTGTACGAGACGGCTGCCCGCTGGGACCTGGAGCTGGCCGCCGTCGAGGCGGTCGTCGCCGACCGCGACACCGTCGTACGACTGGTCGCCGAGCCCGGCCCGGCCGGCGCCGACGCCCTCCGCGCAGCCGGCCTCGGCCTCGCCCTGCGCGGCCTGCGCACCGACGTCGTGGTCGCCAACCGCGTCCTGCCCGAGGCGTCCCCGGACACCTGGCTGGCCGGCCCGGTCGCCCAGCAGCGCAAGGCACTGGAGGAGTGGCGGGAGTCGTACGACGTCCGGACCGTCGCCCATCTCGGACGCGATCCGGTCGGCGCCGACGACCTCGCCGACCTCGCCGTGCCCGGAGTCGGCCTTGACGCCCCCGCCCCACCGGTCGAGTGGCCGGTGACCGACCGGCTCGGCGAGGAGGGTGTGCTCGTCTGGCACATCCCGCTGCCCGGCGCCGTACGCGAGGAGCTGGACCTCGTCCGGCGCGGCGACGAACTGGTCGTCACGGCGGGGCCTTTCCGCCGAATCGTTCCGCTGCCCTCCGCGCTGCGCCGCTGCACCGTCGACGGGGCCGCCCTGCGCGAGGGCGAGCTGCGCGTCCGTTTCGCACCCGACCCGGAGCTGTGGCCGCGGACGCGGTGAGAGGGGGTAACGTCGTAGGGACGAACCGTAGTCAGGAGTCCGTCATGAGCGAAGAGCTCCCCCCGTCCGACGCCGCCCGTGAAGAGGCCGTGGACGAGGCGCGGGCGACCGACCCCGACGCCTGGGCGACCGCGTGCGCCGAGGACCTCGAGGCGGAGAAGGCCCGCCGCCGCGCCGAGTACGGCCCGCACCCGGGCTCGGCGGCCGAGGAACTGAAAAAGCTGGTCGACGCCGTCGCGGACAAGCTGTCGGGGATCCAGTCCCCGCTGTTCGGCGCGGTCGCGGGACCAGCCGCCGATCAGGTCGTCCGCCAGTTCGTCCAGCAGGCCAAGGCCGCCGTGGAACCCGTCATCGAACGCAACCCGGACGTGTTCGACCACCTGGCCGCCGCCGGGAACGAACTCCTCGCCGCCTACCGCTCCGCCGTCGAGGCCCAGGAGCGCCGCTGGACCGGCCGCGACGACCGGATCGACCCGCGGGACCTGGACGAACGCCATGACCGGGGCGACGACGGCGGCCCCGGGGAGCGCATCGACCTGGACTGAGCCCCCGGCCCTCTCACGAGCCGCGACCGGCGTGCCGCCGCCGGCCCTGCCCAGCGTGCGGACGACAGCGAACCCGATGGCATGCCTCGGGTACCGTTGGCCGTAGCGGGGCTCGACCGAAACTGAGGGATTCATGGGACTCACCATCGGCGTCGACATCGGCGGCACGAAGATCGCGGCCGGCGTGGTCGATGAGGAAGGCAACATCCTCTCGACCCACAAGGTGCCGACCCCGGGCACGCCTGAGGGCATCGTGGACGCCATCGCCTCGGCGGTGGAAGGGGCACGCGTCGGGCACGACATCGTCGGCGTGGGCATCGGCGCGGCCGGATATGTGAACCGGCAGCGTTCCGAGGTCTACTTCGCGCCCAACATCCACTGGCGCAACGAGCCGCTCAAGGAGAAGGTCGAGGCCCGCGTGGGCCTCCCGGTGGTCGTGGAGAACGACGCGAACGCCGCGGCGTGGGGCGAGTACAAGTTCGGAGCCGGCAAGGGCCACCGCAACGTCATCTGCATCACGCTCGGCACCGGCCTCGGCGGCGGCATCATCATCGGCAACAAGCTGCGCCGCGGGCACTTCGGCGTGGCCGCCGAGTTCGGCCACATCCGCATGGTGCCGGACGGCCTGCTGTGCGGCTGCGGCTCACAGGGCTGCTGGGAGCAGTACGCGTCGGGGCGGGCGCTCGTGAGGTACGCCAAGCAGCGCGCCAACGCCACCCCCGAGAACGCCGAGATCCTCCTCGGCCTCGGCAACGGCACGCCCGACGGCATCGAGGGCAAGCACATCTCCATGGCCGCCCGCCAGGGCGACCGCGTGGCCGTCGACTCCTACCGCGAACTGGCCCGCTGGGTCGGCGCGGGCCTCGCCGACCTCGCCTCCCTCTTCGACCCCTCCGCCTTCATCGTCGGCGGCGGCCTCTCCGACGAGGGCGAACTGGTCCTGGGCCCGATCCGCAAGTCCTACAAGCGCTGGCTGGTCGGCGGCAACTGGCGCCCGGTGGCCGAGGTCCGCGCCGCGGAACTGGGCAACAAGGCCGGCCTGGTGGGAGCAGCGGACCTGGCGAGGGAACCCGACCCGATCATGTAAACGCCTTTCTTTTGCTTTTTAGGGGCGCGGGGAACTGCGCGATCAGCCACATATGACCGGCACTCGCGCACAACCCCCGCGCCCCGAGCTGTTGGGCGTAAATTGATCACATGTCGCTGCTCCCCAACTCGCGTACAGAACCAGACGGTTCCGCGGTCATCAGGGTCCTCAGCTACAACATCCGCTCGATGCGGGACGACACCGACGCCCTGGCCCGTGTCATCCGCGCCTGCGAACCGGACCTGGTCCTCGTCCAAGAAGCCCCCCGCTTCTTCCGCTGGCGCAAGAAACTCGCCCGTCTGGCCCGCGAATCCGACCTCGTGGTGGTCACCGGGGGCGCCACCACCACAGGCCCGGCGATCCTCAGCTCCCTCCGGGCGAGCGTCGAACGCACGGAGGACGTCCTCCTGCCCCCCACCCCCGGCCTGCACCGCCGCGGCTTCGCCACCGCCGTCGTCCGCTTCGCCGGCACCCGCCTCGGCGTCCTGAGCTGTCACCTGTCGCTCCAGAAGGACGAGCGCTACGACCAGGCCGGCATGCTCCTCGACCGGCTCGCCGGCATGGGCGTGGAGCACATGATCGCCGGCGGCGACCTGAACGAACGCCCCGACGGCCCCGCCTTCCGCCGGCTGGCCGGCACCCTGACCGACTGCCGGGCCGCGTCCCCCTGGGGCGGCGAGCACACCTGGACCCCCGCCGACCCCTACCAGCGCATCGACGCGATCTTCGCGACCGAGGGCATCGAGGTGCTGGGCTGCGGCGTGCCGCTCGGCGGGCCCGGGGTGACCGGGGTGACCGAGACAGACCTGAGGGCGGCCACGGACCACCTTCCGGTCCTGGCCGCCCTCAGAGTGCCGGCTTCCTAGACGACCGCACCCCGCCCGGGGTCGTCGTCCTCCTCGTCATCCGTCCGCATCCGCATCACCAGCGTCGCGAACCCGCCGACGAACCCTCCGATCCCAAGCGTGGCCAGCCACCACGTCATCTCCCAGCCGAGCAGCACGGCGAGCAGGAGCAGCACCGGCCCGCCCAGCACGCCGAGCCAGGCGAACTTCGCGGTGGGGTCGGCGGACGGCAGCGGGGGCGGCTCCGGCGGCACGAAATGCCCCTCGTCGTCCTCGTCGAAGTCGTCCTCGGTGGGCTCGGGCGCGGAGTAGTCGCGCGGGCCGACGCCGGGTGCGAAGGAGACGGAGCCGCCCAGCGGTCCGGCAGGCTTGTCCGGCTTGTCGCCGGTGCCCTTCGGCTCCGGCCCGTCCGGCTCGCCGGGCTTCCCGGCCTCCGCGGGGGCCGACGCGGCGTCCCCGGCCGTGCCCACCCGGTCGTCGTTGGTCGGAGACTCCAGCAGCGCGAGGTCCTCGATCGACTTGAACGGCTTGGCGCCCGGCGGGTCCGGCGGCTCGTCGCCGTACCCGGCGACGATCGCCGCCCAGGCGGCATCCTCGTCGAACGGGACGCCCTTCTCGTCCGGCTCGCGGCCCTCGCGGTCGGAGTCGTGCTCAGCCACCTGCGGTCGTCCCTTCCTTGCCGAGACCGGGCTCGTTGCCGAGGCCGGACGCGAGCCGGCCGATGAACGCGGTGCTCTCCGCGAAGATCCGGTCCGCGTCATGGTCCAACGTGGCGACGTGGTAGCTCTGTTCCAGGAGGACCTCTTTCACGTCGGTCGACGAGATGCGGCTGAGGACACGGGCCGAGTCGGCGGGCGGCACCACATGGTCCTGCGGGCTGCGCAGCAGCAGCACCGGCTGGGTGACCTGCGGCAGCTCGCCGTCGACGATCCGGAAGAACTGCCGCAGGGAGTGCGCGGCGTGCAGCGGCACCCGGTCGTAGCCGAGCTCCCTGCTGTCCGGCTTGGCGATGTCGCTGGCGATGCCCTTCGTCGCGGGGACGAGGTGGCGGACCACCGGCAGGGCGTGCGCGGCCAGGCCGTGCACCTTGTTCGCCGGGTTGACGACCACCACACCGCTGACGGCGTCGCCGTGCTTCGCGGCCAGCCGCAGGGCCAGGGCGCCGCCCATGGACAGACCGGCCACGAACACCTGCTCGCGGCGCTCGCACAGCAGGCGCAGCTCGCGGTCCACCTCCGCGTACCAGTCCTGCCAGCCGGTCATCCGCAGGTCTTCCCAGCGCGTGCCGTGCCCGGGCAGCAGCGGCAGCGAGACGGTCAGGCCGCGTGCGGCGAGATGCTCCGCCCAGGGGCGCAGCGACTGCGGTGATCCGGTGAAGCCGTGGCAGAGGAGTACGGCGATCTCCCCGCCCTCGTGGCGAAATGGCTCGGCTCCGGCAAGGACCGGCACCTTCGGCCTCCTGGTCGTGAGAAGGGACTGACACGATCACGGAATGTCACGGAACGTCATGGCAGGGGTCGCACGGCGTTCGCGGGACCTTCACCGTACGCGACGGCACTGACACCGACCAGGGCCGTCGGCGCCTTTGACAGCGCGCCGGGTTAAGGTCTGATCGACACATACAGGAGGCACTCGGTTGTTGTACGGCGCGATGAAGGTCGCTGTTGGGGGACCGCTGAAGGTCGCCTTCAGGCCATGGGTGGAAGGCCTGGAGAACGTTCCCCCGGACGGCCCCGCGATCCTGGCGAGCAACCACCTCTCCTTCTCGGACTCGTTCTTCCTGCCCGCGGTCCTGGACCGCAAGGTCACGTTCATCGCGAAGGCCGAGTACTTCACCACGCCCGGGGTGAAGGGCCGGCTGACGGCCGCCTTCTTCAAGGGAGTCGGGCAGCTGCCGGTGGACCGCTCCGGTGCGCGCGGCGCGGGTGAGGCCGCCATCAAGAGCGGCATCGAGGTGCTGGAGCGCGGCGAGCTGTTCGGTATCTACCCGGAGGGGACGCGCTCGCCGGACGGGCGGCTCTACCGCGGCAAGCCGGGCGGCCTCGCGCGCGTGGCGCTCGCGACCGGTGCGCCCGTCATCCCCGTCGCCATGATCGACACGGAGAAGATCCAGCCGCCCGGCAAGGTCATGCCGAAGCTGATGCGCCCCGGCGTCCGGATCGGCAAGCCCCTGGACTTCAGCCGCTACCAGGGCATGGAGCACGACCGCTTCGTGCTGCGCGCGGTGACCGACGAGGTCATGTACGAGATCATGAAGCTCTCCGGCCAGGAGTACGTCGACATGTACGCGACGGCCATGAAGCGGCAGCTCGCGGAGGCGGCGAAGGCGGAGAAGGAAGCCGAGAAGGCGGCGAAGGCCGCGCTCGCCCGGGCCGAGAAGGAACAGGCGGAGAAGGAACAGGCCGACAAGGATAAGCCGGAGCGGTAGGAGCCGGGGAAGAGGCGGACGGAGCCCTGGTCGGGGGCGCGTTGCCGGGGGTGGGGGAGATGGCCAAGCGCGAGCGAGTCCTGAGGATGTCGGTCGAGCAGCCGCTGTGGCGTGCGCTGACCGCCTACCGGGTGCTCACGATGCTGTACGCGGTCGGCCTGTTCGCCACCGCCTACGAGGAGTTCACACGGCCCTGGGTGGCCGTCGCCTACTACGCCGTGCTGGGCGTGTGGACTCTCACCACACTGCCCCGGGTCGCGAACGCCGCCCGCTGCACGAAGCGGTTCCTCGCCGCCGACCTCACCGTCGCCGTCACCGGCATCCTGCTCACGCCCGTCGCCGACGCGCACGAGCGGGTCCAGGCGGGCGGCCCGACACTGCCGTCGATATGGACCGCCGGTGCCGTCCTCGCCTTCGCCATCAAGGGCGGCTGGCGCTGGGCGGCCCTCGCCTCCGGCCTCGTGGCCGTCGCCAACCTGATCGAGCGCGGCAGCCCGGCCCGCGACACCGTCCACAACGTCATCCTGGTCTGCATCGCCTCCGTCGCCATCGGCTACGTCGTCGAGGTCGCCCGCGCCTCCGAGCGCACCCTCGCCCGCGCCCTGGAGATCGAGGCCGCGACGAGGGAGCGGGAGCGCCTCGCCCGGGACATCCACGACAGCGTGCTCCAGGTGCTGGCGATGGTGCAGCGGCGCGGCGCGGTGATCGGCGGTGAGGCGGCCGAGCTGGGCAGGATGGCCGGCGAGCAGGAGGTCGCCCTGCGCACCCTGGTCTCCGGCGGACTGGTGCCCGTCTCCCGGGTCTCGGAGGACGCCGCCGAGGGAGCCGTCGTCCGGGCCGTCGACGAGCAGCCGGAGGAGAGCGGCCCGGTCGACCTGCGCGCCCTGCTCGCGCCGTACGCCGGCGCCAAGGTCAGCCTCGCCGAGCCCGGCGCGCCCGTGCCGCTGGCGCCGGTCGCCGCCCGGGAGGTGGCCGCCGCCGTCGGGGCGGCGCTGGACAACGTCCGCAAGCACGCCGGGGAGCAGGCGCGCGCGTGGATCCTCGTCGAGGACGAGCCGGACGAGGTGATCGTCACCGTACGGGACGACGGACCCGGCATCCCGGAGGGGCGGCTCGCCCAGGCCGAGGGCGAGGGGCGGCTCGGCGTCGCCCTGTCGATCCGCGGCCGGCTGCGCGACCTCGGCGGCAGCGCGGAGCTGATCTCGGTGCCGGGCCAGGGCACGGAGGTCGAGTTGAAGGTACCGAAGGACGTGACGAACGTACGGGGGAAGGCGGAGCGGCGATGACGGAGACCACGGAGGACCGGCGGGACCCGATCAAGGTCATGGTGGTCGACGACCACCCCATGTGGCGTGACGCGGTCGCCCGCGACCTGGCCGAGTCGGGCTTCGAGGTGGTGGCCACCGCGGGCGACGGCGAGCAGGCCGTGCGCCGCGCCAAGGCCGCCGCACCCGAGGTGCTCGTGCTCGACCTGAACCTGCCCGGCAAGCCCGGCGTCCAGGTCTGCAAGGAGGTCGTCGCCGCCGACCCGGCGCTGCGCGTCCTGGTGCTGTCCGCGAGCGGGGAGCACGCCGACGTCCTGGAGGCGGTGAAGTCCGGCGCGACCGGCTATCTGCTGAAGTCGGCCTCCACCGAGGAACTCCAGGACGCGGTCCGCCGCACGGCCGTCGGCGACCCGGTCTTCACCCCCGGCCTCGCCGGGCTGGTCCTCGGCGAGTACCGCCGCCTGGCCTCCGAACCCGCCCCCGCCCAGGACACCGACGAACCGAAGGCGCCCCGGCTCACCGACCGCGAGACCGAGGTCCTGCGCCTCGTCGCCAAGGGCCTGAGCTACAAGCAGATCGCCGAGCGCCTGGTCATCTCCCACCGCACGGTGCAGAACCACGTCCAGAACACCCTCGGCAAGCTCCAGTTGCACAACCGTGTGGAGCTCGTGCGGTACGCGATCGAGCGCGGCCTCGACGACGAGTGAGGCGCACGTCACACTGACCCTTCGTCAGGCACCTGCGGCGAAGGGACTGTTCCATGCGCGTCGGAGTACTGACCGGAGGCGGCGACTGCCCCGGACTCAACGCCGTCATCCGGGCCATCGTCCGCAAGGGCGTGCAGGAGTACGGCTACGACTTCACCGGCTTCCGGGACGGCTGGCGAGGGCCCTTGGAGAACGACACCGTCCGTCTCGACATCCCCGCCGTGCGCGGCATCCTGCCCCGCGGCGGCACCATCCTCGGCTCCTCGCGGACCAACCCGCTGAAGGAGCGGAACGGCATCCGCCGTATCAAGGAGAACCTCGCCGAGCTGGAGGTCGAGGCGCTCATCGTCATCGGCGGCGAGGACACCCTGGGCGTGGCCGCCCGGCTGTCCGGCGAGTACGACGTGCCCTGTGTGGGCGTGCCGAAGACGATCGACAACGACCTGTCCGCCACCGACTACACCTTCGGCTTCGACACCGCGGTCGGCATCGCCACCGAGGCCATCGACCGGCTGCACACGACCGCCGAGTCCCACATGCGGGTCCTGGTCTGCGAGGTCATGGGCCGGCACGCCGGCTGGATCGCCCTCCACTCGGGCCTGGCCGGCGGCGCGAACGTCATCCTCATTCCCGAGCAGCGCTTCGACGTCGAGCAGGTGTGCGCCTGGGTGACCTCCCGCTTCCGGGCGTCGTACGCGCCGATCGTCGTCGTCGCGGAAGGGGCCATGCCCAAGGACGGCGACATGGTCCTCAAGGACCAGTCGCTGGACTCCTTCGGGCACGTCCGCCTGTCGGGGGTCGGCGAGTGGCTCGCCAAGGAGATCGAGAAGCGCACGGGCAAGGAGGCCCGCACGACGGTCCTGGGCCACGTCCAGCGCGGCGGCACCCCCAGCGCCTTCGACCGCTGGCTCGCCACCCGTTTCGGCCTGCACGCCATCGAATGCGTCCGCGACGGCGACTTCGGCACGATGGTCGCCCTGCGCGGCACGGACATCGTCCGCGTCCCCATAGCGGACGCGACGGCCAGCCTGAAGACGGTGGACCCGCAGCTGTACGAGGAGGTCGGGGTGTTCTTCGGCTGACGGACCGTCCGGCTCGGACGCCGGTCGGGCCGGGCGGCCCGACCGGCCCCGTGCTACACCGTGGGCGTGCTCGTGCCCCGCAGCTGCCCCACCAGGTCCCGCACGACCGCCGCGCCGTTGAGCGTGAGCACGGACTCCGGGTGGAACTGCACCCCCGCGAATCCGGGCCCCCGCAACGCGTGCACCTCCCCGTTCGCGGCGCGGCTGACCTCCACGCCGTGCGCGGCCAGCTCCTGACGGGCCGCTTCGTCGCAGCGCGCCACGAAGCTGTTGTAGAAACCGACCGTCTCCGGCCGCCCGAACAGGTCGATCGTCGTCTGCGCCCCCTGGTACGGCACTTCCTTCCGTACGATCTCCAGCCCCAGCTCGGCCGCGATCAGCTCGTGCCCGAGGCAGACGCCGAGCACGCCGTGCGGGTGGTCACGGACGACCTCGGCGGTGAGGTGCCGCAGGATGCGCATCTTGGGGTCGGTGAGGTCTGAGGGATCACCGGGGCCCGGGCCCAGGACGACCGGGCCCTCGTGCGCGAGCACCGCCTCGCGGAGCCCGTCCTCGTCGTACCTCCGGACGGTCACCTCCAGCCCGCCCGACCGCAGCACATGGGCGAGCATCGCCGTGAAGGTGTCCTCGCCGTCGACGACCAGGGCGTGTCCGGTGAGCTCCCCGGACGGCTCCTGCATCCGCAGCCAGAACGGCGCGAGGGAGGACCGCCGCCCGTCGAGCGCGGCCTGCACGCGTGGGTCGTCGGCCAGTCGCGGCCGTTCGGACTCCTGGCGCGGCCGTCCCGGCCGGACGCCCAGCGCCGTCAGCACACCCGCCGCCTTCGCGTGCGTCTCCGCGACCTCGCCCGCCGGGTCGGATCCGCGCACCAGCGTGGCGCCCACCGGCACCCGCAGCCTGCCGCCGCCGTCGATGTCGGCGGTGCGGATGAGGATGGGGGAGTCGAGGGTCTGGGCACCGCCCGAGTCCCGGCCAAGGAGGGCCAGCGCCCCGGCGTAGTACCCGCGCCCGCCGACCTCGTGCCGCTCGATGACCCGGCAGGCGTTCTGCACCGGCGAGCCCGTGACGGTCGCCGCGAACATGGTCTCCTTCAGCACCTCCCGCACGTCCAGCGAGGACTTCCCGCGCAGCTCGTACTCGGTGTGCGCGAGGTGCGCCATCTCCTTCAGCCGGGGTCCGACGACGACCCCGCCCATGTCGCCGACGGTGCACATCATCTTGAGCTCCTCGTCGACGACCATCGACAGCTCCTCGATCTCCTTGCCGTCGGCGAGGAAGTCCAGCAGGTGCCCGGGGGTCGGCCCGCCGACGGGGTAGCGGTACGTGCCGCTGATCGGGTTCATGACGACCGTGCCGCCGGACATCCGGACGTGCACCTCCGGGCTCGCCCCGACCAGCGTCCGCCCGCCCGTCTCCCGCCCCCGCCCTTCCAAGGAAGGCCCTTCGGGCCCTTCTTGATTTCCGGTGTGCACGACGAACGTCCAGTACGCGCCCCGCTCGCCCTCCAGCAGCCGCCGGAACAGCGCGAGCGCGTCGGCCCGGCCGAACCCGGGGATCTCGCCCTCGTACGTCCGCCGGATCACGAAGTTCGCGCCCTCGCCCCGGCCGATCTCCTCCCGCAGCACGCGCCCGACGATCTCCCCGTACTCCTCGTCACCGACGTCGAAGCCGCCGCCCTCGACACGCACGTCGTGCGCAGGGAGCTGCTCCAGGGCGTCGGTGAGCGGAACGCCGTACGACTCCTCGGGCGTCAGCACCGTCAGCGGAGTGCCGTCGTCGCGGACGTCGAAGCCGCGCTCGCGGATCTGCCGGAAGGGGACGAGCGCCAGGCCCTCGTCGGGGAGGTCGGCGAGGCGGTCGTGCGTGGTGACCGGGCCGACGAGGACCTCGATCAGGTCGTGGTCGTGGCCCGGGGTGCGGCGGCGCAGCAGGGCGAACGGGCGGGGGTCGTCCAGCAAGCCGAGCAGATTCATGGGTCCGTGCTCCTTCTCCGAGGATCCGGTGGGATTTCGGTGGAGAGGAACGACCCCGGGAAACGCCGAAGGCCGCCCCTCGGGCGGCCTTCGCGAAGTCTGTCGTACGCGCAGTCAGCGGGCCGCCGGATGAGCGGTCCACCACCAGGTCTGGATCGAGTGCGCGAACATGGCAGGCACCCTACCCCATGTCCGAGTCGTGTACCCCGTGTCTCAATTGCTGGGCATGGGCCAGGACGCCCGACACGACCCCGTAATGTTGAGGTCGTGACCGTGAACGCTAAGACCAGCGCGAGTGCTGGCAACACCTGGCGAGACCTGCCCGCGGCGCAGCAGCCCGAGTACCCCGACACCGAGGCTCTGCGCGCAGTCGTTGCGGACCTCGAGTCGTATCCGCCGCTCGTCTTCGCGGGCGAGTGCGACCAGCTGCGCGCCCGGATGGCGGCCGTCGCCAAGGGAGAGGCGTTCCTCCTCCAGGGCGGCGACTGCGCCGAGGCCTTCGACGCGGTGTCCGCGGACCAGATCCGCAACAAGCTCAAGACGCTGCTCCAGATGGGCGCCGTGCTGACGTACGCCGCGTCCGTGCCCGTCGTGAAGGTCGGCCGGATCGCCGGTCAGTACTCCAAGCCGCGCTCCAAGCCGACCGAGACCCGCGACGGCGTGACGCTGCCGACGTACCGGGGCGACTCCGTCAACGGCTTCGACTTCACCGAAGAGGCCCGGATCCCGGACCCCGAGCGGCTGAAGCGCATGTACCACGCCTCGGCCTCCACGCTGAACCTGGTGCGCGCCTTCACCACCGGCGGCTACGCCGACCTGCGCCAGGTGCACGCCTGGAACCAGGACTTCGTGAAGTCGTCCCCGTCGGGGCAGCGCTACGAGCAGCTGGCGCGCGAGATCGACAACGCGCTGAACTTCATGCACGCCTGCGGGGCCGACCCGGAGGAGTTCAAGACGGTCGAGTTCTACTCCTCGCACGAGGCGCTGCTGCTCGACTACGAGTCCGCCCTGACCCGGGTCGACTCGCGCACCGGGCAGCTGTACGACGTCTCCGCGCACATGGTGTGGATCGGTGAGCGCACCCGGCAGCTGGACCACGCGCACGTCGAGTTCGCCTCGCGGATCCGCAACCCGATCGGCATCAAGCTGGGTCCGACGACCACGGCCGAGGACGCGCTGCAGTACATCGAGCGCCTCGACCCGGAGCGGGAGCCGGGCCGGCTGACCTTCATCGTCCGCATGGGCGCCGACAAGGTCCGCGACAAGCTTCCGGAGCTGGTCGAGAAGGTCACCGCCTCGGGCGCCACCGTCGCCTGGGTGACCGACCCGATGCACGGCAACACCTTCGAGGCGGCCTCCGGGCACAAGACCCGCCGCTTCGACGACGTGCTCGACGAGGTCAAGGGCTTCTTCGAGGTCCACAAGGCCCTCGGGACCCACCCGGGCGGCATCCACGTGGAGCTGACCGGCGACGACGTCACCGAGTGCGTCGGCGGCGGCGACGAGATCTTCGTCGACGATCTGCACCAGCGCTACGAGACGGCTTGCGACCCGCGGCTCAACCGCAGCCAGTCGCTGGACCTGGCGTTCCTCGTGGCCGAGATGTACAGGGACCAGTAGCGTTTTCGCCTGTTACCCCGACAACGACTGGGGCGCGGATCACATACGATCCGCGCCCCAGTCGACTTTTGCGTCTCCGACCCGGCGGGTAAGGTTAGGTTAGCCTCACCGATCAACGGGGACGGCGCCATGGAACGACCTGTCGGGAGGTGGACCGCGTGTACGTGTGCAGTTGCTTCGGGATCACCGAGCAGCAGGTCAAGAAGCACGCGGACGGCGGCGCCTGCACCCCTCGGCAGATAGCCTCCGCCTGCAAGGCGGGCACGGACTGCGGGTCGTGCGTACGCCGCATCCAGGCAATCCTGGGCAGGGGTGCGTGCCCTCGCCGTGACCTGGCCGACCAGGGGCAGCCGGTGCTCGCGGAGCTGGAGGACGCCGCCTAGGGGCCCGACCCTAGCTCGGCTGCTCGATCTGCTGCGCGAGGTACAGCGCCTCGCCGAGCTTGTCGATGAGCTCCAGTTGCGTGTCCAGGTAGTCGATGTGGTGCTCCTCGTCCTCCAGGATCGACTCGAAGAGGTTCGCGGACGTGATGTCGCCCTTGCTGCGCATCACCTCGATACCGCGCTTGAGGCGGTCGATCGCCTCGACCTCGACCTGGCGGTCGGCCTGGAACATCTCGGTGACCGTCTGGCCGACCCGTACGTGGAAGAGCCGCTGGTAGTTGGGCAGGCCGTCCAGCATGAGAATGCGTTCGGTGATCTTGTCCGCGTGCTTCATCTCGTCGATGGATTCTTCACGCGTGTACTTGGCGAGCTTGGTCCAGCCCTTGTTGTCCTGGATCCGGTAGTGCAGCCAGTACTGGTTGATCGCCGTCAGCTCGCCGGTCAACTGCTCGTTCAGGAATTCGAGAACCTCGGGGTCGCCCTGCATCGCAGAGGCTCCTTCCACGCGGGGGAACTGGCAGGTTGCGCCGCATGATTCCACCGGTGACGAAGATCGTCCAGTAAGTCTTCACTTACTAAGTAAGGGCATGCTTAGTTCTCATTGCCCTTTTTGGGGTGGCCCCGGTCAGGGGCATCACGCGGGGTCTGTCAGGATGGAGTCATGGGTCAGCCGGTGGGACACGAATCGGGAGAAGGGCGTGATCCGGCAGGAGCGACGCAGCCCGGGCTTCCGCCGGGACAGCGGGTGCAGCGCGGCTGGCCGGTCACTCACTACGGGCCCGTTCCCAAATTCCGGCCCGAGCGCTGGGAGTTCAGGGTCTTCGGCGCCACGGCGGACGGCGGCAAGAACTGCTGGACCCACGAGGAGTTCACGGCCCTGCCCTACACCACCGTCGTGGCCGATCTGCACTGCGTCACGAAGTTCAGCATGCTGGGCGCCGAGTGGGGCGGCATCCCCGCGCGCACGATCCTCGACATCGCGCCGCCCGCGGACGACGTCACCCATGTGATGGTGTGGGCCGAGTACGGATTCAGCTCCAACCTCCGGCTGTCCGACTTCGCCTCCGAGCACGTCCTGTTCGCCACCCACAAGGACGGCGAGCTGCTCACCGCCGAGCACGGCTTCCCGGTGCGCCTGATCGTGCCCCACCTGTACGCCTGGAAGGGCCCCAAGTGGGTGCGGGGCGTGGAGTACATGACCGCCGACCGGCGTGGTTTCTGGGAGGAGCGCGGCTACCACAACGTCGGCGACCCCTGGCGGGAGCAGCGCTACTCGTACCAGGAGGAGCCCGGGGACGGCCCCGGCCTCTGAGGCTTTCAGCAGTCGCGCAGTTTCTTCAGCCGCTCCACGTCCGCCGCGTGCCCTTCCTTGCCGCCCGGCGTTTCGATGATCAGCGGCACACCCTCGGTCGCGGGGTGCGTCATCAGGGCCCGGAACGGGTCCTCGCCGATGTGGCCCACACCGATGTTCTCGTGCCGGTCCTTGTGCGCGCCCACCACGTCCTTGGAGTCGTTGGCGTGGATCAGCTTCAGCCGGCCCTCGCCGACCGTGTCCACCAGCAGGTCCAGCGTCTGGTGCATGCCGCTGGGCCCGGTCAGGTCGTGCCCGGCGGCGAAGACATGGCAGGTGTCCAGGCACACGCCCAGCTTCGGGTGGGCGTCCAGCGCCTCGAAGTACGGGCCGAAGTCCCACGTCCGCGAGCACAGGGAGGCGCCCTGGCCGGCGGTCGACTCCAGCAGCAGATACGGATCGTCGTCGTGGGTCAGCTCGTCGAGCAGTGGCAGCAGATGCTCCCGCACCTGCTTCAGCGCCACGGACCGCTCCCGGCCGCCGGTCGCGCTGCCCGTGTGCACGACCACGCCCAGCGCCCCGATCGCCCGCCCGCGGCGCAGAGAGTGCCGCAGCGACTCCACCGACCGCTCCACGGTCGCCTCGGTGTGCGAGCCGAAGTTGATCAGGTAGGGGGCGTGGACGTACGCCGGGATCGACTCGGCCTCGCACGCGGCGCGGAACGCCTCGTCCTGCTTCGGATTGCCGGCCGGAGTGGCCCAGCCGCGCGGGTTGGCGACGAAGACCTGGACGGTCTCGGCCTTCAGGTCACGGGCGTAGGACAGGCCGACGGAGTGGAGCCCACCGGCCACGGGGACGTGGCCGCCCACGGGATTGCGGGAGGGGCCGGACAGCTGATTGTTCACCCGTTCAGGGTGTCATGCGTCCGGTCCTGTCCCGTCCAGGGGCTCCCCGCCCGCCCCCTCACCTGATCTCGATCGTGATCGTCGAGCCCTTGGGCGCGGTCTCGCCGCCCTTCACGGACTGGTCCTTCACCGTGTCGCCGAACAGGCCTAGCAGGCCGCGGTCCTCCTCGACCTGGAACCCGGCGCTCTCCAGCTCCCGCGTGGCGTCGTCGACACTGGCGCCGACCACGTCCGGGACCTCGATCATCTCGGGCCCCTTGGAGACCGTCAGCGTCACCGTGTCGCCCTCGGCCGCCCGGCCGCCCGGGCTCGGGCTCTGCTCGGCGACCTGGCCCTTGTCGAACTCGGAGGAGGTGACCCGCTCGGCGGCGACCTTCACCTCGAGGCCGGCGTCCTCCAGTTCCGACCGCGCGTCGGCCAGGTCCGAGCCGGTGACGTCGGGGATGTCGATGGGGCTGCCCTTGCTGACGACGAGCGCCACGGCCGTGCCCGCGCGCACCTTCGTGCCGTCCGCCGGTCGTGCGGAGATCACCGAGCCCTTGGGTACGTCCTCGCTGAACTCCCGGGTGACCATGCCCGGCTCCAGCCCGTCCTGCTTCAGCAGGGACCGCGCCTTGTCCAGCCGCTGGCCCTCCAGGGCGGGCACCCGCACGTCCCGGGGGCCGTCGGAGATGGTGACGGACACCGAGTCGTTGCCGCGGATGCGCGTCCCGGCCTTCGGGTCGCTGCTGATGACCGTGCCGCGCTCCACGGTGTCGCTGTAGGCGTGCTCGACCTTGCCGAGCTCCAGCCCCGCGTCCGCCAGCCGGTCCTCGGCCTGCGCCTGGGTCTTCGCCAGCAGCGGGGGCACCTCGGTGAACTGGCCCGAGTTGATGTACCAGATGCCGGTGCCGAGACCGAGCACGAGCAGGACGGCGACGACGATCGCCATCGGGCCGCGCCGGGACCCCGAGCGGCGCCGGGACGGCGGAGGCTGCGGGGACTGGAAGCGGCTGGTGCGGTTGAGCGGGGCCGCGGAGCCCTCCTCGTCCTCGTTGACGGGCAGCGGGCGCGGCGTCGTCAGCGCGCGCGGGATCACGCTCGTACGGTCGTCGGTGTTGTCGTGGTCCGCGGCGAGCGCCTGCGGCGGCACCGCGTCCAGCTGCTCCACGGTCAGCCGGCCGCGGCCGTCACGGACCTGCGCGAGCAGCGCCACCGCGTCGTGCGGGCGGATCTCCGGAGTGCGGGCGGTAGCCGATGCCACCATCTCGTCCAGCTCGTACGCCAGGCCGGGCACGGCGGCCGAGGGCGGCGGGACGTCCTCGTGCAGGTGCTTGTAGAGGATCACGGCCGGGGAGTCGCCGTCGTGTGGCTTGTCGCCGGTCAGCATCTCGTACAGCATCACGCCGCACGCGTACACGTCGACGCGGGGGTCGGCGGTGCCGTTCTCTATCTGCTCGGGGGCGAGGTACGCGACCGTGCCGAGCACGGTGCCGGTGGTGTTCGTCACCGTGTCCACGGCCCGGACGAGCCCGAAGTCGGCGACCTTGACCCGGCCGTCGTCCCCTATCAGGACGTTCTCGGGCTTCATGTCCCGGTGCACGAACCCGGCGCGGTGCGCGGCGCCCAGCGCGGCCAGCACCGGCTCCAGGATGTCCAGGGCGGCGCGCGGCTGAAGGGCCCCGCGCTCGCGCAGCACGTCCCGCAGGGTGCAGCCCGCGACGTACTCCATGGCGAGGTAGACGTAACTGCCGTCGGTGCCCTGGTCGAAGACCTGCACCACGTTCGGGTGGGCCAGCCGGGCGACCGACTTCGCCTCGCGGATGAACCGCTCGACGAACGAGCCGTCGACCGCGAGCGAGGGGTGCATCACCTTGAGCGCGAGGACCCGGTCGAGCCGGGTGTCCACGGCCCGGTAGACCGTGGCCATCCCGCCGACCGCGATCCGCGCGTCGACGCGATACCGGCCGTCGAGCACCTGCCCGACCAAGGGGTCCTGAAGGGTCGTGTCCACGCAGGCGAGTGTACGAGCCATGACTGACAGCTCTCGCGCCCCGGCCATTTTCGGGGCGCGACTGAAGCGGACCTGTGACGTGCGTCAGCCCGCGCCGCTGCGGCGGCCGTCCGGCTAGGGCTGCGGGCAGCCCTAGCCGCACTCAGCTGCGGGCAGTCGTGCCGCTGGGGGCGGCACGGGTGGGCGCAGCGGCACCCCGCTCCGCCGGGCTGCGGACCCACCCGGCCTCAGCGACACCGCCGGGTCACTCAAAAGCAGGCCGCTCCGGATCCAGCACAGCCCTGCCCTCAGCCGGCGAGGACGCCTCCGCGAAATGCCGCCGGGGAATACGCCCGGCGCGATAGGCCAACCTCCCCGCCTCGACCGCGTGCCGCATCGCGTCAGCCATCAGCACCGGCTCCCGAGCCCGCGTCACCGCCGAGGCGAGCATCACACCCGCGCACCCCAGCTCCATCGCCAACGCCGCGTCCGACGCCGTACCGGCCCCCGCGTCCAGAATCACCGGCACGCGCGCGTGCTCGACGATCAGCTGGAAGTTGTGCGGATTGCGGATGCCCAGCCCGGAGCCGATCGGCGAGCCGAGCGGCATGATCGCCGCACAGCCGACGTCCTCCAGCTTCCGCGCGAGCACGGGGTCGTCGTTGGTGTACGGCAGCACCGTGAACCCGTCGTCGACCAGCGTCTCGGCCGCCTCCAGCAGCTCGATCGGATCCGGCAGCAGGGTCCGCTCGTCGGCGATGACCTCCAGCTTGACCAGGTCCGTGCCGAGGGCCTCGCGCGCGAGTCGGGCGGTGAGGACGGCCTCGCCGGCGGTGAAGCAGCCCGCCGTGTTGGGCAGGACGCGAATGCCGAGCTTGTCCAGGACGGACAGCACCGAGCCGTGCACCGAGGCGTTCACCCGGCGCATCGCGACCGTCGTCAGCTCCGTCCCGGACGCGACCAGCGACCGCTCCAGCACATCGAGGCTCGGGGCGCCGCCCGTACCCATGATCAGGCGGGACGTGAAGGACGTACCGGCGAGGACGAACGGATCGTCGGCCATGATCAGCCTCCTTGGACGGCGGTCAGGACTTCCACGCGGTCCCCCTCGGCCAGGGGGGTGGACGGCCACTGCGCGCGCGGGACGACGGTTTCGTTGAGGGCGGCGGCCACGCCGGACGGCGCGGCGGTGAGCGACCTCACGACGGTGTCGAGAGCCGTGCCGGGCCGGACGTCCCGGGGCTCCCCGTTGACGGAGATGTTCATGCGGGCTGCTCCGTGAGTGCGGTGGCGGTGCTGAATCGCTTCGGCGTGAAGGGGCGGGCCTCCTCGGGGAGCTCACCCGTCTCCAGGACGTGCGCCATGGCGTCGCCGGTGACCGGCGTGAGCAGGACGCCGTTGCGGTAGTGCCCGGTGGCCAGCAGTAGTCCCTCCAGTCCGGTCGGGCCGAGCAGCGGCGCGTTGTCGGGGGAGCCGGGCCGCAGTCCGGCCCGGGTCTCGGTGAGCGGCAGCTCGGTGAGGCCCGGGACCAGCTCGTGCGCGTCGCGCAGCAGCTCGTACACGCCGCCCGCCGTCACGGTGGTGTCCCAGCCCAGCTCCTCGCTGGTCGCCCCGACGACCAGCTCGCCGCTCTCGCGCGGCACCAGGTAGACGTGGCTGCCGCGGACGACCGCGCGCACGGTCCGGCTCAGGAACGGCCCGTGCCGCCGGGGCATCGTCAGCCGTACGACCTGCCCCTTCACCGGCCGCACGGGCGGCAGCACGTCCTCCGGGACGCCCGCCAGCCGCCCGCTGAGGCTTCCCCCGGCCAGCACGACCTGCCCGGCGTCCAGCGCCGTGCCGTCGTCCGTGACGACGCCCGTGGCCCGGTCCCGTACGACGGTGAGCCGCTCGGCCCACACCCGGTGGAAGACCACACCGGCCCGCTCGCACGCGACGACCAGCGCCCCGGCCAGCCGCCGCGGGTCGATCTGGTGATCGCCGTCGACCCGCAGCCCGCCGCGCACGCCGGGCGCGAGCATCGGCTCCAGGCGCCGGCACTCCCGCCCCGACAGCCACTGGGACTCCAGGCCCGACTGCTGCTGCAAGGTGTGCAGTTCGCGCAGATGGGCCCGGTCGTCGGCGTCCAGGGCCACGGCGAGCGTGCCGCACCGGCGGTAGCCGAGGTCGTGGCCGGTCTGCTCGGCGAGCTCGGCCGCGAAGTCCGGATAGCGCCGGGCGGAGGCGAGATTCAGACCGAGCAGGGTCTGCTCGCCGTAGTGCAGCTCCGTGACGGCGGCCAGCATCCCGGCCGCCACCTGTGCGGCTCCGCCGCCCGGCTCCGGGTCCACCACGGCCGTGGCGAGCCCGCGCTGCGCGGCCCGCCATGCGGTGACCAGGCCGATGATCCCGCCCCCGATGACGAGGACGTCTGACGTTCGCGTACGCGACATGGGCGTCCAGCCCCTCCCTTCGCCGGCATGACCCGGATCAGGTTCGTACGGTCGGAGGCCGCCAGCCTCCCTCTCAGCCCGGTGCGTCCGGGCTCCCGCGAGTGCCTTACGTTGGCCACCCACCCTAGCCCGATGCCGTACGGCGCAGTAAGGGAGCACCACCGCCATGACCCGATCCCTCGACGGTCTCGTCCTCGCCCCGGTCGCCGACCAGGCACCGGGCCAGGTGGGGACCCGCACCCGGTTCACGTACCACGAGAAGGACGGCGTGGTCTGGGCCGAATACACGGGCGGAGACGTCGTACGCGGACATCTCGTGGGCACCCGGGAGGGCGACAGACTGGACTTCCGCTACGTACAGCTCAAGGAGGACGGAACCACGTCCTCCGGGCACTGCGTGTCGACGGTCGTGGAACTGCCCGACGGGCGGGTGCGGCTGGAGGAGAGCTGGGAGTGGGAGTCCCAGGCGGGCAGCGGGACGAGCGTTGTGGAGCAGGTCACTGCGCATGAGCACTGACTGACAAAATGTCAGTTGTCTATGGTGATCAGGTGAGCGAGCAGACGCAGGAACCAGGTTCGTCCGCGCCGCGGCGCGTGGTCGTGGCGGGCGCGGGCATGGCCGGTGTGCAGACTGCGGTCGCCCTGCGCGAGCAGGGCTTCACCGGCACCGTGAGCCTGATCGGCGCCGAGCCCCACCAGCCCTACGACCGGCCCCCCTTGTCCAAGGCCGTCCTGCTCGGCAAGGCCGAGGGCTCCGCCTTCGACGTCGACTTCGAGGCCCTGGGCATCGAGCTGCGGCTCGGCTGCGAGGTGCGGGGCCTGCGGCCCGGCGACCACGAACTCGACACCGAGGACGGGCCCGTGCCGTACGACGTCCTGGTCGTCGCGACCGGTGCCGAACCGATCCGGCTGCCCGGGGCGGAGGGCGTGCCGGGCGTGCATCTGCTGCGCACGCTGGACGACGCCGCGCGGCTGCGGCCGGTGCTGGCCCGCCGGCAGGACATCGTGGTCGTCGGCGCGGGCTGGATCGGCGCGGAGTTCGCCACGGCCGCGCGCGAGGCGGGCTGCGCGGTGACCGTCGTGGAGGCCGCCGAGCGGCCGCTCACCGGGGCGCTGCCCGCCGAGGTCGCCGCGCCGATGGCCGGCTGGTACGCCGACGCGGGTGCCGTCCTGCGGACGCACGCGCGCGTGGTGCGTGTGGAACCCGGCACGGTGGTTCTCGACGACGGCTCGCGGCTGCCCGCGGGCGCGGTCGTCGTCGGCATCGGCGCCCGTCCCGCCACGGCCTGGCTGTCCGACTCCGGGATCGAGCTGGGCACGCACGGCGAGATCGTGGCCGACCAGCACCTGCGTTCGTCGGCGCCCGACGTGTACGCGGTCGGTGACTGTGCCTCCTTCCCCTCCGGCCGGTACGGCGAGCGCCTGCTGGTGCACCACTGGGACAACGCCCTCCAGGGGCCGCGCACGGTCGCCGTGAACATCGTCGGCCGGGCGTCGGGGGAGACCCCGGCGGTGTACGACCCCGTGCCGTACTTCTGGTCCGAGCAGTTCGGGCGGTTCGTGCAGTACGCCGGTCATCACGCGGCCGCCGACACGACCTTGTGGCGGGGCGACCCGGCCGGACCGGCCTGGACGGTCTGCTGGCTGCGCGGCGACCGGCTGGTCGCCCTGCTGGCGGTGGGACGCCCCCGGGACCTGGCGCAGGGCCGCCGCCTGATCGAGTCGGGCACGCCGATGAATCCGGCGTTGCTGGCGGACCCGGCGAGGCCGTTGAAGGCGGCGACGGCGTAGCTCGCGAGGAGCGCGTGTCCACCCAGGTGGGCGGGCCCGACTTCCGACTGTCAGTGGGGGATGGCAGGCTGGTTCCGTGACCGAGATTGACGCAAAGATCGATGCTCTCGTCCCTGCCTGGCTCACCCTCCCCGACATCGCCGAACAGCTCGGCGTCGAGGTGACGCGCGTGCGGCAGCTGGTCAAGGACGGCCAGCTCATCGCCGTACGCCGTGGTGAGAACCGCGCACTGCACGTCCCCGCTGCCTTCATCGACGGGGACAAGGTCGTCAAGGGCCTGTCCGGGACCCTGACGCTCCTGCGGGACGACGGCTTCACGGACGAAGAGATGCTGGAGTGGCTCTTCACCCCCGACCCCAGCCTGCCCGGTACGCCGGCACAGGCGCTCAGCGAGAATCGCGGCACGGAGGTGAAGCGCCGAGCCCAGGCGCTCGCGGTCTGACCCGACCTCGACCCATACAACCGTCCGGTGCCGTACGAGCGGGACCGGACTGAACAGCCGCCCGGTGTGCGGGCCGGGGCCCGTCGGGCCCCGGCCACGGGGCGGTTCGCGCCCGGCCGGGGCGTGGACCGCCTGCGGCGGACCGTGCGGGACCCAGGGCGGGGCCCGCACGGGAGTCACCGGAGCGGTGCGCTCCTGCGCCCTGGCCGCATGCGCGTGCCGTGCGCCGGAGGTGCCGCACCTGCCCGCCCGCCACGGACGCGGGCGACGTGGCGTCCCGCTCGTAACACCACAGGTGGGGATCTTGCCCGATGCGCCTCGCGCCCGTACGCCACGATGGGCGCGCCCGCACCTCTGCGTCGCGGGGGTGCACCTGCATCCGTACGCTCACGGGTGCGCCCGTACCCGTCCGCCATCAGGAGGCGCAGCCGCACCTCTGCGTGGCCGGGTGTACCCGCATCCGTACGCTCGCGGGGGCAGCCGCACCCGTGCGTCGCAGGGGGCGCGCCCGCACCTCTGCGTCGCGGGGGCGCACCTGCATCCGTACGCTCACGGGTGCGCCCGTACCCATCCGCCATCAGGGGGCGCAGCCGCACCCGTGCGCCGTCGCAGGCGCACCCCGCACCCGTACGCCACCGCCAACCAGGGGGACCCGCATGGCCACCACCGCCACCACCGCCCGCGCCCAGCTCGCCGACGCCCGGGTCTACCTCTGCACCGACGCGCGCAGGCGGCAGGGCGATCTCGTGGAGTTCCTCGACGCCGTGCTGGCGGGCGGGGTGGACATCGTGCAGTTGCGGGACAAGGGCATGGAAGCGGCCGAAGAGCTGGAGCACCTGGCCGTCTTCGCCGACGCCTGCGCCCGGCACGGCAAGCTGCTCGCGGTCAACGACCGCGCGGACGTCGCCCACGCTGCCGGCTCCGACGTACTGCACCTCGGCCAGGGCGACCTCCCCGTTCCCGCGGCCCGCGCGATCCTCGGCGACGACGTCCTGATCGGCCGTTCCACGCACGCCGAGTCCGAGGCGGCCGCGGCCGCCGTCCAGGACGGCGTGGACTACTTCTGCACCGGCCCCTGCTGGCCCACCCCCACCAAGCCCGGCCGCCACGCCCCCGGCCTGGACCTCGTCCGGTACACCGCCGCCCTCGGCACCGACCGGCCCTGGTTCGCCATCGGCGGTATCGACCTCGGCAATCTCGACCAGGTCCTGGAAGCGGGAGCCCGGCGCGCCGTCGTCGTACGGGCGATCACCGAGGCCGACGACCCGGGCGCGGCGGCGGCCGAGTTCGCGAAGAGGCTGCGGGAGAAGTAGTACGCCGGGTGTCCAAGGGGTGGACAGCAAGTACACAAATCGGTCAAATGTCCATGCCCGGTTGGGGGACCGACCGCCCCTGGCTAACCTGCCGGTATGGCCCTCGGCACCGCATCCATCAGGTCGGACCACGCGCGCACCGTCCGCGACATGCTCGCGACCGGCAAAACGACGTACTCGTTCGAGTTCTACGCCCCGAAGACACCGAAGGGCGAGCGGAACCTGTGGAACGCGCTGCGCCGGGTCGAGGCCGTGGCGCCCGACTTCGTCTCCGTGACCTACGGCGCGGGCGGTTCCACCCGCGCGGGGACGGTCAAGGCGACCGAGGCGATCGCCTCCGACACCACCCTCACGCCCATCGCCCACCTCACGGCGGTCGACCACTCGGTGGCCGACCTGCGCAACATCATCGGCCAGTACGCCGACGCCGGGATCCGCAACATGCTCGCCCTGCGCGGCGACCCGCCCGGTGACCCGATGGGCGAGTGGGTGCCGCACCCCCGTGGCCTGGCCTACGCCGCCGAACTCGTCGAACTGATCAAGGCGTCCGGCGACTTCTGCGTGGGCGTCGCCGCCTTCCCGGCGATGCACCCGCGCTCCACCGACTGGGACACCGACGTCCGCCACTTCGTCGACAAGTGCCGCGCCGGCGCGGACTACGCCATCACGCAGATGTTCTTCCACCCGGAGGACTACCTCCGGCTGCGCGACCGGGTCGCGGCCGCCGGCTGCGACACCCCGATCATCCCCGAGGTCATGCCGATCGCCAGCGCGCGGTCGCTGGAGCGCATCCCGTCCCTCACCAACGCCGCGTTCCCCGCCGCCCTGAAAGAGCGGATCCTCACAGCAAAAGACGATCCGGCCGCTGTACGCTCCATTGGTATCGAATTCGCCACGGAGTTCTGTGCGCGGCTGCTCGCCGAGGGAGTGCCCGGCTTGCACTTCATCACGCTCAACAACTCCACGGCGACGCTGGAAATCTACGAGAACCTGGGCCTGCACCGCCGACCGCAGGCCTAGACCGTTCGCACCGGTATACGACACACTGCGTAGCGGCGACTGGGAGAGGGGCGTACATGGGCTGGGCGGTCCTCTACATCGCGTTCGGCATCGTCGCGCTGTGGCTGCTGGGCGAGGTGCTGTTGCAGTACAAGGCGCGGCTGCGCTGGCGGCTGCTGGCCTTCGTCGGGTTCCTCGGCGTCGTCGTCGGTGTCCTGATCCCGTCCGTCGTCGTGATCGGACTGGGCGCGGCCGCCTTCGCGGTCGGCCAGACGTACGTCACCCTGTCGTTCCGCAGCGGCTTCTCGGCCGGCTGGGCGATGAACGCGCCGATGCTGGGCGGCAGCAAGGGCCGCCGGGGTGGGCGCGGCCGCCAGGAGCCGACCCTCGAGGTCTCCGGCCTGGAGACGGCCGACGGCGGCTACGGCGACGAGGGCGCCGACTACCGCGACGCCCGTGGCCCCGCCTACGGCCAGGACGACGACTACGACCGCGACGACGTCTTCTCCCCGTCGCGTCCTGTCCACCCGACGGCCGCCGAGACCACCGCCGTCTACGAGCCGCAGCCAGTGCCCGACGACACCGGCTCCTACGGCGTGTACGGCGACACCGGGTACCAGCCGGGCCAGACCCACGACCAGTACGCCGCCACGGCCCAGGGCACCGACCAGTCCTACTCCTACGACTACTCGGGCTACGGCCAGCAGCAGGACTACGACGCCACGGACCAGCAGCAGTACGCCGCCTACTCGGACCCGTACATCGGCACGCCGACCTACGGCGGGGCCGCGTACGACACCTCCTACGGCGACCAGCAGTACTACCCCCAGCAGGGCTACGGCCAGGACCAGTACACCGGCACCTACGGCGGCGAGACGCCGCCCGGCGGTGTGTGGGTCCCGCAGCAGCGCAACACCGACGAGTACGGCCAGGAGCTGCCGCCGGAGCAGCAGCCGTACCCGTACCAGGGCAACGGGCAGCAGCAGGCGCCCGGGAACGGCTTCGACGAGCAGTACCGCTTCTGACGAGCAGTACCGTTTCCGAAGCCTGAACGCCGCCGGGGCGGCGAGCTCACTGGGAGCCCCGGAACTCCGGTCCCTCCACGATCAGTCCGGCCACCAGCGCGCCCGACATGCCGGCGTGCGGCAGTCCGCCACCGGGGTGCGCCCAGCCGCCGACGGTGAACAGACCGGGCACGCGCGTGCCGTTGGACGGATGCAGCAGCCGCCCGCCGTCCGCCGCCAGGGCGGGCACGGGCACCGCCCCGCCCTCCGCGCCGGTCGCCCCGGCGATGTCGGCAGGGGTGCGCACCTCGTGCCAGAGGAGACGGTCGCGCAGGTCGGGTACGGCGCGTTCGGCGACCCTGATCATGTTTTCGGCGAGGTCGCCCCAGAGATCGTCGGGCCGCGCGGGCACCACCGTCGTGAGGGTGACCGCCTCGTGGTCCGGGTCCGGGACCAGTCCCGGGTCGTCGGGCCGCAGGACCGTGACCGTCGGGTGCGTGTTCCCCGCCCCCTCGCCGAACAGGGCGTCCAACTCGGCCTCGCGGTCCGTCGCGTGCACCACCGTGCGGTGCGCCGTGCCCTCGGGGCGGGCGCCGCGCAGGGCGAGCAGCACCGTGACCCGGCTCGCCGTCGCGGGCTGCGGCGGCACCTCGCCGTCACCCCGCACCGCGGCCTGTGCCGACAGCCGGTCCAGCGTTCCGGGCGCGACACCGGCGACCACGAAGTCCGCCTCCGCGACCGTGCCGTCGGCGAGTTCCACCCCCGATGCCCGGCCGTCCTTCTCCAGCACCCCGGTCACGTCGGCGCCGAAACGGAACTCGACCTTTCGGGCCACACACCGCTCGTGCACCGCGCGGGCCAGCTCGCGCAGGCCGCCGCGCACGTACCAGGTGCCGAAGGCGTGCTCCATGTACGGCAGCACGGCCGCGCTCGCCGGGGTGTTCCGGGGGTCCAGGCCCTGCGCCAGGGCGTGGCTCTCCAGGAGCGCGGCGAGCCGGGCGTCCCGCAGCTCCCAGGCGCCGACCTCGGCGAGCGTGCCGGCCCGGCGGGTGCGCAGCAGCCGCTTGTGGGGCACCGCCGGGTACGGCTCGCGCTCGGCCAGCACCTGCCAGTTCGGCCACAGCGGCTCCTCCAGGAGGGGCCGGCGGGTCCGGTCCCAGGCCTCGCGGGCCCGCACCAGGAAGTCGCCCCACCGCCCGCCGGCCCCGGAGCCGAGTGCCTCGTCCAGAGCCGCCACGACACCCGCGCGCGAGGCGTTCGGCAGCGAGACCCGGGTGCCGTCCGCGAACAGGTGCCGGGACGACGGGTCGACCTGGACCAGGTCGACGCAGGCCTCCAGCGGTTCCTTGCCGGTCTTGACGAACAGGTCGCGGTAGACGGCGGGCAGCGGGAGCAGGCCGGGGCCGGTGTCGAAGGAGAACCCGTCGCGCTCGAAGCGGCGCAGGGCTCCGCCGTACGTGTCCGTCCGCTCGTACACCACCACCCGGTGGCCCGCGACGGCCAGCCGGGCGGCCGCCGCCAGCGCGCCCATCCCGGCGCCGATCACCGCAATCCGTGCCATGCCAGGGACTTTATCGGCCCCCACTGACAGCCCCCTCCGACGGCCTCCGAGTACGGGCACGGAAGCGATCGTGACCAGCCGGCCGCCCGGTGTTCTGGGGCCGCGTGCGCAGGGCTGAGTACCCGTACCTAGTGAGGGAGTTGAGTACGCGCGCGGATGGGCGGGGGCCTGCGCGAACGAGAGAGTGGAGGCACGGAGAGGGGCACGGTTCCGGTACCGGCGACACGGGGCGCCGGAACGGGACCGGGCCCACGATCCGCTCCTTCCGCCGACGGTGTCGGCGGGAGCGAGGCACGGGGGAGAACCGGGGGACGACCGAACGGGGGTCCTGCGGGGGGAACGCACGGGGGAGCAGGAAAACGGGGGAGCAAGGAAGGCGCCGGTTCGAGGTGGCCCGCGGGGGACGCGGCCACAGCGGACCGGCGCTTTCACGTCTGCGCCGGGACTGCCTTCAGCGGCAGCCGCTCACCCGCCCCTGGAGCAGCCGGGACAGGGCCGCGTGGACGTCGTCCAGGGAGCGCTCCGGCTGGAAGGACTTCCAGTCCAGCGCGGCCACCAGGACCATGCCGACCAGCGCGGCCGCCGTCAGCGGGACGTCGATCTCGTCGCTGAACTCGCCGCCCGCCACGCCCTCGCGCAGCACGTCCTCCACGACCGCGACGGCCTGCTGCCGGACCACCATCAGCGTGGACTGCCAGGCCCGGTTCGTGCGCCACAGCTCGGCCACGTACAGCTGCGTGAAGGCCGGGTAGCGGTCGATGAAGACCAGCCCCGCGCGGATCATCGCGTCCAGGGCGTCGACCTTGGTGCCGCCCTCGCGGGCGGTCCGCTCGGCCGCTTCCCGCAGGGAGGCGGTGAGGAGGCCGACCCCGTGCCGCAGCAGTTCCTCGAAGAGGACGGACTTGCTCGCGAAGTTGTAATAGACCGTGCCCTTCGCGACTCCGGCACGCTCGGCGATCTCGTCCACGGTGGTGGCGGAGAAGCCCTGCTCGGCGATGAGCGTGACGGCCGCCTCGTAGAGCTTCTGCCGGGTGGCCTCGCGGCGCGTGCTGCCGCCCGACGCGGCACTGCTGCTTTCCATGGCCCTGATTGTCACAGGAACCTTTCCGGGGGATGTCACCGAAGGGTGCGCAGGGGGTGTCACCGGGGGACTCACAGGCTCAGCTCCGGGTGCAGCCGGTCCAGCGTCCACACCTGGCGGCGGCGGGCCGACACGGCGGTCAGCGCGAGGGCGCCGGCGGTGAACGCCGTCAGCACCACGCACGCGTGCCACACCGGTTCCAGACCACCGCCCGTGATGAGCCGCCGGAGGGCCTCGACGACGTAACTCATCGGCAGGAAGGGGTGGAGCGCGTTGAAGAAGCCGGGGCTGGTCTGCACGGGGTACGTGCCGCCCGCCGAGGTCAGCTGGAGCATGAGCAGGGCGAGGACGAGGATCCGGCCCGCCGCCCCGAAGCGTGCGTTCAGCCACTGCACGATCGCCGCGAAGCACGCCGTCACCAGGAACAGGAAGCTCACCGTCCCGGCCGCCCGCACCATCTCCAGGCCGACCGCCCAGTGCAGCACCGACATCAGGGCCACCGTCTGGAGCACCCCGATCGCCACCACGGGCAGCCAGCCGGCCAGCGCGATCCGCCATGCCGAGGCGCCCGCGGCGAGCGCGCGCCGGTTCATCGGCGCGATCAGCATGTAGGCCACCATCGCGCCCACCCACAGCGACAGCGGGATGAAGTACGGGGCGAACCCGGTGCCGTAGTTGGGCGCCTTGTGCAGGTCCTGGGAGGCGAGCCGCACGGGGTCGGCCATGACCTCCGTGCGCTGGTCGCGGTCCCGCTTGTCGTAGTCGGGGATCCGCCCCGCCCCGTCGTGCAGCCCGCCGGCGAGCTTGCCGGAGCCGTCGACGAGCTTGAACATGCCGCCGTTGAGGTCGTCCGCGCCCGTCTTCAGATCGCCGACGCCCTTGTCCAGGTCGACGGCACCGGTCTTGGCCGTGCCGAGCCCCTTGTGCAGCTTCTTCGCGCCCGCGGCGACCTCGGCCGCCCCGTCGTTCAGCTTGTTGATCTTCTTGACGGCGTCGTCGAGGTCCTCGGAGAGGTGCGGCGCGCGCTCGGCCAGGGCCCGGGACTGCTTCTGGAGGGTGGCGAGGTTCTTGTCGAGCTCGGTCAGGTCGCCGTTCTGGTCCGCGATCAGCGTGTTGACGTCGTCGGCGATGACGGCGACGTCGGCGGCCGCGTCCTTGGCCTTCTTCAGGTCGGCGCAGGCGGCGTCGGGCAACACGGGGTCGTCGCAGCGCCTGGCGTAGACGCCGTCCAGCGTGTCCGACGCCGTACGGGCGCCCTTGGCGGCGGTCGGGGCCGTCTTCGCCAGGGTGTCCAGGTTCTTGCGGATCACCCCGGAGGAGTCCGCGACGAGCCGGGCCGTGTCGCCGATGGTCTTCTCGTTGCCCTTGAGGAAGGGGCCCACCTTGTCGCCGTACGTGTTGACCTTGTCGGCGAGCTTCCGCGTGCCCTCCGCGACCCGCTTCGAGCCGTCCGCCACGTCGCCCGCGCCCGTGTGGAGCTTCTTCAGGCCGGTGGACAGATCGCCGCTGCCGTCCTTGGCGTCCTTCAGGCCGTCGGCCAGGTCCTTGGAGCCCTTCTCGGCCTTCCCGATGCCGCCCTTGAGCTCGTCGGCCCCCTTCGCCGCCTTCACGGTCTTGCCGTGGATGTCGGAGAACGAGACGAAGATCTTGTCCAGGAAGGACCGCGACGTCTTCGTGGACGCGGCCTGCCGCACCTCGCTGAACACCGTCCGGGAGATCTGCCCGACGATGTAGTTGTTCGCGTCGTTGGTGCGCACCTGGAGGGCGCCGGTCTCCGGGGTCTTCCCGGAACTGGAGGCGATCCGCTCGCTGAAGTCCGCGGGCATGGTGAGCGACAGGTAGTACGTGCCGTCCTCGACGCCCCTGCGGGCCTCGGCGGCGCTCACCTCCTGCCAGTCGAAGGTCTTGCTGTCGTGCAGCCGCTCCGTGATGTCGTCGCCCGCCGTGATCTTCTTCCCGTCGGCGGTCGCCCCCTTGTCGTCGTTCACGAGTGCCACGGGGATCCGGTCCAGGCGGCCGTACGGGTCCCAGAACGACCACAGGTACAGCGCGCCGTACAGCAACGGCAGCACCAGCAGCGCGACCAGCGCGGCGCGCGGCAGCTTGCCCCGCCCGAAGCGGCGGAGCTCAAGCGCGGCCAGTCTCGGCGAGCGCATCGGCCTTCTCCTCTCCCTGGTCGGCCTCGTCGTCCTCGGCCGCCCGGTGATCGTCGCTGTCGTCCTGGTTCTCCTGGGTGGACACCCGGACGGCGCCCGCGGGGGCCTCACTGCACACCGCCACGACCGTCGTCCCGGCGTCGGCGAGGGACCTGAGCAGGGACCAGACCTCGTCCCGCTCTCCGTCCGAGAGCTTGAGGTCGGTGTCGTCGATCCCGAGCAGCAGCGGCCGGCCGACGAGCGCGAGGGCGACCGACAGCCGCAGGGCCTCCAGACGCTCCAGATCGCGTACGGCGGTGCGGGACCCCTTGGGCAGCGCCTCCAGGTCGAGGCCGGCGGCGGCCAGTGCCGCGCCGACGCGCCGCCCGGCCTCGGCCGCCCGCTCGCCGCGGGGCCGCAGCAGTCCGCGCAGGGAGTCGCCGAACCGCCGCTGGAGCAGCGCCCGTTCCCGCAGGTGCTCGCCGACGGTCAGGGCCGGGTCGAGGTCGGTGACCCCGGGTACGTGGGCCAGGGCACTGACGCGGCGCACCGCCGACAACTGCTTGGGGAGCCGGGCCCCGCCGACGGTGGCGGTGCCTTCCGCGATCTTCATCCGCCCCGTCAGCGCGAGCAGCAGGCACGTACGGCCGGACCCGGACGGGCCCTCGACCGCGACGAGCGATCCCGGCTCGGCTTCGACGGAGATCCCGCGGAACGCCCACCCGCGCGGCCCTTTCACCCCGAGGCCCTCGGCGGCGACCCGGGCCCCTCCCACTCGTTCCCCCACGAGTCTCCTTCGATTGAGAACTGAAGTTTTTGAACTGACTGGTCAGTGCAAAAACTACTCCGAACCTACGAGCGAGGCAAAACCGCAGGTCAGATCGGATTGTCAGTGCCATACCTCACGATGGGTCACATACGGCACTCCGTAACGGACATGCCGTCACACAGACGACAGGAGGTTCGTCATGGCCAGCTACCACGCAGCAGCCGCCCGCCGGCGCCGCGCCACCGGCCCTGCCCCCTCACTGACCGGTCCGGCGAGCGATGTCCACCCTGTGCTCCGCCGCGCCTCGGCCCCGCCCGCCGCCCTCGACCTGCTCGCCCAGGCCCGCGCAGGTCTCGACGAGGCCACCGTCCTGGAAACACCGAACGAGCGCTACGCGACGGCCCACCTCGCCGCCCTGCGCACGGCCGCCGCCGTGCTCGCCGCCCGGGGACGGCCGGAGACCTCGCCCCGGGCCCGGGCCAAGATCAGGAGCGCTTGGGAAGTGCTCCCCGAGATCGCGCCCGAACTGTCCGAGTGGAGCGTGTTGTTCGCCTCCGGTGCCCGGCGCCGTGCCCGGGCCGAGGCGGGCATCCAGGACGCGGCCAGCAGCCGGGACGCCGACGACCTGATACGGGACGTGGCGATGTTCCTCCGCATCGTCGAGCGCATGCTGGTCCTCCAGCCGGTCCTCCCGCAGCCCCGCACGGACCAGGACGACCCGGAGGTACCGGGGGAGGGGCGGGAGATGCCGGACGCGGGCTGAGCGGGCACCGGCGGCGCGTATCCGCCCGGTCGTGCCGGCGCGTGTCCGGGTGAGACCGGGCCATGCCGGCTGCCCAGCCGGAGGCAATAGGGTGGGGGACGCCTGAAGTCTTCCCTCCCCGTCGCCGGGGCCGGGGAAGGCGCCCCGTTCGCTCCGCCGTGCAAGAGGCGGTGCCGCGCCGAGGAGTCAACTGCCGTGTCGGACCCGATGCGCCCCCGCGCCTCACTCCGTACCGCCGTGGTCTGGGAGGTCCTCCAGGACGCCCTGGACCGCCGGGTCAAGGCCACGGGTCGGGAGTCGCTGGACGTTCTCGACACAGGGGGCGGCAGCGGCAACTTCGCGGTGCCCGTCGCCCGTCTCGGTCACCGGGTCACCGTCGTCGACCCCAGCCCCAACGCGCTGTTCGCCCTGGAGCGGCGCGCAGCCGAGGCAGGAGTCGCCGACCGGGTGAAGGGCGTGCAGGGCGACGCCCACGGCCTCTTCGACGTGGCCGAGCGCGGTGGCTACGACGTGGTGCTGTGCCACGGCGTCCTGGAGTACGTGGACGACCCTGCCGAGGGCGTGCGCAACGCGGTGGCCGCCCTGCGCTCCGAGGGCGTCCTCAGCCTGCTCGCCGCCGGCCTCGGGGGTGCCGTGCTGTCCCGCGCCCTCGCCGGGCACTTCAAGGAGGCCCGGCAGGCGCTCGACGACCCGAACGGACGATGGGGCACGGGTGACCCCGTTCCGCGCCGCTTCACAGCCGATCAGCTCACCGGACTCGTCGAGGGCGCGGGCCTGCGTGTCGGCGCCGTGCACGGCGTGCGGGTCTTCGCCGACCTCGTGCCCGGCGTCCTCGTCGACACCGAGCCCGGCGCCCTGGAGGCGCTGCTGAAGCTGGAGGAGGCCGCCGCCGAGCTTCCCGCCTTCCACTCGGTGGCAACCCAGCTTCATGTGCTGGGTGAGACCGCTGTGACAGGTGAGGTAATCGAGACTGGTGGGCCGGTCGAGGCCTGAGCCGCTTCGTGAGGTACCGCCGCTGATCAGCGCCTGGCCTGTGCATGGAGTACGCCACAGGCCCCCCGAATGGCGGCTAGGCGCCGTATGATCGAGGGAGACCGTTCCGGCATGACGGGTCGGCCGCCGGGGAATGTAGGCCTCAGCGAGCCGGGATGTTCATGGCGTGTTCCGGTTGGCCAATTGGCGCAGAGGGGCGGGTTTCACGGGGGCGATTCCCTGCCTATCCTGAAGAGACCCCCCGGGTCGCCCCGGCGACTGCACGATGAGGAGGACTCCGTGCCGCTCTCGGAGCACGAGCAGCGCATGCTCGAGCAGATGGAGCGAGCGCTGTACGCCGAAGATCCCAAGTTCGCGACGGCGCTCGAGGGAAGCGGGCTGCGTACGTACACCCGGCGACGGGTCTACCAGGCGGTCGCGGGCTTCCTCGTAGGTATTGCGCTCCTCATGGCCGGTATGGTCGCCAAACAGGTCTGGCTCAGCGTCGTGGGCTTCCTCGTCATGCTGGGCTGTGCGGTGCTCGCCGTGACCGGCTGGCGCAAGGCCCCCAAGCCGGGCGAACAGGCGGCCGGGGCCGGCGGACAGCCGGCCGCACGCCGTCAGGGCCGGCAACGGCGCTCGATGATGGACCGCATCGAGCAGCGCTGGCAGAAGCGCCGCGACGAGCAGGGCGGCCATTAGCCCGGAGGACAGATCTCCAGGACACCTGAAGACATGAGTCAGGGGGTGACCACCGACTGGGTGGTCACCCCCTGACCTGTGCTTACAGGAGCGACTGGCTGACGGGGCATCGGGGCGAGGACTTCCCCGGGAGGCCGCCCCCGCCCTCCGGCGCGTGCTCGCCGGGGCGACGGGAAGCCGGACGCACCACCGACCAAGCCCGGGCAGACACAGCGAGGCCGGCCGGGCGCACAAGCCCCGGCCGGCCCGAGTCAGACACAGGGGGACCAGACGGGCGCACAAGCCCCCGACCGGCCTAAGCCCCCCGGCCCGTCAGCCCTGCTGCCCCGATGCCTTCCGCCACGTCGGCCGCAGCGCCAGAGCACGTTCCCGCACGCCCGACCACCAGGCCGACGCCGTCCACACCACGCGCACGGTGGAGCGTGGGGCCAGCAGCGCACGGAGCCTGGTGGCACGGCCGACCCCGGCGCTCAGGCCCGCCGCCGCTCGGCGGACGTCGTCCGTGAGGCCCGCCGTCGGGCGGGGCTGCGGTGCGTACAGGACCTGCTCCACCGCGTTCGCCACCCGGTGCACCGAGTCCGCGGCCGTCGCGTCGAGGGAGCCCAGCCGGACGATGCGTGCGGCCGCCTTGCGCGGCGTCTGTGACTCGTCCGGCGCGATGCCGAAGTCCCAGGCCGTGTCGGTGAGCTCCTGCCAGACGGCCAGCGTGTGCGGCACCGCGTCCGCATCGCTGCGGCCGTGCGCCCCCAGCCGGACCGCCCGGGTCCGCCGGCGCCACAGCATCGGTGCCAGCGGAAGCGCCAGCACGGCGAGGCCGGCCAGGGCCCAGGCCAGCATCGCGTACCACTTCGGCCCGTCGTCACCCGTGGGCAGCGCCGCCTGCGGGGACTCGCTCGCGCACCCGCCGTCCAGCTTCCTCTGCACCGGAGTGCAGCTCTCGCTCGTCGAGGGTGTCGGGGACGGCGCGGCGGACGACGTCTCGGACGGGCGGACCACGTCCGGGACCGAATTGCCGGGGCTCTCGGGCAGCGTGTACGGCGGCATCGAGCCGCGGTTCGGAGTCGGCTCGAAGCGGGTCCAGCCCACGCCCTCGAAGTACAGCTCGGGCCAGGCGTGCGCGTCGCGCAGCCCCACCGACACCGAGCCGTCCGCCTGCGGGGTACCGGGCGCGAAGCCCACCGCGACCCGGGCCGGTATGCCGAGCGAGCGCGCCATCGCCGCCATCGCGAAGGAGAAGTGCACGCAGAAGCCCTGCTTGTCCTTCAGGAAGCGGGCGATCCCCTCCGAGCCGCTGCCGACCTGCACCTGGGTGTCGTACTCGAAGCCGCCGGTCACGGCGAACCAGTCCTGGAGCTTGACCGCCTGGTCGTAGGGGTTGGCGGCGTCCGCGGTGACCTGGCGGGCGGTGCGCGCCACGACCGCCGGCAGCGAGTCGGGCAGCTTGGTGAAGTCGCGCACGATGGCCGCCGGCGGGGGCGCCGCCGAGGCCAGCTGTTCCGCCGTCGGCTGCACGTCCAGGCTCTTGACCTGGTACGTGAGGCCCTGTGTGTTCTGGCCGTGGTCGCCGACCAGCGTCATTCCCAGGGGTTCGTAACGCCAGTTGCCCCGGATGTTGACGCCGCTCGGCGGATACGGCATGGGCAGCCAGTCCTGGCCGTACCAGCCGGCCGCCGTGATCGTGGTGTCGACCTCCGTGCGCTTGACCTCCGAGCCGAGGCCGATCGGGGTCGGGAAGGTGCCGTCGGGGACGGCGGTGATGGAGCGCCGGGCCGGCTTCCAGGTCGTGCCGTCGAACTCGTCCAGGGACACGATCCGCAGATAGAGGTCCGAGACGTCGGCCATCTTCGTCTTCACGGAGAGGACCTGCCGGTCCTCGTCCACGTTCAGATTGTCGCGCAGCGACACCAGCGGGTTCACAGCGGAGATCGTGCCGCCGCCGCCCGTGCCGCCGCCCGCGCCCGCGCCCACGGAGTCCAGCAGGCCCCCGTTCATCGCGGGCAGCCCCAGCGGCACCACCAGGGCGATGCCCAGCGCGACCACGCCGATCCGCCGGCCCGTGCGGACCGGGGCGACCGCGCCGCTCGGTTCCCCTCCGGCCGTGCGCGGAGCACCGCCGAAGACCCGGCCCCACTGGGAGAGCCGGTCCCGGCCCTCGGCCAGGAGCAGCATCAGATAGCCCGCCGCCGCGACCAGGAACCACAGCCAGTCCGTGCCCCCGTCGGACAGCCCCGCGGCCACCGAGTACAGCGCGAGCAGCGGCAGACCGGCCGGGGCGGCGCTGCGGAAGGTCACCGCGAGGGTGTCCACCAGCAGCCCGATGATCAGGACGCCGCCTATGAGCATCAGCCGGATGCCGTCTGACTCCAGGGGCGCCGGGATCGCGTACCGCGCGATGTCGTCCCCGCCCTGCTGGAGCAGGACCGCGAAGCGGTCGAAGGCGTCCGGTCCGGGCACCAGCCCGGCGAGGGCCTGCTCACGGACGAACAGGAACGTCAGCAGCAGCACCGTGACCACGGCCTGTGCCGCCACCGTCAGCGGGCGCGCCAGCGGCACCCTGCGGGCCGCGGCACCCACGCCCGCCTGCACGGCCAGCAGGAAGGCCGCCTGCACGATCCAGGTCGCCGGATTGACGAGGGGCAGCAGGGCACACGCGGCCATCAGTGTGGCCGCCCACGCGCCCAGCGTCAGTCGTACCCGCCCGCTCATCACGGTCCCTCCCCGCCGCCCGCGGCGGCCATCCCCCTGCGCTCCCGGTCCGCCTGCCGCCACAGCTCGTCCACGGAGGCACCCCGCGGCACGCCGAGGGCCGTCCAGCCCGCCTCGCGCAGCATGCGCAGCCGCTCCCCGCTCCCGTCCAACGGACCGGGCACGTCGCTCGGTTCCCGCACCCAGGAGTCGCTGTCCAGCACGAAGGCGACCGCGCCCGGGCTGCGCTGCCGCATCCGGCCCAGCACGGCCGCCTGCTCTTCGTCCAGGTCGCCGAGGAAGGCCACCAGCAGCCCCTCGTTCCCGCCGCGCAGTACGTCGTAGGCCCGGGACAGGCCCGCGCCGTCGGAGTGGTCGATCACCGCGAGGGTGTCCATCATCAGCCCGGCCGCGTCCGCCGACTCCTGGTTCGCGCCCGCGAATCCGTCACCGCCCTCGCCGGGCACCGCGTTGCCGGTGTCCGTCAACAGCCGGACCGAGAAGCCTCGTTCGAGCATGTGCACCAGCACGGACGCCGCGCCCGACACGGCCCACTCGAAGGCCGAGTCCGGTCCCGCGCCCTGGTAGGCGATGCCCCGGGTGTCGAGCAGCACCGTGCAGCGGGCGCGCTGCGGCTGCTCCTCGCGGCGCACCATCAACTCGCCGTAGCGGGCGGTGGAGCGCCAGTGCACACGGCGCAGGTCGTCGCCGTAGCGGTACCCGCGCGGAATCACGTCGTCCTCGCCGGCCAGCGCGAGCGAACGCTGCCGCCCTTCGCCGTACCCCTTCGCCTCACCGCTGAGGCGTACCGGCGCCAGTGGCTCCACGCGCGGGATCACCGTCAGCGTGTCGGACGTCGAGAAGGACCGGGTCAGCTCGCACATGCCGAACGGGTCGGTCAGGCGAAGCTGGAGCGGGCCCAGCGGGTAGCGGCCGCGCAGGTCGGAACGGACCCGGTAGGACACCTCGCGCCGGCCGCCCGCCTCCACCCGGTCGAGCACGAAACGGGGCCGGGGACCGAGCACGTACGGCACCCGGTCCTGGAGCATCAGCAGACCCGTGGGCAGCCGCGAGACGTTGTCCATCCGCAGGTGGACCCGGGCCTCGCTGCCCGCCGGCACGCGCGCGGGGGAGAGGCGGCGGCTGCCCGCGACCCGGTAGCGCGTGCGGTACAGCACCGTCGCGCACACCAGCGGCAGCACCGCCAGCAGCAGGCCCACGCGCAGCAGGTCGCTCTGCCCGAGCACGTACGAACAGACGGCGGCCGCGACGCCGGCGGCCAGGAAGGAGCGTCCGCGGGTGGTCAGACCGGCCAGGGCGGTGCGGATGCCGCCCTTGTCGCCCCGGTCGGCCTCCGCCTGCCCCGTCCCCGCGGTGGTCATCACAGCCTCCGCGGCGGCTGCTGGGGATACGCCGGCACGCCCCGGCCGAGGCCGCCGAAGCCGCTCTGCTGCGGCGTCGCCGGCACCGGCGTGCGCTGGAGGATCTCCTCGACGACCTGCTCGGCCGTGCGGCGGTTGAGCTGGGCCTGGGCGGTGGGCAGCAGACGGTGGGCCAGGACGGCGACGGCGAGTGCCTGCACGTCGTCCGGCAGCGCGTACTCCCGGCCGCTCAGGGCCGCGGACGCCTTCGCCGCGCGCACCAGGTGCAGCGTCGCGCGCGGGGAGGCGCCCAGTCTCAGGTCGGGGTGCGTGCGCGTGGCACCGACCAGTTCGACCGCGTAGCGCCGGACGGGCTCGGCGACATGGACGCCGCGCACCGCCTCGATCAGCTTGAGTATCTCGTGCGCGTGGGCCACGGGCTGAAGGTCCTCCAGCGGCGAGACGCCGCCGTGGACGTCCAGCATCTGAAGCTCGGCCTCGGCGCTCGGGTAGCCGACCGAGACCCGGGCCATGAAGCGGTCGCGCTGGGCCTCCGGCAGCGGGTAGGTGCCCTCCATCTCGACCGGGTTCTGCGTCGCCACCACCATGAAGGGGCTGGGCAGCTCGTAGGTCTTGCCGTCGATGGTGACCTGGCGCTCCTCCATGGACTCCAGGAGCGCGGACTGCGTCTTGGGGGAAGCGCGGTTGATCTCGTCGCCGATCACGACCTGCGCGAAGATCGCGCCCGGCTTGAACTCGAAGTCGCGGCGCTGCTGGTCCCAGATGGACACACCGGTGATGTCCGAGGGCAGCAGGTCGGGCGTGAACTGGATGCGCCGCACCGAGCAGTCGATGGACCGCGCCAGCGCCTTGGCGAGCATCGTCTTGCCGACACCCGGGACGTCCTCGATCAGCAGATGTCCCTCGGCGAGCAGTACGGTCAGCGAGAGCCGTACGACCTCGGGCTTGCCCTCGATCACGCCTTCCACCGACTCCCGCACGCGTTCCACCACGGCGGTCAGATCAGTGAGGCTCGCTCGATCGTCATAGGTCGTCACCCGGCCCTCCTCGGCCTTTCCCTTGCTCCCAGGGAGCACGGGATACCCCATTTTCCCGGGCCGACGCCACATGACGAAGGCCGGCCCACCCCGAACCACGGACACCACGCGTGAAAGGTTCCGCGTGACGCCACTCCCGCATTCTTGCTGCCGTTACCGATTCGTGTCACTCGACTGTGGATAACTGGCCGCGATATGTCGGTCTTGCGACTATTCGAACGCATGACTGACAGGCTTTCGACAGCTACAGCAGGTTGTGCCCGGGGCGGGCGACCAGGTCAGGAGACGGGACGATCAGGCGGAATCGATCAGGCGGGGTCGATCTCCCGCAGCAGGCCGGTCTTCACGTCGAAGACGAACCCCCGCACGTCGTCCTTGTGCGGCAGGAACGGCGAGGTGCGCACGCGCTGCATCGACTGCCGTACGTCCTGGTCGACGTCCCGGAAGGACTCCACCGCCCACGCCGGGCGCTGGCCGACTTCGCCTTCCAGCTCGGTGCGGAAGTCCTCGGTGAGGCTCTCCAGACCACAGCCGGTGTGGTGGATGAGGACGACGCTGCGCGTCCCCAGCTTGCGCTGGCTGATGGTGAGGGAGCGGATCACGTCGTCGGTGACGACGCCGCCCGCGTTGCGGATGGTGTGGCAGTCACCGAGTTCGAGGCCGAGCGCCGCGTGCAGGTCGAGGCGGGCGTCCATGCAGGCCACGACGGCGACGTGCAGCACGGGCCGGGCGTCCATCCCCGGGTCGGTGAAGTCGGCGGCGTACCGGGCGTTGGCGTCGACGAGGCGGTCGGTGACCGTGCCGCTGCCGGCCGTGGCGCTCTCCGAGGCTGTGGGAACCGATGCAGAAGTCGTCATAACCCATGACGTTACTGGTCACACCCGGTCCAGGCCTCTTGTGAGACTGGACAAAGAATGCCAGCGAGGCGGGGATGTGAGGTAACCCACAAGGGTGGCGGACCGCCGGACGCGACGCGCAGGCCGGTTGATTGACCGGGAGACAGGGTGGACTAAAGTGACGCGAAGCGGGAGGCGAGACTCTCCCCGCTGGACTGTTCACCCCGGAGACCCCGGCGACGACCGGAGATCTCCCCACGTGCGCGGCGCGTACGTACGGCTCGGCCTCCTCCCGCTCCCGGTCGGCTGACGCTTCCGGCGCCGGCAGGCCTCCCCTTCACGAGCGGGCGGGGACCCGGCGGTGCGTACGGCCGCGCGCCGGACTTGAGAGGGCCCCTTGAGCCAGAGTCGACACGTCCCGGTGATGCTCCAGCGGTGCCTGGATCTGCTGGCACCCGCGCTGGAGGGGCCGGAGCCGGTGGTCGTCGACTGCACCCTCGGCCTCGGCGGCCACAGCGAGGCGCTCCTGGAGAGGTTCCCCGGGATCCGCCTCGTCGCCCTCGACCGCGACAAGGAGGCCCTGCGCCTGTCCGGCGAGCGCCTCGCGCCCTACGGGGAGCGCGCCACCCTCGTCCACGCCGTGTACGACGAGCTTCCCGAGGTGCTGCACCGGCTCGGCATCGCGCGCGTGCAGGGCGTGTTGTTCGACCTGGGCGTCTCCTCCATGCAACTCGACGAGGCCGACCGCGGCTTCGCCTACGCCCAGGACGCCCCGCTCGACATGCGCATGGACCAGACGTCCGGGGTCAGCGCCGCGGAGGTCCTCAACACGTACCCGCCGGGCGAGCTGGTGCGCATCCTGAGGGCGTACGGCGAGGAGAAGCAGGCCAAGCGGATCGTGTCCGCGATCGTGCGCGAGCGCGAGAAGGAGCCGTTCAACACCAGCGCGCGGCTGGTCGAACTGATCCGGGACGCGCTGCCGCAAGCCGCCAAGCGCACCGGCGGCAATCCGGCCAAGCGCACCTTCCAGGCCCTGCGCATCGAGGTCAACGGCGAGCTCGCCGTCCTGGAGCGGGCGATCCCGGCCGCCGTGAAGGCGCTGGACGTGGGCGGGCGGATCGCCGTGCTGTCGTACCACTCGCTTGAGGACCGGCTGGTCAAGCAGGTGTTCGCGGCGGGTGCCGCCACCACGGCGCCGCCCGGGCTGCCCGTCGTGCCCGAGCGCTACCAGCCGCGGCTCAAGCTGCTCACGCGTGGTGCCGAACTCCCCACCGAGGAGGAGATCGCCGAGAACCGGCGGGCGGCACCGGCGCGGCTGCGCGGCGCCCAGCGCATCAGGGAGGACGTCGAGTGAGGCGTCGGCAGGCCGGACCGAGGGAGCGTGAGTGAGCAGCAAACCCGAACTGAAGGGGAGAGCGGCACGTCTCGCGCAGCTCTTCCCGACCGGCCCCGGGCAGGCGGCCCGCACCCCCTTCGTCCTCCTGGTTGTCCTCCTCCTCGGCGGTGGTCTCATCGGCCTTCTGGTGCTGAACTCGGCCCTCAGCGAAGGCGCGTTCAAGCTCGACGACCTCCAGCGCGAGACCAAGAGCCTCACCGACGAGGAACAGGCCCTCCAGCGGGACATCGACGCCTACTCCGCGCCCGAGGCCCTCCAGCGCCGCGCCCGCGAGCTCGGCATGGTCCCCGGCGGCGACCCCGCCTTCCTCGCCCCCGACGGCACCGTCAAGGGCGTCCCGAGCCCCGCCCCCGGTGTCCGGCAGACCTCCGCCTACATCCCCCTGGTCCTGGCCCCCGAGGCCATGTCCAACGGCCCCACCTCAACCTTCGGCAGGTGACGGAAGTGACCGACAGGGAACCCCGGTGCCGCCGTGTACCGGGCCTCGCCCGGCCCGCCCGCCCCTCTGGTCCCGGCGTTCACCGGGCCCCCGGGGCAGCGTCCGCTTCTCGGCGCGTGGCGGAGCGGGCTCTCGGCGGAGTGACGCACGTGTCCGCCGGGAAGTCGCCGCACGGCCATGTGCCCGGCCCCACCAGGGCCGCCGGTCCCGAGGTTCGCGGCCGCCGCGGTGCGCACTGGGCGGCGGTGGCGCGGTCGTCGTCTCGGCCGTCGTCGATCGCCGCCCGCCGTGCCGGGTGCCGTCCCGGCCCGTGTCCGAGCGTCATCGCGTCGGGCAGTCCTCAGTCCGCCCCGACCCCCGGCAGGTGACGGAAGTGACCAACAGGGAACCCCCGCACGGCCATGTGCCTGGCTCCGCCCGGGCCGCCGGTCCCGAGGCCCGCGGCGGCCGCGGTGCGCACTGGGCGGCGGTGGCGCGGTCGTCGTCTCGGCCGTCGTTGATCGCCGCCCGCCGTGCCGGGTGCCGTCCCGGCCCCTGTCCGAGCGTCATCGCGTCGGGCAGTCCTCAGTCCGCCCCGACCCCCGGCAGGTGACGGAAGTGACCAACAGGGAACCCCCGCGCCGCCGGGTGCCCGGACCCGCCAGGCCCGCTCGCCCCGACGCCCGGCGCCGCCCGGGGCCCGGTGCCCGGCCGGCCCGTCGCCCGGCCACGGCCCGTCAGGCGGCGCCCAAGCCCCTCCGGCTGGGCAGCCCCCGCCCCCGGCTGCGTCTGGTCGGGCTCGCGCTGACGCTGGTGCTGATCGCCTTCGTCGTACGGCTGTTCCAGGTGCAGGCCGTCGACGCGAGCACGTATGCCGCCAAGGCCGGGCAGAACAGGTACGTCGGGCAGGTGCTGGCCGCGGACCGCGGGGAGATCACCGACCGGTCCGGGGTGGCGCTGGCGACCAGCGAGGACGCCTACGACATCACGGCCGACCCCACGATGTTCGCCCCCGACCACCTGAAGATCGGGGACGGACCCGAGCAGGCGGCCGCGCTGCTCGCGCCGATCCTGGGTCAGGAGCAGGAGACCCTGGTCGAGAAGCTGCGGCCGAAGAACAAGGCGCTGCGGTACGTCAAGCTGGCCTCCCGCCAGACCCCGCAGGTCTGGAAGCAGATCAAGGACCTGAAGTCCGCGCTCGCCAAGAAGGAGGAGACGGACAAGTCCGCGCACAACGTCCTCGCGGGCGTCTTCTCCGTCGCCACCAGCAAGCGCGTGTACCCCAACGGCGACCTCGCCGCCGGGATACTGGGCTGGGTCAACGGCGAGGGCAAGCCCGGCGGCGGCATCGAACTCCAGCTGAACAAGCGGCTGGCCGGCAAGGACGGCAAGATCCGCTACGCCCAGTCCGGCGGCCGGCTCGTCCCCACCGTGGGTTCCACCGAGACCCCCGCCGTGCCCGGCAGCGACGTCGAACTCACCATCGACCGCGACATCCAGTGGGCCGCCCAGAAGGCCATCAGCGACCAGGTGAAGGAGTCCGCGGCCGACCGCGGCTACGTCATCGTCCAGGACACCCGCACCGGCCAGGTCCTGGCCATGGCCAACTCGCCCGGCTTCGACCCGAACGACCTGTCCGACGCCGACTCGGCCGCCCTCGGCAACGCGGCCCTCCAGGACGCCTTCGAACCCGGCTCCACCGCCAAGGTCATGTCGATGGCGGCCGTCCTCCAGGAGGGCGCCGCCACCCCGTCGACCCACGTCGTCGTGCCCAACCGGCTGCACCGCGGCGACCGGCTCTTCAAGGACGACATCGACCACCCGACCTGGTACCTGACGCTCAACGGCGTCCTCGCCAAGTCCAGCAACATCGGCACCATCCTCGCCACCGGCCAGCTCGGCAAGACCCAGGCCCAGTCCAACAAGGTCCTCTACGACTACCTGCGCAAGTTCGGCCTCGGCAGCTACACCGGCCTCGGCTTCCCGGGCGAGACCAAGGGCATCCTCGCCCCGCCCGACAAGTGGTCGACCTCGCAGCAGTACACGATCCCTTTCGGCCAGGGCGTCTCCATCAACGCCATGCAGGCGGCGTCGGTGTACTCGACCATCGCCAACGGCGGCGTCCGCGTCGAACCCACCCTCGTACGCGGCACCAAGGGCCCCGACGGCCGTTTCACCCCGGCCCCCAAGCCCGAGAAGACCCGGGTCGTCAGCGCCAAGACGGCGAAGACCCTCGCCCAGATGCTGGAGTCGGTCGTGGACGACGAGGAGGGCACCGGCACCAAGGCGCGCATCCCCGGCTACCGCGTCGCGGGCAAGACGGGCACGGCCAACCGCGTGGATCCGGCCACCGGCATGTACAAGGGCTACACGTCGTCGTTCGCCGGATTCGCGCCCGCCGACAAGCCCCGCATCACCGTCTACTGCGCCATCCAGAACGCCACCCAGGGCAACTACTTCGGCGGCCAGATCTGCGGCCCCGTCTACAAGCAGGTCATGGAGTTCGCACTGAAGTCCCTCCAGGTCCCGCCGACCGGGGCCAAGCCGGCGAAGCTCCCGGTCGCCTTCAAGCGCTGACCGGCCGCAAGCCCCGGTCGGCACGGAACCACCAGGAACCACCTCGTGACAACGATCACCCCGGACCCGGGGAACCAGAGCAGTCCCCGCCCCTCGCTTCGCCCGGAGGCGGGTACGCCCGGTACGCTCACCGCCGTGCCACACGCTGATCAGTCCCAAACCACCCAGAAGGGCCATCCCGTGACATACCCCGGGCCGCCCAGGCCGGCGCAGGTCTCCGCCACACCCCTCGCGGAACTGGCCCGACAGCTGGGTGCTCCCGCGCCGGAGGGCGCCGCCGACGTCACGGGCATCACCCACGACTCGCGCGCCGTACGCCCCGGCGATCTGTACGCCGCCCTCCCGGGCGCCCGCCTGCACGGCGCCGACTTCGTCGACCAGGCCGCGAGCCTCGGCGCGGCCGCCGTGCTGACGGACCCCACCGGCGCCGAGCGCGCCGCGGCCTCCGGGCTGCCGGTCCTGGTCGTCGACGACCCCCGCGGACGGATGGGCGAGCTGGCGGCCACGATCTACGGCCACCCCGGCCGGGACCTCCTCCAGATCGGCATCACCGGCACCTCCGGCAAGACCACCACCGCCTACCTCGTCGAGGGCGGCCTGAAGACCGTCAGGTCCACCGGCTTGATCGGCACGGTCGAGATGCGCATCGGCGACGAGCGCATCAAGTCCGAGCGCACCACCCCCGAGGCCACCGACCTCCAGGCCCTCTTCGCCGTCATGCGCGAACGCGGCGTCGACGCGGTCGCCATGGAGGTCTCCAGCCACGCCCTCGTCCTCGGCCGCGTCGACGGCTGCGTCTTCGACATCGGCGTCTTCACCAACCTCAGCCCGGAACACATGGAGTTCCACTCCGACATGGAGGACTACTTCCAGGCGAAGGCGCAGCTGTTCACCCCCAAACGGGGCAAACTCGGCGTGGTCAACGTCGACGACGAGTACGGCCGCAGGCTGGCCAAGGAGGCCACGGTCCCGGTCGTCACCTACTCGGCCGAGGGCCACCCCGACGCCGACTGGCGCGCCGAGGACGTCGAGGTCGGCCGGCTGGACTCGACCTTCACCGTCATCGGACCCAAGGGCGAGCGGATCAGCGCCAAGTCGCCGCTGCCGGGCCCCTTCAACGTGGCCAACACCCTGGCCGCGATCGTCGCCCTCGCCGTCGCCGGGCTCGACCCGCAGGCCGCCGCCGACGGCGTCGCCGCCGTACCCGGCGTACCGGGCCGCCTGGAGCGCGTGGACGCCGGACAGCCCTACCTCGCGGTCGTCGACTACGCGCACAAGACCGACGCCGTCGAGTCGGTGCTGCGCGCCCTGCGCAAGGTCACCGAAGGCAAGCTGCACATCGTCCTCGGCTGCGGTGGCGACCGGGACAGGACCAAGCGGGAGCCGATGGGCGCCGCCGCGGCCCGGCTCGCCGACACCGCCGTACTGACCTCCGACAACCCCCGTGGTGAGGACCCCCTCGCGATCCTCGCCACGATGCTCCAGGGCGCGGCCTCCGTGCCCGCCCACGAGCGCGGCGAAGTGGCGGTCTTCGAGGACCGGGCCGCCGCGATCGCCGCCGCCGTCGCCCGTGCCGAGCCCGGCGACACCGTGCTGGTCGCGGGCAAGGGCCACGAGCAGGGCCAGGACATCGCCGGGGTGGTCCGTCCCTTCGACGACCGCCAGGTGCTTCGCGAAGCCATTCAGAAGACCCAGGGATGAAATCCCGCATGATCCAGGGGATGAACTTGTGATCGCCCTCTCCCTCGCCGAGATCGCAGAAGTCGTCGGCGGGCAGACGCACGACATACCGGATCCGACCGTCCAGGTCACCGGCCCGGTCGTCCGGGACTCCCGCGAGGCGGGGCCGGGCAGCCTGTTCGTCGCCTTCGCCGGCGAGCGCGTGGACGGCCACGACTTCGCGGCCGCGGTCGTCGAGGCGGGAGCGGTGGCCGTGCTCGGCACCCGGCCCGTCGGCGTGCCGGCGATCGTCGTGGACGACGTCCAGGCCGCGCTCGGCGCCCTCGCGCGGCACGTCGTACGACGTCTCGGTGCCACCCTCGTCGCCCTCACCGGCTCGGCGGGCAAGACCAGCACCAAGGACCTGATCGCGCAGGTGCTCCAGCGCAAGGCGCCCACGGTCTTCACGCCCGGCTCGCTCAACAACGAGATCGGGCTGCCGCTGACCGCGCTCAGCGCCACCGAGGAGACCCGGTTCCTCGTCCTGGAGATGGGGGCCCGCGGTATCGGGCACATCTCCTACCTCACGGGTCTCACGCCCCCGAAGGTCGGCCTCGTCCTGAACGTCGGCAGCGCCCACATCGGCGAGTTCGGCGGTCGCGAGCAGATCGCGCAGGCCAAGGGCGAACTCGTCGAGTCCCTCCCGGAGGACGGGACGGCCGTCCTCAACACGGACGACCCCTACGTGCGGGCCATGGCCTCCCGTACGAAGGCGAAGGTGATCTTTTTCGGAGAGTCCGACGAAGCGGACGTTCGCGCCGAGAACGTGCGACTCACGGACACGGGACAGCCCGCGTTCAGGCTTCACACACCCTCCGGTGCAAGCGATGTGACCATGCGCCTGTACGGTGAGCATCACGTGTCGAACGCGCTCGCCGCGGCCGCCGTCGCCCACGAGTTGGGCATGTCCGCAGACGAGATCGCCGTCGCGCTCTCCGAGGCGGGCTCCCTCTCCCGCTGGCGGATGGAGGTCACCGAGCGCCCGGACGGCGTGACGGTCGTCAACGACGCCTACAACGCGAACCCCGAGTCCATGAAGGCCGCGCTGCGCGCGCTCGCGGCCATCGGCAAGGGGCGTCGTACGTGGGCGGTGCTCGGCAAGATGGCCGAGCTCGGGGACGAGGCTCTCGCCGAGCACGACGCGGTCGGACGGCTCGCCGTCCGGCTCAACGTCAGCAAGCTCGTCGCGGTCGGTGGCAGGGAAGCCGCCTGGCTGCAACTGGGCGCATATAACGAGGGTTCGTGGGGTGAGGAGTCGGTGCACGTGTCCGACGCACAGGCGGCGGTCGACCTGTTGCGCAGCGAGTTGCGCCCGGGGGACGTCGTACTCGTGAAGGCGTCCCGTTCGGTCGGCCTCGAGAGCGTGGCGCAGGCGCTGCTCGAGTCCGGTGCCGAGGGTGAGGTTTCCGCCCGATGATGAAGCAGATCCTGTTCGCAGGAGTCATTGGCCTCTTCCTGACCCTGGTCGGCACCCCGCTGCTGATCAAGCTGCTCGCGCGCAAGGGCTACGGTCAGTACATCCGCGACGACGGCCCGCGCGAGCACGCCAGCAAGCGCGGTACGCCGACCATGGGCGGTATCGCCTTCATCTTCGCGACGGTCGCCGCGTACTTCCTGGCCAAGGTGATCACGGGCTATCTGGACCCGGAGGCCGACGCGGCGCCGACCTTCTCGGGTCTGCTGGTGCTCGGCCTGATGGTCGGCATGGGCCTGGTCGGCTTCCTCGACGACTACATCAAGATCGTCAAGAGGCGTTCGCTGGGTCTGCGGGCCAAGGCGAAGATGGCCGGCCAGCTGATCGTCGGCATCGCCTTCGCGGTGCTCTCGCTCCAGTTCGCGGACAACCGCGGCAACACCCCGGCCTCCACGAAGCTGTCGTTCATCACGGACTTCGGCTGGACGATCGGCCCCGTGCTGTTCGTGGTCTGGGCGCTGTTCATGATCCTCGCGATGTCGAACGGCGTGAACCTCACCGACGGTCTGGACGGTCTGGCCACCGGCGCCTCGGTGCTCGTCTTCGGTGCCTACACCTTCATCGGCGTCTGGCAGTTCCAGGAGTCCTGCGCCAACGCGCAGACGCTGACCAACCCGGGCGCCTGCTTCGAGGTGCGGGACCCCCTCGACCTCGCGGTGGTGGCCTCCGCGCTGATGGGCGCCTGCCTCGGGTTCCTGTGGTGGAACACCTCGCCGGCCAAGATCTTCATGGGTGACACCGGTTCGCTCGCGCTCGGCGGTGTGCTCGCCGGCCTCGCGATCTGCTCCCGCACCGAGCTGTTGATCGCCCTCCTCGGCGGCCTGTTCGTCCTGATCACCATGTCGGTGGTCATCCAGGTCGGCTCCTTCAAGCTCACGGGCAAGCGCGTCTTCCGGATGGCGCCACTCCAGCACCACTTCGAACTCAAGGGCTGGTCCGAAGTGCTCGTCGTGGTCCGCTTCTGGATCATTCAGGGCATTTGTGTGATCGTCGGACTGGGCCTCTTCTACGCAGGATGGGCAGCGGACAAGTGACCTCCTCGGTGTCCTCGGAACTCAAGGGCAAGCGCGTCACCGTCGCCGGGCTCGGCGTCTCGGGCCTCCCGGCGGCCAAGGTGCTGCACGGCCTCGGCGCGATCGTCACGGCTGTCAACGACGGCGCCGACGAGCGCGCGCGGGCGCAGGCCGCCGAACTGGAGGCGCTCGGCATCACCGTGCGCCTCGGTGATGGCGACACCCTGCCCGAGGGCACCGAGCTGATCGTCACCGCGCCCGGCTGGAAGCCGGACAAGCCGCTGTTCGCGGCGGCGCAGCAGGCGGGCGTCCCCGTCTGGGGAGACGTCGAACTGGCCTGGCGTCTGCGCGGTCCCGACGCGGCCCCGTGGCTGGCCGTCACGGGCACCAACGGCAAGACCACCACCGTCCAGATGCTCGCCTCGATCCTGAAGGCGGCGGGCCTGCGCACGGCCGCCGTCGGCAACATCGGCGTCTCCCTGCTGGACGCGGTGCTCGGCGAGGAGCAGTACGACGTGCTGGCCGTGGAGCTGTCCAGCTACCAGCTGCACTGGGCGCCGTCCCTGCGCGCCCACTCGGCCGCCGTGCTCAACCTCGCCCCCGACCACCTGGACTGGCACGGCTCCATGGAGGCGTACGCCGCCGACAAGGGCCGCATCTACGAGGGCAATCGCGTCGCCTGCGTCTACAACGCCGCCGACAAGGCCACCGAGGACCTGGTCCGCGAGGCCGACGTCGAGGAGGGCTGCCGGGCCATCGGCTTCACCCTCGGCACGCCCGCGCCCTCCCAACTCGGTGTCGTGGAGGGCATCCTCGTCGACCGTGCCTTCGTCGAGAACCGGCAGAAGAACGCCCAGGAGCTCGCCGAGGTCGCCGACGTCGACCCGCCGGCCCCGCACAACATCGCCAACGCCCTCGCGGCGGCGGCCCTCGCGCGGGCCTACGGCGTGCCCGCCAAGGCCGTACGGGACGGTCTGCGGGCGTTCACCCCGGACGCCCACCGCATCGCGCACGTGGCCGACGTGGACGGGGTCGCGTACGTCGACGACTCCAAGGCCACCAACACCCACGCCGCGGAAGCCTCGTTGGCGGCCTACGAGTCGATCGTGTGGATCGCGGGCGGGCTCGCGAAGGGGGCGACCTTCGACGAACTGGTCACCAAGTCGGCGCCGCGGCTGCGGGGGGTCGTGCTGATCGGCGCGGACCGCGCGCTGATCCGCGAAGCCCTGGCGCGACACGCCCCGGAAGTACCCGTCGTCGACCTCGACCGGACCGACACTGGGGCGATGCGCGCGGCGGTTCAGGAGGCGCGGCGGCTCGCTCAGGCCGGTGACACGGTGCTGCTGGCTCCGGCCTGCGCCTCCATGGACATGTTCGCCAACTACAACAAGCGCGGGGACGCTTTCGCGGACGCCGTTCGCGAGCTCGGCTCCGCCGACGGCTGACCCGGGTCCGCCTCGCCCGGCGGCGGCGCCGGGCGTATCTGGGAGGGACGCGTGACACGGATGTGGCTGGTGCCCGAGCGGCCGGGGAGCGTTCGCTCCGGAACGTTCCCTTCCGGCATGGCGGGGTGAGCCGCGATGCCCACCAGCCGCACCGGACGGCCCCCCGTCCCACGCACTCCCAAGCGCCCCGCGACGCCCCGGCTCGCCCGTGAGAACGGCGTCCTGGCCTTCTACACCCGTGCGCGCAGGGGCTGGGACCGGCCGCTGACCGCCTACTACCTCATCTTCGGCGGCAGTCTGCTGATCACCGTGCTCGGCCTGGTGATGGTCTACTCGGCCTCCCAGATCACCGCGCTCCAGATGTCGCTGCCGGGCTCGTACTTCTTCCGCAAGCAGCTGCTGGCCGCCGTGATCGGCGCCGGGCTGCTGTTCGCAGCTTCCCGGATGCCCGTGAAGCTGCACCGGGCCCTGGCCTATCCGATCCTCGCCGGCGCCGTCTTCCTCATGGCCCTGGTGCAGGTCCCTGGGATAGGGGTGTCGGTCAACGGCAACCAGAACTGGATCGCGCTCGGCGGCTCCTTCCAGATCCAGCCCAGCGAGTTCGGCAAGCTCGCCCTCGTGCTGTGGGGCGCCGACCTGCTCGCCCGTAAACAGGACAAGAAGCTGCTGACCCAGTGGAAGCACATGCTGGTGCCGCTGGTCCCGGCCGCCTTCATGCTGCTCGGCCTGATCATGATCGGCGGCGACATGGGCACCGCGATCATCCTCACGGCCATCCTGTTCGGCCTGCTCTGGCTGGCCGGCGCCCCCACGCGGCTGTTCGCCGGCGTGCTGTCGATCGCCGCCGTCCTCGGCCTGATCCTCATCAAGACCAGCCCGAACCGCATGGCGCGCCTCCAGTGCCTCGGCGCCACCGAACCCCAGTCCGGCCCGGTCGACTGCTGGCAGGCCGTACACGGCATCTACGCCCTCGCCTCGGGCGGAATCTTCGGCTCCGGACTGGGTGCGAGTGTGGAGAAATGGGGGCAACTCCCCGAAGCCCACACCGACTTCATCTTCGCCGTCACCGGTGAGGAACTGGGCCTGGCGGGGACGCTGTCGGTACTCGCCCTCTTCGCGGCTCTAGGCTATGCGGGTATCCGCGTGGCCGGACGCACGGAGGACCCCTTCGTGAGGTATGCCGCGGGAGGCGTGACCACCTGGATCACGGCCCAGGCCGTGATCAACATCGGTGCGGTGCTCGGTCTGCTGCCGATCGCCGGCGTCCCCCTCCCGCTGTTCTCCTACGGGGGATCCGCCCTGTTGCCGACCATGTTCGCCATCGGGCTGCTGATCGCCTTCGCGCGCGACGAGCCCGCTGCGCGGGCGGCGCTTGCGATGCGGCAACCCCGCTTTGGTAGAAAGCGGGGGGCTGGGGGAACCGGTTCCGGCCGGAGTCCCCGGAGATGGAACACGATGCGACGGCGCGCCTCGGCGGCGCGCTCGTCCGGAGAGCGGTGAATTTCGGTGCATGTCGTACTCGCCGGCGGAGGAACCGCGGGCCACATCGAGCCCGCGCTCGCCCTCGCGGATGCCCTGCGCAGGCAGGATCCGTCCGTGGGCATCACGGCCCTGGGCACGGAGCGCGGTCTCGAGACACGTCTCGTACCCGAGCGTGGCTACGAACTCGCGCTGATCCCGGCCGTACCGCTGCCGCGCAAGCCCACCCCCGAGCTGATCACCGTCCCGGGCCGGCTGCGCGGCACCATCAAGGCGACCGAGCAGATCCTGGAGCGCACCAAGGCGGACGCCGTGGTCGGCTTCGGCGGCTACGTCGCCCTGCCCGGCTACCTCGCGGCCAAGCGCCTGGGCGTGCCGATCGTCATCCACGAGGCCAACGCCCGCCCGGGCCTGGCCAACAAGATCGGCTCGCGCTACGCTAGCCAGGTCGCCGTCTCCACCCCGGACAGCAAGCTGCGGAACGCCCGCTACATCGGCATCCCGCTGCGCCGCTCCATCGCCACCCTGGACCGGGCCGCCGTACGGCCCGAGGCCCGCGCCGCGTTCGGCCTGGACCCGAACCTGCCCACGCTGCTGGTCACCGGCGGCTCCCAGGGCGCGCGCCGTCTCAACGAGGTCGTCCAGCAGGTCGCGCCCTGGCTCCAGCAGGCCGGAATCCAGATCCTGCACGCGGTCGGACCGAAGAACGAACTGCCGCACGTGCAGCAGATGCCGGGAATGCCCCCCTACATCCCGGTAAGTTACCTGGACCGGATGGACCTCGCGTACGCCGCGGCCGACATGATGCTGTGCCGCGCGGGTGCGATGACCGTCGCCGAGCTCTCCGCCGTCGGGCTCCCGGCCGCCTACGTCCCGCTGCCCATCGGCAACGGCGAACAGCGGCTCAACGCCCAGCCGGTGGTCAAGGCCGGTGGCGGCCTGCTGGTCGACGACGCGGAGCTGACCCCCGAGTGGGTCCAGCAGAACGTCCTGCCCGTGCTCGCCGACCCGCACCGGCTGTACCAGATGTCCCGCGCCGCCGCCGAGTTCGGCCGCCGGGACGCCGACGACCTGCTCGTCGGCATGGTGTACGAGGCGATCGCCGCCGCTCGTGCACACCGCTAGGACTGTATGACGGAAGGCAGGGGAGCGTGGCCGGATCGACCACCGCCGAGCGCGGTGAACGCCAGCAGGAGTCGTCCGGCCCGCCGCCCCGCCTGCGGTCGAGGCGGGCCCGGCTTCGCGCGATCGTCATCCTGGGTCTCGTCCTGGTGTTCCTCGGCATCCCGACGGTGTGGCTGTTCTACGGCTCCGAGTGGCTGCGCGCCGAGCAGGTCTCCGTGTCGGGTACACGGGTCCTGACGCCGGCTCAGGTCGAGGCGGCGGCCGACGTACCCCTCGGGGAGCCGCTGATTTCCGTCGACACCGACGCGATCGAGACGAGACTGCGCCAGAAATTGCCCCGAATTGACTCGGTTGATGTGGTCCGTTCCTGGCCCCATGGAATCGACCTGAAAGTGGTCGAGCGGACTCCGGTTCTGATTGTCCAAAAGGGCCGAAAGTTCATCGAAGTGGACGATGAAGGTGTCCGATTCGCCACGGTTTCCAAGGCGCCGAAAGGTGTGCCCGCACTGGAATTGACGCTCTCCCGGTCCAGCTCCACCGCTGCGAGCCTGCGCCGCTTCGGCGAGTCCCGGCTGGTGCGAGAGGCGGTCGGCGTCGCCCGCGCGGTTCCGGCCGCCGTCGCGCGCGACACACGGACCGTCAAGGTCCGTTCCTACGACGACATCTCGCTGGAGTTGCGGGACGGCCGTACGGTCGTCTGGGGAAGCAGCGAGAAGGGCGCCGCGAAGGCCCGTACACTCACCGCCCTGATGAAAGCCTCGCCCGGTGCGCGGTACTTCGACGTGAGTGTTCCCACCGCGCCTGCGTCATCAGGGAGTTGACGCACATCCGCGCAGGCCAGCACCCTGGTTGGGCAGTGCTACGGCTGATCACATAGGGTGAAAAGAAAAACGGGAGGTTCGGCGTGTTCGTTGAACGTGCGCCACTTGTCGACTTAGTGTCCTGTTCAGAAGAGTCCAAGGAACAGACACACTGGTAACCCTAAACTTCAGGGTTAGGGTTCGGGTCGGCGATACGGACCGTCCCATTCGGCATCAGTCGTCGGGTCGCGGGGCGCAGCGCGCCACGCTGATTCGGCGACACGTAACTCGAGGCGAGAGGCCTTCGACGTGGCAGCACCGCAGAACTACCTCGCAGTCATCAAAGTCATCGGTGTCGGCGGCGGTGGTGTCAATGCCATCAACCGGATGATCGAGGTCGGTCTCAAGGGCGTCGAGTTCATCGCCATCAACACCGACGCGCAAGCTCTGTTGATGAGCGACGCCGACGTCAAGCTGGACGTCGGCCGTGAACTCACCCGCGGACTCGGCGCCGGAGCCAACCCGGCCGTGGGCCGCAAGGCCGCCGAGGACCACCGCGAGGAGATCGAGGAGGTCCTCAAGGGGGCCGACATGGTCTTCGTGACAGCCGGTGAAGGCGGCGGCACCGGCACCGGCGGCGCGCCCGTCGTGGCCAACATCGCCCGCTCGCTCGGTGCCCTCACCATCGGCGTGGTGACGCGCCCGTTCACCTTCGAGGGACGGCGCCGCGCGAACCAGGCCGAGGACGGCATCGCCGAGCTCCGCGAAGAGGTCGACACCCTCATCGTCATCCCGAACGACCGGCTGCTGTCCATCTCGGACCGCCAGGTCTCGGTGCTGGACGCCTTCAAGTCGGCCGACCAGGTCCTGCTCTCCGGTGTCCAGGGCATCACCGACCTCATCACCACCCCGGGCCTCATCAACCTCGACTTCGCCGACGTCAAGTCGGTCATGTCCGAGGCCGGCTCGGCCCTGATGGGCATCGGCTCCGCCCGCGGCGACGACCGCGCGGTGGCCGCCGCCGAGATGGCGATCTCCTCGCCGCTGCTGGAGGCGTCCATCGACGGCGCCCGCGGTGTGCTGCTCTCCATCTCCGGTGGCTCCGACCTCGGACTGTTCGAGATCAACGAGGCCGCCCAGCTGGTGAGCGAGGCCGCCCACCCCGAGGCCAACATCATCTTCGGCGCGGTGATCGACGACGCCCTGGGCGACGAGGTCAGGGTCACCGTGATCGCGGCCGGCTTCGACGGCGGCCAGCCGCCCTCCAAGCGGGACAACGTCCTCGGCTCGTCCTCGGCCAAGCGCGAGGAGCCGGCCCCGGCGCGGCAGACCGAGAGCCGCCCGTCCTTCGGTTCGCTCGGCAGCGTGACCCCCAAGGAGGACCCGGAGCCCGCTCCGAAGCCGGTCGAGGACATCCCGGTCGCCCCGCCGGTCCCGCCCGCGCCGCGGACCTACTCGGACAGTGCGGCCGAGGAACTGGACGTACCGGACTTCCTCAAGTGATCCTTCTGACGTGATAGGACAGCGCGAAAGCGTGAGCGGCGCCCACTTCGCCTTCACCGACCGGTGGGGCGGGGTGAGCGCCGCTCCGTATGAGGAGCTCAATCTCGGCGGGGCGGTCGGTGACGACCCCGGCGCCGTACGCGCCAACCGCGAACTGGCCGCGAAGTCCCTGGGCGTCGAGCCGGACCGGGTGGTCTGGATGAACCAGGTGCACGGGGCCGACGTGGCGGTGGTGGACGGGCCGTGGGGATCTTCCTCCGAGATCCCGTCGGTCGACGCGATCGTCACGACGCGGCGGGGGCTCGCCCTCGCCGTGCTCACCGCCGACTGCGTGCCGGTACTGCTCGCCGACCCCGTCGCCGGAATCGCCGCCGCGGCCCATGCGGGCCGCCCCGGCATGATCGCCGGAGTCGTCCCGGCCGCGCTACGCGCGATGACGGACCTGGGCGCCGAACCCTCCCGGATCGTCGCCCGCACCGGGCCCACCGTGTGCGGCCGGTGTTACGAAGTGCCCGAGGCGATGCGCGCCGAGGTGTCCGCCATCGAGCCGGCGGCGTACGCCGAGACGAGTTGGGGCACACCGGCGGTCGACGTCAGCGCGGGAGTGCACGCCCAACTGGAACGGCTCGGGGTGTGTGACCGGGCGCAGTCGCCGGTGTGCACGCTGGAGTCGGAGGATCACTTCTCGTACCGCCGCGACCGCACGACCGGTCGGCTCGCGGGCTATGTGTGGCTGGACTGATAGGACATGACGGACCGCAAGGACGAACTCGCCACAAATCTGGCGAAAGTTGAGCGACGCATCGCCGACGCGTGCGCGGCCGCGGGGCGGGGGCGGGAAGAGGTGACCCTGATCGTGGTCACCAAGACCTACCCCGCGACCGATGTGCGGATCCTCTCGGAACTCGGCGTGCGGCACGTCGCCGAGAACCGCGACCAGGACGCGGCGCCGAAGGCCGCCGCCTGCGCGGATCTGCCCCTTACTTGGCATTTTGTCGGTCAACTCCAGACCAACAAGGTGCGATCCGTGGCCGGTTATGCGGACTTCGTGCAGTCCGTCGATCGTTCCAAGCTCGTCACAGCTCTGTCGAAGGAGGCCGTCCGGACCGGGCGGGAGCTGGGGTGTCTCATCCAGGTCGCACTCGACGCCGGCGAGAGCGCGCGGGGGGAGCGGGGTGGCGTCGCGCCCGCGGGAATCGAAGAGTTGGCCGCCCTCGTCGCGGAAGCGCCGGGGCTGCGACTCGGCGGACTGATGACCGTCGCACCGCTCACCGGGGAGTACGCGGGACGCGAACAGGCGGCCTTCGGGCGGTTGATGTATTTGTCGACCGACCTGCGCCGGAGTCATCCGGCTGCCACCATGGTCTCGGCAGGGATGAGTGCGGACCTCGAACAGGCCGTGGCGGCCGGAGCGACACATGTGCGCGTCGGCAGCGCGGTACTCGGAGTCCGCCCCAGGCTCGGGTAACGTCGCCAAGAAGTCGGACCACAGCAGAAAATATGGTCATTGCCGCCGAAAGGCGGATTCAAGGACCACGTGGATCGCGGGCACTTGGCAGTCGTCAGCCGATCCACCACAGAGCGGAGGACTCAGAGAATGGCCGGCGCGATGCGCAAGATGGCGGTCTACCTCGGCCTCGTGGAGGACGATGGGTACGACGGCCGCGGATTTGACCCCGACGACGACTTCGAACCAGAACTGGACCCGGAGCCCGAGCGGGACCACCGGCGGCATGAGCCGTCCCACCAGCCGCATGCCTCACATCAGCCTCAAAGGGACGAAGAGGTACGAGTCGTACAGCCGCCCGCACCTCGTGAACCGGCCGCCCGTTCCGCTTCGCTACCCGCGGAATCCGGCCGCCCGGCGCGCATCGCGCCCGTGGCGTCCATCACACAAGAACGCGCAAGTCTGGAGAAGAACGCACCGGTGATCATGCCCAAGGTCGTGTCCGAACGAGAGCCTTACCGGATCACCACGCTCCACCCACGGACCTACAACGAGGCCCGTACCATCGGGGAACACTTCCGTGAAGGCACCCCGGTGATCATGAATCTGACTGAGATGGATGACACAGACGCGAAGCGACTTGTCGACTTTGCGGCTGGTTTGGTGTTTGGTCTTCACGGCAGCATCGAGCGGGTGACGCAGAAGGTGTTCCTGTTGTCGCCTGCTAACGTCGATGTCACGGCGGAGGACAAGGCCCGCATCGCAGAGGGCGGGTTCTTCAACCAGAGCTGAGACGTAACACTGGAAACAGCAGCAACAGCAGGGCACAGGGGAGAGGGAAGCAAGAGGTCATGAGCGTGGTTTTGGATGTCGTCTACATCGCGCTGATGTGCTTCCTCATCGTGCTCATCTTCCGGTTGGTCATGGACTACGTCTTCCAGTTCGCCCGCTCATGGCAACCAGGCAAGGCGATGGTGGTCGTTCTGGAGGCCACCTACACTGTCACGGATCCACCGCTCAAGCTTCTGCGGCGGTTCATTCCGCCGCTGCGTCTCGGGGGCGTGGCGCTCGACCTGTCCTTCTTCGTGCTGATGATCATCGTCTACATCCTGATCTCGATCGTGAGCCGGCTGTGAGCGATGTGAACTACGGTCTTGCCGAATGCCGACGACTACGTTGAGGTGAAGAGATGCCGTTGACCCCCGAGGACGTGCGGAACAAGCAGTTCACGACCGTCCGCCTCCGAGAAGGCTATGACGAGGACGAGGTCGATGCCTTCCTCGACGAGGTCGAAGCCGAACTGACCCGCCTGCTCCGCGAGAACGAGGACCTGCGCGCCAAGCTGGCCGCGGCGACGCGTGCTGCTGCCCAGAATCAGCAGAACATGCGCAAGCCTCCGGAGCAGCAGCAGGATCAGCAGCAACAACAGCAGCAACAGCAGCAGGGCATGCGCGGTCCTGGTGGTCCCGTACCCGCCGGCATATCGGGCCCGCCGCAGCAGCAGATGGGTGGCCCCATGGGTGGCCCGCCCCAGCTGCCGAGCGGTGCCCCGCAGCTGCCCGCCGGTCCCGGCGGTCAGGGTGGCCCGCAGGGTCCCGGTCCGATGGGCCAGGGTCCGGGCGGTCACGGCCCGATGGGCCAGCCCCCCATGCAGCAGCAGATGGGTGGTCCGATGGGCGGCCCCATGGGCGGTCCGATGGGCGGCCCCGGTCAAGGAGGCCCCGGTGGCGACAGCGCCGCCCGTGTCCTCTCGCTGGCCCAGCAGACCGCCGACCAGGCGATCGCCGAGGCCCGTTCCGAAGCCAACAAGATCGTCGGCGAGGCGCGTTCGCGTGCCGAGGGTCTGGAGCGTGACGCCCGTGCCAAGGCCGATGCCCTGGAGCGGGACGCGCAGGAGAAGCACCGCGTCGCGATGGGCTCCCTGGAGTCCGCCCGCGCCACGCTGGAGCGCAAGGTCGAGGACCTGCGCGGCTTCGAGCGCGAGTACCGCACGCGCCTGAAGTCGTACCTGGAGTCGCAGCTGCGTCAGCTGGAGACCCAGGCCGACGACTCGCTGGCTCCGCCGCGTACTCCGGCGACCGCCTCCCTCCCGCCGTCCCCGGCGCCTTCCATGGCACCGGCCGGCGCGAGTGCCCCGTCCTACGGCGGTGGCAACCAGACGATGGGCGGCGGCCCCTCGCCGTCCGGTCCGTCCTACGGCGGTCAGCAGCAGATGTCCCCGGCGATGACCCAGCCCATGGCGCCGGTGCGTCCGCAGGGCCCGTCGCCGATGGGTCAGGCGCCCTCGCCCATGCGAGGCTTCCTGATCGACGAGGACGACAACTGACGGCCTGATGGCCAGTAGTACGGCATAGACGTCGGCAGCGTTCAGGGCGGGGCCCCGGGTTGATCCCGGGGCCCCGCCCTTTTGCCGCTGCGTGTACGTGCGCACAGCACCCGTGTTCGTGGCTGCGTAACCGCGTTCGTGCGTACGCAACGCCGAAGGCCCGGACCCACCAAGATTTTTGGCGGGTCCGGGCCTTCGGTCTGTGGGCCTTCGGTCTGTGGGCCCTGTGGCTAGGCCTTGCGCAGACGGAACGTCAGCGTCAGGCCCTCGTCCGTGAACGGGTTCCCGTAGCTGTCGTCCGCGTCGCCTGCGGCGAAGTCGGTCGCCAGGACCTCGTCGGCGATCAGGCCGGCGTGGTCGGTGAGCGCCGCGACCGTCGCCGGGTCCGTGGCGGTCCAGCGCAGGGCGATGCGGTCGGCCACGTCGAGGCCGCTGTTCTTGCGGGCCTCCTGGATCAGGCGGATCGCGTCACGGGCCAGACCCGCGCGGCGGAGCTCCTCCGTGATCTCCAGGTCCAGCGCCACCGTCGCACCCGAGTCGGACGCCACCGACCAGCCCTCGCGCGGGGTCTCCGTGATGATCACCTCGTCCGGAGCGAGCGTGACCGTCTCGCCGTCGACCTCCACCGACGCCGTGCCCTCGCGCAGGGCCAGGGACAGGGCGGCCGCGTCCGCGTTCGCGATGGCCTTGGCCACGTCCTGGACGCGCTTGCCGAAACGCTTGCCCAGCGCGCGGAAGTTGGCCTTGGCGGTGGTGTCGACCAGGGAGCCGCCGACCTCGCTCAGCGTCGCCAGGGACTCGACGTTCAGCTCCTCCGTGATCTGCGTGCGCAGTTCCGAGCCGAGCGTCTCGAAGCCCGTCGCCGCGATCAGGGCGCGGGAGAGCGGCTGACGCGTCTTGACGCCCGACTCCGCGCGCGTGGCACGGCCCAGCTCCACGAGCCGGCGCACCAGCACCATCTGCTTGGACAGCTCCGGGTCGATGGCGGTGAGGTCGGCCTCGGGCCAGGACGACAGGTGGACCGACTCCGGGGCACCCGGGGTGACCGGGACGATCAGGTCCTGCCACACCCGCTCGGTGATGAACGGGGTCAGCGGGGCCATCAGCTGCGTCACCGTCTCGACGACCTCGTGCAGCGTGCGCAGCGCCGCCTTGTCGCCCTGCCAGAAGCGGCGGCGGGAGCGGCGCACGTACCAGTTCGACAGGTCGTCGACGAACGCGGACAGCAGCTTGCCGGCGCGCTGGGTGTCGTAGGCGTCGAGGGCCTGGGTGACCTGGTCGGTGAGCGCGTGCAGTTCGGACAGCAGCCAGCGGTCCAGGACCGGGCGGTCGGCCGGGGCCGGGTCGGCCTCGGACGGGGCCCAGCCGGACGTGCGGGCGTACAGGGCCTGGAAGGCGACCGTGTTCCAGTACGTGAGGAGCGTCTTGCGGACGACCTCCTGGATGGTGCCGTGGCCGACGCGGCGGGCCGCCCAGGGGGAGCCGCCGGCCGCCATGAACCAGCGGACCGCGTCGGCGCCGTGCCGGTCCATGAGCGGGATCGGCTCCAGGGTGTTGCCCAGGTGCTTGGACATCTTGCGGCCGTCCTCGGCGAGGATGTGGCCCAGACAGACCACGTTCTCGTACGACGACTTGTCGAAGACCAGCGTGCCGACCGCCATCAGCGTGTAGAACCAGCCGCGGGTCTGGTCGATGGCCTCGCAGATGAACTGCGCCGGGTAACGCGCCTCGAAAATCTCCTTGTTCTTGTACGGGTAGCCCCACTGCGCGAACGGCATCGAACCCGAGTCGTACCAGGCGTCGATGACCTCCGGCACGCGCGTGGCGGTCTTCCCGCAGCCCTCCTGGGGACAGGCGAAGGTGACTCCGTCGATGAACGGGCGGTGCGGGTCCAGGCCCGACTGGTCGGTGCCGGTCAGCTCGGTCAGCTCGGTGAGGGAGCCGACACAGGTGAGGTGGTCGTCCTCGCAGCGCCAGATCGGCAGCGGCGTGCCCCAGTAGCGGTTGCGGGAGAGCGCCCAGTCGATGTTGTTGTTCAGCCAGTCGCCGTACCGGCCGTTCTTGACCGTGTCCGGGAACCAGTTGGTGTTCTCGTTCTCCGCGAGGAGGCGGTCCTTGACCTCGGTGGTGCGGATGTACCAGGAGGGCTGCGCGTAGTAGAGCAGCGCGGTGTGGCAGCGCCAGCAGTGCGGGTAGCTGTGCTCGTACGGGATGTGCTTGAAGAGCAGGCCGCGCTGCTGGAGGTCCTCGGTGAGCTTTTCGTCCGCCTTCTTGAAGAAGACGCCGCCGACGAGGGGGACGTCCTCCTCGAACGTGCCGTCCGGGCGGACCGGGTTGACGACCGGCAGGCCGTACGCGCGGCAGACCTTGAGGTCGTCCTCACCGAAGGCGGGGGACTGGTGGACCAGACCCGTACCGTCCTCGGTCGTGACGTACTCGGCGTTCACGACGTAGTGCGTGCCGCCCTCGGTCTCCGGGAACTCGACCAGCTCGAACGGTCGCTGGTACGTCCAGCGCTCCAGCTCGGCGCCCGTGAACGTCTGGCCGGTGGTCTCCCAGCCCTCGCCGAGGGCCTTGGCGACGAGCGGCTCGGCGACGACGAGCTTCTCCTCGCCGTCGGTCGCGACGACGTAGGTCACCTCGGGGTGCGCGGCGACCGCCGTGTTGGAGACGAGCGTCCAGGGCGTCGTCGTCCACACCAGGAGCGCGGCCTCGCCGGCCAGCGGGCCGGAGGTGAGCGGGAAGCGGACGAAGACCGACGGGTCGACGACCGTCTCGTAGCCCTGCGCCAGCTCGTGGTCCGACAGGCCCGTGCCGCAGCGGGGGCACCAGGGGGCGACGCGGTGGTCCTGGGCCAGCAGGCCCTTGTTGAAGATCTCCTTGAGCGACCACCAGACCGACTCGATGTACTCGGGGTCCATCGTGCGGTAGGGCTCGGTGAGGTCGGTCCAGTAACCCATGCGGGTCGTGAGCTCTTCGAAGGCGTCCGTGTGCCGGGTCACCGACTCGCGGCACTTCGCGTTGAACTCGGCGATGCCGTACGCCTCGATGTCCTGCTTGCCGGAGAAGCCGAGCTCCTTCTCCACGGCGAGCTCCACCGGGAGGCCGTGGCAGTCCCAGCCGGCCTTGCGGGCCACGTGGTAGCCGCGCATGGTGCGGAAGCGGGGGAAGACGTCCTTGAAGACGCGGGCCTCGATGTGGTGGGCGCCGGGCATGCCGTTGGCGGTGGGCGGGCCCTCGTAGAACACCCATTCGGGGCGGCCCTCGGACTGCTCCAGGCTCTTGGCGAAGATCTTCTGCTCGCGCCAGAAGTCGAGCACGGCGTGCTCGAGGGCGGGCAGGTCGACCTGGGCGGGTACCTGGCGATACGTCGGCGATGTCATCAGCGGGCTTCCTCCGGCGGACTTGCTGCCTTCCGTCCGGAGGGACGAGAGCTACGTCTGCCTGCGCCGCCTTCGGCGCGCTCCCGCGGTACCACCCTCCTTGGCCCTCCGGTGCGGGGTGTGCGCCGGTGAGCCCCCTCATTGGGGTCGCGATGCCGGTTCTACTGGCCACTGCGCTCGGCGGCGGTTTTCTTCCGGCGGCTCCGGGGTGATCTTCACGTCGCGCTCGCCCCCGGGCTTCCACCGTCCCCGGGTCGCTCTGGGCTGCGTACGCCGCTACTCGTCCCCATCCATGCTTCTCGCTCCGCCCAGTGTACGGCGCCGCACGGACAGCGGCCGACCGGTTTTCGGGGCTGCCGGGGACGGGGAGCCGTGAGAGACGTCGTAATGGGTGACATATGGGTTTGATGACCCGAATGCTGAGGTATGGGTGTTCGGATCCTGGGACGTCCGGCTCGGCGGATTACCCGGCGGGGAGCTGGGCACAACGGATGCAGGTTCGCCGCGCGGCGTGCGCGAGGCGGGCGAATCGGGCGGTGTGCCCCGTTGCCGCGGGACTCAAGTCGATTTATCGTCCCAGCACGATTCGCGAGCAAGATCACAATATGTGAAGGGGCCGCGGCCATGGTGGCGAAGAAGACCGCCGTACAGCAGCCGGCGTCCGGCAGGTCCGCGGAGGCCTCCGGCGGTGCGGCCAAGGATGTGGGCGGGAAGAAGACCACGCAGGGGGGCTCGGCGGGGCGGGCGGCGAAGGGGGCGGCCGGGAAGGCGACCGAGGGGACGAAGGCGGCTGTCGAGAAGACGAAGTCGGCGGTCAAGAAGGTGACGGGCAAGAAGGCCGTGGCCGGGAAAGTGGTGGCCAAGGCCGAGGAGGCCGTTACCAAGAAGGCAGAGGCGAAGGAGGCCGCGGCCAGGGGGGCCGCGGCCAAGGCTCCGGCTGAGGAGACGGCCGAGGCGACGACCGGGAGGGGGACGGCGGCCAAGAAGGCGGGAGCCGGGAAGACGGCGGTCAAGGAGGCCGCGGCCGGGAAGGTCCCGGCGAAGGAGGGCCCCGCGAAGGAGAGGGCGCTCAAGGGGACGGCAGCCGGGAAGGCGGCAGCCAAGGAGGCCGCGGCGGAGAAGGCCCCGGCCAAGAAGGCTGCGGCCAAGGGGACGGCAGCCGAGGGGACGGCAGCCGAGGAGGTGCCGGCCAGGAAGGCTGGAGCCAGGACGGCGGCAGCCGGGAAGGCTGCGGCACAGGGAACGGCGGCCGAGAACGTGGTGGCCACAGAGGTGCCGGCCAGGGAGGCGGCGGCCAGGAAGACGCAGGCCAAGAAGGCGGCGGTCAAGGAGGCGGCAGCCGAGAAGGCGTCGGCCAGGAAGGCTCCAGCCAGGACGGCGGCAGCCGGGAAGACTGTGGTCGGGAAGGCGGCCAAGGAGACGGCGGCCGAGAACGTGGCGGCCACAGAGGCGGCGGTCAAGGAGACGGGGACCAAGAAGGCGGCGGCCAAGAAGGCGGCGGTCAAGGAGACGGGGGCCAAGAAGGCGGCAGTCAAGGAGACGGCGGTCAGGGAGGCGGCGGCAAAGAAGGCCGCTGTCAGGAGGGCGAAGGCCGCCAAGGCCGGTGCCGCTGGGAAGCGCGTCGAGGCCGAGGGCGTTCGCGCCGGAGGCGGGAGCACCACCACGAAGGGCGGAGGCGGGAAGGGCGCGGCCCGGACCCGTGCCGTCACACAGGACACGGCCGGGAGCAGTACGGCCAAGAAGGCGAGTGCGGCCGAGGCCGCGCAGCAGACGGGAGCGACGACGGTGGGTGCTAAGAAGACTCCTGGCACGGCGACGGCGGCCAAGACCGCTGTTCCGAAGGCACGGGGGGCCGCGGCGGAGCCAGGTGAGCTCGCGGTACGCCCGGGCGAGGACCCCTGGACGGAGGCGGAGGTCGAGGAGGCGCGTGCCGAGCTGACGTCCGAGGAGACCCGGCTGCGTGAGGAGCTCGAGTCGTCGGAGCGGTCGCTCGCCGGTCTGATGCGGGACTCCGGGGACGGCGCCGGTCAGGACGAGGCGGACACCGGCAGCAAGAACATCACGCGCGAGCACGAGCTGGCGCTGGCCGCCAACGCGCGCGAGATGCTCGTCCAGACCGAGCGCGCCCTGGAACGCCTCGACGCCGGTACCTACGGCCTGTGCGAGAACTGCGGCAACCCGATCGGCAAGGCCCGCATGCAGGCCTTCCCGCGGGCCACCCTGTGCGTGGAGTGCAAGCAGAAGCAGGAGCGCCGTTACTGACCGGCCGCCGAATGCCTCCTGAGCACGTGGGGCGCCCGGGGTGTGCCGTACCCTCGTCCTCAGTCAGGCACCTAGGTTGAGGGACTCACGTGGCAGAGGCGGAGCGCATCATCGGTACGCCGGACACACCGGACGCGGCCGGTAACGGGCGGGAGCGACCCGGCGAGGCGGCGGCCGCCGGGGCGTCCGGCGCGGATGAGCCGACGGCGGCCGAGCGGCCCCGGGGCAAGCGCCGGATCGCGGTGCTGTTCGCGGTCGCCTCGTTCGCGTACGCCCTGGACCTGATCAGCAAGATGATCGTGGTGGCCAAGCTGGAGCACCACCCGCCCATCGAGATCATCGGGGACTGGCTGAAGTTCGAGGCGATCCGCAACGCGGGCGCGGCCTTCGGCTTCGGTGAGGCCTTCACGGTGATCTTCACCATGATCGCGGCGGCGGTGATCGTGGTGATCGCCCGGCTCGCCCGCAAGCTCTACAGCCTGCCCTGGGCGATCGCGCTCGGTCTGCTGCTCGGCGGTGCGCTGGGCAACCTCACCGACCGGATCTTCCGCGCGCCGGGCGTCTTCGAGGGCGCGGTCGTGGACTTCATCGCGCCGAAGCACTTCGCCGTCTTCAACCTGGCGGACTCGGCGATCGTGTGCGGCGGCATCCTGATCGTGCTCCTGTCGTTCAAGGGGCTCGACCCTGACGGGACCGTCCACAAGGACTGAGCCCGCGAGGGGTTGTCCACAGGCTCCGTACGGGGCTGTCTCACCCGTCCGGCATACTCGACGGGTGAGCACGATTCCCGAGATCCGTACCCTGCCCGTGCCCGACGGACTGGAGGGCGAGCGCGTCGACGCCGCCATCTCCCGTATGTTCGGCTTCTCCCGGACCAAGGCGGCCGAGCTCGCCGCCGCGGGGAAGGTCACGGTCGACGGATCGGTGGTCGGCAAGTCGGAGCGGGTGCACGGCGGCGCCTGGCTCGAAGTCGAGATGCCGCAGGCGCCCGCGCCGGTGCAGGTGGTGGCCGAGCCGGTCGAGGGCATGGAGATCGTGCACGACGACGATGACGTGGTCGTGATCGTCAAGCCGGTGGGCGTGGCCGCGCACCCGTCGCCGGGCTGGACCGGCCCGACCGTGATCGGGGGCCTGGCCGCCGCCGGGTACCGGATCTCGACCTCCGGGGCCGCGGAGCGCCAGGGCATCGTGCACCGGCTCGACGTCGGCACGTCCGGGCTGATGGTGGTCGCCAAGTCGGAGTACGCGTACACGTCGCTGAAGCGCCAGTTCAAGGAGCGCACGGTCGACAAGCGGTACCACACGCTCGTCCAGGGCCACCCCGACCCGACCAGCGGCACCATCGACGCGCCCATCGGACGGCACCCGCAGCACGACTACAAGTGGGCGGTCACCGCCGAGGGCAAGCCGTCCGTCACGCACTACGACCTGATCGAGGCCTTCCGTGCGGCGTCCCTGCTCGACGTGAAGCTGGAGACCGGCCGCACGCACCAGATCCGCGTCCACATGGCCGCCCACCGGCACCCCTGCGTGGGCGACCTGACGTACGGCGCCGACCCGACGCTTGCCAAGCGGCTCCATCTGACCCGCCAGTGGCTGCACGCGGTGCGGCTGGGCTTCGAGCACCCCGGGGACGGGCAGTGGGCGGAGTTCTCCTGCGAGTACCCGGAGGACCTCCAGAAGGCCCTGGACCAGGTCCGGGAGGAGACGTACGCATGAGCGGGAGGCCGGCGCCGTCGTACGTGGTGCGGGTCGCCGAGGACCCGGCCGACCGTGAGGCCTGCTTCGCGGTGCGCAAGGAGGTGTTCGTCGGCGAGCAGGGCGTGCCGGAGGACATCGAGTACGACGCGTACGACCCGGGGGCCGTCCATGTGCTGGCGGTCCGGGAGGACGGCGTGCCGCTCGGGACCGGGCGGCTGCTGCTCGGGGAGGCGGCCGTGGCGCAGACCGGCGCCGGCCCGTCCGTGGGCTCCCTCGGCCGGCTCGCGGTGGCCGCCCACGCGCGCGGTCTCGGTGTCGGCGTCGCCCTGGTGCGGGCCATCGAGGAGGCGGCACGCGCGCGTGGTCTCGCGGCCGTGGACCTGCACGCCCAGACGCACGCGCTGGGCTTCTACGAGCGGCTCGGCTACGAGGCGTACGGGCCGGAGTACCTGGAGGCGGGCATTCCGCACCAGGCGATGCGGCGTTCGCTTTAGCCCGTCGTGAAGGGTGCCGAAACGGTTTGTCCCGGGAGTTGCGTGGCAGGCTTGAGGTCAGTCGTGTGAACGTCTGACCTTCCGGAGCGCTGACCGTGGATCAGTTGGCCCTGCTGTTCGTGCTGCTGCTCGGGGCCGTGATCAGCGTCCCGGTCGGGGACCGGCTCAGCGTGCCCGCGCCGGTGCTGATGACGCTCCTGGGCATAGTCCTCGCGCTGCTCGACTTCGTGCCGAACGTACAGATCCCGCCGGACCTGATCCTGCCGCTGCTGTTGCCGCCGCTGCTGTACGCCGCGGTGCGGCGCACGTCCTGGCGCCAGTTCGCGGCGAACAAGAGGCCGATCTTCCTGCTGGCCGTGGCGCTGGTGTTCGTCACCATGGCCTGTGTGGCCGCCGCGGCCAACGCGATCGTGCCGGGGCTGCCGCTGGCCGCGGCGTTCGCGCTCGGCGCGCTGGTGGCGCCGCCGGACCCGGTCGCGGCGACCGCCGTCGCCGGGCAACTGGGGCTGCCGCGCCGGCTGGTGTCGATCCTGGAGGGCGAGGGGCTGTTCAACGATGTGACGGCCATCGTCCTGTACCACGTGGCGATCGCGGCCGCCGTCAGCGGGACGTTCTCACCCTGGAAGGCCGGGCTCGATCTCGTGCTGTCGGCCGTGGTGGGGGTGGCCGTGGGCCTCGCGCTGGGCTGGGGCGCGAACAAGCTGATGGACCTGCTCGGGGAGGCGACCCTCCAGATCGGGCTGACCCTGCTGGTGCCGTACGCCTCGTACGTCATGGCCGAGGAACTGCACGGGTCCGGAGTGCTCGCCGTGCTCACCACCGCGCTGTTCCTCGCGGAGCACGGGTCCGACGCCGACGACGTCATGACGCGGCTGGCCGGGCACACGTTCTGGAACATCGTCGACACGCTCGTCACCGGCGTCGCGTTCGGGCTGGTCGGGCTGGAGCTGCACAACGCGATCCGCACCGCGTCCGGCCGCTGGGGCGAGTTGCTCGGGTGGGCGGCGGTCGTCGTCTGCGTGGTCGTGTTCGTACGGCTGTTGTGGCTGCTGCCGGCGACCTGGCTCACCAAACGGCTGCACGCGCGGCGGGACTACGACGAGGACATCCCGGTGAGCTGGCGCGAGACCGTGGTGATGTGGTGGTCGGGAATGCGGGGGGTGGCCTCCGTCGCGCTGGTGCTGGCCATCCCGCTGGAGACCGACGCGGGGGCGCCGTTCCCCAGCCGGGACGAGATCATCTTCATCGCGTTCGGGGTGATCATGGCGACGTTGGTGGTGCAGGGGCTGACGCTGCCGTGGCTGGTGCGGTCGCTGGGGGTGCGGGCCGACACGGACGTCGAGAAGGAGTTCGCGAAGGCGTTGGCGATCCGGGCGTCCCATGCGGCGAAGCGCAGGCTCCGGGAGATCGAGGAGACCGAGGAACTGCCGGAGGAGTTGTCCGAGCAGATGGTGCGGCGGGCGTTCGACATCGCGGTGCGGATCAGTCCCGAGGTGGCCGAGGACGAGCGGCGGGACGCCTACCGGGAGCGGGCCCGGCGGCTGAAGCGGGTGCGGCGGATCCAGCAGGAGATGCTGAGTGCGGCGCGGCACGAGGTGTTGGCGGCGCGGAGCGAGCCCGGGGCGGACCCGGAGGTGGTGGACCGGGTGCTGCGGCACCTGGATGTGCGGTCCATGCGGTGAGCAGCCCGCCTTCCCCTCCCGGCGGGTCCGCCCCTGGGCGTGTCCGCAAAGTCCCGCCTGCCCCGCGACACTTTAATTACGGACACGCCCTAGCCGTTCGCCTTTCCGTCAGCGCTCCGGCCGCGTCGAGCCGTGGAAGCGGCGCTGGTGCGGAACGCCGTCCTGGGACGGGCGATGGCCGTTCTGGCTCTGGGACGGCGGCAGGATCGCGTCCGCCGTGTTGACCCGGGGGAGGGCGTACGGGTGCTCGTCGGCCAGCCAGCCGACCATCTGCTCGCGGACCGTGACCCGCACCGTCCAGATGTCGTCCGCGTCCTTGGCGGTCACCAGGGCCCGCACCTGCATGGTGTTCGGGGTGGTGTCCGTGACGGACAGGTCGTAGGCGCGGCCGTCCCAGGCCGGGCACTGGCGCAGGATGTCGCGGAGCTTCTCGCGCATGGCGTCCACGGGGGCCGTGTGGTCGAGGTGCCAGAAGACGGTGCCGGTCATCTGCGGGGTGCCGCGCGACCAGTTCTCGAACGGCTTGGACGTGAAGTACGACACCGGCATGGTGATCCGGCGCTCGTCCCAGGTGCGCACGGTCAGGAACGTCAGCGTGATCTCCTCGACCGTGCCCCACTCGCCGTCCACGACGACGGTGTCCCCGATGCGCACCATGTCGCCGAAGGCGATCTGGAACCCGGCGAACATGTTGCTCAGCGTGGACTGGGCGGCGACACCGGCGACGATGCCGAGGATGCCGGCCGAGGCCAGCAGCGAGGCACCCGCCGCGCGGAACGCCGGGAACGTCAGCAGCATGCTCGCCGCGGCCACCACACCGACGATCGCGGACACCACCCGCATGATCAGCGTCACCTGGGTGCGCACCCGGCGGACCCTGGCCGGGTCGCGGTGGGCCCGGGCATTGGCGTACCGGGTGTAGGACGTCTCGACGATCGCCGACGCGATACGGATCACCAGCCAGGCGGCCGACCCGATCAGCACCAGGGTCAGCGCCTGGCCGATGCCCTCCCTGCGGCTCTCCAGCAGTTGCGCCTCGTCGTACGACCCTCTCAGCAGGGCCGCGCACAGCAGGAGCTGGTAAGGGATGCGGCCGCGGCGGAGCAGCCCCCACAGCGGGGTTTCGTGGTGCCGTTCGTCGGCCTTGCGCAGCAGGAAGTCGGTGGCCCAGCCGATCACCAGCGTGAGCACGACCGAGCCACCGACCACGATCAGCGGTCGTAGCAGGTTCTCCATGCCCCCGAACCTAACCGGCTCGCCGGGTGCATGAACATGTGACTTCGGCGGCGTCCTGGGTAGTGCCGCGATCCCGGCCGGTCACACCCGGCTGGCACCATGGCCTCATGAACATCATGCTCTTTCACTCGACCCATGGGCTGCGGCCCGCGGTGCTCCAGGCCGCCGACCGGCTGCGCGCGGCCGGACACGAGGTGTGGACACCCGACCTCTTCGAGGGACGCACGTTCGACACGGTCGAGGAAGGCATGGAGCACAAGGAGAAGATCGGCAAGGACGAGCTGCTGAGGCGGGCCGTGCTGGCCGCCGCGCCCTACTCCGAGCGCGGGCTGGTCTACGCCGGGTTCTCGCTCGGCGCCTCCATCGCTCAGACCCTCGCCCTCGGCGACGACAAGGCGCGCGGGCTGCTGCTCCTGCACGGTACGTCGGACATCGCGCCGGGCGTCACGGCGGACGAGCTGCCGGTCCAGCTGCACGTGGCGGAGCCGGACCCGTTCGAGACGGACGACTGGCTCAGCGCCTGGTACCTCCAGATGGGCCGGACCGGCGCCGACGTCGAGGTGTACCGCTACGCCGGGGCCGGCCATCTCTACACCGATCCCGACCTGCCGGACTACGACGAGGAGGCCGCCGAGGCCACCTGGCGGGTGGCACTCGGCTTCCTCGACAGTCTGTAGGGAGGCCCGGTCACGCCGGGTCGTAGGCGCGCTCGACCTTCTGGGTGCCGCTGCGGGTGCGGTACGAGCGGACCCACTTGGCGGTCGTGTCCCGCTTCGTGCGGTCGGAGACGACGTAGTAGTCCATCTGCGCGCGCTCGGCCGTGATGTCCAGGACGCCGAAGCCGTGGCGGTCGGTGTCGACCCAGTGGACGTGCCGGTTCGCGGCGCGGATCACGGGTGCGGCGACCGCGGAGACCGTGCCCTCGGGGACCTTGACGATGTCGTCGAGGTTGTCGGAGGTGACCGAGGTGACGACGAACTCGGTGGCGGCCGACGGGGAGAGCGGGTACGTGCCGGCGTCCACGGGCACGTCGTTGGCCCACGCCATGTGGATGTCGCCGGTGAGGAAGACGGTGTTGCGGATGGCGTGGGACCGCAGGTGCGCCAGGATCTCGCGGCGGTCGTCGGTGTAGCCGTCCCACTGGTCGGTGTTGAGGGCGAGGCCCTCCTGGGGCAGGCCCAGCAGCTTGGCCAGCGGCTTCAGCAGATCGGCGGAGAGCGAGCCGATGGCGAACGGCGAGACCATCACCGAGTTGCCGACCAGCCGCCAGGTGGTGTCGGACGCCTTCAGGCCCGCCTTGAGCCAGTCGAGCTGGGCGCGGCCGGTGAGCGTGCGGTCCGGGTCGTCGACCTCGCCGTCGCCGACCTTGACCTGCTGGGAGCGGAAGGAGCGCAGGTCCAGCAGCGAGAGGTCGGCCAGCTTGCCGAAACGCAGCCGGCGGTAGGTGGTGCCCGTGATCGCCGGACGCACCGGCATCCATTCGAAGTAGGCCTGCTTGGCGGCGGCCTGGCGGGCGGACCAGGTGCCCTCGGCACCCGCGGTGTGGTTCTCGGCGCCGCCCGACCAGGCGTCGTTGGCGAACTCGTGGTCGTCCCAGATCGCCACGACCGGGGCCGCGGCGTGCAGCGCCTGGAGGTCGGGGTCGGTCTTGTAACGGGCGTGCCGGACGCGGTAGTCGGCGAGGGTGACGATCTCGTGGGCCGGGGCGTGCGGGCGGACGACCGTGCCGCGGGTGCCGTACTCGCCGGTGCCGTACTCGTAGATGTAGTCGCCGAGGTGCAGCCAGGCGTCCAGGTCGCCGCGAGTGGCGAGGTGGCGGTACGGGGAGAAGTAGCCGGCCTCCCAGTTGGCGCAGGAGACCACGCCGAAGCGCAGGTTGGTGACGGCCGCGTCGGGCGCCGGGGCGGTGCGGGTGCGGGCGGCGGGGGATTCGCTGCCGCCGGCGGAGAAGCGGAACCAGTAGTCCGTGCCCGGCTCCAGGCCGCGGATGTCGGCCTTCACGGTGTGGTCGGAGGCGGCCGCCGCGGTGGTGGAGCCCTTGGCGACGACGGTGCTGAACGCCTTGTCCCTGGCGACGATCCAGCTCACCTCGGTGTCCGGGCCGAGCCCGGAGCCGGGTATCGCCTCCGGGACGGGCGTCACGCGGGTCCACAGCAGGATGCCGTCCGGCAGCGGGTCACCGGAGGCCACGCCGTGCAGGAAGGCGGGTGCCTGGTCGACGGCGCGCGCGGGCAGGGTTGCCGCCAGCGGCCCGGCCAGGACAGCGGTCGCCGCCGCGGCCTTGACGACCGTACGGCGGCGCGGGGTGAGGGAGTTGAGACCCTCGGACGTGTTCGATGATCTGTATCGACTGGTCACGAGCGATCAGGTTACTGGTCGGTATGCACCGGAGCGGGCGAACTGAAGGAAGTTCGCCCGCTCTTCACATGCCGGCCGGTCCCTGACCTGCCGTCACTTCTTGAGGGCCTCGCCCACGACCCGGTTGAAGTCGGCCACCGTCATCAGCGGCGTGCCCTGGTTGTCGGCGGTGAGCTGCTTGCCGTCCATGACGAAGCCCGGGGTGCCCTGCACGCCGTCCTTGTTGTCGTCGAAGGTCTTCGACATGGCCATCGCCCAGGCGTCGTAGGTGCCCTTCTCGACCGCGTCCTGGAACTTCTTGTTGTTCTTCAGCTCCGGGACGGTGTTCGCGACCTTGATCAGGTAGCTGTCCTTCTTGAACTCGTCGGTCGTCTCCTCGGGGTGGTACTTCGCCGAGTACAGCGCGGCCTTGTAGTCGAGGAACGCCTGGTCGCTGACGTTCAGCGCGGCACCCAGGGCGCTCAGCGCGTTCTTGGAGCCCTCGCCGTTGTCCTTGTTGTCGATGAAGGTCGCGCCGATGAACTGCATCTTGTACTTGCCGTCGTCGATGTCCTTCTTCACGGTCGGACCGACGGTCTGCTCGAACTGGGCGCACACGGGGCAGCGCGGGTCCTCGTAGATCTTCAGGGTCTTCTTGGCCGAGTCCTTGCCGATGACGACCGTGGTGCCCTTGCTGCCCGTGGTGTTGGCCGGGGCGACGACCTTGGCGTCCTTCTGGGCCTCCCAGTGCGTGGGCTTGTTGGCCTGGACGACCGCGTAGCCGATGCCGCCGGCTATCGCCAGGACACCGACTATGGAGGCGGCGACGATGATCTGCCGCTTGGCCTTCGCCCGCTTGGCCTCGCGCTCGCGCTCGACGCGCAGCCGCTCACGGGCCGCCGTCTTCGCCGCCTGGCTGTTCCGCTTGCTCATGGTGATGCTCTCCGTCGGGGACGCGCACACGTCGTGTGCGGAATACGTAAGGGGGACTGCCGGTGCTCGAAAGGTGCCTCACACGAAGGCGGGCGAGCACGGCGGTCCACGTCGTCCCAGGGAGTGGGCGAGGATCCGGTCGCGGGCGGTGGACGTGCGGTCGGCGGCCCGCGACGGCAGCCGGGGCCCGGCCGGGGCCCGCGTCACCGTCACCGCGGCGACCGCCAGCAGCAGCGGACGGAACGTGGTCCCCGCCACCGCCCGCAGCAGCTGGGCCAGGGCCCGCTCGCCCCGGCGCAGCCAGACGGCGGCGGCCAGTCCCACGCCGACGTGCGCGCCGAGCAGCAGCCAGGCGGTGGCCGGGTCGGCGTGCGCGACCACGGTCGCGAGCCGGTCGGTGCCGGTGGCTCCGGCCATCCGCGCCAGCGGCGTGCCGACCTCGCCGCCGCCGCACAGCACGTCCAGACCGACCGACCGCAGCGGGCCGGCGACCGGGCCGCCCGACCGGCCGTAACAGGCGTGCTGTCCCGTGGTGAACACCGTGTCGGCGGCCAGTTCCAGCGGGATCAGCAGGGCCGCGATCCGCCCGAAGGAGCGCTCGCGGCCCGCCAGGGCGTACGCGATCACGAACACGGTGGCGGCGACCGCGGCCACCGTGCCCACCGGCAGCGGGACCCGGGACAGCAGCACGTGCGACGCGGTGCTGAGCGTCACGACCACTGCCGTGAACAGCGCCGCGCGTACGGCTCTGAGCTGGATCCCGGATATGTCCATAGCGAAAGGAGAGTCTGTCACGGGGGCCTGTAAGGGACCCCTAAAGGATGCCTGTGAGAGAGCGGCCGGACAAAGCCCCGGCTCAGGGCCCTTACAGCCCGGGGATCCGGCCGTTGCGGAACAGGTCCACGAAGGTCTGGTGGTCGGCACGAGCGCGTGCGCCGTAGCTGTGCGCGAAGTCGGTCAGCAGCGGGGCGAAGCTCTCCTCGTCGCCCGCGATCGCCGCGTCGATGGCCCGCTCCGTGGAGAACGGGACCAGGGACTCACCGGACTGGTCGTCCGCCGCCGAGTGCATCGTGGCCGTGGCCCTGCCGAGGTCGGCCACCACCTGGGCGATCTCCTCCGCGTCGTCGATGTCGCCCCAGTCGAGGTCCACCGCGTACGGCGAGACCTCGGCGACCAGCTGGCCCGCGCCGTCCAGCTCGGTCCAGCCCAGCCACGGGTCGGCGTGCGCCTGGAGGGCGCGCTGGGAGATGACCGTGCGGTGCCCCTCGTGCTGGAAGTAGTCGCGGATCGCCTGGTCCGTGACGTGCCGGGAGACGGCCGGGGTCTGGGCCTGCTTGATGTAGATCACCACATCGTTCTCCAGGGCGTCGCTGTGGCCCTCCAGGAGGATGTTGTACGACGGCAGCCCCGCCGAGCCGATGCCGATGCCGCGCCGGCCGACGACGTCCTTCACGCGGTAGGAGTCCGGGCGGGCCAGCGAGCTGTCCGGGAGCGTCTCCAGGTAGCCGTCGAAGGCGGCGAGCACCTTGTAGCGCGTGGCCGCGTCCAGCTCCATGGAGCCGCCGCCCGGCGCGAAGCGGCGCTCGAAGTCGCGGATCTCCGTCATCGACTCCAGCAGCCCGAAGCGGGTCAGGGACCGGGCGTCGCGCAGCGCGTCCAGCAGCGGTCCCTGTGCCGTGTCCAGCGTGAAGGGCGGCACCTCGTCGCTCTTGGCGCCGGTGGCCAGGGCGTGGATCCGCTCGCGGTAGGCGACCGCGTAGATCGTCACCAGCTCGGAGATCTGCTCGTCGCTGAGGGCCTTCGCGTACCCGATGAGGGCGATGGAGGCGGCGAAGCGCTTCAGGTCCCACGTGAAGGGACCGACGTAGGCCTCGTCGAAGTCGTTGACGTTGAAGATCAGGCGGCCGTTGGCGTCCATGTACGTGCCGAAATTCTCCGCGTGCAGGTCGCCGTGGATCCACACGCGCGAGGTGCGCTCGTCCAGGAACGGCCCGCCCCGCTTCTCCTGCCCCAGATCGTGGTAGAAGAGGCACGCCGTGCCCCGGTAGAACGCGAAGGCCGAGGCCGCCATCTTCCGGAACTTCACGCGGAACGCGGCCGGGTCGGCGGCCAGGAGCTCGCCGAAGGCGGTGTCGAAGACGGCGAGAATTTCCTCACCGCGGTGCTCGCCGTCGAGCTGCGGGAACGACATCGCTGGGTGCCTCCTGGTGCGTACATCTGGGGACGGCAGGTCCGCCCTCCGTCTAACGTGCGGCGGTCCGCGGGAGTGCCCGCGAACCCCGCACGAAGGTACGCGGGTCAGGCCCCCGAGTGTCACTGGCGAGGCATAGACTTCGACGCTGTCCCCCAGACTGTCCGCAGCCTGCCGGACCCCATTCGACGTACGTTTTCCCTGGAGGCCGCAGCCGTGTCAAAGCCGCCGTTCACGCACCTGCACGTCCACACCCAGTACTCGCTGCTGGACGGTGCCGCGCGGCTGAAGGACATGTTCAACGCGTGCAACGAGATGGGCATGACGCACATCGCCATGTCCGACCACGGCAACCTCCACGGGGCGTACGACTTCTTCCACTCGGCGCAGAAGGCCGGGGTCACGCCGATCATCGGCATCGAGGCGTACGTCGCGCCCGAGTCGCGCCGCAACAAGCGCAAGATCCAGTGGGGCCAGCCGCACCAGAAGCGGGACGACGTCTCCGGCTCCGGTGGTTACACCCACAAGACGATGTGGGCGGTGAACGGGACCGGCCTGCACAACCTCTTCCGGCTCTCCTCGGACGCGTACGCCGAGGGCTGGCTCCAGAAGTGGCCCCGGATGGACAAGGAGACCATCGCCCAGTGGTCCGAGGGCATCGTCGCCTCCACCGGCTGCCCCTCCGGCGAGGTCCAGACCCGGCTGCGCCTCGGCCACTTCGACGAGGCCCTCAAGGCCGCCGCCGACTACCAGGACATCTTCGGCAAGGACCGCTACTTCCTGGAGCTGATGGACCACGGCATCGAGATCGAGCGCCGGGTCCGCGACGGCCTGCTGGAGATCGCCAAGAAGCTCGGCATCCCCCCGCTGGTCACGAACGACTCCCACTACACCTACTCGCACGAGGCGAGCGCCCACGACGCCCTGCTGTGCATCCAGACCGGCAAGAACCTCTCCGACCCCGACCGCTTCAGGTTCGACGGCACCGGCTACTACCTGAAGTCCACGGACGAGATGTACGCCATCGACTCCTCGGACGCCTGGCAGGAGGGCTGCGCCAACACCCGGCTGATCGCCGAGATGGTCGACACCACGGGCATGTTCGAGAAGCGCGACCTGATGCCCAAGTTCGACATCCCCGAGGGGTACACGGAGGTCAGCTGGTTCCGCGAGGAGACCCTGCGCGGCATGCACCGCCGCTTCCCGGACGGCATCCCGGACGACCGCATGAAGCAGGTCGAGTACGAGATGGACACCATCATCTCGATGGGCTTCCCGGGCTACTTCCTCGTGGTCGCCGACTTCATCATGTGGGCCAAGAAGCAGGGCATCGCGGTCGGCCCCGGACGGGGCTCCGCGGCCGGCTCGATCGTCGCCTACGCCCTCGGCATCACCGACCTCGACCCCATCCCGCACGGCCTGATCTTCGAGCGGTTCCTCAACCCCGAGCGCATCTCCATGCCCGATGTCGACATCGACTTCGACGAGCGCCGGCGCGTCGAGGTGATCCGGTACGTGACGGAGAAGTACGGCGCCGACAAGGTCGCCATGATCGGCACGTACGGCACCATCAAGGCCAAGAACGCGATCAAGGACTCCGCGCGCGTGCTGGGCTACCCGTACGCGATGGGCGACCGCCTCACCAAGGCCATGCCCGCCGACGTCCTCGGCAAGGGCATCAACCTGGACGGCATCACCAACCCCGAGCACCCCCGCTACTCGGAGGCGGGCGAGATCCGGGCGATGTACGAGAACGAGCCGGACGTGAAGAAGGTCATCGACACCGCCAAGGGCGTCGAGGGCCTGGTCCGGCAGATGGGCGTGCACGCCGCCGGCGTGATCATGTCCAGCGAGACGATCACCGACCACGTCCCGGTCTGGGTCAGGCACACCGACGGCGTGACCATCACGCAGTGGGACTACCCGAGCTGTGAGTCGCTCGGCCTGCTGAAGATGGACTTCCTCGGCCTGCGCAACCTGACGATCATGGACGACGCCGTCAAGATGGTGAAGTCCAACAAGGGGATCGACATCGATCTCCTGAGCCTCCCGCTCGACGACCCCACGACCTTCGAACTGCTCCAGCGCGGCGACACCCTCGGCGTCTTCCAGTTCGACGGCGGCCCCATGCGCTCCCTGCTCCGGCTGATGAAGCCGGACAACTTCGAAGACATCTCCGCCGTGTCGGCCCTGTACCGCCCGGGCCCGATGGGCATGAACTCCCACACGAACTACGCGCTGCGCAAGAACGGGCAGCAGGAGATCACGCCGATCCACCCCGAGCTGGAGGAGCCGCTCAAGGAGGTCCTGGACGTCACCTACGGCCTGATCGTCTACCAGGAGCAGGTGCAGAAGGCCGCCCAGATCATCGCCGGCTACTCGCTCGGCGAGGCCGACATCCTCCGCCGCGTGATGGGCAAGAAGAAGCCCGAGGAACTGGCGAAGAACTTCGTGCTGTTCCAGGAGGGCGCCCGTAAGAAGGGCTTCAGCGACGAGGCCATCCAGGCGCTCTGGGACGTGCTGGTCCCCTTCGCCGGCTACGCGTTCAACAAGGCGCACTCCGCCGCGTACGGACTCGTCTCGTACTGGACCGCGTACCTCAAGGCGAACCACCCCGCCGAGTACATGGCCGCGCTCCTGACGTCCGTGAAGGACGACAAGGACAAGTCGGCCGTCTACCTCAACGAGTGCCGCCGCATGGGCATCAAGGTGCTCCCGCCGGACGTCAACGAGTCGATGTCCAACTTCGCCGCCCAGGGCGACGACGTGATCCTCTTCGGCCTCTCCGCCGTCCGCAACGTCGGTACGAACGTCGTCGAGTCGATCATCAGGTGCCGCAAGGCCAAGGGGAAGTACACCTCGTTCCCGGACTACCTCGACAAGGTGGAGGCGGTGGTCTGCAACAAGCGCACCACCGAATCGCTGATCAAGGCGGGCGCCTTCGACGCCATGGGCCACACCCGCAAGGGCCTGACCGCGCAGTACGAACCGATGATCGACAACGTGGTCGCGGTCAAGCGCAAGGAGGCCGAGGGGCAGTTCGACCTCTTCGGCGGCATGGGGGAGGAGCAGAGCGACGAGCCGGGCTTCGGGCTCGACGTGGAGTTCACCACCGAGGAGTGGGACAAGACCTATCTGCTCGCCCAGGAGCGGGAGATGCTCGGTCTGTACGTCTCCGACCACCCGCTGTTCGGTCTGGAGCACATCCTGTCCGACAAGGCCGACGCGGGCATCTCCCAGCTCACCGGCGGTGAGCACGCGGACGGCGCGGTCGTCACCATCGGCGGCATCATCTCCGGCCTGCAGCGCAAGATGACCAAGCAGGGCAACGCCTGGGCCATCGCCACCGTCGAGGACCTCGCCGGCTCGATCGAGTGCATGTTCTTCCCGGCGACCTACCAGCTCGTCTCGACCCAACTCGTCGAGGACGCCGTGGTGTTCGTCAAGGGCCGCCTCGACAAGCGTGAGGACGTGCCGCGGCTGGTCGCGATGGAGTTGCAGGTCCCCGACCTGTCGAACGCGGGCACCAACGCGCCCGTCGTACTGACCATCCCGGCCACGCGGGTCACCCCGCCGCTGGTCAGCCGGCTCGGCGAGGTGCTCAGCCACCACAAGGGTGACAGCGAGGTCCGGATCAGGCTCCAGGGACCGACCAAGACGACCGTCCTGCGTCTGGACCGGCACCGGGTGAAGCCGGACCCGGCGCTCTTCGGCGACCTGAAGGTGCTGCTCGGGCCCTCCTGCCTGGCGGGCTGACGCCGGCTCGGGAGCGGGCTCTCGACGCGCGAGAGGGGCGTACCCGGTACCGGGTACGCCCCTCGGTGTGTGTCCGGGGCTCATCACCCATGACACAGATGTCAGTTGTGACCGAAGCTCCGCTTGCGCTTGCGGCTCGCCACGTCGCCGGGGGTCACCTCGACCTCGGGCTGGGGCTCCGCCTCCGCGGTGGGACGGCGGTCCGCACGCTGACCACGCTCGGTAGGACGCTGCTGCTTACGGTCACGGTTCTTGTTCTTGGCCATGGTGATGCCTCCTGTGGGGGATCTAGGGGCCAGGGCCGGGACCAGATTCACACAGGCCGACAACGATCGCATGTCGGACAATTACCGTGCGTGACAGGGCTGGTCGCGGCGAGAACCCCGGAAACGCCACGCCGAAGATCGAGTTCCGGCCGTTAACCTCCGCGCCGTCGGGCAGACTCGAAGCAAGCCCGAAGCAAACCTCCCGGGAAGAGGGTGAGTCGTGTGGACCGCTGCATCGTCCTGGTGGACGCGGGGTATCTGCTGGGGGCAGCGGCGAGTCTCCTCGCCGGGGAGCCCTCACGATCCCGTATCACCGTCGACCACACCGCCCTCATCCAGGGGCTGCGCGAACGCGCCGAGTCGGACACGCAGCAGCCGCTGCTGCGTATCTACTGGTTCGACGGCGCCCCCGACCGGGTCCCGCAACCCGAGCACCGCAGGCTGCGCGTGATGCCCCGGGTCACCGTCCGGCTGGGCGCGCTGACCCGCAGCGACGGCCGCTGGGCGCAGAAGGGGGTGGACGCGGCGATGCACGCCGAGCTCACCGAACTGGCCCGCAACCGCGCCTGCTCCGACGTCGTCCTGGTGACCGGGGACGGCGACCTGCTGCCGGGCATGATGGCCGCCAAGGAGCACGGCGTCGCCGTCCACCTGTGGGCCGTGCAGGCCGCCGACGGCGACTACAACCAGTCCGAGGACCTGGTCGCCGAGGCCGACGAGCGGCGCGTCCTGGACCGGACCTGGATCACCAGGGCCGTCCGCGCCAAGGAGCACACCGGCGTGTGTGCCCCGCAGCCCGCGCCCCGGCCCGAGATCGCCGCGATCCTCTCCGCCCCGCTGCCCGAGTCCGCGCTCGCCACCCAGGCCGAGCGCCCCGCCCCGCAGCCGCGGCACCCCGTGGACGGTGCCGGGCAGAACGGCGGGGAGGAACGGGCGCCCGCCGCCAAAGGCGTCCCCACGCCCAAAGACCTGGCCGCCCTGCGCGCCCCCGGCACCCAGCCCGCCCAGCAGCCCGCCTCCGCCACCCTCCGCTGGTCCTCCGACAAAGGCTGGGTCGACCGGCCCACGGCCGAGCCCCCCGAGGCCGCCTCGATGCCGACGCTCGCCCAGCTGACCACGGCCGAGCAGCGGTGGGCCGACCGCGAGGAGGACATCACCACCGTCGGCGGCGACCCCTTCGAGGTGGGGCAGGTCTTCGCCCGGCGCTGGGTCGAGCGCCTCGGCGACCAGAGCCACCTGCAGAAACTGTCCGGGATGTACCCGCGCATCCCGCACCGCGTCGACGGGGAGCTGCTGCGCTACGCCGCCCGCTTCGGCCTGCTCGCCCACAAGGACGACCAGATCGACGAGCGGGACCGGTACGCCATCCGGGCCGGTTTCTGGAAGGAGATCGGCGTGCGCACGGGAGTGGAGCACGCGCCCGTCGGCGAGTGAGAACATCGCCGGCGGATTTCCCGTTGTGGACCGACCCGAGAGCGGACCGGGCTCGCCGACCCCGTAGTCTCGTCCCTTGTGAGTAAGCGCGCGGCACAGGCATTTCGGCACGATGGTGACGTCGTGTGCGCGGTGCGCGGGCTGACCAAGACCTATCCGGCGGTACGTGCCCGGCGCGGCGCGCCCGGAACACCCGAGGTCCGGGCCACGGACGACGTGACGCTGGACATCCGGCGCGGCGAGATCTTCGGCCTGCTCGGGCCGAACGGCGCCGGCAAGTCCACCCTCGTACGGCAGCTCACCGGGCTGATGCGGCCCGACCGCGGCAGCGTGGAGATCCTCGGGCACGACATCGTGCGCCACCCGGAGCGGGCCGCGCGGATCCTCGCCTACCTCGGGCAGGAGTCGACCGCCCTCGACGAGCTGACCGTGTCGCTCGCCGCCGAGACCACCGGGCGGCTGCGCGGCCTGGACGTACGGCGGGCGCGGGCCGAGCGGGACGACGTACTCGACGAGCTGGGGCTCGCACCGCTCGCCGGCCGCCCGCTGAAGAAGCTCTCCGGGGGCCAGCGGCGCCTGGCGTGCTTCGCCGCGGCGCTGGTGGGGGAGCGGTCGCTGCTCGTGCTCGACGAGCCGACCACCGGCATGGACCCGGTGGCGCGACGGGCCGTGTGGTCCGCCGTCGACCGGCGGCGGGCCGAGCGCGGGACGACCGTGCTGCTCGTCACCCACAACGTCATCGAGGCCGAGACCGTGCTGGACCGGGTGGCCGTCCTCGACCGGGGGCGGGTGATCGCCTGCGACACGCCGACCGGGCTCAAGGAGCAGGTCGCCGGTGAGGTGCGGGTCGACCTGGTGTGGCGGGACGCGGCGCCGCTGCACGTCCCCGAGGTGGCCGCGCTGCGGGACCGCGCCGTGGAGTCGGGCCGCCTGTGGACGCTCCGGCTCGGGCCCGAGGAGGCCCGGGCGGTGGTCGCCACCGTCACCGGTGGAGCCGCCTTCGCCGCCCTGGACGACTTCACGCTGGCCACGCCGAGCCTGGAGGACGTGTACCTGGCCCTGGGCGGTGCCGTGCAGCAGGGGCTGGTGAAGGCGTGAGGAGTGGCGAGGCCTTGAGTGCGGGGGCCTGGAACATGACGGCCTGGAAGATGGCCTTGAACATGACGGCCTTGAATGTGACGACCCGGAATGCGGCGGCCTTGAGTACGCAGGGCGCCGCGTACGTACCGAACAGGGCGACTGCCGCAGTGGACCCGACGAAGGGGAGCAGCGCGACGTGAGTGTCGTACCCGCCGATGTCCTGCCGGGCAGTGCCCTGGCCGTGGACGAGCCCGCCCCGTGCGCGGCCGAGCTCGGACCTCGGGCGCGGCTGTGGCCGTCGCTGGCGGCCGTGTACCGGGCGCAGCTGTCCCGGGCGCGGGTCGCGCGGATCCCGCTGCTGTTCGTGGCGACCTTCCAGTCGATCGGGATCATGATCCTGATGCGCGGGGTCGTGGACGACGGGGCCGAGGCGCAGGCCGTCGTCGCCGGGTCGTCGGTCCTCGTGGTCGCCTTCGTCGCGCTGAACCTTCTCGCGCAGTACTTCGGGCAGCTGCGGGCCAGCGGCGGACTCGACCACTACGCGACGCTGCCGGTGCCGCCGGCGGCGGTGGTGCTGGGCGCGGCGGGCGCGTACGCGTCGTTCACCGTGCCCGGGACGGTCGTGACGGCGGTGTTCGGCTGTGTGCTCTTCGGGTTGCCACTGGCCCATCTGTGGATCCTCGTGGCCGTGATCCCGCTGGCGGGCGCCGCGCTCGCCGGGCTCGGGGCGGCGCTGGGGCTGCTCGCGCCCCGGCCGGAGCTGGCCACGCTGCTCGGGCAGCTCGGCATGTCGGCGGCGCTGCTGCTGGGCGTGCTGCCGGCGGACCGGATGCCGGAGGTCGTGCGGTTCGCGCGGGATCTGCTGCCGTCGACGTACGGGGTGGAGGCCTTCGCGCGCACGTTCGGACCGAACCCCGACTGGGCCTTCGTGCTCGGTGACCTCGCCGTGTGCGGGTTCGTGGGCGTCGTCTCGCTGGCCGTGGCGACCTGGGCGTACCGCAGGGCGGCCGTCCGGTGAGCGGGGAGGGATCGTCCGGTGACGCGGGGCACAGGCGGGCCTGGCACGATGGCAGGGTGACCGCACCACTGAATCCGCCACCGCCACCGCATGGACGTTCCGCACAGGATTCGTGGCCGCCGCCGGGCGCCGGCCCCGGGGCGCCCGGGTCCAAGGTTCACGGGGCCCAGGCCCACGAGTCTCAGGCTCCCGGGTCTCAGCAGGCCGAGTACGCCGGACTCGGCTGGTACGGGCAGGACGACGGGCCCGGCATGAGGACGGAAGTGCGGGAGGCCGGCGTGGTCGCCGTGGCGGTGGCGCTCGGCGGGGTGTTGCTGGGCGTGCTGTGGTGGTGGCTCGCGCCGCACGTGCCGCTGGTCGGTGACGTGGTCGAGGGGAACTGGGTCGTCTACCTCAAGGACACCGAGGGGGAGCAGGCCGTCGGGGTCGACGGCACGTTCACGCTGCTCGGGCTGGCCTTCGGGGTCGTCAGCGCCCTGGTCGTGTTCCTGCTGCGGCGGCGTGGGGGCGTGCCGCTGGTCGTGGGGCTGGCCGTCGGGGGGCTGCTCGGGTCGTTGCTGGCGTGGCGGGTCGGGGTGTGGCTCGGGCCCGCGGAGGACGTGGTCGCGCATGCGCGTGAAGTGGGGCGGGGGGTGACGTTCTCCGCGCCATTGCGGCTGGGGGCGAAGGGGGCGTTGCTGGCCTGGCCGTTTGCCGCGCTGGTGCTGCATCTCGGGTTGACGGCGTTGTTCGGGCCTCGGGATCCGGAGCCGGAGTTCTCGGACGGTCCGTATCAGGCACCGCCGGCTGGGTAGTGCTCGGCGTTGGTGCTGCGCCCACCCGTGCCGCCCTTGGCGGGCAGCATGCCCGGCACGCTCGCAGCAGGCCGAGCTCCTCGCTTGCCCGCAGCTAGGCAGGCCGTCCGACGGGAGCGACCACCGCCCCCGTCAGCTTCTGCAAGTCCTCCGGGGACAGTTCCACCTCCAGGCCCCTCCTGCCCGCCGAGACGCAGATCGTCGAGTGCGCTGAAGCCGAGGCATCGAGCACCGTCGGGAGTTTCTTGCGCTGGCCCAGCGGGGAGATGCCGCCCCGGACGTACCCCGTCGTGCGTTCCGCCAGTGTCGGGTCGGCCATCGTCGCGCGTTTGCCGCCCACCGCCGCTGCCAGGGCCTTCAGGTCCAGCTGGCCCGCCACCGGGACCACGGCGACCGTCAGGGTGCCGTCGACGTCCGCCACCAGGGTCTTGAAGACGCGGTCCGGGGAGACGCCCATCGCCTCGGCCGCCTCCTCGCCGTAGGAGGGGTGGGAGGGGTCGTGGTCGTAGGAGTGGACCGTGAACTCCACGCCCGCCGCCGTGAGGGCGACCGTCGCGGGGGTGCCGCCCGGCTGCTGCTTCTTCGACTTCTTCGCCATTCCGTCCGCTTTGGTTGAGACGCGTCTTCGGTTGCGACGCGTCTTCGGTTGCGACGCGTCTTCAGTTGAGACTCGTCGTCAGTTGAGACTCGTCGGGCCGCGCGTCAGGTCCGACGACGGCAACGACGGCAGATTACGGATGATGGCCGTCTCGGAGCGAAGGAGTTTCAGCTCGTCGCGCAGGCGGGAGGCCGTGTCGGGAGCCTGGAGCAGGCGTTGCTTCGTGGGGGTGTCCAGCATCATCGCCGCGGCCACCAGGTACGACACCACACCGGGCTCGTCGGGCAGGTCGGCGCCGGTCGTCAAGGACCGTTCCCGCGCGCCCGCCAGCCGCTTCTGGTACTGGCGGAAGGACCGCAGCACCCCCTCGGCCAAGGGCGCCGCCTCGTCGCCGGGTTCCTCCGGCAGCGTCTCCAGCTCGGCCGTCAGGAACGGGCCCGACGCCTCCACCGACAGCAGCCGCACCCGGTTCGTGCCGGTCGCCAGCACCTCGAAGGAGCCGTCGGTCCGCTCGCGGATCGTCGCGGCGTCCGCGATACAGCCCACCTTGTGGAACGCCTTGGTCGGGTCCGTGCCGAAGCCGGCGGCGGGCCCCCGCTCGGGCAGGGACGTGGGGTCGGGCATGCCGGGCGCGCTCGGGGCCACCTCGTGGCCGTCGCGGATCGCCACGACGGCGAACCGGCGCGGCTCGTCCTCCGGCGTCTTCAGCAGCTCGCGCATCATGGCGCGATACCGCTCCTCGAAGACGTTGAGCGGGAGCACGAGCCCCGGGAACAGCACCGAGTTCAGGGGGAAGAGGGGGAGCCGGACGGTGGTCACGACGCAAAAGCCTAATGGTCGCGGGAGCGGGCTCGTCCGCCCCGTTCACTCCGTGGATGCCCGGGCGGCCGGCCGGCTGCTCCGGCCAGGATGTCGTCGCGTACCCGAAGGAAGTGGCCGAGGGGGTCGTCCGACACCTGGTCCCAGGGGAACGAGGTGGCGTACGGGCCGTTCAGGTGCAGCTGTTCCTGGGCGTCAGGCCATCGTTCCAGGCGCACCAGGACGAAGACGAGCAGGTTCCGCATGCGGGCCGGCCAGGGGTCGGCCGTCGGCAGCCGCAGGGACAGTGCGATGGCCCGGTCGGCGGCCGCGTCCAGCCGTTCGCGCGGCAGCTCGGGCCCGCAGTCGTCGGTGAGATAGCCGAAGGCGGCCCGCAGCGGGAGTGCCTGGACGAGCGCGTCGGCGGGCGCGTCCTGCGCGGCCCGGTCGGCGAAGTCGAAGCACTCCTGGTGCGAACCGTGCCAGGACGCGGCCAGATAGCGCAGGGCCGATTCGTGACAGCCGTAGTGGTGCGGGGCGCGGCGGACGGCCGCCGCCCACAGTTCCTCGAAGTAGCTGTGTCCGGCCTGGGCGCCGCGCGCGTGGTCCAGCGCGAGCCGCCAGGGCACGGGATCGCCGTGGTCGGCCCGCGCGGCGACCGTGATCAGCGGGCTCACCTCGCGCAGCGCCTCGGCCCGGGCCGGTGACTGCCAGGCGCGGTCCACCGCCAGCTGGGCCCTGAGCAGCAGCGCGTCCGGGTCCTGCGGGGCGGTGGCGAGCCAGGCGTCCAGCCAGTCGGGGCGCGAGCGGGCGAAGGCGGCCAGCCGGGTGACGTACCGGTCGCGCCGCTCCCACTCGGCCGCCGTCCGGGTGGCGCGGAGCAGTCCGGCCGCAGGTCCGTGGTCGTCGCGAGCGGCCGCGACCAGCGCCGGACTGAGCCGCGCGTCGGGCGCGTCGAGCAGCACCTCGTCGTCGGTGCGCGGTCCGCCGGCGAGGTGGGAGGCGGTCCTTGTCATCCGGCTCGCGCGGATGAACGGCAGCTGTATTGCCATGGTGCCGACCATTGAAAGTCCGCTGGTCACAGCGGCGCCAGATCGTTCGGGGAAGTCGCGGAAAGTTGTACGCCGAAGAGTCAAGAGATGGTAAAGGTGTGACAGTTCAACAACTGCCATCACATGGGCAACACTAGTTCCGCCGCAACAGCCGCGTCGCCCCCGCCGCCACCGTCGTCGCCAGGATCCAGCCCAGCAGGATCATGGCCGTCGCCAGCCACTGCCAGCCCCCGCGCAGCTGCCAGAAGCCCACCTGGCCGAGGTCGATGACCGGCAGCAGCAGATCGAGCGTGAACAGCGTGGGGTTCCACTCCGGATGCTCACCGCGCTTCAGCGGCGGGTGCCCGGCCTGGGCGAAGGCGAGCGAACCCGCCGCCCACAGCACCGCCATCCACACCGCGGCCCGGGCCGGCCGGTACCCGTAGGCGACCGTCCAGTCCTGCGCGTAGCCCCACAGCTTGGCGGCCGGCGGCAGGCTCTCCCGGTGCCGGCGCTGCTTGGCGAGCAGCACCTCGCGGGCGTCCTCGTCCTCCCCGCCGGCCCGCAGCACGGCCGCGAGCCGCTCGTACGGCTCCGGGTTGTACTCGGCGGTCGCCGCCGCCACCCAGTCCAGCCGCTCGACCAGCGGGAACGGCCCGCGCGGCACGAGGTTCTCGTAGGCGAAGCCGCCCATGTGCAGCCGCCCGGGGCCGGGCCAGGCGTCCGCCCGGTCCATCAGGTTGACGATCTTCGCCCCCGACAGCACGACACGCCCGCGCGCGGGACGCTCGCCGAGGAACCGCAGCTCCGGCGTCTGCACCCGGCGCAGCGACAGCTCCTGGTCGTCGGTGAGGGTGAACCGGGCCTGCTCGAAGTCGACCGCGTCGCCGAACCGCCCGTCGTCCAGCCGGATCCCGCCCTCGCACGCGAACCGCTGGATCCGCGTCCCGCGCGCCGGGGTCATCCCGCTCATCGCCTGGGCGCCGATGCCCGCCGGCGTCAGGTACAGGCTGCGCTCGACGGTCAGCTGCGGGGCGTTGAAGGCGAGCCGCTCGTACGGGTTGGCCAGGCGGGCGCCGCGCAGGCTCAGGGACACGCCGATGGTGGCGGCGCGCAGGCTCAGCTCGCCGTGCGACTCCAGCAGCTCGGCCTGTAAGTCCTGGCCGACGGTCAGGCCGTCGGCGGCGATCGACCGGCCGCTGCGGTCCCGGTGCACGATCGCCTGGTTGAGCATCAGGTCCGTGCCGATCTGCGCGTCCGTGAGCCGGATGCCGCGGTGGAAGCGGCAGCGCGGCAGATGCAGATCGCCCTCCGTCTGCACCCGGGCCGCCTCCAGCCGGGGCACCGAGCAGTCCACCATCCGCACGGTCGTGAAGCGCGCCTCCGGCAGCAGGACGTCCTGCTCGAACCGGCACTGGCGCATCTCGACGTACGGCACCACCGTGCCGCCGGCGAGGTCCAGCGAGCCGCTGATCAGCACGCCGGTCAGCTTCAGCGACGACACCCGGCCGGCCAGGGCGGGCGGGCCGTCCAGGAGCAGCCAGCAGACGATCCGGGCCCGCACGGTCCGCTCCTCGCCCCACGGGTGGCCGCCGTGCGGGTCGTCCACCAGCGGGTCGCCGCTGCTCAGGTCGTACACGCTGCCGTTGCGGAACGCCTGCCACATTCCGGCCTCCGCCGCGGTCAGGTCGTCGGGCAGCTCCCCGGCACGCACGCCGGCCCCCTCGGTCACGTCTCTTCCTTCCTCCCCGGATACTCGCGGGTCAGGTGCTTCGTACAGCTGTTCATGCCCGCTGGGTGACGCCACGAACGCGAAACGTGAAGGGGATCTTCCGGGTGCCGGCGGCATTCTGTATCAGCCATTGATACGAGCGAACGGCGCCTCATCGGGGTCTGAGAGAATTGAGCACGTGATCTCCCGAATCGATCTGCGCGGCGACGCCCTCCCCGAGGGCCCCGCCCTGCGTGACCTGCTGCCCCGAGCCGAGTTCGACGTACAGGCCGCCCTGGAGAAGGTGCGTCCGATCTGCGAGGACGTGCATCATCGGGGCGACGCGGCGCTGATCGAGTACGCCGAGCGGTTCGACGGGGTCAGGCTCGACCAGGTGCGGGTGCCGGCCGCCGCGCTCACGCGCGCGCTGGAGGAGCTCGACCCGGCCGTGCGCGCGGCCCTGGAGGAGTCCATCCGGCGCGCCCGGACCGTCCACCGCGAGCAGCGCCGCAGCACGCACACCACCCAGGTGGTGCCCGGCGGCTCCGTGACCGAGAAGTGGGTTCCGGTCGAGCGCGTCGGGCTGTACGCGCCCGGCGGCCGGTCCGTGTATCCGTCCTCCGTGGTCATGAACGTGGTGCCCGCCCAGGAGGCCGGCGTCGAGTCCATCGCGCTCGCCTCCCCGGCCCAGGCCGAGTTCAACGGGCTGCCGCACCCGACGATCCTGGCCGCCTGCGCGCTGCTCGGCGTCGACGAGGTCTACGCCGCCGGCGGCGCCACGGCCGTCGCCATGTTCGCGTACGGCACCGAGTCCTGCGCGCCCGCCAACATGGTCACCGGCCCCGGCAACATCTGGGTCGCCGCCGCCAAGCGCTACTTCACCGGCAGGATCGGCATCGACGCCGAGGCCGGCCCGACCGAGATCGCGGTCCTGGCCGACGACACGGCCGACCCGGTGCACGTCGCCTCCGACCTGATCAGCCAGGCCGAGCACGACCCGCTGGCCGCCGCCGTGCTCGTCACGGACTCCGTCGAGCTCGCGGACGCCGTGGAGAAGGAGCTGGAGCCGCAGATCGCGGCCACCAGGCACGTCGACGACCGGATCGTCCCGGCGCTGTCCGGCAGGCAGTCCGCGATCGTCCTGGTCGACGGCATCGACGAGGGCCTCAGGGTGGTCGACGCGTACGGCGCCGAGCACCTGGAGATCCAGACGGCCGACGCCACCGCCGTGGCCGACCGCGTCAGGAACGCCGGCGCGATCTTCATCGGCCCCTGGGCCCCGGTCTCCCTCGGCGACTACGCGGCCGGCTCCAACCACGTCCTGCCCACCGGCGGCTGCGCCTGCCACTCCTCGGGCCTGTCCGTCCAGTCGTTCCTGCGCGGCATCCACATCGTCGACTACACCAAGGACGCGCTGGCCGAGGTCGCGCACCACGTGGTCACGCTGGCGGAGGCGGAGGACCTGCCCGCCCACGGCGCGGCGATCAAGGCGAGGTTCGGGTGGAAGGTGCCGGAGAGCAAGTGAGCGACGTACGCATCGACGATCTGCCCGTACGGGACGAACTGCGCGGCAAGTCCCCCTACGGCGCGCCCCAGCTGGACGTCCCCGTACGGCTGAACACCAACGAGAACCCCTACCCGCTGCCCGAGCCGCTGGTCGAGCGCATCACCGAGCGGGTCCGCGAGGCGGCCCGCACCCTCAACCGCTACCCGGACCGGGACGCGGTCGAGCTGCGCACGAGGCTCGCCGAGTACCTGACGGACACGTCCGGCTACCAGGTGGGCCTGGCCGACGTCTGGGCCGCCAACGGCTCCAACGAGGTCATCCAGCAGCTGCTCCAGACCTTCGGCGGGCCCGGCCGCACCGCGATCGGCTTCGAGCCGTCGTACTCGATGCACGCGCTCATCTCGCGCGGCACGGGCACGGGCTGGATCTCCGGTCCCCGCAACGAGGACTTCACGATCGACCTCCCGGCCGCCGAGCAGGCGATCGCCGAGCACCGGCCGGACGTCGTCTTCGTCACCACCCCCAACAACCCCACGGGCAACGCGGTCCCGCCCGAGACGGTCCTCGCGCTGTACGAGGCCGCACAGGCGGCGAAGCCGTCGATGGTGGTCGTGGACGAGGCGTACATCGAGTTCAGCCACGGCGACTCGCTGCTGCCGCTGCTCGACGGGCGCCCCAACCTCGTCATCTCCCGCACGATGTCGAAGGCGTTCGGCGCGGCGGGCCTGCGCCTCGGTTACCTCGCCGCGCACCCCGCCGTCGTGGACGCCGTCCAGCTCGTCCGGCTGCCGTACCACCTGTCCGCCGTCACCCAGGCGACCGCCCTGGCGGCCCTGGAGCACACCGGCACGCTGCTGGGCTACGTCGAGCAGCTCAAGGCCGAGCGGGACCGCCTGGTCACCGAGCTGCGCGAGATCGGCTACGAGGTGACCGCATCCGACGCGAACTTCGTACAGTTCGGCCGGTTCGCGGACTCCCACGAAGCGTGGCGGAAGATCCTCGACCGGGGCGTCCTGGTCCGGGACAACGGCGTGCCCGGCTGGCTCCGGGTCACCGCCGGAACCCCCGAAGAGAACGACGCGTTCCTCGACGCGGTCCGTGCACTGAAGAAGGAGCAGAGTCAATGAGCCGCATCGGACGCGTGGAGCGGACGACCAAGGAGACCTCGGTCCTCGTCGAGATCGACCTCGACGGCACCGGCAAGACGGAGATCTCCACCGGCGTCGGCTTCTACGACCACATGCTCGACCAGCTCGGCCGGCACGGTCTGTTCGACCTGACCGTGAAGACCGAGGGCGACCTGCACATCGACTCGCACCACACCATCGAGGACACCGCCCTCGCCCTGGGCGCCGCCTTCAAGCAGGCCCTCGGCGACAAGGTCGGCATCTACCGCTTCGGCAACTGCACGGTCCCGCTGGACGAGTCCCTCGCCCAGGTCACCGTCGACCTGTCCGGCCGCCCCTACCTCGTGCACACCGAGCCCGAGAAGATGGCGCCGATGATCGGCGAGTACGACACCACGATGACGCGGCACATCCTGGAGTCCTTCGTGGCCCAGGCGCAGATCGCGCTGCACGTGCACGTGCCCTACGGGCGCAACGCGCACCACATCGTGGAGTGCCAGTTCAAGGCGCTGGCCCGGGCCCTGCGCTACGCGTCCGAGCGCGACCCGCGTGCGGCCGGCATCCTCCCCTCCACGAAGGGCGCCCTGTGAACGGCATCTCGACCCTGCTGATCGTCGTCGGCCTGTTCCTCGTCGGCGGGATCTACTCCTTCGTCAAGCAGAAGATGCCCAAGGGACTGATCGTGCTGCTCTCGATCGGCGCCGCGATGTGCCTGGCTGCCGGTGTGGTGAGGCTGGAGGTGTGGAATTGAGCGCCCCGCAGAAGAAGGTCGTCGTCTTCGACTACGGCTTCGGCAACGTCCGCTCCGCCGAGCGCGCCCTCGCGCGCGCGGGAGCCGACGTCGAGATAACGCGTGACTACGACAAGGCCATGAACGCCGACGGGCTGCTCGTGCCGGGCGTCGGCGCCTTCGCCTCCTGCATGACGGGCCTGCGCGAGGCGCGCGGCGACTGGATCGTCGACCGCAGGCTGTCCGGCGGCCGCCCGGTCATGGGCATCTGCGTCGGCATGCAGATCCTCTTCGCCCGTGGCATCGAGCACGGCGTGGAGAGCGAGGGCCTCGACGAGTGGCCCGGCTCGGTCGAGCCGCTCCAGGCCGAGATCGTGCCCCACATGGGCTGGAACACCGTCGAAGCAGCCGCCGGCTCGCAGCTGTTCGCGGGCCTGGACGCGGACGCGCGCTTCTACTTCGTGCACTCCTACGCCGTCCACGACTGGTCGCTGGAGACCCACAACCCGGCGATGGAGGCCCCCAAGGTCACCTGGTCCACGCACGGCAAGCCGTTCGTCGCGGCCGTCGAGAACGGCGCCCTGTGGGCCACGCAGTTCCACCCCGAGAAGTCCGGCGACGCCGGAGCGCAGCTGCTGAACAACTGGATCGGAACCCTGTGATGGCTTCGAAGCTCGAACTCCTCCCCGCCGTCGACGTCCGTGACGGCCAGGCGGTCCGCCTGGTGCACGGCGAGTCCGGTACGGAGACCTCCTACGGCTCGCCCCTGGAGGCCGCGCTCGCCTGGCAGCGGTCCGGCGCCGAGTGGCTGCACCTGGTCGACCTGGACGCCGCGTTCGGCACCGGCGACAACCGCGCGCTGATCGCCGAGGTCACCAAGGCGATGGACATCAAGGTGGAGCTGTCCGGCGGCATCCGCGACGACGACACCCTCGCCGCCGCCCTGGCCACCGGCTGCACCCGCGTGAACCTGGGCACGGCCGCGCTGGAGGCCCCCGAGTGGGTCGCCAAGGTCATCGCCGAGCACGGTGACAAGATCGCGGTCGGTCTCGACGTCCGCGGCATGACCCTGCGCGGCCGCGGCTGGACCCGCGACGGCGGCGACCTCTACGAGACGCTGGAGCGCCTCAACAAGGAGGGCTGCGCGCGGTACGTCGTCACGGACATCGCCAAGGACGGCACGCTCCAGGGCCCCAACCTGGAGCTGCTGCGCAACGTGTGCGCCGCCACCGACCGCCCCGTCGTGGCCTCCGGCGGCGTGTCCTCGCTGGACGACCTCCGGGCGATCGCCGAGCTCGTGCCGCTCGGCGTAGAGGGCGCGATCGTAGGGAAGGCGCTGTACGCGAAGGCGTTCACCCTGGAAGAGGCCCTGGAGGCCACAGCTTGAAAGGGATGCAGGTTCATGAGTGATGCCGTACGGCGCGTGCAGAGCGGAAGTCCCTGGGAAGAGAGTTTCGGTTTCGCACGCGCCGTGGCGGCGGGCGATCGGGTGCTGGTGGCGGGCACGACCCCCTTCAAGGGCGATGTGCTGTACGGGGAAGGCGATCCGTACGAGCAGGCCAAGGCGGCCTTCACCAGCGCCCTCGAAGCGATCGGTGAATTCGGGCTCGGCATCGGGTCCGTGGTCCGTACGCGGATGTATCTGGCACACACGCGCGACCTCGACGACGTGGGCCGGGCTCACAAGGAACTGTTCGACACCGTGCGCCCGGTCGCGACCTTCCTCGTGGTGGACGGCTTCGTCGACCCGCGCGTCCTGGTGTCGGTGGAACTAGAGGCATTCAGAGGAACGGTGGATTCATGACCCTGGCGGTCCGAGTCATCCCCTGCCTGGACGTGGACAACGGCCGGGTCGTCAAGGGCGTCAACTTCCAGAACCTGCGCGACGCGGGCGACCCCGTCGAGATGGCCAAGGTGTACGACGCCGAGGGCGCGGACGAGCTGACGTTTCTGGACATCACCGCCTCGTCGGGCAACCGCGAGACGACGTACGACGTGGTGCGCCGCACGGCCGAGCAGGTGTTCATCCCGCTCACGGTCGGCGGCGGGGTGCGTACGGCCGAGGACGTGGACAAGCTGCTGCGGGCCGGCGCGGACAAGGTCGGCGTCAACACGGCCGCGATCGCCCGCCCGGAGCTCATCCGGGAGATCGCGGAACGCTTCGGCCGCCAGGTCCTGGTCCTGTCGGTGGACGCGCGCCGCACCGAGTCCGGCTCCTTCGAGGTGACCACCCACGGCGGCCGTCGCGGCACCGGCATCGACGCCGTCGAGTGGGCGCACCGGGCCGCGGAGCTGGGCGCCGGCGAGATCCTGCTCAACTCCATGGACGCGGACGGCACCAAGGACGGCTACGACCTGGAGATGATCGCGGCCGTGCGCAAGCACGTGACCGTCCCGGTCATCGCCTCGGGCGGCGCGGGCAAACTGGCGGACTTCCCGCCGGCCATCGCGGCGGGCGCGGACGCGGTCCTGGCCGCGTCCGTGTTCCACTTCGGTGACCTGCGCATCGGCGAGGTCAAGGAGACGCTGCGGGAGGCGGGTCACCCGGTGCGGTGACCCGCCTGTCGGGAGCCCCGGTCGCGTGCTGCGGCCGGGGTTCTCCATGCGCCCTCAGGTCCCCGTACGCCCTCGGACGGTCCTCTCAGATCCCGAGCTGCTTGCTCTCGTGCAGTTTCGCGATCGCGTTCTCGTCGCCGTCCAGGTCGACCTTGGCCGCGCTCTGGCGGCCGTAGGAGAACAGAACCAGTTCGGAGGGTTCGCCGGTCACCGTGACCACCGGGGTGCCGCGCTGGGCGACCGCTGTCTGGCCGTCCGGGCGGCGCAGCACCAGGCCCGTCGGGACGCTGCGCCCCATCAGCCGGGCGGTGCGCTCCAGCCGGGACCACAGGGCGTCCTGGAAGACCGGGTCGAGATCGCGGGGCGACCAGTCGGGCTGGGCGCGCCGGACGTCCTCCGTGTGGACGTAGAACTCGATGAGGTTGGACATCTCGTCGACCGGCTTCAGCGAGAAGGGCGAGAAGCGCGGCGGCCCCGTACGGATCAGCTGGATCAGCTCCTCGTACGGCTTGTCGGTGTACTCCGCCATCACCCGGTCCAGGCGTGGCGCGAGCTGCTTGATCAGTATCCCGCCGGCGGCGTCCGGGCGGCGCTCGCGCACCACCACGTGGGCGGCGAGGTCCCGGGTCGTCCAGCCCTCGCACAGGGTGGGCGCGTCCGGGCCCGCGGTCTCCAACAGATCGGCGAGGAGAAGTCGTTCACGCTTGGCATGGGTCGACATGCGGCCCAGCCTACGACCGGGCCGCAGGTCCGCACAGTGGACACTCCACCTCGCCCGTCAGTGTCGCGCGGCACAATGGTCGGCATGACCAGCACGTCCTCCCGGCCCAGCCGCCTCGACCCGGAGATCGCCGCCCGCCTCAAGCGCAGCGCCGACGGCCTCCTGCCCGCCATCGCCCAGCAGTACGACACCGGAGAGGTGCTCATGCTCGGCTGGATGGACGACGAGGCGCTGCACCGCACCCTGACCACCGGCCGGTGCACGTACTGGTCGCGCAGCCGCCAGGAGTACTGGGTCAAGGGCGACACCTCCGGCCACTTCCAGTGGGTGAAGTCCGTCGCCCTCGACTGTGACGCCGACACCGTCCTGGTGAAGGTCGACCAGGTCGGCGCCGCCTGCCACACCGGCGCGCGCACCTGCTTCGACGAGGACGTGCTCCTCAAGGACGGCGGCTCCGACGTCTCCGCCCCGGATCAGTAAGGTCAGCCGCCATGGACCTCGAGACGTTCCGCAAGCTCGCCACCGACCGGCGGGTCATCCCGGTCACCCGCAAACTCCTCGCCGACGGCGACACCCCGGTCGCGCTCTACCGCAAGCTCGCCGCCGAGCGCCCGGGCACCTTCCTGCTGGAGTCCGCGGAGAACGGCCGCTCGTGGTCCCGCTACTCGTTCGTGGGCGTCCGCAGCGCCGCCACGCTGACCGAGCGCGACGGGCAGGCCCACTGGCTCGGCGCCCCGCCCGTCGGCGTCCCCACGGACGGCGACCCCCTCGCCGCGCTGCGCGCCACCATCGAGGCCCTGCACACGCCGCACCAGGAGGGCATGCCGCCCTTCACCGGCGGCATGGTCGGCTACCTCGGCTACGACATCGTCCGCCGCCTGGAGAAGATCGGCCCCGGCGAGCGCGACGACCTCAAGCTCCCCGAGCTGACCATGCTCCTCACCAGCGACCTGGCCGTCATGGACCACTGGGAGGGCTCGGTCCTGCTGATCGCCAACGCGATCAACCACAACGACCTGGAGACCGGCGTCGACGAGGCCTACGCGGACGCCGTGGCCCGGCTCGACGCCATGCAGGCCGACCTCTCCCGCGCGGTCGCCCAGCCGCCCGCCGTGCTGCCGCCCTCCGAGCTCCCCGAGTACTCCGCGCTGTGGGGCGGCCCCGACTTCCAGGAGGCCGTCGAGGACATCAAGGAGCGCATCCGGGCCGGCGAGGCCTTCCAGGTCGTCCCCTCCCAGCGCTTCGAGACGCCGTGCACGGCGAGCGCGCTGGACGTCTACCGGGTCCTGAGGGCCACCAACCCGTCCCCGTACATGTACCTGTTCCGCTTCGACGGGTTCGACGTCGTCGGCTCGTCCCCCGAAGCCCTGGTCAAGGTCGAGGACGGTCGCGCCATGGTCCATCCCATCGCCGGCACCCGCTGGCGCGGCGCCACCCCGCAGGAGGACCAGGCCCTCGCCGACGAACTGCTCGCCGACCCCAAGGAGCGCGCCGAGCACCTCATGCTCGTCGACCTGGGGCGCAACGACCTGGGGCGGGTCTGCGAGCCCGGCTCGGTCGAGGTCGTCGACTTCATGTCCGTCGAGCGGTACTCGCACGTCATGCACATCGTCTCGACGGTGACGGGCCGCGTCGCCCGAGGCCGCACCGCCTTCGACGTGCTCACCGCGTGCTTCCCGGCCGGCACCCTCTCCGGCGCCCCGAAGCCCCGCGCCATGCAGATCATCGACGAACTCGAACCGTCCCGGCGCGGGCTGTACGGCGGCTGCGTCGGCTACCTCGACTTCGCGGGCGACTCCGACACCGCGATCGCCATCCGCACGGCCCTCCTCCGCGAGGGCACCGCCTACGTCCAGGCGGGCGCGGGCATCGTCGCCGACTCCGACCCGGTCGCCGAGGACACGGAGTGCCGCAACAAGGCGGCGGCGGTCCTCAGGGCCGTCCACACGGCGAACCGGCTGGGAAAGGCCTGAGATGACCCCCGGGTGACGGTTCGCCCCGGGTTCAAGCGATAGTGGGGTACGTGACTGCTGCACCTCACCCCCGTTCCCAAGCCGCCGGGTCCGCCCGGGCCGGCCGCCGGAGCCTCGCCGTCGCGCTGCTGTGCGGCGCGCTCGGCGCGGCCGTGGCGCTGCTCGCCACCCGGCAGCGCTGGGCGGAGGGCACCGCGACGGTAGCCGGCGGCGCCTTCCCCCTGACCGCCAAGGGCAGCGACGTCACGGGCGTCCCGGCGGCGCTCGCCGTGGTGGGCCTCGCCGCGCTCGTCGCCGTCTTCGCCGTCCGCCGGGCCGGCCGCCTCGTCGTGGCCGCGCTGCTCGCGCTCTCCGGCGCGGGCATCGTCGTCGCCGCCCTGCTCGGCGCCTCCGACGGCTCCGCGCTCGACGAGCAGGCCGCCCAGGCCTCCGGTGACACCTCGGCCGCCGTGGACACCATCAGCCACACCGCCTGGCCGTACGTCGGGGCCGTGGGCGGCGTGCTGCTCCTCCTGGCCGGACTGCTCGCCCTGCGCTACGGCCGGCTGTGGCCCGCGATGTCCGGCCGCTACGAGCGGGGCGGCACACCGCAGCCGCGCCGCAAGGCCCCCGCCGTCGACCCCGACCGGCCCGAAGACCTGTGGAAGGCGCTCGACCGGGGCGAGGACCCCACCGGAGCCTGAGCCACACGGGGGAGCGGGGCGTATCGCAGGAGCACCCCCGCTCACCGCCCCCGCGCGCGTGCGGGACAATGGGCCCGAGCGTCCTGCTCAGACACGCACACAGCAACGAGGAGCAAGCAATGGCGGGCAGCAGCCACGGTCACACCCCGGCCGCCTGGACCGGTGTCACGATCGCCTTCATCGGTTTCTGCGTCGCGGGCGCGTTCATGGTGATGGACCAGCCGGCGGGCTTCTGGGCCGGCATGGTGGTCGTGCTGCTCGGCGGCGTCGTCGGCGCCATCATGCGCGCGATGGGTCTCGGGCAGCCGAAGGAACTGCACCAGCCGCACCGGACCACGGGCGACCGCGAGCCGGCACGCGCCGAGGGCTGATCCCCGCGGAACACCGCGTTGTCGCGTGAGGGGCGGCCGGCACTCGAGTGCCGGGACCGCCCCTCACGCGCGTGCGGGGCACAATGGCTGCCGTGAACGCCGACAGCCGAAGGGCGGCGCCCAGCGTCCCGGGCCGCCTGGCCGTCCCCGCCGGGGTGCTCGCGGCCGTCGCCGGGGCCTTCGCCTACGTGGGCGCGGTCGACCCCAACGAACCCGGCCACTACCCCGTCTGCCCGCTGCTGCACTACACGGGCCTGTACTGCCCCGGCTGCGGCGGACTGCGCAGTGCGCACGCCTTCGTCCACGGCGACCTCCCGGCGGCACTGCACGCCAACGCGCTCGCCGTCCTCGGCTACCTGGCCTTCGCCGTGCTGTGGACCGTATGGGTGGTCCACGCGGTGCGCGGGCGCCCGCTGCGGATCGACCCCCGCCCGGGGCTGGTGTGGAGCCTCGGGGCGTTGCTGCTGGTCTTCACGGTTGTCCGGAACCTGCCCTTCGGTGACTGGCTCCATCCTTGATCAACTGGCGGATGTCCAGGTAGTGGGACCGGCGTCAACCGGATGCGAGGCCTACGCCCCGCTGCGGATACCATCGCAGTGACCATCGGTTTTCGATCGGTCGCTGGAACTGTCAAGAGTCTGGAAGGGGGCCGCTCGCGTGAGTGTGCTCGACGAGATCATCGACGGAGTCCGTGCCGACCTCGCGGAGCGGCAGGCGCGCGTCAGCCTCGACGAGCTCAAGGAGCGCGCGGCGAAGGCTCCCGCCGCCAAGGACGGCGCGGCCGCACTGCGCGGCGACGGCGTCAAGGTCATCTGCGAGGTGAAGCGCTCCAGCCCGTCCAAGGGCGCGCTGGCCGCGATCGCCGACCCGGCCGGACTCGCAGCGGACTACGAGGCGGGCGGCGCGGCCGTCATCTCCGTCCTCACCGAACAGCGGCGGTTCGGCGGCTCGCTCGCCGACCTCGAAGCGGTCCGCGCCCGCGTGGACATCCCGGTCCTGCGCAAGGACTTCATCGTCACGTCGTACCAGCTGTGGGAGGCCCGGGCCTACGGCGCCGACGTCGTCCTGCTGATCGTCGCCGCTCTCGACCAGCCCGCCCTGGAGTCCCTGATCGAGCGCGCCGAGTCCATCGGGCTCACGCCGCTCGTCGAGGTGCACGACGAGGACGAGGTCGAGCGCGCGGTCGACGCCGGCGCACGCGTGATCGGCGTCAACGCGCGCAACCTCAAGACCCTCGAGGTCGACCGCGGCACCTTCGAGCGCGTGGCACCCGAGATCCCCGACCACATCATCAAGATCGCCGAGTCCGGCGTCCGCGGCCCGCACGACCTCATCGCCTACGCCAACGCCGGCGCCGACGCGGTCCTGGTGGGCGAGTCCCTCGTCACCGGCAAGGACCCCAAGACGGCGGTCTCCGACCTGGTGGCGGCAGGCGAACATCCCGCACTCCGGCACGGCCGGGGCTGATCTCCCGCTAAGCTTGGCTCGATGAATCTCACCATGACGACCGTGGACCGGTACGCCCGCCTCGCGCGCGGCTGCCGCCCCCGCGGCTGCCGTGCGCCCGCGCGCCGCGTACACGGCCGCCGCGTCCGGTACGTCATCGGTGACGAGCCGGGGCAGGTCAACGGCATGCGATGGCAGCGGGTCTTTTAGGGGCGCGGGGAACTGCGCGAGCAACCACATAGAGCCCGCAGCCAAGAGACGATCTCCGCCCCCACGGCGATTAGTGCACTCCACACACACTCACCGTGAAGGTTTCCGCATGCCCAGTCAGTTCTTCATCCCCGACCCCGAGGGTCAAACGCCCAACCCCGAAGGCTACTTCGGGACATTCGGCGGCAAGTTCATCCCGGAGGCCCTCGTCGCCGCAGTCGACGAGGTGGCCGTCGAGTACGACAAGGCCAAGCACGACCCGGAGTTCGCCAAGGAACTCGACGACCTCCTGGTCAACTACACCGGCCGCCCGTCGGCCCTCACCGAAGTCCCTCGTTTCGCCGCGGAAGCGGGTGGCGCCCGGATCTTCCTCAAGCGGGAAGACCTCAACCACACCGGCTCCCACAAGATCAACAACGTCCTCGGCCAGGCCCTGCTCACCAAGCGCATGGGCAAGACCCGCGTCATCGCCGAGACGGGCGCAGGCCAGCACGGCGTCGCCACGGCCACGGCCTGCGCGCTCTTCGGTCTCGAGTGCACGATCTACATGGGCGAGATCGACACCCAGCGGCAGGCCCTCAACGTCGCGCGGATGCGCATGCTCGGCGCCGAGGTCATCGCCGTGAAGTCCGGCAGCCGCACGCTGAAGGACGCGATCAACGAGGCGTTCCGCGACTGGGTCGCCAACGTCGAGCACACGCACTACCTCTTCGGCACGGTCGCCGGTCCCCACCCCTTCCCGGCCATGGTCCGCGACTTCCACCGGGTCATCGGCGTGGAGACCCGCCGCCAGCTCCTGGAGCGCGCGGGCCGGCTCCCCGACGCGGCCGTCGCCTGCGTCGGCGGCGGCTCCAACGCCATCGGCCTCTTCCACGCCTTCATCCCGGACCCGGAGGTGCGCCTCATCGGCTGCGAGCCGGCAGGCCACGGCGTCGACACCGGCGAGCACGCGGCGACCCTGACCGCCGGAGAGCCCGGCATCCTGCACGGCTCCCGCAGTTACGTCCTCCAGGACGACGAGGGCCAGATCACCGAGCCGTACTCGATCTCGGCCGGTCTGGACTACCCCGGCATCGGCCCCGAGCACTCCTACCTCAAGGACTCCGGCCGCGGTGAGTACCGCGCGGTCACGGACGACGCGGCCATGCAGGCCCTGCGCCTGCTGTCCCGCACCGAGGGCATCATCCCGGCCATCGAGAGCGCCCACGCGCTGGCCGGCGCCCTGGAGGTCGGCAGGGAGCTCGGCAAGGACGGGCTGATCGTGGTCAACCTGTCCGGCCGCGGCGACAAGGACATGGACACCGCCGCCCGCTACTTCGGCCTCTACGACACCGACGCCGAGGTCGCCGCCGACGCCGACACCGACACCGCCGAGATCGAGGGGGACGCCAAGTGAGCGGGAACATTCAGCTGCTGAGCGACACCCTCGCCGCGGCGAAGTCAGAGGGCCGGGCCGCCCTCATCGCCTACCTCCCGGCCGGGTTCCCGACCGTGGACGGCGGCATCGAGGCGATCAAGGCCGTCCTGGACGGCGGCGCCGACGTCGTCGAGGTCGGTCTGCCGCACAGCGACCCCGTCCTCGACGGGCCCGTCATCCAGACCGCCGACGACATCGCCCTGCGCGGCGGTGTGAAGATCGCCGACGTGATGCGCACGGTCCGCGAGGCCCACGCGGCCACCGGCAAGCCGGTGCTCGTCATGACGTACTGGAACCCCATCGACCGCTACGGCGTCGAGCGGTTCACGGCCGAGCTCGCCGAGGCGGGCGGCGCCGGGTGCATCCTGCCCGACCTGCCCGTGCAGGAGTCGGCGCTGTGGAGGGAGCACGCCGAGAAGCACGGCCTCGCCACCGTCTTCGTCGTCGCCCCCAGCAGCAAGGACCAGCGGCTCGCGCAGATCACCGCGGCGGGCAGCGGCTTCGTCTACGCCGCCTCCCTCATGGGCGTCACCGGCACCCGCGCGTCGGTCAGCTCGCAGGCCGAGGACCTGGTGGCACGCACCCGGGCCACCGGCACGGACCTGCCGGTCTGCGTCGGGCTCGGCGTCTCCAACGCCGCCCAGGCCGCCGAGGTCGCCGGCTTCGCCGACGGCGTGATCGTCGGCTCCGCCTTCGTCAAGGCCATGCTGGACGCCCCGGACGACGCGGCCGGTGTCGAGGCCGTGCGCTCGCTCGCGGGTGACCTCGCGAAGGGCGTGCGCCGACAGGCGTAGGAAAGCCGGAAGTCATACAGGTCCCTCGTACGGGTGGACCTGGGGCCGGGGAGGCGCGGTGCGCCTCCCCGGTTCGTTTCCGGGGTGTGAGCGAGAAGAACCGTGAGGGAAAGCGCACCGCCCGGGAGAAGATGGCGGTCGAGCGTGAGAAGCAGAAGTCCGCTGAGAAGCGCCGGCGCGCATTGATCGTGGGCGGGGCCGTCGTCGCCGTCCTGGGACTCGCGGCGGTGATCGGCGTCGTCGCGGCCAACGCCGGCAAGGACGACGACAGCGAGGCCTCGGGTCCGGTCGTGGCCCCCTCGGGAGCACAGGGCAAGGACGGCCTGGCGATCCCGGTCGGCAAGGAGAGCGCCAAGTCCACGCTCACGGTCTGGGAGGACTTCCGCTGCCCGGCCTGCAAGTCCTTCGAGACGGCGTACCGGCCGGTGATCCACGAGCTGACGAACGCCGGCCAGTTGAAGGCCGAGTACCACCTGGTCACCCTCATCGACGGAAACATGGGCGGCAGCGGCTCCCGCAACGCGGCCAACGCCGCGGCCTGCGCCCAGGACGCCGGGAAGTTCACCGCGTACCACGACGTGCTCTTCGACAACCAGCCCCAAGAGGTCGACGACGCCTACGCCGGGAACGACAAGCTGATCGAGCTGGCCGGCAAGGTCGACGGCCTGGACACCCCCGCCTTCCGCAAGTGCGTCGAGGACGGCAAGCACAACGGCTGGGTCGCCAAGTCCCACCAGGCCTTCAACAAGGGCGGCTTCTCCGGCACGCCGACCGTGCTGTTCGACGGCGAGAACATCTACCAGGACCGGACGATGACCCCGGCGAAGCTGAAGCAGATGGTGCAGGAGCAGAACAAGGGGTAAAGGCTTTTCTCACGCTCCCGTTATGGACCCGTAGCCGGGCTGCCTGCCGCGGCCCCGGTCGGGCACGGTAGCGTCGACCTTGCCATGGAACTTGCCTTCATTCCCAGCCCGTCACGCGGGGTGCTGTACCTCGGCCCCATTCCGCTGCGCGGCTACGCGTTCTGCATCATCATCGGCGTCTTCGTTGCCGTCTGGCTCGGCAACAAGCGCTGGATCGCCCGGGGCGGGCGGACCGGCACGGTGGCCGACATCGCTGTCTGGGCCGTGCCGTTCGGCCTGGTCGGCGGCCGGCTCTACCACGTGATCACGGATTACGAGCTGTACTTCAGCGAGGGCCGTGACTGGGTGAACGCCTTCAAGATCTGGGAGGGCGGCCTCGGCATCTGGGGCGCGATCGCGCTGGGCGCGCTGGGCGCCTGGATCGGCTGCCGGCGCCGGGGCATCCCGATGCCGGCGTACGCCGACGCCGTCGCGCCGGGCATCGCCCTCGCCCAGGCGATCGGCCGCTGGGGCAACTGGTTCAACCAGGAGCTGTACGGCAAGCCCACCGACCTGCCCTGGGCCCTGGAGATCACCTCCTCCGCGGACGGGCGGGTGCCGGGTACGTACCACCCGACGTTCCTGTACGAGTCGCTGTGGTGCATCGGCGTCGCGGTCCTGGTCATCTGGGCGGACCGCCGCTTCCGGCTGGGACACGGCCGGGCGTTCGCGCTGTACGTCGCCGCGTACTGCGCGGGCCGGGCGTGGATCGAGTACATGCGTGTCGACGACGCCCACCACATCCTGGGTCTCCGGCTCAACGTGTGGACCGCGATGCTCGTGTTCGTGCTCGCGGTCACCTACCTCGTGGTGTCGTCGAAGAAGCGGCCGGGCCGGGAAGCCGTGGTGGAGCCTGGTGCCTCCGGCGGTGAAGCCGCCGCGGACGACGAGGGCAAGACCGACAGCGAGAGCCAAACCGACAGCGAGGGCCAGGACGGGGACGCCGACGACGGGGTCGAGAACGAGGCCGGGTCGGCGAAGAAAGCCTGACGATCAGCCGCACTGCATCGAGGGGTGCCCGGAGCTGTCCGGGCGCCCCTCGATGCGTCTAACGGCGGCGTGCCAGGGACAGGGTGCGCTGGGCCGCCGTCACCACCGCCGTGTCGATGAAGCGGCCGTCCGGGAGGGCCTGGGCGCCCGGTTCCGCGGCCGCCGCCTTGACGATCGTCTCCGCTTGTTCGATCTCCTCCTTCGTGGGGAGGAAGGCCCGCTCGATGACGGGGAGCTGGCGGGGGTGGATCGCGGCCCGGCCCAGGAAGCCCAGGGCGCGGCCATGGGCACAGGAGGCGGCCAGCCCTTCCAGGTCGCGGACGTCCGGGTGGACCGACTGCGCCGGCGGGGGCAGGCCCGCGGCCCGGGCGGCCAGGATCACCCGGGAGCGGGACCAGTCGAGCCCCGCGTCGTCCGGTACGCCCAGGTCGGCCCGTAGATCCGTCTCCCCGAGCGCGATGCCCCGCAGGGACGGATGGGCCGTGGCGACGGCGTACGCCTGCTCCACGCCGAGGGCCGTCTCCAGCAGGGCGTACAGGGGCAGCCCGGTGGGGACGGCGTGCTGTGCGATCCGGACGACCTCGGCGGGCGAGGTGATCTTGGGGAGCCGCAGGGCGCAGAGGCCGTGAGCCGGGGCCACGGCGGCGAGGTCCTGCCCGGCCCAGGGGCTGTCCAGGGCGTTGACGCGGACGTGCACCGGGACCGGCGGCAGCTCGGCGAGCAGCTCGGCGGTGGCGGCCCGGGCGTACGCCTTCCGGTCGGGGGCGACCGCGTCCTCCAGGTCGACGACGACGATGTCGGCGCCGGAGGTGAGGGCCTTGGCCACCACGGGCGGGCGGTCGCCCGGGGCGTAGAGCCAGGTGAGCGGGAACGCCGTCACAAGGCGCCCTCCGCGCGCAGCGCCGTGAGGTCGGCCGGGGTGAGGCCCAGTTCGGTGAGGACCTCGTCGGTGTCCGCGCCGTGCGGGCGGCCGGCCCAGCGGATCGCGCCGGGCGTGGCGGAGAGCCGGAAGAGGACGTTCTGCATGCGCAGGGGGCCCAGCTCCGGGTCGTCGACGGTGGTGATGGTGTTCAGGGCCTGGTACTGCGGGTCCGCCATCACGTCGCGGACGTCCTGGACCGGGGCCACCGCCGCCTCGGCCTTCTCGAAGGCCGCCAGGACGTCCGTGCGGGTGCGTGCGGCGATCCAGGAGCCGACCGCCTCGTCCAGGACGTCGGCGTGGCGGGCGCGGTCGGCGCCCGTGGCGAACCACGGCTCGTCGATCAGTTCCGGCCGGCCCACCAGGTGCATCACGCGTTCCGCGACCGACTGGGCCGACGTCGAGACGGCGACCCAGGTGCCGTCCGCGGTGCGGTAGACGCCGCGCGGGGCGTTGTTGGGGGAGCGGTTGCCGGTGCGGGGCTGGACGTGGCCGAGCTGGTCGTACCAGAGGGGCTGGGGGCCGAGGGCGGCCAGGATCGGTTCGATCAGGGCCGTGTCGACGACCTGGCCCTCGCCGGTGCGGTCACGGGCGGCGAGCGCCGTCATCACCGCGTACGCCGTCGTCAGGCCCGCGATGGAGTCGGCCAGGCCGAACGGCGGGAGCGTCGGGGGCGCGTCCGGCTCGCCGGTGATCGCGGCGAAGCCGCTCATCGCCTCGGCGAGGGTGCCGAAGCCGGGGCGGTGGGCGTAGGGGCCGAACTGGCCGAAGCCGGTGACGCGGGCCAGGACCAGGCGGGGGTTGGCGGCCGACAGCTCCGGCCAGCCCAGGTCCCACTTCTCCAGGGTGCCGGGGCGGAAGTTCTCGATGATCACGTCGGCGCCGGCGGCGAGGCGCAGGAGGGTGCTGCGGCCGCCGGGCTTCGACAGGTCGAGGGTGATGGTGCGCTTGTTGCGGCCGAGCATCTTCCACCACAGGCCCACGCCGTCCTTCGACGGGCCGTGGCCGCGGGACGGGTCCGGTTTCGTCGGGTGCTCGACCTTGACGACCTCCGCGCCGAAGTCGCCGAGCAGGGTGGCGGCGAGCGGGCCGGCGAAGAGGGTGGCGAGGTCCAGGACGCGGAGGCCGGTGAGGGGCGCGGTCATGAGCGGTGGGTCTCCCGGTGTGTGAGGTGGGCGAGGGTGTCGAAGCCGATGCCGTTGAGGTCGCCGATGGAGGTGGACAGGCGGTTCTTCAGGGGGGCCGTCCAGCGGTCGGGGAGGGCCGCGGGGTCTCCGAGCAGCAGGCCGGCGATGCTGCCGGCGGTCGCGCCGTTGGAGTCGGTGTCCCAGCCGCCGCTCACGGCCCGGCAGATCGAGCCGGAGAAGTCGCCGTCGGCGTGGGTGAGGGCGGCGGCGATCAGGGCGGTGTTGGGGACGGCGTGCACCCAGTGGTGGGTAGGGGCGTGGGTGGCGTGCAGTTCGTCGACGACCGTGTCGAAGTCGGCGTGTTCCCGGGCCAGTCCGATGGCGTGGTGGACGGCTCGGGCGAGGCGGGAGCGTGGCGGGACGACGGTGAGGCCGGTGCGCAGGCAGGTGTGGACGTCGTGTTCGCCTGTCGCGGCTTGCGCGATGGTGGCCGCCGTGAACATCGCCGCGTAGACGCCGTTGGCGGTGTGGGTGAGGGTGGCGTCGCGGTGGGCCTGTTCCGCGGCGGCGGCCGGGTCGCCGGGGTTGGTCCAGCCGTGGACGTCGGCGCGGATCAGGGCGCCGATCCATTCGCGGAACGGGTTGCGGTGGCGGGCGGTGTGCGGGGGTTCCAGGCCGGTGAGGAGGTTGCGGTAGGCGATGCGTTCGGCGGTGAAGGTGCGGCCGGCGGGGAGTTCGTCGAGCCAGGTGCGGGCCACGTCCGTGGTGGTGAAGGACTTGCCGTGGCGTTGGAGGACGAGGAGGTTGAGGAGGGGGTAGTTGAGGTCGTCGTCCTCGGGCATGCCGTCGATGTTCTCGGCGAGGGAGGTTTGCGCCGAGCGGCGGTTCCAGGGGTGCTTCTGGAGGAGGTCTTCGGGGACGCCTCGGGCTGTGAAGTAGGTGGTGAGGGGCCAGTTGCCGGTGGAGTTGGCCAGTTGGCGAATGGCTTCCAGGGGGAGTTTCTCTACTGGTTTGCCCAGGAGGCAGCCGACGGCTCGGCCCAGCCATGCGGATTCCAGGTGCGACTGCCTTGTGGCTGGACGCGGGTGGGTCGCGCAACCCGACGGCGGCCACTCGGGGCAAGCCGACCTGATCTTCTCCAGGTCCGTCGGCTCGTCGTCCGACAACCTGCTCGGGAGGTCCGCCAGTTCGTCCAGGAGGTCTTCTGCCAGCTGGCGGAGGTAGCGGGAGGCGGGGGTGGGGGACGCGCCTGTGGTGAGAGGGGCGTCCGGGCCGCCTGCTGCTCTCCAGCGGGCCGCGATCGCTTTCGGCTCGCGGCCGTCCTGAGCTGCCTGGCGGAGTTCGTGGCCGAGCAGGTCCTCCGGCTGGACCCAGGTCAGGCGGAGCATTCCGGGCCTCCGAGGGATGCGAAGGCCTGCTCGTGGGTGCGGCGGCGGGAGGTGTCCCGGGAGAAGATTTCGCGGGTCACGGCCGTGAGGGTCGCGGCGGGTTCCCAGAGGTCCAGGCGGCTGGCCTCCGCGACCGTCTTGGCCCAGTCCTGGGGGATCGGCGAGCCGAGCGCGCCGGCCAGGGCGCCGGCCATCGTGGCGATGGAGTCGCAGTCGCGGCCGTAGTTCACGGCGCCCAGGACCGCGTGCCGGTAGTCGCCCTGAGCCACGAGCAACATGCCCAGGGCCACGGGGAGTTCCTCGATCGCGTGGAGGCGGGAGGGGCGGCGGGCGCCGAGGGAAGGGGCGCGGTAGTCGGGGCCGACCGTGTCGTAGGGGGCGACCGTCTCGCGCAGGGGGCCCAGTGCCGACTCGAAGTCCGTGTGGCGGGAGGCCTCCTCGCAGACCCGCTCGATGGCGGTGCGCGTGCCGTCCTTCGCCAGGGACAGGCAGGTCGAGACGACCGAGTCCGGGGTGGCTCCCGGGGCGCACGCCGCCGCGACCGCCGCCGCCAGGACGCCCGCCGCCTCACGGCCGTACGACGACTGGTGCGCGCCCGCGATGTCGAGGGCCTCGGCGTAGGCCGCCCGCGGGTTGGCGGCGTTGACCAGGCCGACCGGGGACATGTACATCGCCGCACCGCAGTTGACGATGTTGCCGGTGCCGGCCTCGCGCGGGTCGGCGTGGCCGTAGTGGATCCTCGTCACCAGCCATTTCTCCGCCAGGAAGACGCGGTGCAGGGGGAGTGCCTCGGTCTCCAGTTCCGGGATCCAGCGTGGCTCGGTCATCAGGTCGGGGACGAGGTGGTCGGCGATCGCGTAGGCGTCGAGGTGGTCACGGACGCGGGCGTAGACGCGGATCAGGGCGTGCGTCATCAAGGTGTCGTCGGTGACGTGGCCGTCGCCCTTGTGGTACGGGGCGAGGGGGCGGGCGGTGCGCCAGTCGTCGCCGTGCCAGGGGCCGACGATGCCGTGGACGCGGCCGCCGTGGCGTTCCAGGATCTGCTCGGGCGAGTAGCCCTCGACGGGGCCGCCGAGGGCGTCGCCGACGGCGGCTCCGACCAGGGATCCGGTGATCCGTTCGTCCAGTGTGGCGATTTGTTGCGGTTTGGGCTTCATGGCCGCATCATCCACCGGTGCGTGCCGGTTGTGCGGCTTCCAGGAGTTCGGCGAGTTCCACGAGGTCCGTGCCGGTGAGGCGGGGGAGGACGCAGCCGGAGAGGGTGCGGCAGGTCTCCCGCCAGGAGGCGGGGATCGAGGCGCCGCCGCCCAGCGCGCCGGTCAGGGCGCCCGCCAGGGCCGGGGCGGAGTCCGCGACGCGGGACAGGCAGGCCGCGGCGGGGATCGCCTCCGCGATGCGGCCGCGGGCCGCGGTGGCCAGGGCGAGGGCGACCGGGACCGTTTCGGCGGCGGCGATGCCGTAGCTGTAGACGTGGTCGACGATCTGGTGTTCCAGGGGCGGGACCAGGGCGAAGGCGCTGTCCGCAGTGGCGGCGAGGTGCAGTGCGTGCCGGGCGTTGCGGCCGATCTCCGTCTCCTCGGGGAGTTCGGTGAGCGCGGCCGTGACGCAGGCGTCGACGTTCGCGCCGGCCAGGGCGAGGGCGAGCGCCGCCGCCATGGCGCGGGCGCCGTGTACGCCGTCGCCGTCCTGGGTGTAGCGGGCGTCGAACTCGGCGAGATCGGCGGCGCGGCGGGGGTCGCCGGGGTGGGCCACGGCCAGGACGCACGCCCGTACGCAGGCGGCGTCGTCGAAGTAGTGGGGGTTGTCGTGGCCGGTGGCGGGCGGGCGCAGGCCGGTGGCGAGGTTGCCGAGGCCGGCGCGGACGGAGATGCGGGCGCGCAGGGGGAGGACGGCGGATTCGATCTCGGGGGCGCGGTCCGCTGCGGCGGCCACCTCGCAGGCGATGGCGTTCCAGGTGAGGTCGATCGCGGCGCGGATGCGGCGTTCCCGGCTGAGGTCGTTCAGGACGGTGTCGTCGCCCGCGCGGAGGAGGGCCTCCGCGGCGAAGGCGGCCCACTCGGCGTCGTCCGATGGGCCCAGGCGGAGGGGTTCCGGGGGCTGGTTCAGGGCGATGGGGACGGGGAGGGTGGTCGTGGCGTTGTGTTCGGCGAAGGTGTCCAGTTCGCGGGTGAGGCGGCGGGTCCAGTCGGGCATGCGGGCGGCTCTGTGGCGGGCGGCGGGCCAGCCTGCGGCGTCGCCCGCGGCGAGTCCGAGCAGGAGGCCTTCGGCCTTTTTCTCTCCCGCCTTTTTGTCTCCCACCCGCGCACCGCTCGTAACTGTCACCCGAGGGGTCCTGGTCTCCCGTGGGGCGCCTTCGCCGCCGGCGGCTGCCGGTGCCAGCGGGGTCATGCGGGTACCTCCCTCTCCCCGTCCGCTGCCAGAGCACAGGTGGTTGCCGCCGGCGTCAGCAGGTCCGCCACGTCCAGGACGTGGTAACCCGCCATCGCCGGCAGGCACCGGCCGCGGACCGGGCCGATGGGGGTCGTCCAGGCCTGCGGAATCGCCGAGACTCCCCGGGTCGCGCCCGCCAGGGCACCCGCGACCGCCGCCGTCGTGTCCGCGTCGCGGCCCATGTTCACCGCCGTCAGGACGGACTGTTCGAAGTCGCCGTCGGCTGCCGCGTAGGCGCCGAAGGCGAGGGCGACCGCCTCGGGGGCCAGGTCGGTCCAGGGGTATCCGCCGATGACGACCGCGGAGCGGACCGCGCGTTCGCCGCGGTGGGCCACCGCCACCGCGCGGCGCAGGCAGCGGGCCGTCCAGGAATCGTCGGGCACGACCGCGAGGGCCGCGGCCACGACAGCGATCGGCTGGGCGCCCGCCATCGCCGCCGCCACGCCCGCGGCCACCGCCTGGCCGCCGTAGATGCCCTCGCCGTCATGGCTCACCGACCCGTCGATCGCCACGAGCCGGGCCGCCTCCGCCGGGCGGCCCGGCGCGAACACTCCGAAGGGCGCCGCGCGCATGGCCAGGCCGTCGCTCCAGGCGTGCCGGTGCTGGGCGGAGATGGGGGCCGCCAGACCCCGGCGGAGGTTCTCCAGCGTGCCGCGTTCGCTGAAGCCGGCGCCCCGGAACGGGCCCTCGTCGCGGTCGGCGATCCATTCGTGCCAGGCCGCCTCCACGTGCGCGGGAGTGAGTGCCGAGCCGTGCCGGGCCAGGAGGAGGCCGGAGAAGATCGCGTACTCGGTGTCGTCCGTACCGGCGGGGTGCTCGGCGACGTAGCCGGTGATGCGGCCCCACCGCGCGCGGATCTCCGATGGCTTCATGTTCTCGGCCGGGGCCCCGAGCGCGTCACCGACGGCCAGGCCCAGCAGTGCGCCGCGTGCCCGTGCGCGGAGTCCGGTGGCGTCACCGGGCGCCGGGGCTGAGGGGATGCAGGCGATCGATGCCATACGGGATGTGTCCCACTCCGGCGACCGCCCCGAGCCTCAAGGGCCACAGCATCACCCGGTCGACATCTGTGCAAGATCACGATCAAGTGAGCGCTGAAGGGTAAAACCGCAGGTTAGCCCAGCCTTTCCTTGCTGGCGGCGTCGGAATTCACGGCGTACTTTGGTTGCTGTAAAAATCTGGAACTTGTCCAAAGTGGCTTGTTCGGCGAGAGGATCGGGGATCTTTCATGGCCATCATCGAGACCGAGGCGGCGCTGCACGAGGCACACCGGGACAACCACACCCACCGGGACGTGAACGGCGGCTGGCTGCGTCCCGCGGTGTTCGGTGCGATGGACGGCCTCGTCTCCAACCTGGCCCTGATGACCGGTGTCGCGGGCGGCTCGGTCAGCCAGCACACCGTCGTGCTGAGCGGACTCGCGGGCCTGGCCGCCGGTGCCTTCTCCATGGCCGCCGGCGAGTACACCTCCGTCGCCTCGCAGCGCGAGCTCGTCGAGGCCGAGCTGGACGTGGAGCGGCGCGAGCTGCGCAAGCACCCGCAGGACGAGGAGGCCGAGCTCGCCGCGCTCTACCGGGCGAGAGGGGTCGAGCCGCGGCTGGCCAGTGAGGTCGCCCGGCAGTTGTCGAAGGACCCCGAGCAGGCGCTGGAGATCCATGCCCGGGAGGAGCTGGGGATCGATCCCGGCGATCTGCCCTCACCCACGGTGGCCGCGGTGTCGAGCTTCGGTTCCTTCGCGCTGGGTGCGCTGATCCCCGTCCTGCCGTATCTGCTGGGCGCGAGCAGTCTTCTGCCGGCCGTGCTGCTGGCGCTGCTCGGGCTCTTCCTGTGCGGCGCGGTGGTGGCCAGGGTGACGGCACGCACCTGGTGGTACAGCGGCCTGCGGCAGCTGTTCCTGGGAGGCGCGGCGGCCGGTGTGACGTACGCCCTGGGCACCTTGTTCGGGACGGCCGTAGGATAGTTCGGCTCGGACTTATGCGTTGGGCCGTATAAGTAGCCGTTACTTGCTGGTTTCGAATGCGCAATCACCGGGCATGAGCCGTAAGCGCTGCGGGCAACGAGGCCCGTGGGCGCGATCAGCGAGGTGGGCGAAGGCGCCCGTCCCGCCCCGGGCCCGACGGGCATCGATCTCACCCGGTCGTTCCGTGCTGGCCCCTCATAGCTTCCACCGTCGGTGCGGTACCCCCGCCGCCAGCCGCCGGTGTCCGCATGTTGGAACGGATTATCCCGGTTCCCGAGAACCGCTCCATCATGTAACCTGCACGAAATTTTGCGATCACGCGAGGGCCAACGTCGTCCCTCGGCACTTTGCATATGCCACATGACGACGACGGGAGAGCCGATGCGTACGCCGCGCCAGCCGTCCCAGCATTCCGCGAATGGCCAGAACTGGTCCTTCATGGATGCTCGCCCTGCTGCGCAGGGTATGTACGACCCCCGCAACGAGCACGACGCCTGCGGCGTCGGCTTCGTCGCCACCCTCACCGGCGAGGCGTCCCACACCCTGGTCGAGCAGGCTCTGACCGTCCTGCGCAACCTCGAACACCGCGGTGCCACCGGCTCCGAGCCCGACTCCGGTGACGGCGCCGGCATCCTGTCGCAGGTCCCGGACGCCTTCTTCCGTGACGTGGCCGGATTCGAACTGCCCGAGGCCGGCGCCTACGCCGTCGGCACCGCCTTCCTGCCGGAGGACTCCGCCGCCGAGGCCGTCTCGCAGATCGAGACGATCGCGGCCGACGAGGGCCTGACCGTCCTCGGCTGGCGCGAGGTCCCGGTCGCGCCCCAGCTGCTGGGTGCCACCGCCCGGTCGACCATGCCGGTCTTCCGCCAGATCTTCGTCAGCGACGGTGTGTCCCAGGGCGTCGCCCTGGACCGCAGGGCGTTCGCGCTGCGCAAGCGCGCCGAGCGTGAGGCCGGCGTCTACTTCCCGTCGCTGTCCGCGCGGACGATCGTCTACAAGGGCATGCTGACCACCGGCCAGCTGGAGCCCTTCTTCCCGGACCTGTCCGACCGCCGCTTCGCCTCCGCGATCGCGCTCGTGCACTCCCGGTTCTCCACCAACACCTTCCCGAGCTGGCCGCTGGCCCACCCCTATCGCTTCGTTGCCCACAACGGCGAGATCAACACGGTCAAGGGCAACCGCAACTGGATGGCGGCCCGCGAGTCCCAGCTCGTCTCCGACCTGTTCGGCGACCAGGAGAAGATCGACCGTATCTTCCCGATCTGCACGCCGGACGCCTCCGACTCCGCCTCCTTCGACGAGGTCCTGGAGCTGCTGCACCTCGGCGGCCGTTCGCTGCCGCACTCCGTGCTGATGATGATCCCGGAGGCGTGGGAGAACCACGACTCCATGGACCCGAGCCGCCGCGCCTTCTACCAGTTCCACTCCAACCTGATGGAGCCCTGGGACGGCCCGGCCTGTGTCACCTTCACCGACGGCAAGCAGGTCGGCGCCGTCCTCGACCGCAACGGCCTGCGCCCCGGCCGCTACTGGGTCACCGACGACGGCCTCGTCGTCCTCGGGTCCGAGGTCGGCGTCCTGGACATCGACCCGGCCAAGGTCGTCCGCAAGGGCCGCCTCCAGCCCGGCCGCATGTTCCTCGTCGACACCACCGAGCACCGCATCATCGAGGACGACGAGATCAAGGCCCAGCTCGCCGCCGAGGAGCCGTACGCGGAGTGGCTGGAGGCCGGCGAGATCGAGCTCTCCGACCTGCCCGAGCGCGAGCACATCGTCCACACCCACGCCTCGGTCACCCGCCGCCAGCAGACCTTCGGGTACACCGAGGAGGAGCTGCGCGTCATCCTCGCGCCGATGGCCAAGGCCGGTGCCGAGCCCATCGGCTCGATGGGCACCGACTCGCCGATCGCCGCGCTGTCGGACCGCCCGCGCCTGCTCTTCGACTACTTCACCCAGCTCTTCGCGCAGGTCACCAACCCGCCGCTGGACGCCATCCGCGAGGAGCTCGTCACCTCGCTGCGCTCCTCGCTGGGCCCGCAGGGCAACCTGCTCGACCCGAGCGCGGCCTCCTGCCGCAGCGTCGTGCTGCCCTTCCCGGTCATCGACAACGACGAGCTGGCCAAGCTCATCCACATCAACGCCGACGGCGACATGCCCGGCTTCAAGGCCGCGACGCTGTCCGGCCTGTACCGGGTGCACGGCGGCGGTGACGCGCTGGCCGCGCGGATCGACGAGATCTGCGCCGAGGCCGACGCCGCGATAGAGAACGGCGCCCGGCTGATCGTCCTGTCGGACCGTCACTCGGACGCCGAGCACGCGCCGATCCCGTCGCTGCTGCTCACCGCGGCCGTCCACCACCACCTCATCCGCACCAAGCAGCGCACCCAGGTGGGCCTGCTGGTCGAGGCCGGTGACGTCCGCGAGGTCCACCACGTCGCCCTGCTCATCGGCTACGGCGCCGCCGCGGTCAACCCGTACCTGGCGATGGAGTCCGTCGAGGACCTGGTCCGCGCCGGCACCTTCCTGCCCGGCATCGAGCCCGAGAAGGCCATCCGCAACCTCATCTACGCCCTCGGCAAGGGCGTGCTGAAGGTCATGTCCAAGATGGGCATCTCGACGGTCGCCTCCTACCGCGGCGCCCAGGTCTTCGAGGCCGTCGGCCTCGACGAGACCTTCGTCGGGAAGTACTTCAACGGCACGGCCACCAAGATCGGCGGCGTCGGCATCGACGTCGTCGCCAAGGAGGTCGCCGCCCGCCACGCCAAGGCCTACCCGGCCTCCGGCATCGCCCCGGCGCACCGCGCGCTGGACATAGGCGGCGAGTACCAGTGGCGCCGCGAGGGCGAGCCGCACCTGTTCGACCCGGAGACGGTCTTCCGCCTCCAGCACTCCACGCGCTCCGGCCGCTACGACATCTTCAAGAAGTACACCGAGCGCGTGAACGAGCAGTCCGAGCGGCTGATGACGCTGCGCGGCCTGTTCGGCTTCAAGTCCGGCCGGAAGCCCATCCCGGTCGACGAGGTCGAGCCGGTCTCCGAGATCGTCAAGCGGTTCTCGACGGGCGCCATGTCGTACGGCTCCATCTCGCAGGAGGCGCACGAGACCCTCGCCATCGCCATGAACCAGCTGGGCGGCAAGTCCAACACCGGTGAGGGCGGCGAGGACCCGGAGCGCCTGTACGACCCGGCCCGCCGGTCGTCCATCAAGCAGGTCGCCTCCGGCCGCTTCGGTGTGACCTCCGAGTACCTGGTCAACTCCGACGACATCCAGATCAAGATGGCCCAGGGCGCCAAGCCCGGCGAGGGCGGCCAGCTGCCCGGCCACAAGGTCTACCCGTGGGTCGCCAAGACGCGGCACTCGACGCCGGGCGTCGGCCTCATCTCGCCGCCCCCGCACCACGACATCTACTCCATCGAGGACCTGGCCCAGCTGATCCACGACCTGAAGAACGCGAACCCGCAGGCGCGGATTCACGTCAAGCTGGTCTCCGAGGTCGGCGTCGGCACGGTCGCCGCGGGTGTCTCCAAGGCGCACGCGGACGTCGTCCTCATCTCCGGCCACGACGGCGGTACGGGCGCCTCGCCGCTCACCTCGCTCAAGCACGCCGGCGGTCCCTGGGAGCTCGGTCTCGCCGAGACCCAGCAGACGCTGCTGCTCAACGGCCTGCGCGACCGCATCGTCGTGCAGACCGACGGCCAGCTGAAGACCGGCCGCGACGTGGTCATCGCCGCGCTGCTCGGCGCCGAGGAGTTCGGTTTCGCGACCGCGCCGCTCGTCGTCTCGGGCTGCGTCATGATGCGCGTCTGCCACCTGGACACCTGCCCGGTCGGCATCGCCACGCAGAACCCGGTGCTGCGCGAGCGGTACAACGGCAAGGCCGAGTACGTCGTGAACTTCTTCACGTACATCGCCGAAGAGGTCCGCGAGATCCTCGCCGAGCTGGGCTTCCGCTCCATCGAGGAGGCCGTCGGCCACGCCGAGGCCCTCGACGTCACCCGCGCGGTGGACCACTGGAAGGCGCAGGGCCTGGACCTGGAGCCGCTGTTCCACGTGCCCGAGCTGCCCGAGGGCGCGGTCCGCCACCAGCTGATCGCGCAGGACCACGGCCTGGAGAAGGCGCTCGACAACCAGCTCATCAAGCTGGCCGCCGACGCCCTGTCCGCCTCGGACGCCACCGAGGCCCAGCCGGTCCGCGCCCAGGTGCAGATCCGCAACATCAACCGCACGGTCGGCACCATGCTCGGCCACGAGGTGACGAAGAAGTTCGGTGGCGCGGGCCTGCCCGACGACACCATCGACATCACCTTCACCGGCTCCGCGGGCCAGTCCTTCGGCGCGTTCGTGCCGCGCGGTGTCACGCTGCGCCTGGAGGGCGACGCCAACGACTACGTCGGCAAGGGCCTCTCCGGCGGCCGGATCGTGGTCCGCCCGGACCGTGCGGCCGACCACCTCGCCGAGTACAGCGTCATCGCCGGCAACACCATCGGCTACGGCGCCACCGGCGGCGAGATGTTCCTGCGCGGCAAGGTCGGCGAGCGGTTCTGCGTCCGCAACTCCGGTGCGACGGTCGTCTCCGAGGGCGTGGGCGACCACGGCTGCGAGTACATGACCGGTGGCCACGCGGTGGTGCTCGGCGAGACGGGCCGCAACTTCGCGGCCGGTATGTCCGGCGGTATCGCGTACGTCATCGACCTGGACCCCGACAACGTCAACGTCGGCAACCTCGACGCGGTCGAGGCGCTGGACGACACCGACAAGCAGTGGCTGCACGACGTGGTCCGCCGCCACCAGGAGGAGACGGGCTCGACCGTCGCCGAGAAGCTCCTGGCCGAGTGGGACACCGCCGTCGAGCGCTTCAGCAGGATCATCCCCAGCACGTACAAGGCAGTGCTCGCCGCCAAGGACGCCGCCGAGCGAGCCGGTCTCTCCGAGACCGAGACCCACGAGAAGATGATGGAGGCGGCGATCAATGGCTGACCCGAAGGGCTTCCTGAACCACGGGCGCGAGGTCGCCAAGTCCCGCCCCGTCGAGGAGCGCGTCAGGGACTGGAACGAGGTCTACGTCCCCGGCTCCCTGCTGCCGATCATCAGCAAGCAGGCCAGCCGGTGCATGGACTGCGGCATCCCGTTCTGCCACAACGGCTGCCCGCTGGGGAACCTGATCCCCGAGTGGAACGACTACGCCTACCGCGAGGACTGGGCCGCCGCCTCGGAGCGCCTGCACGCGACGAACAACTTCCCGGAGTTCACGGGCCGGCTGTGCCCCGCTCCGTGTGAGTCGGCGTGTGTGCTCGGCATCAACCAGCCGCCGGTCACCATCAAGAACGTCGAGGTCTCGATCATCGACAAGGCGTGGGAGACCGGGGACGTCGCCCCGCAGATCCCGGAGCGCCTGTCCGGCAAGACCGTCGCGGTCGTCGGCTCGGGCCCGGCCGGTCTGGCCGCCGCCCAGCAGCTGACCCGGGCCGGTCACACGGTCGCCGTCTACGAGCGCGCGGACCGCATCGGAGGCCTCCTCCGGTACGGCATCCCCGAGTTCAAGATGGAGAAGCGGCACATCAACCGCCGCATCGAGCAGATGCGCGCGGAGGGCACCCGCTTCCGCACGGGCATCGAGATCGGCCGCGACCTGAAGGCCACGGACCTGAAGAAGCGCTACGACGCGGTCGTCCTGGCCGTCGGCGCCACCACGGCCCGTGACCTGTCGGTGCCCGGCCGCGAGCTCAAGGGCATCTACCAGGCCATGGAGTACCTGCCGCTGGCCAACAAGGTCCAGGAGGGCGACTACGTGGCGCCCCCCATCTCGGCCGAGGGCAAGCATGTCGTGGTCATCGGCGGCGGCGACACCGGCGCGGACTGTGTCGGCACCGCCCACCGCCAGGGCGCGGCCTCCGTCACGCAGCTGGAGATCATGCCCCGCCCGAACGACGACCGGCACCCGGTCAACCAGCCCTGGCCGACCTTCCCGATGCTCTACAAGGTCACCTCGGCCCACGAGGAGGGCGGCGAGCGCGTCTACTCGGTGTCGACGACCCACTTCGAGGGCGACGAGGACGGCAACGTCCAGTGGCTGCACCTCACCGAGGTGGAGTTCATCGACGGCCGGCTGACCCCGAAGCCGGGCACGGAGCGCAAGATCCCCGCCCAGCTGGTCACCCTCGCCATGGGCTTCACCGGCACCGACCGGGAGAACGGCCTGGTCGAGCAGTTCGGCCTGGAGCTCGACGAGCGCGGCAACATCGCCCGCGACGACGACTACCAGACCAACGTGCCCGGTGTGTTCGTCGCCGGTGACGCGGGCCGCGGCCAGTCGCTCATCGTGTGGGCGATCGCGGAGGGCCGCTCGGCGGCGCGCGGCGTGGACCGTGCCCTCACGGGCGCGAGCGAACTGCCGGCGCCGATCCGCCCCACGGACCGCGCGCTGATGGTCTGACCGCACCGCACAAGACGTCCCGCACAACGGCGTGCGGAACACCGACAGCGCCTGCCCAACAGTCCCCGACCGGACGACCGGGCAGGCGCTGTCGCCTTCCCCGGCCGGCCACGACACCCTGTGCGGGCCAGGGTCACGGCACCTTGTACGTGTCCCCGTAGACGGCCCACTCCAGCGGCGTGTCGAGACGCAGGTTGCCCTCGTTCAGGAAACGGCGCTGGGCGGTGTCGACGCGGCTGGTGTCCGTGCGCTCGGCGGCCATGGCGGTGCGCCGGATGTCGAGGAAGGCGTCCAGGTACGCCTTCTCACTACCGCCCTCGGCCGGTGTGTCCGCCACGCGCAGCGCGCGTTCGCGCAGGCCGTAGAAGCCCTCGGGGCCGGCGTCGGGGCCGTGGAAGATCAGAGCGTCGTAGTAGACGAACTGGCCGAGCGTGCCCAGGCCGTCCAGCTTGGCGAGGCGGACCGCCGGGTCGAAGGAGAAACGGTCACGGTGCTCGTCCTGGGCCCTGCGGAAGGCGGGGAGCTTCGCCTCCGCCTTCCAGGCCGCGGTGAAGCCGGGGTCCAGGCCCTCGTGGGAGTCCGTGCCGTCGACCTCGCGCAGGGCCGGCAGGTAGCGGGCCAGGCCGTTGTCCGGGTGGGTTTCGGTGTAGCGCTCGACGAGGGCGAGCAGGTCGTGGGTGCCGGTGCAGAAGCCGGCGATCCCAGCGGTGTAGCCCCGCCCGTCCTCCAGGTCCTCGATGGAGCCGTAGAGGGCGCGCCAGTTCAGCGTCGACTGGTGGGCGCTCGCCACGATCCGCTGCGCCAGTTCCTTCTTCTCCGGGGCGGCCAGGCCCGCGGGCAGCCCGGCGATCACCTTGTCGTCCTCCGCCCGCTCCACCTCGGCCCGGTGCTTGGCCTCTTCCCGGGCCGCCTGGGCGGCGGACACGGAGGGTTTCGCCGTGGGCTCGGCTGAGTCCGCGGGTGCGAGGAGGTAGGCCAACGCCGTGGCGGCCACGGGAACGGCGACGAAGAACGCCACACCAGCACGCTTCACTGGGATCACCCTGCCTGTCAGCTCCGTGACTTACCCCGCCGTCCCGGCCGCCTGGAGCACCAGCGGCCCGGCGCACGCTCCCCGCCCGCACCGGCGCGCGGCGCCGGTGCGGGCGCGTAAGCGTACGCCAGCGTCCGCGCGCGTCCATCGGCGGGTCGCCGGGCGCATACGATCGGCATCGACGGACGCCGAGCTGTACGACCGGCTGGTGGGCGAGTTCCCGAAGGGGCTCGTGGCTGCCCGGGCGTCCTCAGCCGTTCCCGCTCCCGCTCCCGTCCGGCCACACCTGGACGTGGTCCTCCTCCAGCTCCAGCAGCACCCTGTCCCGCATGCCCAGGGCCGTCGTGTACTCGGCCGGCAGCTGGAGGCGTCCCGCGCGGTCGAGCATGGCGTACTCCCGGGCCACCAGGGACTCCTGGCCCGCCTCGTCGACCTCGGTGCGGCGCAGCACCTCCGTCGAGGTGCGGCCGTCGCGGATCGCGACCGTGCGGCGGACCTCGCCGGCGACCGCCTGGTCGTGCGTGACGATGACGACCGTCGTGCCCAGCTCCTCGTTGGCCCGGCGGAACGCCGCGAAGACCTGCTGCCCGGTCGCCGAGTCCAGCTCGCCGGTCGGCTCGTCGGCGAGCAGCACGGCGGGGGCGTTGGCCAGGGCGACGGCGATCGCGACGCGCTGCTGCTGGCCCCCGGACATCTGCTGCGGGCGCCGGTCCCGGCAGTCGGCGACGCCGAGCATGGCCAGCAGGTCGTCCGCCCGTCCGGCCTGCTTCCTTCGCGAGCCGCCCGCCAGCTGCATGGGCAGGACGACGTTCTGCGCCGCCGTCAGATACGGCAGCAGATTGCGTGCCGTCTGCTGCCAGACAAAGCCGACCACCTCGCGCCGGTACCGCAACCGCGCCTTCGCGTCCATCGTCAGCAGATCACGGCCCGCGACCTTCGCCGTGCCGGCGGTCGGGACGTCCAGGCCGGCGAGGATGTTCATCAGCGTCGACTTGCCGCTGCCGGACGCCCCCACCAGGGCCATCAACTCGCCTTCCCGCACCAGCAGATCGAGCCCCTGGAGCGCCTGCACCTCCACGGCGTCCCGGCCACCGCGCTTGGCGAAGATCCGCACCAGCCGGTCGCAGGCGATCAGGGCGTCGTGCCCGTAGGCGGGCCGGTCGCGGTGCCGCGCCGCCCGCCGCTCCAGCTCCGCGAGCGACTCCGTCGTACCGCTCATCGCATGTCTCCTGCCCTGAGGTGAGTGATCGGTGTCCGGCGCCCCGCCCACCAGGCCTGCGCGACGGCCACCGCCCCGGTCAGGAGCACCGCGCCCGCGGCGGGCAGGGCCAGTGACCACAGGTCGGCCCGCAGCGCGGCACCCTGCGGTGCCGTGCCGCCCGACGCGCCGGCCAGAGCGAGCCGGTCCAGGTCGACGCCGGGGGCGAGCAGCCGTACCGCGGCCCAGCCGACGGCCATGCCACCGCCGGCCGCGAGCAGCGCCAGGGGCAGCGCCTCCAGGCCGAGCAGCCGGCGCCCCTGGCGGGGCGTCAGGCCCAGGGTGCGCAGCCGGGCCAGCAGCGCGGCCCGTTCCGGCGCCGACCGCAGCAGGCCGAGCACCAGGGCGAGCACGGCGTAGCCCGCGCCCGCGAGGACGGCCCAGACGTAGATCCGTTCGGCGCCCGCCTGCAACGGCGAGTCGGACAGCGCCGCGCGTACCTCGGCGCGCGGTGTCACGGTGAGGTTCGAACCGGCGCCGCGTACGGTCGCCCGCAGCGCCTTCGCGTCGAGCCCGGCACCCGAGGCCAGCAGGGTCGTGGGGCCGCCGGAGCCCTTCAGACCCGCCGCGTCCACCAGCAGGAACTCGCCCTCGGGGACGGCCGGGGTGCGAGGGCGCACGGCGGTGATCCGCACCGTGACCGCTCCGCCGTCCGTCACGATCCGGCGCGGCGCACGCCCGAGCCGCTCGGCGACCTCGGGGGGGGCGACGGCGTCCAGCACCCCGCCCCCGGCCCCCAGCCGGTCGGCGGGGAACCCCCCGAGATCCATCTGCCGGGCCAGCTCCGCGTAGGTCTCCGGCTCCACGCCGACCACGGTCACCGACCGCGTCTCGTCGGACGCGCGCTCCGAGAGGAACGCGAACCCCACGGCCGTGACCTGCCGTACGCCCGCCACTTCCCGTACCGTCCGCTCCAGTCCTGCCGGTAGCGGTTTCGCGTCGGTCGTGGCGATCCGCGCGTCCGCGCCCGTCTCCAGCAGCGCGGCCCGGTCCCGGGCGTCCGCCACGCCCGCCAGCACGGACCCCCCGAACGCGGCCGTCGTCAGGGCCGTCAGCAGGGCGAGCAGTGGCAGCGTCGCGACCGCCGCCGGTGAGCGGCCCGCGCGGGCCAGCGACAGGAACCCGACCACGCCGCGCAGCCGCCCGGCCGGGCCGGCGGCCCACCGCAGGGGCAGCGGGTACAGCCGCACGAGGACCAGCGCGGCGACCAGCCCGACGAGCACCGGGGCGGCGCTCACCAGCAGATCGCCCGCTCCGTCCGTACCCCGTCGGCGCAGCGTCACCACCGAGCCCACGGCCAGCACCAGCAGGGTCAGTTCGGCGACCGTGCGGCGGCCGCCGGGCCTGGCCTCGGCGAGATCGTCGCGCTCCTGGTGCGCCCGCGGCCTGCTATGCGCCACGACCGCGCGCACCGGCAACGCGGCACAGGCCAGCAGCGCCACGGCGCCCGCCCCGAACACGGCGGGCAGCGGCCGCGCCTCGTCCACGACGAGCACCGCGAGCAGCAGACCGCAGACCGCCGCGGGCACCGCGGGCACCGCGGTCTCGGCCAGCAGCCGCCCGGCGATGCCGCCCAGGGAGCCGCCCCGGGCCCGCAGCAGGGCGAGTTCGGCGTCACGGCGGGCGGCGGCCACACCGGCGCTCATGACCAGCACGACGACGGCGATCGCGGCGATCCCGAAGACCGCGACGGCGACCACGGGCGTGATCACGTCACGGGTCTGGGCGTAGGAGCCGACGACCTGCTCCAGGCCGGTGGACAGCCGCGCCGTCGGACCGGCGGCCCCGCGCATCCGCACCAACGCGGGTCCGTCTTCCAGGGAGGCGACCGCGTCGACGAGCGCCGAGGCGTCCGCCCCGGTGAGCCGCCCGGTCGCGGGCGCGAACCGCCAGTACTGCTCCGGCTCGCCCTGACCGCCGAGCAGCGCGGGTGCGGCCCCGGGTGCCAGCAGGACGCCCGCCTCCCAGTAGTACCGCGGTGGACGGGCACTGGTGGAGGCCAGGCCCGGGGTGCGCAGGACCGGTTCCGCGGACCAGTAACTCCGCTGCGGATGCCGGGGTTCGAGGACGCCGGTGATCCGTACCGTCAGCGGTCCGTCCAGGAAACCGGACAGGGTGAGCGTGGAGCCGGCCCGCAGACGCAGCACGCGGGCGGTCTCGGTGGTCACCGCGCCCTCCACCACCCTGGTGCCCACGGTCACCGGCGTGCGGACGGTGGGCAGCCGGCCCTCCCGCACGGTGGCGTGGCCGGCCGCTCCCGACTGCGCGAGCAGCGTGAACCTGGGCGGCAGTCCGCCCGGCCGGGGCAGCGACGCGTCCAGTGCCTCCAGGCTCTTCCCGGTCCGCACCCCGTAGGCCGACTCGGCCCGGTCCGCCCGCAGCGGCGCGGGCAGCAGCGCCCGCGCCCGGCCGTCGACCGCCGCGAGCGACTCCGGCCGCACCACGTCCGCCCGGGCCGCGTCGGGCTGTTCGAGACCGGGCGGCGGAGCCTTCAGCTCCAGCACGGTGGACTCGGGGGAGGCGGTGGCGAGGGCCTCGCGCAGCCCGTCCGTCTCGTACGCCTCGACGGCCCGGGGCAGGACGGCCGCGAGGAACGCCGTGACCAGCACCAGCACACCGGAGGCGACGGCGGACACGGGCGCGGTCCGCAGCCGGGTCCGCACCCAGGGCGCTCCCTGCGGGTTCGGCGGCATCTCAGTCCTCCCCCTGATGGCGGAGCGCGGCCACCGGCTCGGCCCGGCGCAGCGCCGACGCGGCGGTGATCAGCAGGAGCGGGGCGGCCACCCCCGCCAGGAGCAGGGCCACTCGGGACACCGGGAGTTCGACGAGGACGGGCGGGACCGGCCGTGCGGCATCGGAGGTCAGCACGATCAGCGGGACGACGGCCCGGGTCAGGACGGTGCCGAGACCGAGCCCGGCGAGCAGACCGGCGCCGATGAGCAGGCTCTGCTCCGTCGCGACGAGCCGGGCGAGATCCCGGCGGGGCGTGCCCAGGGCGCGCAGCACCGCGAACTCCGCGGACCGCTCCCGCCGCGCACCGGCGGCGCTCACCGCGAAACCCCCGGCGGCGAGGGCCGCGGCGGCCACGGCCACCGCCGTCAGCGCCGAGCGCGGCCCGGCGCCGAGCGGATCCCGCAGCAACTCGGCCGCGGTCTCGTCCCGCACCAGCACCTGCCGCGGTTCCAGGTCGGGGCGTGCCCGCAGCGCGGCGGCGACCTCGGCGGCCTTGCCGGGGGCGGCGCTCACCCACCACTCGGTCGGGGTGAGCGGCGCGCTGCCCCGCCGCGCCAGCACGGCGTCGACCGCCCGCAGGTCCAGCAGCAGCGCCCCGCCGGCCATGGTCTCTCCGTCCAACCCGGTGGCGGTGGTCGGCAGCTCCTCGACGGACCGTACGATCCGCACCCGCAGCTGCTCCCCGGACAGCGGTACGTCGATGGTGTCGCCGGGACCGGCCCCCGCCGCCCGCAGGAAGTCCCGGGTGGCGACGGCCAAGAGGTTCCGCGGCGCCCCGGCTCCGGCGGTGTCGACGCGGACGGTGTAGACCGGCGCGGCGCCGAAGCTCTCGCCGGCGCCGGAGCCGGAGCCGGAGCCGGCGCCGGCGCCGGTGTCGTACGACACGGCCAGCGGCGCAGTCCCCGACACGGCGGGCTTCGCGGCCGTACGGGCGACGACCGCGCCGTTCTCCGTCACGGTCCGGCCGCCCTGCCAGCGCGTTCCGGAGGGCACCGGGACCGTCCGCGCGGAGCCGTCGCGGCCGGTGGCGAGCAGCCGTTCGACGGTGAACCGGTGTTGTTCGGCGCCGCCGGCGGGAGAGGCGTCGTCGAGCTGGAGTCCGGTCAGCCGCAGCGGTCCGGCCGGGGCGGCGCGGCGGCCCGTCGCCGTCATGTCCAGGTCGAGGGTGACCCGGTGGACGCGGCCGTCCACCGGGACCTTCCCGGCGCCCAGCCGGTAGGTGATGCCGTAGCGGTCCTCGACGACCACCGTGAGCAGGGGCGCGCGGTCGGAGGGAGAGCGTCCGGTCCGGGCCCGCACGTCGGTGATCCGCGCGTCGAGGGCGAGCCGCCGGGTGTCGCCGGGAAGCCGCACCGCCCGGTGTCCGTCCCGCGCGGGCGGTGCCAGTGCCCGCAGCAGCTTCGCCGGGGGCTCGTCGGCGAGATCGCCGCGCATCAGCATCCCGTCCCCGGCGCGGGACGTGTCCAGCGCGAGGACCGTCGCGTCACGGTCGCCGGAGAGGCCCAGGGCGGCGCGGTGCGCGGGGGCGGCGTCCCGGGCCCCGGGCAGCGCGGTGTAGAGGCCGGTCTGCCCGGGGCCGCCCGGCCTGGGGTCGAGGACCCGCACGGAGGCGCCCGTCCTGAAGTCGGCCTGGTCGTCCTGCGACCGGTCCCAGGACGCGCCGTGCCCGATCGCCAGCATCCCGGTCGTCACAGCGATGACCAGAAGCAGCACCGGACCCGCACCGCGCAGCGGGCGCCGGCTGAACTGCCATCCCGCCAGCGCCGCCGGCAACCCGCGCCCGCTCGCGGATCGCCGCTCCGCGAGGCGGGCCGCGAACGGCAGCAGACGCAGGGTCAGGACCGTGCCCGCCAGCAGCGCCAGCGCGGGCGCTCCGACCAGCAGCGGATCGATGCCCAGCTCCCCGGCCCGGTCCCGGCTGAGCACCCCGCCGCCGGTCGCTTCGGTCTGCCGGCCGAGCTGCCAGTACGCCACGCCCGCGATCAGCAGCAGCCCGACATCGGCCCCGGCGCGCACGGGCGCGGCCGCCGTGACGGCCCGGACGCGCCGCAGCCGTACCGGCGCGCCCGCCGTCGCCGCCAGCGCGGGCGCCACGACCGCCGCCGCGCACGCCGCCGCCACGCCGCCCGCGACCAGCCAGACCCCGCCCGCCGGGAGGGCGTCGAGCCGCAGCCCGATCCCGTCGAGCGAGGACCACCGGGCCAGCAGCCGGGCCAGCGGCCCGGACAGCAGCGCGGCACAGATCGCGGCCGGTACCGCCAGCAGCAGCGCCTCCAGCGCGGCGAGTCCGGCGATCCGGCCGCGCGATCCGCCCCTGGCCCGCAGCAACTCGTTCTCGCCCGCCCGCTCGGTGTCCAGCAGCCGGGCCACCAGCAGCAGCGCGTACCCGGCGAGCAGCACCAGCTGCACGGAGACGACCAGCAGGGTGGACCGGGACACCAGCAGGGCCCGCTCGGTCCGGTCGAGCACCTCGGGCAGCCCGGTGCGCACCTCCGCGTCACCGCCGAGTGCCGAGTCCTCGCGCAGCGCCCCGGACGCGCGTACGGCCGCCGCGCGGAGCGCCCCGATGCCGTCGGTGGTGAAGGTCCGGTAGTCGGCCGTCGCCACCCAGCCGGTGCTGTCCTCGGAGGTGCGGCCGGAGGCGAGCACCGACGCGTCGGCCAGCAGCGGCCCGTACGTGGTGAAGGCGACGGTGCGCACGCCCTGCCCGCCGAGGGCGTCCGCCTGCCAGTAGGGATCGGAGATGTCGGCCGCCCGGTACACACCGGTCACCCGTACGCGGAGGGGCTCGCCGCCCAGCCGGTCCGTGAGCGTGAGGCGCGACCCGGGAGGCAGCTTCAGCCGGTCGGCGGCCGCTTCGGGCAGGGCGACCGGTACGGCGGTGGCGCGGGTCGCCGCTGCCGGGCCCGGCAGTGTGCCCGAGACCAGCCTGATCCGGGACCGGTCGAGGGCGGCGACGTGCGTGAGGTCGGGCTCTCCGGCGCGGGCGTCGGCGTCCTGGAGGGAACGGGGCAGCGCGTACGGCCCGGAGCGCTCCAGCGTCCGCACGGTCACCGGCAGCCCGCCGAACGCCTCCCGCGCCCCGCGTTCCACGGCCCGCCGCGCCGCGTCGCGCCGTTCCCGGGGCACGTCCGCCTCGACGACGAGGGAGGCGGAGGCCGCGGCCCGGCCGCCCAGGGTGCCGCGCAGCGCCGCGTCCCCGACGGAGCCGGAGAAGGCGGCCAGGGCGGCGAGCACCGAGGTGGTCAGCAGGACGGCGAGCAGGGCGGCCGTGAGGAGCAGCCGATGCGCGCGCAGGCGCAGCAGCAGTAAGCCGGTCACTCTTCCCCCACCCGATGGCCGAACCTCTGTTCCCCCAACCCGGTATGCATATCACGGAGTTACCTGTGCGACACATGTGTTCGAGAGCGGGGAGTTCCGCTCTTGACCGCCCGGACCGGTTCCGTATGGGATGCGGTGATGACCGAGAACACCAGCCCGGGGTCCGCTGCCGCCCTCGCCGACGACGCGGCCGGCGAGCCGATGCTGAGGGTGGAGGACCTGCACCACTCCTACGGCACCGGTGCCGCGACCGTGCACGCCCTGCGCGGGGCCTCCTTCTCCGTCCGGCGCGGTGAACTGGTCGCCCTCAAGGGCCGTTCCGGCTCCGGCAAGACGACGCTGCTCCACATGATCGGCGGCCTCGACTCCCCGCAGCGCGGCCGTGTCGTCGTGGACGGCACGGACCTGTCGGCGCTGACCGGGAGCGAGCTGCTGGAACTGCGCCGCGACCGGATCGGCTTCGTCTTCCAGTCCTTCGGGCTCATCCCCATCCTCACCGCCGCCGAGAACGTGGGCGTGCCGCTGCGCCTGCGCCGGGCCGAGCCGCGGGAACGCGAGGAGCGGGTGGCGCTGCTCCTGGCCCTGGTGGGCCTCGCCGGCCACGAGACGCAGCGGCCCGCCGAGCTGTCCGGCGGACAGCAGCAGCGGGTCGCGATCGCCCGGGCCCTGGCCAACCGGCCGGCCCTGCTGCTCGCCGACGAGCCGACCGGCCAGCTCGACGCCGCCACCGGCCTGGCGGTGATGGAGCTGCTGCGGGCCGTGGTGCGCAGCGAGGGCGTCACGGCCCTCGTCGCCACCCACGACCCCCAACTGCTCGGCCTGGCCGACAGGGTGCTGGAACTGAGCGACGGAGTGGTCGGCGAAGAGTGAGAGGGTGGGGCCATGGTCGCGATCAGTCTGAGCAAGGTCCAGGAGACCGCTCCCGCGCTGGTGAGCCTCTACAAGAGCGCCGGGGTCTCCCTCACGAAGCACGGCCTGGACGGGCTGCGGGCCGCGGTCTACCTCGTGGTCGACTACTCCGGCTCGATGAGGCCGTACTACAAGGACGGCAGCGTGCAGGCGCTGGCCGACCGGGTGCTCGGACTGTCGGCGCATCTCGACGACGACGGCACCGTGCCGGTGGTGTTCTTCTCCACGGATGTCGACGCCGAGACCGAGATCGCCCTGGCCGGCCACCAGGGGCGGATCGACCGGATCGTGGCCGGGCTCGGGCACATGGGGAAGACGAGCTACCACCTGGCCATGGACGCCGTCATCGACCACTACCTCGACAGCGGGACGACCCAGCCGGCCCTCGTGGTCTTCCAGACCGACGGCGGTCCCATCAACAAGCTCGCCGCGGAGCGGTACCTGTGCAAGGCGGCGAGGCTGCCGTTGTTCTGGCAGTTCATCGGCTTCGGTGACCCGGACAGCAAGCAGTTCGACTTCCTGCGCAGGCTCGACGAGCTGCCCGTGCCGGGCAAGCGGGTCGTCGACAACGCCGGGTTCTTCCACGCGGGTGAGGAGCCGCGGAAGGTGCCGGACGGCGAGCTGTACGACCGGCTGGTGGGCGAGTTCCCGAAGTGGCTGGTGGCCGCCAGGGCCCAGGGAATCGTGCGGGACCCCGGCAGCCGCTGAGCCGTCTGCTCGCCCCCTCGGCCCAACCGAAACCGCCTCTTGGCCTATCCGCCCATACGCCCCATTTGCACGACCGCGCTGCCGTGCCACGCTGGGAAGGATCCGACGGGGAGGCGACGACGTATGGGCGACGACGGCGCACGACGGGTGTACGGCGACGGCGGACGGCAGGTGCACGACGACGGCGCACGACGGATGTACGGAACGGCTTCCGCCCGCAGGAGACCTCCCGCCGGCAAGGGCGAGCAGCTCGCCGACTGGGCGGACGGACGTCTCGGCCTCTACGCGCTGGCCAAGGCCAACATGCGCAAGGTCTTCCCGGACCACTGGTCCTTCATGCTGGGTGAGGTCACCCTCTACAGCTTCATCGTCCTGATCCTCACCGGCGTCTACCTCACCCTGTTCTTCGAGCCGAGCATGCAGGAGGTCGTCTACCAGGGGTCCTACACCGAGCTCAACGGCGTGCTCATGAGCAGGGCGTTCGAGTCCACCCTGGACATCAGCTTCGACGTGCGCGGCGGGCTGCTGATACGGCAGATCCACCACTGGGCGGCCCTGGTCTTCATCACCGGCATGATGGTGCACATGATGCGGGTGTTCTTCACGGGCGCCTTCCGCAAGCCGCGCGAGCTCAACTGGGTGTTCGGCTGGACCCTGCTGATGCTCGGCATCATCACCGGTCTGACCGGCTACTCCCTCCCGGACGACCTGCTGTCCGGCACCGGCCTGCGCTTCGCGCACGGCGCGATCCTGTCGATCCCGATCGTCGGGACGTACGTGGCGTTCTTCCTCTTCGGCGGGGAGTTCCCGGGCGACGACATCATCTCGCGCCTCTACCCGGTCCATGTGCTGCTGCTGCCCGGGATCATGCTGGGCCTGGTGACCGTCCATCTGATCCTGGTCTTCTACCACAAGCACACCCAGTTCCCGGGGCCCGGACGCAAGGAGCGGTCGGTCGTCGGGATGCCCTTCCTGCCGGTCTACATGGCCAAGGCGGGCGGTTTCTTCTTCCTCGTCTTCGGTGTCCTGACCGTCATGGGCGCGATCGCCCAGATCAACCCCGTGTGGGCTTTCGGCCCCTACCGCCCCGACCTGGTCACCACGGGCGCCCAGCCCGACTGGTACCTCGGGTTCTCGGAGGGGCTGATCCGGGTGATGCCGGGATGGGAGATCAACCTGTGGGGACACACGCTGGTGCTCGGCGTGTTCATCCCGTTCGCGCTCTTCCCGCTGGTCATGCTCGCCATCGGCGTCTATCCCTTCATCGAGGCGTGGATCACCGGTGACAAACGCGAGCACCACATCCTGGACCGGCCGCGCAACGCGCCCGTGCGCACCGGCCTGGGCGTGGCCTGGCTGACCCTGTACGCGGTGCTGCTGATCGGCGGCGGCAACGACATCGTGGCGACCCATCTGCATCTGTCCATCAACGTGATCACCTGGTTCGTGCGGATCGGCGCCTTCGTGCTGCCGGTCGTCGCCTTCATCGTCACCAAGAAGATCTGCATGGGCCTCCAGCGCCGCGACCGCGCCAAGGTGCTGCACGGCAGGGAGACCGGCACGATCAAGCGGCTCCCGAACGGCGAGTACACCGAGGTGCACGAGCCCCTCTCGCGGGCGGAGCTGTACACCCTCACCCAGCACGAGCAGCGCCCGCCGTACGCGACGGGGCCCGAGGTCGACGCGGGGGGCGTGCACCGCAAGGTCAGGCGGTCCGAGCGGCTGCGTGCGCGGCTCGCGAGGGCGATGTTCGGGCCGGACGCGCGGATCGAGAAGCCGACCGTGGAGGAGTACCGGGAGATCACCAGCGGCGATCACCAGCCGCACTGACGACCAGGGCCCGGCACGCGTGGGGATCGCCCCAGGCGGTGCGCAGGGCCCGGGCCTTGGTCAGCCACAGCGACAGGCCGTACTCCGCCGTGTAGCCGATCGCGCCGTGCAGTTGCAGCGCGGTGCGGGCGGTGGTGTACGCCGCCTCGCACGCGGCGGCCTTGGCGGCGGCGACCTCGGCCGGCCGCAGGGACAGGGCGGCACCGAAGACCAGGGGGCGCGCGAACTCCAGGGCGATCTTCGCGTCGGCCAGCCGGTGCTTGACCGCCTGGAACGATCCGACGGGGACGCCGAACTGGGTGCGCTGCCTGACGTATCCGACGGTTCTGTCGAGAAGCGCGAGGCCCACCCCGAGGGCTTGCGCGGCCGTGGCGAGACGGGCCCAGGTGAGGGCCTGTCCGGTGGGGGCGTCGAGGAGTTCGCCGCCGGGAGCGAGGGGGGTGAGGCGACGGGCGGGGTCGAGGCAGGGGCGGACGGGTCCGTGACCGGGGGAGAGGCGGATGCCGTCGGGGGAGAGGGCGAGACGGAGGGAGGCGACATCGCCGTCCAGGGCGAACGCCCCCTCGGGCGCCACCGTCGCCATCGTCCCGCCCGACGCCAGCGCCGGCAGCAGCCGCTTGGCGGTGCCCGGGTCCGCACCGCTGAGGAGCACCGCCGCCGTCACCGTCTCGACCAGCGGACCCGGCACCGCGTGGCGGCCCAGCTCGACGAAGGCGACGGCCAGTTCCACCGGACGCGGCCCCAGTCCGCCGTCGTACGTCTCCGGAACCGCCAGCGCGAGCACGCCCGTCTCCGCGACACGGGACCACAGCGCCCGCCCGCTCGCATGGTCGCCCCGGCTCCAGTCCCGCACCACCGCCGGAGTGTCCGCCGCCGTCAGCAGGGCGTCCAGCGAGGCGGCGAAGGCGCGCTGCTCGGCGTCGAGAAGGAAACGCATCAGCGGCGTCCCCTCGGCAGGCCGAGCAGACGCTCGGCGATGATGTCGCGCTGGATCTCGTTCGTGCCCGCGTAGATCGGGCCGGCGAGCGCGAAGACGTACCGCTCCGCCCAGTCGGTGTCCGCCGGCTCGCCCTCCGGGCCGAGGAGGTCGAGGGCCGTCTCGTGCAGCGCGATGTCCAGTTCGGACCAGAAGACCTTGTTCAGGCTCGACTCCGGGCCGACGGTTTCGCCGTCCAGGAAGCGGGAGGCCGCCGCGTACGTGAAGAGCTGGTAGGCGCGGGCGCCGATCAGGGCGTCGGCCACCCGGTCCCGCTCGGACACCGGGCTGCCCCGCTCCCGCCACAGCTCCTCCAGCCTGCGTGCGGCCGCGAGGAAACGGCCGGGGGAGCGGAGCATCAGCCCGCGTTCGTCACCGGCCGTCGCCATCGCGATCCGCCAGCCCTGGCCGGGCTCGCCGATCACGTCCTCGTCGGGTACGAAGACCTCGTCCAGGAACAGCTCCGCGAACGCCGGCTTGCCGTCGAGGCGGGCGATCGGGCGGACCGTGACGCCGGGTGCCCGCAGGTCGAACATGAGGTACGTCAGGCCCTGGTGGGGCTTCGCGCTGTCCGGGTCGCTGCGGAACAGGCCGAACGCGCGGTCGGCGAACGCGGCACGCGAGGACCAGGTCTTCTGGCCGCTCAGGAGCCAGCCGCCGGCCGTGCGCACGGCCCTCGCCCGCAGGGACGCCAGGTCCGAACCGGCCTCGGGTTCCGACCAGGCCTGCGCCCAGATCACCTTCCCGCAGGCCATCGGGGGCAGCACCCGGGCCCGCTGCTCCTCGGTGCCGTGAGCGAAGAGGGTGGGGGCGAGCAGATGGATGCCGTTCTGCCCGACGCGTCCCGGGGCGCCCGCCGCCCAGTACTCCTCCTCGAAGAGCAGCCACCGCAGGAGCCCCGCGTCCCGTCCGCCGTACCGCGACGGCCAGTCGACCACCGACCAGCGGCCGGCGGCCAGCTCCGCCTCCCAGGCGCGGTGGGCTTCGAAGCCCTCCGCCGTCTCCAGGGAGGGCAGGGGCTCGCGCGGCACACGCGCGCGCAGCCACTGACGCACCTCGGTGCGGAACTCCTCGTCCGCCGGCGAGAACGCGAGATCCATGACCGCCCTCCTTCCCTAACAAGTGTTTGGTAGGTTAGCGTGAGCCCATGACAGACGTCGAGAGTCCGTCGTACGTGCCCGGGCACGGCGTGCTGGAGGGGCGGACCGCCGTCATCACCGCCGCGGCCGGCGCGGGGATCGGCGGGGCCACCGCGCGTCGCTTCCTGGAGGAGGGCGCACGCGTCCTGATCAGCGACGCGCACGTACGGCGGCTCAAGGAGCACGAGGCGGAGCTGGCCGGGGAGTTCGGCGCGGCGTCGGTCGCCGCGGCGCCCTGCGACGTCACCGACGAGACACAGGTGCGCGCCCTCTTCGACACGGCCGTAAGGGAACACGGTCGCCTCGACGTCGTGGTCAACAACGCCGGTCTCGGCGGCACCGCGGATCTCGTCGACATGACCGACGAACAGTGGTCCCGCGTCCTGGACGTGACACTGAACGGCACGTTCCGGTGCGTGCGGGCCGCGCTCCGGCACATGCGGGGCAGCAGCAGCGGCGGCGTGATCGTCAACAACGCCTCCGTCGTCGGCTGGCGCGCCCAGGCCGGGCAAGCCCACTACGCCGCCGCGAAGGCCGGGGTGATGGCACTGACCCGGTGTGTGGCGGTCGAGGCGGCCGCGTACGGGGTGCGGGTCAACGCCGTCGCGCCCAGCCTCGCCCTGCACCCGCACCTGGTGAAGGTGACCACGCCCGAGCTGCTCGCCGAACTGACCTCACGCGAGGCCTACGGGCGGTACGCCGAGCCCTGGGAGGTGGCCAACGTGATCGTGTTCCTGGCCTCCGGCTACTCCTCGTACATGACCGGGGAAGTGGTCTCCGTCAGCAGCCGGCACCCCTAGGACGACAATGGACCAGTGCCCCCTACGAAGAAGACGCCCCAGGTGACCGACACAGAGCCCCCCGCGGCCGCCGCCGCTCGCGACCGCCGCGGCGAACTCCTCGGCACCGCCGCCGAGGTCTTCGCCGAGCAGGGCTACAACGCCACCACCGTCCGCAAGATCGCGGACCACGCGGGGATGCTCGCGGGCAGCCTCTACTACCACTTCGACTCCAAGGAGTCGATGCTGGAGGAGATCCTGCGCACCTTCCTCGACGAGCTCTGGGACGGCTACGACGCCGTGCTGGGTGCCGGACTGGGCCCGCGCGAGACGCTTCAGGCCCTGGTCACCGAGTCGTTCCGGGAGATCGACCGGCATCGCGCGGCCGTCGCGATCTACCAGAAGGAGAGCAAGCAGCTCGTGGCGCAGGAGCGGTTCGCGTTCCTCGCCGAGTCGCAGCGCAGATTCGAGAAGGCGTGGCTGTCCACGCTGGAGCGCGGCGTCGCCGAGCGGGCCTTCCGGGCCGACCTCGACGTCCGGCTCACCTACCGGTTCGTACGCGACACGGTGTGGGTGGCCGCGTCCTGGTACCGGCCGGGCGGCCAGCACAGCCCGGACGAGATCGCCCGGCAGTACCTGTCGATGGTGCTGGACGGGATCGCCGTACGCGAATAGCCCTTATCTGTGAGGGAGTTGCCATGGCCGAGGCCTACATCGTCGAAGCGGTCCGCACGCCCGTCGGGCGGCGCGGGGGAGGGCTGAGCGCGGTCCATCCGGCCGACCTCGGCGCCCATGTGCTGAAGGAGCTGATGAGCCGCTCAGGCGTGGATCCGGCCGCCGTGGAGGACGTCGTCCTCGGCTGTCTGGACGCCGTGGGGCCGCAGGCCGGTGACATCGCGCGGACCTGCTGGCTGGCGGCCGGGCTGCCCGAGGAGGTGCCGGGCGTGACCGTCGACCGGCAGTGCGGTTCCTCGCAGCAGGCCGTGCACTTCGCCGCGCAGGCCGTGCTGTCCGGCACCCAGGACCTGGTGGTCGCCGGCGGCGTGCAGAACATGTCGATGATCCCCATCGCCTTCGCCACCCGGCAGGCCGCCGAGCCGCTCGGGCTGACCCAGGGCCCGTTCGCGGGCAGCGCGGGCTGGCGGGCCCGGTACGGGGACAAGCCCGTCAACCAGTTCGCGGGCGCCGAGATGATCGCCGCGAAGTGGGGGATCAGCAGGCGGGACCAGGAGGATTTCGCCCTGCGGTCCCATCAGCGGGCGGTGCGGGCGATCGACGAGGGCCGCTTCGACCGCGAGACCGTGCCGTACGGGGACGTCACCGCCGACGAGGGCCCGCGCCGGGACACCTCCCTGGAGAAGATGGCCGGACTCAAGCCGGTCATCGACGGCGGCACGATCACCGCCGCCTGTTCCTCGCAGGTCTCCGACGGGGCGGCGGCGATGCTGCTGGCCTCCGAGCGGGCCGTGCGCGAACACGGGCTCACCCCCCGCGCGCGGGTGCACCATCTCTCGGTGCGCGGCGAGGACCCGATCCGCATGCTCACCGCACCCATCCCGGCCACCGCCCACGCCCTGAAGAAGACCGGCATGACCATCGGCGACATCGACCTCGTCGAGATCAACGAGGCCTTCGCCCCGGTCGTCCTGGCCTGGCTGAAGGAGACGGGCGCGGACCCGGAGAAGGTCAACGTCAACGGCGGTGCCATCGCCCTGGGCCATCCGCTCGGCGCGACCGGCGTGAAGCTGATGACGACCCTGCTGCACGAACTGGAGCGCACCGGAGGCCGGTTCGGCCTCCAGACCATGTGCGAGGGTGGCGGACAGGCCAATGTGACGATCATCGAGAGGCTGTGAGACGCCGACGGGTGTCCTCGGCCTCCTTCATGATCCGCTCCACCAGCTCCGCGCACGACGGCAGGTCGTCGATCACCCCGGCGACCTGCCCGGACGCCATCACCCCCAGATCCGTACGGCCGTCCACCATGGAAGCCTTGAGCAGCATTGGCGTGTTCGCGGCGAGCAGGACCTGGCTCCAGGTCAGGTCCTTGCCGTGCCTGAGGGCGAGGCCGTCCTGGAGCATCCGGCGCCAACTCGTGCCGGACAGCCTCCGGTAGCCCGCCGCCCTGCGGACCGCCTGGAGGGCACCCCTCACCCGGCCGGAGCGCTCCAGCGCCTCGACCAGTTCCGTCCGCAGCATGCGGTGCGGAAGCCCGTCCACCGCCCTGGTGACCGTCACGTCCCGCACCGTCGCCGCCAGGTACCGCGCCTTCACCGCCTCCGGCACGGTCGAGTCCGAGGTGAGCAGGAACCGCGTACCCATGGCGACGCCCGCCGCCCCATAGGCCAGCGCCGCGACCAGCCCACGCCCGTCGAAGAACCCGCCCGCCGCCACGACCGGTATGTCCACGGCGTCGACCACCTGCGGCAACAGCACCGTCGTGGCCACCTCGCCGGTGTGCCCGCCGCCCTCCGCGCCCTGCACGAGCACCGCGTCCGCGCCCCAGCCGGCGACCTTCTCGGCGTGCCGCCGCGCCCCCACGGTCGGCATGACGACCACCCCGGCCTCCTTGAGCTCACCGATCAGCTCCCGGGACGGGGCCAGGGCGAACGAGGCGACCCGGACGCCCTCCTCGATCAGGATCCGCACACGGTCGCCGGCGTCCGCCGCGTCGGCGCGCAGGTTCACACCGAACGGCGCGTCGGTACGGGACCGCACCTCCCGGACGGCAGCGCGCAACTGGCCGAGCGTCATCGTCGCCGAGGCCAGGATGCCGAGAGCGCCCGCGTTCGCCGTGGCGGAGACCAGACGCGGGCCCGCCACCCAGCCCATCCCGGTCTGCACGACCGGATGACGGACCCCGGTCAGCCGGGTCAGCGCCGTCTCCATCACGAGGCGACCTCCCTGGTACGGGTGCCGGCCGGGTCGAGGACCTCACGGATCAGCCGGAGCTCCTCGGCGGTCGGCTCGCGGGTCGGCGGCACCTCGTCCGGGACGGCCAGCTCGAAGCCCGTCGCCTCCCTGACCTGCTCCCTCGTGACACCCGGGTGCAGCGAGGCCGGCCGCATCGAGTGGTCGGCGGTGGCGAAGTCGAAGACACCCAGGTCGGAGACGACCCGCGGGATGCGGTGGTGACGCGCGTCGGCCGCGTGGTCGTAGCCGACGCCGCAGACCATGTCGACCCGCTCGACGAAGACCCGCCGGGAGTGCCTCGGGATCCAGTAACTGGTCGGATTGTTCAGGGTGTTGACCGGCGCGCCGCGCACTCCGAGCAACTGCCGCCTCGGCCGCTCCCAGTCGCCGATGCACGAGATGTTCTGGTTGCCGAACCGGTCGATCTGGCTCGCGCCCATCATCACGTGCCGCCGGCCGCCGGTGACCAGGGCCAGATGCTGCCGGTACGGCAGCCAGCCCTCCGTCGTCCCGTCCGGGCGGACCAGCAGTGCCTCGCCGTCGGTCAGGAGCAGGTCCGGCGCGAAGGTGAGCCGGGCGAGCCGGGCGCCGATGGAGGGGATCAGCCCCATGGGGCTCGCGAGCACCTCGCCGTCGCCCCGCCAGGCCTCGGCGCACGCGATCACGCAGTACTCGGCGCGGGTGGCCCCCGTCATGTCCCCTCCCCGACGGCCGACCGGTACGCCCGCTCGTCCCCGGCGAGGAACCGGGCCGCGAACTGGGGCCAGGGTGTCCTCGCGTACGTCTTCTGGAAGGCCTCGTCCCGGCCGTAGTCGGGCGCGCAGGACGTGAAGTGCGCGCCGCCCGGGGCCTCCACGACGCCGGTCACCGTGTGCCGCTTGACCAGCAGGGTCTGGGGGGCGGCCGCCTTCGTCAGCTCGGCCGTGTCGACGATCCGTTCACAGCTGACGTACGCCGTGTCCGCCGCCTCGCAGAACAGGTCGTCGAAGTAGGGGTCCGGGCCCAGGTACTGCCCGTTGCCCAGCCGGTCGGCGCGGTTCACGTGCACCAGGGCCGCGTCGAGCCGCAGGGCGGGCACCGCCACGAACGTCTCCCCGTCCTCGTACGGTGAAGTGACCGTCCGCAGACCGGGGTTGACCCGCATCACGTCCGAGCCGATCCCGGCCCGCACCGGCAGGAACGGCAGCCGGTTCGCCGCCGCGTGCAGACCCCACATGAACATCGCCTCGTCGATCTCCGTCAGCGCGAAGGCGCCCCGCTCGCGGGCCGCGCGGTAGTGCGGCTCCAGGGGGATCGAGTCGAGGGTGACGAACGCCGTGACCAGTCTCCGGATCCGCCCGGCGGCGGCCAGCATGCCCACGTCCGGGCCGCCGTACGAGACGACGGTGAGATCGGTGACGTCCGACCTGAGCAGTGCTCGCACCAGGGCCATCGGCTTGCGGCGCGAGCCCCAGCCGCCGATGCCGAGGGTCATGCCGCTGGACAGGCGGGACACGGCCTCGTCGGCCGTCATCGTCTTGTCGCTCACCTACGCGCCCTCCTTCCCGAAGCCGGCGCGCACCCGGTCGGCCACCCCGCTCAGGCCCGCCTCGAAGGTGAAGCCCTGCTCGAAGCGGTAGCTGCGGCGCACGTCGACCGGATCGATGCCGTTGATGGCGGCCTTGGCCAGGCGCAGCAGCCGCCCGTCCTTGGCGGCGATCTCGCGGGCCAGAGTCAGTGCGGCGGCGCGCAGTTCGCCGCGCGGTACGACCCGCCACACCGAGCCGTGCGCGTGCAGCTCGGCCGCGGTCGCCGTGCGCGAGGTGTAGTACAGGGCGCGCATCAGATGCTGCGGGACCAGCCGGGCCAGATGGGTGGCCGCGCCCAGGGCGCCCCGGTCCAGCTCGGGCAGCCCGAAGACGGCGTCCTCGCTCGCCACGATCACGTCCGCGTTGCCCACCAGCCCGATACCGCCGCCCAGGCAGAAGCCGTGCACCGCCGCCACGACCGGCACCGCGCAGTCGTACACCGCGGCGAAGGCCTCCGCGCAGGCGTGGTTGGCGCCGATCAGCGCACTGTTCCCGTCCTTCTGTATCTCCTTGATGTCCACGCCCGCGTTGAATCCGCGCCCCTCGGCCGTCAGCACCACGCACCGGACCTCCGGGTCGCGCCCGGCCGCGCGCACCGCGTCGGCCAGGGCGGACCAGCCGGCCACCGGCAGGGCGTTCACCGGCGGGAAGCCGACCGTGACGACGGCTATGCCCTTTTCCACGCACGAGGTGGAGACACCCATGGCCGCATCAGCTACCTTTCCACCAAACGTTTGTTAGGTGGAAGGTAGCAGCGAATGGAGCTGGACGGGAAGGTCGCGGTCGTCACGGGCGGGACCCGGGGCGTCGGTGCCGGCATCGCGCGTGCCTTCGTACGGGCGGGCGCCGAGGTCGTGGTCTGCGCCCGCCGCCCGCCGGAAGTTCCGGTGCCCGGGACGGAGTTCAGGCCGCTGGACGTCCGGGACGCCGAGGCCGTCCGGCGCCTGTGCGGCGAGCTGCCCCGGCTCGACGTCCTCGTCAACAACGCGGGCGGCAGCCCCCACCGCCCGCTCACCCACGCCGGCGCCGACCGGCACGCGCGCGTGGTGGAGCTCAACCTCCTGGCCCCGCTGACCGTGTCCCTCGCCGCGTACGAGCACCTCCGGCGGGCCAGGGGCTCGATCGTCATGATCGGCAGCGTCAGCGGAGGCCGCCCCTCACCGGGCACCGCCGCCTACGGCGCCGCCAAGGCGGGTCTGGAGAACCTCGCCCGCTCGATGGCCGTGGAGTGGGCGCCCGACATCCGGGTCAACACCCTCGTCGTCGGCATGGTCCGCACCGAACTGTCCCACCTCCATTACGGCGACCAGGACGGCGTCGCCGCCGTCGCCCGCACCGTCCCGCTCGGCCGTCTCGCCGAGCCGTCCGACGTCGGCCGGGCCGCGGTCTTCCTCGCCTCGGACGCCGCCGCCTACATCAGCGGGGCGAGTCTGCTCGTCCACGGGGGCGGGGAGCGCCCCGCGTTCCTTGACGCCTCGACGGCGAACGTTCCTTGACGCCTCGACGGCGACAAGGAGACCTGACATGGAAGGAGACCCGAGATGAGCGGAATCTGCGACGGCCGGGTCGTCGTCGTCACGGGCGCGGGCCGGGGCCTCGGCCGCGCCCACGCCCTCGCCTTCGCCGCCGAGGGCGCGCGGCTCGTCGTCAACGACCTCGGCGTCGGCCTCGACGGCACACCCAAAGCCGCCGACGGGACGCCCGGTCCCGACAGCCCGGCCGGCCGCGTCGCCGAGGAGATCCGCGCGGCGGGCGGCGAGGCGGTGCCGCACGGCGGCGACATCGCCACGGCCGAGGGCGCCGCCTCCCTCGTCCGGACGGCCCTGGAGGCGTACGGCCGGCTCGACACGCTCGTCAACAACGCGGGCTTCCTGCGCGACCGGATGCTGGTCAACCTCGACGAGGACGACTTCGACGCCGTCGTACGCGTCCATCTCAAGGGCCACTTCCTTCCCCTGCGGCACGCCGCCGCACACTGGCGGTCCGAGACCAAGGCGGGCCGCCGGCCCGAGGCGCGGATCGTCAACACCAGCAGCGGCGCCGGCCTGCTGGGCTCGGTCGGACAGGGCAACTACAGCGCCGCCAAGGCCGGGATCGTCGCCCTCACCCTGGTCGCGGCGGCCGAACTGCGCCGCTACGGCGTCCAGGTCAACGCGATCGCCCCCGCCGCCCGGACCCGCATGACGGAACGCACCTTCGCCGACACCATGACAGCACCCGACTCCGGCTTCGACACGATGGCACCGGAGAACGTCTCCCCTCTGGTCGTCTGGCTCGGCTCCGCCGCGAGCGCCGGCGTGACCGGACGGGTCTTCGAGGCGGAGGGCGGCCGCATCACGGTGATGGAGGGCTGGCGCCCGGGCCCGGGGGTGGACAAGGGCGAGCGGTGGGCTCCGGCGGAGGCGGGGGAGGCGGCGCGGAAACTGCTGGCGGAGGCGGCCGAGCCCGGGAGGGTGTACGGGGCTCAGGGGTTCTAGGAGGCCTTCCCCCCAGGGAGCCCAGGAGCCGTCTTACGTGTCGCACTCCGACTCAGGTGTCGCACGCCGACTCAGGTGTCGCACTCCAACACACTCCGGCACAACGCACACCGCGCCCGGACCCGCCCCCGCACCGGCACCCTGATCCGCTGATGACAGGTCGGGCAGGGAAACGACACCCGCAACCGCCCACCCCCGTCGGGAGTGAACGAGTACCGCACACCCGGCTGCTGCGGCACGGCCGGCGCATGCCGCCGATCGCGCGCGTACCGCCGCCGCCCCGCCCACCCCGCCGCGGTCAACGGCGGCTGCTGCTCGTCATGACGGGCCAGCTGCATCCCCTTCGCGTACGCCGTGTACGCCTGCGGACTGGTGAACCACACCGACGGGTCCTCCCCGAAGACCAGCGCCCGCTTGGCCAGCACGTACCCGAACTCCTCCGGCGTGAGGTACCCCAGCTTCTGGGACGACGCCCGGTCCTCCCGGTACGCGTCCAGCAGCAGCCAGCCCGCGCCCAGATACGTCGTCGCCGTGTCCGTCAGGATCTCGTTGTCCCTCACGCCCGGGAAGGACAGGTCGAGGCGGTGCAGGTACACATGCATCACCTCGTGCGCGAGGGCCGCCCCGATGTCCCGCCGATGCGTACGGAACCGGTCGTTCAGCTCCACGAAGTACTCCGGCCCGGCCGCGAGCTCGACGTTCGCCGCGTGCCGCATCTCCCGGAAGCTCACGATCAGCCGGGCATCCGGCAGCCGGTAGTGCCGCACCAGCTCGTGCGCCACCCGCTGCGCCCCCAGATACAGGTCGTCGGTGTCGCAGAAGGCCACGTCGGCGGGGACCACGCTGGTGGCGAACGTCTGGATCGTGTCGTACGACAGCCGCTTGTACAGCGCCGTGATGGCGGCCCGCACCGTCTCCAGATGCGGGTAGCCGTGCTCGACCGGCCCGTCGTTCGCCACGCCTCACCCCCAAAGACGCCCCTGAACCCGATTCCACTGTACGGAAGTGTGACGGCCACAGGGCCGCCCCGCCCCCGCGAAAACCGGTCGTCGCCGCCCTGGGCCGCTGGCAGAATCCGCGCCGTGACCAGCGAACAGCGCTCCGTCGCCGCCTCGCTCCAGGTGGGCGGCCAGGACGACGAACTCGAGAAGCGGCTCGACGAGGAGCTGACCGCCTTCAACACCGCGGCCGCCGACGGCGCCACCACCGAGCCCCTCTCCGTCCGCGTCGCCGACGAGGCCGGAGACCTGATCGGCGGGCTCACCGCCTGGACCTGGGGCAGCCTGTGCTCCGTCGACATGCTCTGGGTGCGCGCGGACCAGCGGCACACCGGCTGGGGCGGCCGGCTGATGCGCGCCGCGGAGGAAGAGGCCGTCCGACGCGGCTGCACGGACATGGTCGTCTCCACGTACAGCTTCCAGGCGCCCGGTTTCTACCCGCGGCTCGGCTTCCGGGAACGGGCGCGCATCGAGGGCGTGCCCGGCGGACACGAGGACGTTTGCTTCCACAAGCGGCTGAGCACCGCCGAGTTGTGAGACGACCCGCGGCCGCCGGGCGTGCGCCCCTTAGGCTGACCTGCCATGACCACCAGCAACACCGGCACCGGTGACGTCGACCCCGCCGTCGTTACGGAACTCGCCCGCCTGCGCGACAGCATCGACAACATCGACGCGGCCGTCGTCCACATGCTCGCCGAGCGCTTCAAGTGCACCCAGCAGGTCGGCCTCCTCAAGGCCCGGCACCAGCTGCCGCCCGCCGACCCGGCCCGCGAGTCCCGCCAGATCGCCCGGCTGCGCGCGCTCGCCGAGGACGCCAAACTGGACCCGGCCTTCGCGGAGAAGTTCCTGAACTTCATCGTCGCCGAGGTCATCCGCCACCACGAGCGCATCGCGGACGAGGCACTCAACGGGTCCGCACCGGGCCGTAACTGACCTGGCTCGATCCTCGACCCGCCCGGGCCGAAGACCAAGTCGGGTCATCCTTTGAGGAATTCGGTGATCTGCGGGGCGATCTTCTTCGGTGCCATGACGACCGCGCCGTGGTTGAGGCCCGGCAGGGTGCGGTGGTCGGCCTGCGGCAGGATCTCGGTGACGGCGCGGGCGGCGCGCTGGAAGGCGGCCGGGCTCTTGCCGCCGGTCAGCACCCGCGTGGGCACGCTCGCGCCCTTCCACTCCTCGGCGTCGAGCGGCTTGCCCTGTTGGGTGTCGCCCATGACCGCGATGTCGTAGGGCAGGGTGCGGGCCAGCCTCGTGAGGTTCGCCCACACCTTCGGCATCAGCTTCATGAAGAACACGGCGATACCGGGCATGCCCTGCACCCTCGTCATGAAGTACTTGACCGCGTCGCTGTCGCGGCCCTGCGCGAGCAGCGCGGTGACCTGCCGCGCGAGGTCCCTGGGCGGGCCGTCATCGCCGTCGGCGACCACGAACGGCGGCTCGTACAGGGCCAGGCGGTCGATGTTCACCCCGGCAGCGGCCGCACGCAGGGCGAGGACCGCCCCGGAGGACGAGCCGAACAGGGACGCCGAGCCGCCGACGTGCTCGATCAAGGCGGCGATGTCCTCGATCTCGCGCTCGACGGCGTAAGCGTCGGAGTCACCGCTGGCACCCCGGCCGCGCCGGTCGTAGTTGATCACTGTGAAGTGCTCGGCGAGAAGGGCGGCAAGCCGGGTGGTGTCGGAGCGGTCGGCCAGGGCCGAGGCCACCAGGACGACTGCCGGCCCGCTGCCCGACTGCTCGAACGCGATCCCGGTGCCGTCGGCGGAGACGACACGTAGGCCGGTCCCGGCTGCCTGCCCTCGGGTTGCTGACATGACCTTCTCTCCCGTTCCGATAGGGCCCTGGTGCTGCGGGCGTGAGCTACTGCCGTTGAGACCCCTGCGGGGCGGAAAACTCATCGGAACCTGGTCGAGTCCGCCTGCCGGATGCCCGCCCTGCCCCCCGGGGGGGAGTGACACCGGGGCCCGCGCGGGGCATGCTGCGCTGTGCACAGCATGTCAGCTGACAAGCACTACGCGTCAGCGTCCCGGACTTACTCTGGTCCTCCACAGGGAGGGGACGTCGGGCCATGCCGTCGGATACCAGGATCCTCATCGTCGACGATCACGAGGACACGCTGTACGCGCTGGAGAGCGCCCTCGCCCCGCTGGGCTACCAGCTCGGCCGGGCCACCAGCGGCGACGAGGCGCTCAAGCAGGTGCTGCGCGGCCAGGTCGGCCTGCTCCTGCTCGACGTGCGCATGCCCGGCGTCAGCGGGCTGGAGGTCGTGCGCTACATGCGGCGCGTCGAACAGACCCAGCACATCCCGGTGATCCTGCTCACCGGCTTCGGCCCCGACCAGGAACTGACCACCGCCGCCTTCGGCCTCGGCGTCGCCGACCTCGTCATGAAACCCGTCGACCCCTGGGCCCTGCGCACCAAGGTCCGCTACCTCTACGACGCCCACCGGCACCACCTCGCCCTGGAACAGGAGGTGCGCAGGCTGCGCGCCCAGGTCCGGGAGCACACCGAGACCGCCGCACACCCCCAGCGGCCCGCCCTGCCCCACCCCGACGCGCGCGTGCCGCCCCAGCGGCCCTCGGGGGCGCACGCCGGGGAGCTCGAAAAAGACCGCACCTAGACCGGACATCGGTCGCAAACCGATCCGCCTCTGTGCCATGCCGGTGCCATCAGGCAGCATGTCCTGCATGTCCGTACTGACGCGCGACGAAGCGCAGACCCGAGCAGGGCTCCTCGACGTCCACCGCTACACGATCGAACTCGACCTGACCACCGGCGACGAGATCTTCGAATCCCGCACCGCGATCAGGTTCAGCGCCCGCGCGGACGGGGACACCTTCGTCGAGGTCAGGCCCGCCGAGCTGCGCACCGTCACCCTCGACGGACAACCCCTGGACCCGGAAGCCCTGGACGGCAACCGGCTGCCCCTGAAGAACCTCACCGCCGGCGAACACGAACTGCGCGTGCACGCGCACATGCGCTACTCCCGTACCGGCGAAGGCATGCACCGCTTCACCGACCCCACCGACGGCGAGACCTACGTCTACACCCAGCTCTTCCTGGACGACGTCCAGCGCGTCTTCGCCGCCTTCGACCAGCCCGACCTCAAAGCCGTCTTCGAACTGTCGGTGAAGGCCCCGCAGGGCTGGACCGTCCTCGCCAACAGCGTCACCGAGCACACCGGCGGCCTCTGGCAGGCCGCCCCCACCCCGCTGATCTCCACCTACCTCGTCGCCGTCGCCGCCGGCCCCTGGCACTCCGTGCGCACCGAGCACCGCGGCCTGCCCTTCGGCCTGCACTGCCGCCGCTCGCTGGCCCCCTACCTGGACACCGACGCCGACGAACTCCTCGACGTCACGCGCGCGTGCTTCGACCGCTACCACGAGAAGTTCGACGAGCCCTACCCCTTCGACTCCTACGACCAGGCCTTCGTGCCCGAGTTCAACGCGGGCGCCATGGAAAACCCCGGACTGGTCACCTTCCGCGACGAGTTCGTCTACCGCTCCGCCGTCACCGACACCGAGCGCCAGACCCGCGCCATGGTCGTCGCCCACGAGATGGCCCACATGTGGTTCGGCGACCTCGTCACCCTCAAGTGGTGGGACGACATCTGGCTGAACGAGTCCTTCGCCGAGTACATGGGCTACCAGACCCTCACCGAGGCCACCCGCTTCACGGACACCTGGACCGACTTCGGTGTCAACCGCAAGTCCTGGGGCTACGACGCCGACCAGCGCCCCTCCACCCACCCCGTCGCCCCCGAGGCCGTCGACGACACCGCCTCCGCGCTCCTCAACTTCGACGGCATCTCCTACGCCAAGGGCGCCAGCGCGCTGCGGCAACTCGTCGCCTGGCTCGGCGAGAAGGACTTCCTGGCCGGCATCAATACCCACTTCACCCGGCACAGGTTCGGCAACGCCACCCTCGCCGACTTCATCGACTCCCTCGCCGGCGCCACCGAACGCGACGTCCACGCCTGGGCCGACGCCTGGCTGCGCACCACCGGCGTCGACACCCTCACGCCGCACCTCGCCCCCGGCGAGAACGGCACCTGCGCCCTCACCGTCGACCGCACCGGCAGCCGCCCGCACCGCATCGCCGCCGGCCTGTACGACCGGGACCTCGGCGACGACGGCAGGCACCTCGTCCTGCGCGAACGTCTCCACCTCGACCTGCCGCAGACCGGCGCCCAGCCCATCGGCAAGCGCCCGGCACTGCTCCTCCTCAACGACGGTGACCTCAGCTACGCCAAGGTCCGCTTCGACCCGGAGTCCTTCGAGACCGTCCGCAAGGACCTGTCCGGCCTGCCCGAACCGCTCACCCGAGCGGTCGTCTGGAACGCCCTGCGCGACGCCGTCCGCGACGGCGAACTGGCCCCCGCCGCCTACCTGGAGACCGCCCGGGCCCATCTCCCGCTGGAGACCGACCTCGCGATCGTCCAGGGCGTGCTCGCCTTCGCGTCCACATACATCACCGACCGCTACCTCACGCCGGAGGAGCGGCCCGCCGCGCTCGCCACGCTCTCCGAGCTGTGCCGCGACCTCATCCGCCGCACCGAGGACGGCGACAATCCCGGCCTGCGCCTGATCGCCGTACGCCACCGCATCGACGTCGCCGCCCACCCGGACACCATCGCCGCCTGGCTCGCCGACGGCACCGTGCCCGGCGGCCCGGAGCTCGACCCCGAGCTGCGCTGGCGCGTCCTGGGCCGGCTCGCCGTCCTCGGCGCCACGGACGAGGCCGCCATCGCCGTCGAACTGGAACGCGACCCGAGCGCCACCGGCCTGGAGGGCGCCGCCCGCTGCCGGGCCGCCCTGCCCGACCCGGAGGCCAAGGCCCGCGCCTGGGAGGCGATGTTCGGCTCCGACGAGCTGTCGAACTACCTGTTCACCGCCACCGCCCAGGGCTTCTGGCAGCCCGAACAGGCCGACCTGGTGCGCGCGTACGTGCCGCGCTACTACACGGACGCGGTCGACGTCGCCGACCGCCGCGGCCCCGCCATCGCCGAAGCCGCCGGCCGCTGGGCCTTCCCCGCCCACGCCGTCGACCCCGAGAACCTCCGCCTCGGCGAGGAGTGCCTGCGCGCCGCCACCCCGATCCCGGCGCTGCGCCGCAAGCTCGCCGACCAACTCGACGATCTGGCACGGGCGCTGCGGGTTCAGGAGAGCACAAAGGTCTGAAACCGGCACCCGGGGCGCGGGCGGTCGCCCGTTCGCGCCTTGGGCGCGGGGGAGGGCTGTGCGGGCGGTTTCGTGGGTCGGGCTCCGGGCGCGGGGGAGAACCGCGTGGACGACTGCGTGGGTTGAGCCCCCCCCCGGGTGCGGGTGGGAGCCGTGCGGGCGGTTTCGTGGGCTGAGCGCCGGGTGCGGGTGGGAGCCGTGCGGGCGGTTTCGTGGGCCGTGCGCCGGGTGCGGGTGGGAGCCGTGCGGGCGGTTTCGTGGGTC
>NZ_BAAASE010000007.1:176388-493173 GCF_039532725.1 Streptomyces coeruleofuscus
GGTCGGGCGCCGGGTGCGGGTGGGAGCCGTGCGGGCGGTTTCGTGGGTCGGGCGCCGGGTGCGGGTGGGAGCCGTGCGGGCGGTTTCGTGGGTCGGGCGCCGGGTGCGGGTGGGAGCCGTGCGGGCGGTTTCGTGGGTCGGGCGCCGGGTGCGGGTGGGAGCCGTGCGGGCGGTCTCGTGGGCTGAGCCCCGGGCGCGGGCGAAGGCCGGGATGCGGCATCCGAAGCCGGTACTGGTCGCCGGGGCGGCTGCGGGCCGCGGTCGTCGCTGCCGAGGGGAACCACGCGGGCGGCTTCGCGGGCCGAGCCCGGCGCGGCGGAGGCCATGTGGACGACTTCAGGGGCCGAGCCCCGGGCCGGGCCGTTGCGACGTGTTTCCCCGTACGGAAGTACCTCCTCCCGCATCCGGTCGTTGGGCTATTCGGGCGCGCCCGCCCCGCGCCCCGGAGGACAGCCCATGCGCACGCCGCCCCTCGCCTCAGGCCCCGAAGGCCCCCACGCCCTGCGGCCGTTGCTCGACACGGTGCTCCGAGCTCTGGACGACGGCGCCCGGGCCCGAGGCGGGCCGCTGCCGGCGGGCGGCCCGGACGCCGTCGCGGCGCGGCTGCGGGAGGCGGTGGGGGAAGCCCTGCCCGACCAGGGCGACCCGCACGCCCTGCGCACCCTGGTCCGCGCGTTCGCCGAGGGCGCCGCCGACCCGGCACACCCCCTGTGCGCCGCACACCTCCACTGCCCGCCCCTCGCCCTCGCCGCAGCCGCCGACCTCGCGGCCTCCGCCCTCAACCCGTCCCTGGACTCCTGGGACCAGGCCCCGGCGGCGTCGGAACTGGAGGCGCTGGTCGCGGCAGCGCTGGCCGCCGAGGTCTACGGGGCCGGGGGAGACGCGGGCACCGGACCCGACTCCCTGATCACCACCGGCGGCACCGAGTCCAACCAGCTCGCCCTCCTCCTCGCGCGGGAGGCGTACGGCGGGTCCGTGCGGCTGGTGTGCGGGGCGAACGCCCACCACTCGCTGGCCCGGGCCGCCTGGCTGCTCGGACTGCCCGAACCCGTCGTCGTACCCGCCCCGGCCGGCACGCTCCACCCCGCCGCGCTCGACGAAGCCCTCTCCCGACTGCCCGGCCCGCTGCTCGTAGCCGCCACCGCAGGCACCACCGACGCCGGACTCATCGACCCCCTGCCCGACATCGCCGCCCGCTGCGCGACCCACCGCGCCCGGCTGCACATCGACGCCGCCTACGGCGGAGGCCTCCTCTTCAGCGACCGCCACCGCCCCCGGCTCGCCGGGCTCGACACCGCCGACACCGTCACCCTCGACCTGCACAAACTCGGCTGGCAGCCGGTCGCCGCGGGCCTCCTGGCCGTCAAGGACCCCCGCGACCTCACCGCCCTGCGGCACCGCGCCGACTACCTCAACGCCGCCGACGACACCGAGGCCGGCCTGCCGGACCTGCTCGGCCGGTCCCTGCGCACCACCCGCCGCCCCGACGTCCTCAAACTCGCCGTCACCCTCAAGACCCTCGGCCGCGACGGCCTCGGCACGCTGGTCGACCGAGTCTGCGCCCGCGCCCGGGACTTCGCCGCCCTCGTCGAGGAGCACCCCGGCTTCGAACTCCACGCCCGGCCCGTCATCAGCACCGTCCTGTTCCGGCCCGCGGGCGCCGGCGACGCCACCGTGGCCGCCGTACGCCGCGCGCTCCTCACCGACGGCCGCGCCGTCCTCGGCCGGGCCCGCCTCGACGGCCGGCTCTGGCTCAAGGCCACCCTCCTCAACCCCGCCACCGGGCCCGACGACCTGGCCGCGCTGCTCCACCTCGTCACAGCGCGGCAAGCGACACTCGTGGAAGGACACACCCCCCGATGAATCCCGCGCCGAGCCCCCAGCCGCACGAACCGAACCCCGCCCGGGCCACCTGGCCCCAGCACCCCTACCCGCACCCCCACCACGAGCCCGACGCACCCCGCGACCTGGTCGGCATCGGCATCGGCCCGTTCAACCTGTCCCTCGCCGCGCTCGCCCAGCCCCTCGGCGAACTCGACACCGCCTTCTACGAGCAGCGCCCCGCCTTCGGCTGGCACTCCGGCCTGCTCATCGAGGGCGCGACCATCCAGGTGCCGTTCCTCGCCGACCTGGTGAGCCTCGCCGACCCCACCAGCCCCTGGACCTTCCTCAACTACCTCAGGTCCCGCGAGCGGCTCTTCCCCTTCTACTTCGCCGAGCGCCTCCACATCCAGCGCGCCGAGTACGACGCCTACTGCCGCTGGGTCGGCGAGAGCCTCCCCGGCCTCCACTTCGGCCACCAGGTCGACGCCGTCCGCTGGAACGCCGAACGCGACCTCTTCGAGGTCGACTTCACCCAGCTCGACGCCGACGGAGAAGCGGAGGCCCTCGGCCGCACGTACACGCGGAACGTCGTCCTCGGCATCGGCACCGAGCCCTACGTCCCCGACCCCCTCAAACCCCTCGTCGAGGCCCCCGGCGTCCCCGTCGTGCACGCCGCCGACTACCTCGACCACCGCGACGCCCTGCTCGCCGCCGAGCACGTCACGGTCGTGGGCATCGGACAGTCCGGCGCCGAGATCTTCCTCGACCTGCTGCGGGGCAGGCCAGCCGGGCGCGAGAAGCTCCACTGGCTGGGCCGCACCGAGGCCTTCGCGCCCATGGAGTACTCCAAGCTCGGCCTGGAGCACTTCACCCCCGACCACACCCGCTACTTCCACGCACTGCCCGAGCCCGCCCGCGACCGGCTCCTCGCCGGACAGTGGCAGCTGCACCAGGGCATCGACACCGCCACCATCACCGCCATCCACGACGAGCTGTACCGCCGCACCCTGCACGGCGGCTGGCCCGACGCCGTCCTCACCCCCGGCGTCCGCGTCCGCACGGCCGGACGCGTCGCGACGACCAAGGTGGAACTGCACCTGGAACACGGCCGGCAGGACAGCCGCTCCCGCCTCACCACCGACGCCGTCGTCCTCGCCACCGGCTACCGAGAACGCCCCCTCGACCGCATCCTCGCCGGCCTCGACCCCTACATGCGCCGCGACAGCCAGGACCGCCCGCGCATCGACGAGGACTACCGCCTCGTCCTCGACCCGTCCGTCACCGGCACGGTGTACGTCCAGAACGCCGAGACCCACACACACGGCGTCGGCGCCCCGGACCTCGGCCTCGCCGCCTGGCGCAGCGCGATCATCCTCAACTCCCTGACGGGCAGGGAGGCGTACGCGCTCCCGCGCCGTACCGCCTTCACCACCTTCGGCCTCACCCAGCGGCAGCAGGTCCCGCCGCCCCGTGAGGCACCGGCACTGACCCCGCTCGTCGACGACCGAAGGTGACGAAGCATCCGGCTCAGAAGACGGGCGTGCCGTTCCGCGTCAGCTTCCAGTCCACCGCCGCGAACCCGGCCGGATCGATGGCCCCCTTCGCCTTCACCCAGGCGATCATGGTGTTGCGGATCTCGTCCGAGTTCGACCACAGCAACGGGGCGGCGGCCACATGCGGGAAGTTGCCGCCGCCGTTGGCCCGGTAATTGTTCACCGCGAACACGAACTTCGCGTCGTCCGCGAGCGGCTGCCCCTCGAACCGCACGTTCGTCACCCGCGAACCGGCCGGCTTCGCGATGTCGATCTCGTACGAAAGACCGCTCACCACGTCGTAGTTGTAGTCCGGCGTGCCGTTCGCGTTCGTCAGCTTCGCCGGATCCACCGCAGTACCCGGCGCCGTCTGCACGAAGTAGTTCGCCGAGAACTCCAGGTACGCCTTCATCTGCGCACCCGTCATCAGACGCGCCTCCAGCGTGTTCTCGAAGACGTACAGACCCGCCACGTCCCGGATCGTCACCTCGCCCGCCGGGATCCGGGCGGACCGCGAGAAGCACGCCGCCTGCGACAGCACCGGCAGCGCGGCGTGCTCCGTGCCCGCCAGGGCCTGCTTCACCGTGTCCGCCTGGATGTGGTTGATCAGATCGATGATCGGCACGTCCTTGTACGGCGCCTCGGACGACGTCATCTCCGCCGCGTTCGTGCCGATGACCTGGTTGACGTACGCCACGACCTTCTCGTGCTCGTCCGACAGCAGCCGCACGATCTTCGGGTCCTCCTCCACCGTGTTGGAGTTCAGGACCTGCGCGCCCACCTTCTCGACCGTCCAGCGGCCCTTGTCCCACACCAGCTCGAAGTCGAAGAGCGTCAGCCGCTGACCCCACTTCAGCGGCTCCGACAGCACGACCCGCTTGCCGGTCTCCTTGTTGGTGACGAAGTACTCGGGGATCTCCGTGTGCGCGTGCCCGACCAGGATCGCGTCGATGCCCGGCACCTGCTCGGCCACCAGCCCGGCCGCGTTCTCGATGTACGGCAACTGGTCACCGTAGGACGACGTCCCCGACGAACCGCTGTGCGCCGACACGATGACGACGTCCGCGCCCATCGACCGCAGCTTCGGCACCCACTTCGCCGCCTGCTCCTCCAGACCCGGGAACGTCATCTTCCCCTGCACGTTCGCCTTGTCCCAGATCGCGATGCCCGGGTTGGTCAGACCCAGCACCGCCACCTTCACATCCCGCCCGCACGGCGTGCGCAGCCGGTGCATGCTGTACGGCGCGAACGCCGGCCGCAGCGTCTTCGCGTCCAGCGCGTTCGCGCCCAGCAGCGGGAAACGGCACTGCTGCTCGAACTTCCGCAGCACCGGAATGCCGTAGTTGAACTCGTGGTTGCCGAGCGCCGCCGCGTCGTAGCCCATGGCGTTCATGGCCTGCGCCATCGGGTGCACCGGGCCGCCCTCGGCCGTGATCGGGTCGACCTTCGCGTAGTAGTACGACAACTGGGTGCCCTGGATGGTGTCGCCCGCGTCGATCAGCAGCGTGTTGCGGCGGCCCTTCTCCTCACGGACGCGGTTCACCAGGGTCGAGACCTTGGCGAGACCGATGTCGTTGTGGTCCTTGTCGTCGAACTCCTTGTCCGTGAAGTAGTCCCAGTTGAAGACGTTGCCGTGCAGGTCCGTCGTCCCCAGCACGGTGAAGGCGTACCGCTTCGCGCCCCGCTTGTCCTCGCGCGCCTCGGCCGCCTGCGCACCCGGCGCCCCGACCGCACCGGCCAGCGCCACCCCCGCCCCGGTCACGGCGGACTTCTCCAGGAACTTCCGGCGGTTCAACGGCATGTCTGGCTCCTCGCGGAATCTGTGAACGACGCGCGTAGATAACGCGCGTAGATTCTGACCCGGACATGACCGGCAGCAACAGTCCCGCCAGGTTGCGATCTGATGACTCGACCCGCCCGTTCCACGCCTGTGGCCAGCCAAGACATGACAGAGTGGGGCGTATGACCGCGCCCACGTCAGACGCCCCCACACCCGCCGTTCCCTACGGCACACCCGACGCCCCCCGCATCGCCGTCCGCGGCGAGGCCCGCCTCGAAGTCGACCCCGAGATCGCCCGCATAGGCATCACCGTCGCCGCCCGCGGCCGCGACCGCCGCTCCGCCCTCGACGACCTCACCCACCGCAACGCCGGAGTCCTCGACCTCGTCAAGGCCTACGGCGACGCCGTCGAACGCCTGGAGACCGGCGCCTTCTCCATCACCCCCGAACTCACCAAACACGGCCGCGGCGAACGCGTCCGCACCTACCACGGCACCGTCCACGTCACCGCCGAACTCACCGACTTCACCGCCCTCGGCGAACTCACCACCCGCCTCGCCGACCTCGAACTCACCCGCGTCGACGGCCCCTGGTGGGCCCTGCGCCCCGACTCGCCCGCCCACCGCGAAGCCCGCAAGAAGGCCGTACGGGAAGCCGTCCAGCGCGCCCGCGAGTACGCCGAGGCACTTGGAACCACCCTCTCCGCCCTGGTCGAACTCGCCGACATCGGCGCCGAGAACGCCACGCCGGCCTACCCTCAGGCCCCCGGCCGCGCGCGCTCCGCCGCCTTCGGCGCCGCCGCCGAGAACGCCCCGGCACCACCCCTCGACCTCGAACCCCAGCGCCAGCGGGTCCACGCCCAGATCAACGCCCGTTTCACCATGGTGCCGCCGCGGCTCTGACCGGCCATTCCGAAAGCCCGACCGAATTCCACGGGGTGCTCATGCGCTCATCGGAGCACCCCGCCGCACAATTCAACACTTGTCAATAACGCTTCACTCAAAGTCTGTTGAGTAGTCATGCGCGACCAATTCTCTACCAGCCGGTAACTCATAGGCTCAGACCATGCGCCGAGCAAAGATCGTCTGCACCCTAGGACCCGCCACCGACTCGTACGACCAGATCAAAGCCCTGGTCGACGCCGGAATGGACGTAGCCCGATTCAACCTCAGCCACGGCAGCCACGCCGAACACGAGGAGCGCTACCAACGGGTACGCAAGGCCGCAGACGAAACCGGCCGCAGCGTCGGAATCCTCGCCGACCTTCAAGGCCCGAAAATCCGACTCGGCCGCTTCACCGAAGGCCCCGTACTCCTTGAACGCGGCGACACCTTCACCATCACCGCCGAAGAAGGCGTCGAAGGCGACCGCAACACCTGCGGCACCACCTACGCCGGCCTCGCCGACGACGTCACCACCGGCGAACGCATCCTCGTCGACGACGGCAAGGTCTGCCTCGAGGTCACCGACGTCGACGGCCCCCGCGTCCACACCACGGTCGTCGAGGGCGGCGTCATCTCCGACCACAAGGGCCTCAACCTCCCCGGCGTCGCCGTCTCCGTCCCCGCCCTCTCCAAGAAGGACGAGGACGACCTCCGCTGGGCCCTGCGCACCGGCGCCGACGTCATCGCCCTCTCCTTCGTCCGCACCGGCCGCGACATCCAGGACGTCCACCGCATCATGGACGAGGAAGGCCGCCGGCTCCCCGTCATCGCCAAAGTCGAAAAACCCCAGGCCGTGGAGAACATCGACGACATCGTCGCCGCATTCGACGGCATCATGGTCGCCCGCGGAGACCTCGGCGTCGAAATGCCACTGGAACAAGTCCCTATCGTCCAGAAACGCGCCATCAAACTGGCGAAACGCAACGCCAAACCGGTCATCGTCGCCACACAGATGCTCGACTCGATGATCGACAACGCCCGCCCGACCCGCGCGGAGGCCTCCGACGTCGCCAACGCGGTCATCGACGGCACGGACGCGGTGATGCTCTCCGGCGAGACCAGCGTCGGCAAACACGCGATCGAAACGGTCCGCACAATGGCGCGCATCGTCGAAGCCGCCGAGGAAGACATCCTGGCCAAGGGCCTCCCGCCCCTCACGGAACGCAACAAACCCCGCACCCAAGGCGGCGCGGTAGCCCGAGCGGCAGCGGAAATGGGCGACTTCCTCGGCGCCCGCTTCCTGGTCGCCTTCACCCAGTCCGGCGACACAGCCCGCCGCCTCTCCCGCTACCGCTCCCCGATCCCCCTCCTCGCCTTCACCCCCGACCAGGCGACGCGCTCCCAGCTCAGCCTCACCTGGGGCGTGGAGACATTCCTCGGCCCGCAGGTCGGGTCGACGGACGCGATGGTCGACCAGGTCGACGAACTGCTGCTCCGCTACGGACGCTGCCAGAAGGGCGACACGGTCGTCATCACGGCGGGCTCGCCCCCCGGCGTCTCCGGCTCGACGAACATGGTCCGCGTCCACCACATCGGCGAGGACGACAGCCCGAAGTAGGGCGTCGCGTCGTCAGTACTTGGGTCCTACGTGGGCGTCCATGAGGGCTACGGAGGCTTTGCGGGCGATCGAGATGTTACGTGTGTTCGCCTGCTTCCACTCGACGCCGACCTGGTCGAGGGCGGTGGTAAAAAGCCGGATGATGTCGGCCGATAGGTTGGTGAAGAAGTACCGGGGATATTCGTAGCGCTTCCGCTCACCGCCCACGAGACGGGTCGTCCAGTTGGTGATCCGGCAGCCGTCGGAGTGGATGAGGCCACGGATGAATTCCCAGGGGTGGGCATCGACGCTTTCTTGCTGCCAGGGTTCGAGGGCGATCCGACGTTCGTGCTTCTTGCCGGGGCCGTGCTGGGGGAAGAGGCGCGGCCAGTGCTGGCTGTAACTGACCACTGATACGTAACCTTGGGCCTGGGTGCGATAGGCACACCCGGTTGGGTTGATGGCTCGCACGGCGAGTTCGCAGGCGTCGATCAGGCCAGGCCATGAGTTCGCGCAGGCGATCCGCAGGTAGTAGCCGTTGCCTCGAGGGTGGCCGCTGATGCAACCATCGCCGAGATAGAGGCCAAGTACGTAGGCGTACGCGCATTGGTCGGCAGGGGGGCCGGGGTCTGGAGGCGCCGATCGGGGCAGCGGCTCGAGGCGGTCCCTCCAGGAGCGGATCGCGGCCCGCGAGATGCCTGTCTCACGGCTCACCGAGTTCAGGCTACGGCCCTGGGCCACCAGTGCGAGGGCTCGTCTGCGTGTGCTGATGTCGTACACGGATCCACTGTGGAAGGGCCAACCCGACGACACACAGCAAAAAGTGGATGTTCACGAGAACGTGGACACCCACTTATGAACGGTGACCTTGGAAACCAAGGAAAAGTGCCCCGGGTCGGACTCGAACCGACACTGTATGGGTTTTGAATCCATTGCCTGCTGCCAATTGGGCTACCGGGGCCCGGTGAATCCAAGGTTGACCTCGACCCACTGCCTGACCACCATACCGCAGCTAGGTACGCTCTTGGGAGCAGTACCGGCCTGCCCCGTACCAAGGAGCCCACGTGAGCGCCCCCGAGTCGCCCCAGCCTGTTGACGTGCCTGATGAGGACAACTCGCACGTGCCTCCGATGACGACCCGGGTCGTCATCGCCGAGGACGAGGCCCTGATCCGGCTCGATCTCAAAGAGATGCTGGAGGAGGAGGGGTACACCGTCGTCGGTGAGGCCGGGGACGGGGAGCAGGCCGTGGAGCTGGCCCGTGAGCACCGGCCCGACCTGGTGATCCTGGACGTGAAGATGCCGAAGCTGGACGGCATCTCCGCGGCCGAGAAGATCGCTGAGGAGAGCATCGCGCCGGTGCTGATGCTGACCGCCTTCTCGCAGCGCGACCTCGTGGAGCGGGCCCGGGACGCCGGTGCGATGGCGTACCTGGTGAAGCCGTTCAGCAAGGCCGACGTCGTGCCGGCGATCGAGATGGCCGTCTCGCGGTTCACGGAGCTGAAGGAGCTGGAGAAGGAGGTCGCGGACCTCACGCTGCGGCTGGAGACGCGGAAGCTGGTGGACCGGGCGAAGTCCATCCTCCAGACGGAGTACGGGCTGACCGAGCCCGCCGCGTTCCGGTGGATCCAGAAGACGTCGATGGACCGGCGGATGTCGATGCAGCAGGTCGCGGAGGCCGTCATCCAGGACGCCGAGGAGAAGAAGGCCGACAAGGGCTGAGAACAGCAGAACAAGAGGCCCGCCCCTTTCGACAGGGGCGGGCCTCTTCGTGTGCGGGCCGGACCTCAGTCCTCGCCGAGGTACGCCTTGCGTACCGACTCGTCGTGCAGCAGGTCCTGCCCCGTCCCGGAGAGGACGACGTTGCCGACCTCCATGACGTGGCCCTGGTCGGCGAGCGAGAGCGCCGCCTGGGCGTTCTGCTCGACGAGCAGGATGGTCGTGCCCTGGGACTTCAGCTCCGAGATCGTCGCCATGATCTTCTGCATCATGATCGGGGAGAGGCCCATGGAGGGCTCGTCGAGCATGAGGAGCTTGGGCTGGGACATCAGGGCGCGGCCCATGGCGAGCATCTGCTGTTCGCCGCCGGAGAGGGTTCCGGCGGCCTGCTTCCTGCGTTCCCCGAGGATGGGGAAGAGGTCGTAGGCCCGCTGGATGTCCTTCTCGATGCCTTCCTTGTCTTTGCGGAGGAACGCGCCGAGCTGGAGGTTCTCCGCGATGGTGAGGCGGGGGAAGATGTGCCGGCCTTCGGGGGAGTGGGCGAGGCCGAGGGCGACGATCTTGTGGGCGGGGACCCCGTTGAGGGGCTTGCCGTCGAAGAGGATCTTCCCGGACGTCGGCTTCAGCAGACCCGACAGCGTGCGCAGCGTGGTCGTCTTGCCGGCGCCGTTGGTGCCGATGAGGGTGACGACCTGGCCGGCCTCGACGCTGAAGGAGATGCCTTTGACGGCTTCGATCTTGCCGTAGGAGACCCGGAGGTCCTCGACCTCGAGGAGTGCGGTCACTTGGCTTCTCCCTTGGTGCTGCTGGTGGTGCTGGGCGACGCTTCCGCGGCGGCTTCGGCGGCCTCGACCTCGGCGGCTTCGGCCTCGCCGGGGTCGCCTTCGAACGGCTCGCCGAGGTACGCGGCGATGACGCGCTCGTCGGCCTGGACGACGTCGGAGGTGCCTTCGACGAGCTTCTCGCCCTGGACGAGGACGGCGACGCGGTCGGAGAGGTTGAAGACGAAGCGCATGTCGTGCTCGATGAGGAGGACGGCGATGCCCTTGTCGCGGATGGCGAAGACGAGTTCCTCGGTGGCCCGCGTCTCCTGGGGGTTCATGCCGGCGGTGGGCTCGTCGAGGAGCAGCAGGCCGGGCTCGGAGGCCATGGCGCGTGCGATCTCGAGCTTGCGCTGTTCGCCGTAGGGGAGGTTGCGGGCGAGGTGGTCGCGCTTGTGGGCGAGGCCGATGAACTCGAGGAGTTCCATGGCGCGTTCCTCGCTGGCGCGTTCGGCCTTCTTGAAGCCGGGGCCGCGCAGGAGGGCGGACCAGAGGCCTTCCTTGGTCCGGGTGTGGCGGCCGACGAGGACGTTCTCCAGGACCGTCATGTTGGCGAACAGGCGGATGTTCTGGAAGGTCCGGGCGATGCCGGCCTGGGTGACCAGGTGGGGCTTGGGCGGGAGCACGGTGCCCTTGTAGGAGACGGTGCCCTCGGTGGGGACGTACAGGCCGGTCAGGCAGTTGAAGAAGGTGGTCTTGCCGGCGCCGTTGGGGCCGATGAGGCCGACGATCTCGCCGGCGTTGACCGTGAAGTCGACGGAGCGGACGGCGGTGAGGCCGCCGAAGCGCATCGTGACGCCGCGGGCTTCGAGTACAGGTGTCGTCATGATGGTTACGCCCCCGCCTTGGTGACGGCCGGTTCGTCGGTCAGCGTGGTTTGTTTGGGTACGTCGAGTTGGCCGGTCTCGTGGAATTCGAGCTGGCGCCGGCGGTTGGCGATGATGCCTTCGGGGCGGAAGCGCATCAGCAGGATGAGCGCGATGCCGAAGGCGAGGAGCGACTTGTCCTGGAGGAAGACGAGCTTCTCGGGGAGCAGGTAGAGCAGGGCCGCGCCGAGGAGCGGTCCGGCGACCGTGCCCATGCCGCCGAGGACGACCGCGGCCAGGAGGAACGCGGAGTTGGGCGGGGTGGAGCCGGCGAACTGGTACGGCGTGGGGACCACGCTGTAGGTGACGTGGGCGCTGACGGTGCCGGCGAGGCCGGCGAGGGCGGCGCCGAGGGCGAAGGCGACGAGCTTGACGCGGAAGCCGTTGATGCCCATGGCGGTCGCGGCGGTCTCGTCCTCGCGGATGGCGATCCAGGAGCGGCCGATGCGGGAGTCGGCGGCGCGGGTGTAGACGAGGACGACGATGGCCATGATGAGGACCATCAGCAGGTAGTAGTTGGCGAACCGGCCGAGGGTGAATCCGCCGATGTCGTGGGCCTGGCCGAAGTTGAAGCCGAGGAGGTTCAGGTCGGGGATGTTGGAGATGCCGTTGGGCCCGTTGGTGACGTCGGGGCCGGAGTCGCCGTCCATGTTGTTGACGGCGATGCGGAAGATCTCGCCGAAGCCGAGGGTGACGATGGCGAGGTAGTCGCCGCGCAGCCGCAGGGTCGGGGCGCCGATGAGGACGCCGAAGACGAGGGAGGCGGCGGCGCCGGCCAGGGCGGAGGCCCAGAAGGGCAGGTGGACGCCGGAGATGGTGGAGAACTCGGAGCCGGAGACGAGGGCGGCGGTGTAGGCGCCGACGCCGAGGAAGGCGACGTATCCGAGGTCGAGGAGTCCGGCGAGGCCGACGACGATGTTGAGGCCGAGGGCGACCGTCCCGAAGATCAGGATGTTGACGCCGATGTTGGCGTAGTGGTCGTCGGTCTGGGTGAAGGGGAAGGCGATGGCCGCGGCGAAGCCCATGGCGAGCGTGAAGCTGCGGTTGGCGGCGACCAGTGCGGAGAAGCGGTCGAGCAGGCCGGCGGTGTGGATCGCCCACATGGCGAAGGTGACGACGAAGAGGTAGCCGACGAAGAGTTGGCCGTACTCGGTGTCGATGCCGTAGGTGAAGACGCCGAGGCCGATGACGGTGACGGCGGTGATCACGGCCCGCTGGACCCAGCCGCTGGTGGCCTGGGGTGCGGGGATGCGGTCGGGCTTGGCGATGTAGGCCTTGAGGGCTTCCTTGGTGCCGTCGCCGCCGGTCCGCTCCTGCGGGAGCGCGAAGGCACCGAGGACGGGCAGGAGGGAGGCGATGGCCGCGATCCAGCCTCCGGGTTCGAGGTTGACGACACCGCCGAGTTCGACGCTGATGGCGATGACCGTGAACCAGGTGACGGTGAAGCCGCCGAGTGCGGTGAGCGCGAGGGGTGCGTTGTTGCGGGCGGGCAGCAGCCAGCCGAGGCCGCGGACGCCGTAGGAGGCGAGCGCGAACAGTGCGGTGAGGACTCCGGCGGTGAAGGTGAGCCACTGAAGGCCGCCGGGGTAGCCGTTGATGGTGAGGTCGCCGGGGAACTCGTCGGTCCAGGTCCAGGCGAGGAACGCGGAGGCCGCGGTGGCGATGCCGCCGGCGAGCAGGAGGGCGCGGGCGGCCGCCGCGGGCAGCGGTATGAGGCCGCGGAGTGCGGGCGGGGTGGGCATGGCGTCCGGGGCGGGGGTCTTGGTCGTCTCGGTCATGTGATCACGCCCTGTCCGCGACGCGCTCGCCGAGCAGGCCCTGTGGCCTGAAGAGGAGCACGAGGATGAGGAGGCAGAAGGCCCACACGTTGGCCCAGCTCTGGCCGCCGAGCTGCTGCATGCCGGGGATCTCGTCGATGTAGGCGGAGGCGAGGGTCTCGGCGATGCCGAGGACGACGCCGCCGAGCATGGCGCCGTAGATGTTGCCGATGCCGCCGAGGACGGCCGCGGTGAACGCCTTGAGGCCCATGAGGAAGCCCATGCGGTAGTCGACGTTGCCGTACTTGAGTCCGTAGGCGACGGCCGCGACGGCGGCGAAGAAGCCGCCGATGGCGAAGGCGATGACGATGATGCGGTTGGTGTCGATGCCCATCAGCTGCGCGGTGTCGGGGTCCTGCGCGGTGGCCTGCATGGCGCGGCCGGTGCGGCTGCGGCGCACGAAGAAGGCGAGGGCGGCCATGCAGATGACGGCGGCGAGGATGAGGAAGATGTCGGCGTCCTTGATGGTGATGGAGCCGATGTCGTGGGTGGCGTCGAGGCCGGGGAAGGCGCGGGCGCGGTCGGCGCCGGGGTAGAAGTTGCGCACGACCTCCTGGAGTGCCAGGGAGAGGCCGATGGCTGTGATGAGCGGTGCCAGTCGTGGTGCTCCGCGCAGTGGCCGGTAGGCGAACCGTTCCGCTCCGACGGCGATGAGGATGGCCACGAGGGCGCCGCCGATGAGCATCAGGGGTACGGCGAGGGCCATCGAGGTGCCGTCGGGGAGGATGTAGAAGTAGACCGTGAGGGCGCCGAACGCTCCGGTCATGAAGATCTCGCCGTGCGCGAAGTTGATGAGCTGGACGATGCCGTACACCATCGTGTAACCGATGGCTATCAGCCCGTACATCGAGCCGAGAAGCAGCCCGTTGGCCAGCTGCTGCGGCAGGGTGTTCACCGCATGGCCTCCATGTCGCTGGTGGTCGTGTGCACTGGATGCGTGCGTGGTCGCGTGCTGTGGGGGTGTGAAAACGGGCCGCGCGGTCGGGGTCGTCCTCCCGCGCGGCCCGTGGTGCTGCGTACTGGGGGGCCGGAACTACTGGAGGTCGGCCGTGCCGGTCTCCACGGCCTTCCAGGCACCCTTCTCGACCTGGTACACCGTCAGCTGCTTGTTGGTGGTGTCGCCGTACTGGTCGAAGGAGACCTTGCCGGTGAGGCCTTCGAAGTCGGACTTCTGGACGCCGTCGACGACCTTGGAGCGCAGGTCGTTGATGTCGCTGGGAACCTTGCCGCCGTTGGCGTCGGCCGCGGCCTTGACGGCCTTGATGATGGCCGTGGTGGCGTCGTAGGCGTAGGCGCCGTAGGCGCCGTAGTCGCCCTTGTAACCCTTGTCCTTGTACGTCTGGATGAACTGCTTGGCCGCGGGCAGGGTGTCGGCGGGGACACCGATCGCGGTGACGAGGTCACCCTCGGCGGGCTTGCCGGCGGCCTCGATGTAGGTGGAGGCGAACATGCCGTCGCCGCCGAACAGCGGGATCTTGACGCCGGCGTCCTTGAGCTGCTTGGTGATCAGCGCGGACTCGTCGTACTGGCCGCCGTAGTACAGCAGGTCGGCACCGGAGTTCTTGATCTTCGTGACGAGGGAGCCGAAGTCCTTGTCGCCGGTGTTGACGTGGTCGGTGGCCACGACCTTTCCGCCGAGCTTCTTGAACTGCTCGTTGAAGATCTTCGCGAGACCGGCGCCGTAGGTCTGCTTGTCGTCGACGACGAAGGCCTTCTTCTTCTTGAGGCCGTTGTACGCGTAGCCGGCCGCGAAGCTGCCCTGCAGCTCGTCGGTGGTGGCGGTGCGGAAGTACGTCTTGAACGGGCGCTTCTTGTCCGTCTGCCAGTTCTTGCCCTGGGTCAGCTCGGGGGCGGTGTTCGCGGGGGAGATCTGGACCATGTTGGCCGAGGCGAAGACCTGCTGCATCGTCTGGGCGACGCCGGAGTTCAGCGGGCCGACGGCGCCGACGACGGTCTTGTCGCCGGTGAGGCTGGTGGCGTTGGACTGGCCGGTGGCGGGCTGCGCCTTGTCGTCCAGGGCCCTGAGCTTGAATTTCACGCCCGGGACCCAGTTGTTCTTGTTGGCGTCGTCGACGGCGATCTGAGCGCCGTACTGAATGCCGAGGCCGGTGGTGGAGTTCTCACCGGACAGGGGCGCGTCCACGCCGATGGTCAGCGTGGTGCCGTCGCCGCTGTCTCCGCTCTTACCGCTGTCGTCTCGGGAGCCGCAGGCGGTGAGAGTCAGAGCTCCGGTCGTAAGAACGGAGGTAAGAATCACCAAGGAACGCTGTCGCACGATCAGTCCTTTCACAGGCAGGCCCGCCCTGATCGGGGGGTGAGTGCCGCGCTGGTACCGAACTCCCGATGGAGCGGTGACTGGCCGTGACTCTAAGCCCGTGTGGAGGCAGGGTCAGCGGCGTGGGCTGGCTTGTGACTTTCTTGTTATGACGCGGTGGATGCCCGGCTTCGGTGGTGGGCAGTCTCGGTGGGTTTGGGAGGTTTTCTCCGAAGTCCGCATTCTGAGAACGCGCACTTCCGGTTGGCCTTGGCCGAGATCATGCGGTGGCCGGGGCGCGTGCGGCGTGAACGAGTCCGGAAAGGCCCCGGGCGCGGGCACGCCAGAAGACGGAACTGTGCTGCTGTATTGCGCGCGCGTTACGGAGCGTTACGCAGAGAGAGGGGTGGCCGGCATCCCGGGGGAGTTCCGGGCCATCGGAAACGGCTGTTCCGACGGTGAGGCTCCGGGGCGCGCCGGCCGGGCCGGTCGGGCCGGTCACGGCCGGGACCGGGCGTCGGGGTGAGGGCGCCTGCCGCATCACTGCCGCCGCCATCGCCACCGCGGACACCTTGACGCCTGCTGCGTGTCGCCGAGGTGACAGCGAGGCGCAGCAGCCGGCAGGCCGGTTGGTCGGGCCTGGCGCAGCGGCGTGCCACTGGCGTCGTAACTCCCCTCTCGCTCCGCCGAGTTGGAAGAACGGCGATGCCCCGCCGCTCCGGATGGGCCAGGTGCGACGGGGCAGTCGATCACGCCGGGTGGCCGGGTGGCCGGGTGGCCGGGTGGCCGTCGGCGCCCGGTTACGGCAGCTTGACGAACGGCGCCAGGAAGGCTCGGGCGCCGGGGGTGTCCAGTCGGTACGTCACGTTGGTCGCGTAGCAGGGGGAGTCGCCGGTGATGGTGGTGGCGGCGAGGACGGTCCGCCCGCCGATGACGGCGAAGTTGGGGCCGCCCGAATCGCCGTAGCAGGCACCTCCGTTGCCCTGCGGGGCGGTCATCGCCAGACGGGCCCAGGATTCGTTGAGGGCGTTGAAGGTGACGGGTGCCTTCATGCGGACACCGCCGCCGGGGTGGGTCTGGCCGCCGGGGCCGTTGACCGCTTCCTGCGTGCCGTAGCCGGCGACGAACCAGTCGGTGGTGCTCAGGCCCTGCGGGCCGAGCCTGCCGAGCTGGTTCGCGGTGGGCAGGGCGGCCGGGGTGAAGCTCCAGCGGGCCTTGACCTTCGCGGCGGGCAGTTCGACCACCGCGATGTCGTGGGTGTCGGAGGCGGGCCCCGGGTAGTCGGGGTGGGAGTGGGCGGTGCCCGGGACGGCGACGGCGGCGGCCTGCGCGGCCGGGTCGCCCGGGTACTTCTTCGCCGCCGCGTCGAGCCCGGACTGCACGTCCTGGTCCAGGGAGACGTGGAACCGCACGTTGTCGGGCCAGTCGGTGGTGCAGTGCGCGGCGGTCAGGAAGGTGTCCGCGTCGATCATGGTGCCGGAGCAGACCCAGTCGACCCGGTCGGGGGTCGCGGGGTCGCCGTCGTCGTCCCAAGTGGCCACGAGCGCGCCGACCTCGGTGCGTTCGGGTGCGGGTGTGGCGTTGTAGGAGTTGATGGCGGACGACGGCAGCGCGGTGGCGAGCACGGCGGCACCGGCCACGGCGGTGACGGCGAGGGCGCGTACGGAGGTCAAGAGAAACCCTTCTGGGGGTGGGACGGGTCTTCTCCTGTGGGGGGTGGGGCGTCGTCAGTGAAGCGCCCGGGGGCGGTCGCGACAAGAGCGCGCCCGCCCCTCCAGGGTTTTCCCTACGTCGGCCGGCTCCGTCGGCCGGCCCGACGGGGCGTCAGCTCGCGGCGCGGATGAGCTCCTCGTCGCCGGGGTTCACATCGCGCAGCAGACAGGTCAGCCGGGCCGTGCACACCCTTTTGTCGTTTTCGTCGGTTATGACGATTTCGTACGTGGCGGTCGAGCGCCCCCGGTGCACGGGTGTGGCCACACCGGTGACGAGGCCCGAGCGCGCCCCGCGGTGGTGGGTGCAGTTCAGGTCGACGCCCACGGCGATCTTGGAGCTGCCGCCGTGCAGCATCGAGCCGACCGAGCCGAGCGTCTCGGCCAGCACCGCGGAGGCCCCGCCGTGCAGCAGTCCGTAGGGCTGGGTGTTGCCCTCGACCGGCATCGTCCCGACGACCCGGTCCGCCGACGCCTCGACGATCTGGACGCCCATCCGGGTCCCGAGGTGGCCCGCGGAGAACAGGGTCAAGAGGTCCACGCCGAGAGCGGCGTACTCGTCGATGACCTCTTGCGGGAACTTCACGTGCTGCTGTTCGCCCATGGGGCCCGGTCTCCGTTCGTCCAGATCATGCGGTCACCTCTGTGGCTGAGCAAACGCTCAGTCGGTCGCCGATTGTTCCAGACGCACCAGGACGGACTTGCTGGCCGGGGTGTTACTGGTGTCCGCCGTGGCGTCCAGCGGCACCAGCACGTTGGTCTCCGGGTAGTACGCGGCGGCGCAGCCCAGGGCCGTCGGGTAGTGCACGACCCGGAAACCGGGCGCCCTGCGCTCCACGCCGTCCTTCCACTCGCTGACCAGGTCCACGTACGAACCGTCCGCCAGCTTCAGGGCACGCGCGTCCTCGGGGTTGACCAGCACCACCCGGCGGCCGTTCTTGATCCCCCGGTAACGGTCGTCGAGGCCGTAGACCGTGGTGTTGTACTGGTCGTGCGAGCGCAGGGTCTGGAGCAGCAGGCGGCCCTCGGGCAGCTTCGGGTACTCCACGGCTGCGGCGGTGAAGTTGGCCTTGCCGGTGGCCGTGGGGAAGCGGCGTTCGTCGCGCGGGGCGTGCGGGAGCGTGAAGCCGCCGGGGCGGGCCACGCGCGCGTTGAAGTCCTCGAAGCCGGGGATCACGCGCGCGATACGGTCCCGGATCGTCGCGTAGTCCTTCTCGAACTCCTCCCAGGGCGTGGCGCTGTTCTCGCCCAGCACGCGGCGGGCCAGGCGGCAGACGATGGCCGGCTCGGACAGCAGATGCCGGCTCGCGGGCTCCAGCCGCCCACGGGAGGCGTGCACCATGCCCATCGAGTCCTCGACGGTCACGAACTGCTCGCCGCTGCCCTGGAGGTCGCGCTCGGTGCGGCCGAGCGTCGGGAGGATCAGGGCACGCGCGCCCGTGATCACGTGCGAGCGGTTCAGCTTCGTCGACACGTGCACGGTCAGCCGGGCCCGCCGCATGGCCGCTTCGGTGACCTCCGTGTCCGGGGACGCCGAGACGAAGTTGCCGCCCATGGCGAAGAAGACCTTCGCCTCGCCGTCGCGCAGCGCGCGGATGGCCCGTACGACGTCGTAGCCGTGCTCGCGCGGCGGGGCGAAGCCGAACTCCTTCTCCAGGGCGTCCAGGAACGCCGGGGCGGGGCGTTCGAAGATGCCCATCGTGCGGTCGCCCTGCACGTTCGAGTGGCCGCGCACCGGGCAGACGCCCGCGCCCGGGCGGCCGATGTTGCCGCGCAGGAGAAGGAAGTTGACCACTTCCCTGATCGTGGGAACGGAGTGCTTGTGCTGGGTGAGGCCCATCGCCCAGCACACGATGGTCCGCTCGGAGGCCAGGACCATGCCGAGGGCCTTCTCGATGTCGTCCCGGCTCAGGCCGGTCGCCGTGAGCGTCTCGTCCCAGTCGGCGGCGCGGGCGGCCTCGGCGAACTCCTCGTAGCCGTGCGTGTGCTCCCGCACGAACGTCTCGTCGACCGCGCCCTCGGTCTCGACGATCAGCTTGTTGAGGAGGCGGAACAGGGCCTGGTCGCCGCCGATGCGGATCTGGAGGAACAGGTCGTTCAGCGCGGCGCCCTTGAGCATGCCCTGCGGGGTCTGCGGGTTCTTGAAGCGCTCCAGGCCCGCCTCGGGCAGCGGGTTGACGCTGATGATCTTCGCCCCGTTGTCCTTGGCCTTCTCCAGGGCGGACAGCATGCGCGGGTGGTTCGTCCCCGGGTTCTGTCCGGCGACGATGATCAGGTCGGCCTTGTACAGATCCTCCAGCAGGACACTGCCCTTGCCGATGCCGATCGTCTCGGACAGGGCCGAGCCGGACGACTCGTGGCACATGTTCGAGCAGTCGGGCAGGTTGTTCGTGCCGAGCTCGCGGGCGAACAGCTGGTAGAGGAACGCGGCCTCGTTGCTGGTGCGGCCGGAGGTGTAGAAGACGGCCTCGTCGGGGGAGCCGAGGGCGGCGATCTCCTCGGCGACGATGTCGAAGGCGCGCTCCCAGGTGACCGGCTCGTAGTGCGTGCCCCCCTCGGGGAGATACACGGGGTGGGTCAGGCGCCCCTGCTGTCCCAGCCAGTAGCCGCTGCGGCCGAACAGGTCGGCGACCGGGTGCGCGGCGAAGAACTCGGGCGTGACCCGGCGCAGCGTGGCCTCCTCGGCGACGGCCTTCGCGCCGTTCTCGCAGAACTCCGCCTTGTGCCGGTGCTCCGGCTCCGGCCAGGCGCAGCCCGGGCAGTCGAAGCCGTCTTTCTGGTTCACGCTCAGCAGCGTCAGCGCCGTGCGCTTCACACCCATCTGCTGCTGGGCGACTCGCAACGTGTGCCCGATCGCGGGGAGGCCCGCTGCCGCGTGCTTCGGCCCGGCGACCTGCGGCGCGTCCTGTACCGGATCACTCTTGGGCGGCTTGGTCGCCATCGCACGCTCCCCTTCGACTGCACTGTGAGGTACGTCTCCGATCCTCCCACGCTGCGGTGACATCCGGTGAGGGCGGGCGGGGCGGCGTCCGGCCCCGGCGCCCGCGCGGTCGGGGCCGGGGCCGAGTGTCAGTGGGGCGTGGCAGGATCGGGGGCGTGGCAGAGACAGCATCGAAGACGACCGACAAGACCTCCGGCGGCAGCCGTCCGCGACTGATGCTCATGGACGGGCACTCGCTGGCCTACCGAGCGTTCTTCGCGCTGCCCGCGGAGAACTTCACCACCGCGACGGGCCAGCCGACGAACGCGATCTACGGCTTCGCGTCGATGCTGGCCAACACGCTGCGCGACGAGGCGCCCACGCACTTCGCGGTCGCCTTCGACGTCTCCCGCAAGACCTGGCGGTCGCAGGAGTTCACGGAGTACAAGGCGAACCGCTCCAAGACCCCCGACGAGTTCAAGGGCCAGGTCGAGCTGATCTGCGAACTCCTCGACGCGATGGGCGCGGCCCGCTTCGCGGTCGACGGGTTCGAGGCGGACGACGTGATCGCCACGCTCGCCACGCAGGCCGAGGCCGAGGGCTTCGAGGTGCTGATCGTCACCGGCGACCGGGACTCCTTCCAGCTGGTCAGCGAGCACACCACGGTGCTGTACCCGACCAAGGGCGTCTCCGAGCTGACCCGCTTCACCCCCGAGAAGGTGTTCGAGAAGTACGGGCTGACGCCCGCGCAGTACCCCGACTTCGCGGCCCTGCGCGGCGACCCGTCCGACAACCTCCCCGGCATCCCCGGCGTCGGCGAGAAGACCGCCGCGAAGTGGATCAACCAGTTCGGGTCGTTCGCGCAGCTCGTCGAGCGCGTGGACGAGGTCAAGGGCAAGGCCGGGCAGAACCTCCGCGACCACCTGGAAGCGGTCAAGCTCAACCGCCGGCTGACCGAGCTGGAGCGCCAGGTAGAGCTACCCAAGGGCGTCACCGAGCTGGAGCGGACCGCCTACGACCGCAAGGCCGTCGCGATGGTCCTGGACACCCTGGAGATCCGCAACCCCTCCCTGCGCGAGCGGCTCTTCGCCGTCGACCCCGGCGCCGAGGAGGCCGAGACCACCCCGATCAGCACGGACGGCGTGCAGCTCGACGGCACGGTGCTCGGCACCGGTGAGCTGGCCGGCTGGCTCACCGAGCACGGCACCCAGCCCCTGGGCGTCGCCACGGTCGACGCCTGGGCGCTCGGCACGGGCTCGGTCGCCGAGGTCGCGCTCGCCGCGCCCGGCGGGGCGGCCGCCTGGTTCGACCCCTCCCAGCTGGACGAGGCCGACGAGAAGGCCTTCGCGGCCTGGCTCGCCGATGCCGCCCGGCCCAAGATCTTCCACAACGCCAAGGGCGCCATGCGCGTCTTCGCCGAGCACGGCTGGAGCGTCGAGGGCTTGCGCATGGACACCGCCCTCGCCGCCTACCTGGTCAAGCCGGGCCGCCGCTCCTTCGACCTGGACGCGCTGTCCCTGGAGTACCTGCACCGCGAGCTGACCCCCGCAGCCGCGGCCGACGGCCAGCTCGCCTTCGGCGCGGACGAGGGCGCCGAGGCCGAGGCCCTGATGATCCAGGCCCGCGCCGTCCTCGACCTGGGCGAGGTTTTCGAGAGCCGCCTGGAGGAGGTCGGCGCCGCCGACCTGCTGCGCGACATGGAGCTGCCCACGTCCGCGCTGCTCGCCCGCATGGAGCGGCACGGCATCGCCGCCGACCGGCCCCACCTGGAAGCCATGGAGCAGATGTTCGCCGGCGCCGTCCAGCAGGCGGTGAAGGAGGCCCACGCGGCGGCGGGGCACGAGTTCAACCTGGGCTCGCCCAAGCAGCTCCAGGAGGTCCTCTTCGGCGAGCTGGCCCTGCCCAAGACCAAGCGGACGAAGACCGGCTACACGACGGACGCCGACGCGCTGGCCTGGCTCGCCACGCAGACGGACAACGAGCTGCCGGTGATCATGCTCCGCCACCGCGAGCAGGCCAAGCTCCGGGTCACCGTCGAGGGCCTGATCAAGACGATCGCCGCGGACGGCCGCATCCACACCACGTTCAACCAGACGGTCGCCGCCACCGGCCGCCTGTCCTCGACCGACCCGAACCTCCAGAACATCCCGGTCCGCACCGACGAGGGCCGCGCGATCCGCCGCGGCTTCGTCGTCGGCGAGGGCTTCGAGTCCCTGATGACGGCCGACTACAGCCAGATCGAACTGCGCGTGATGGCCCACCTCTCCGAGGACGAGGGCCTGATCGAGGCGTTCACCTCCGGCGAGGACCTGCACACCACGGCCGCCTCCCAGGTCTTCGCGGTCGAGCCGACCGCGGTGGACGCCGAGATGCGCCGCAAGATCAAGGCCATGTCGTACGGCCTGGCCTACGGTCTGTCGGCCTTCGGCCTCTCCCAGCAGCTGAACATCGAGGCGGCGGAGGCCCGCGCCCTGATGGACGCGTACTTCGAGCGGTTCGGCGGCGTACGGGACTATCTGCGCCGGGCGGTCGACGAGGCCCGGGCGACGGGCTACACGGCCACGCTCTTCGGGCGCCGCCGCTACCTCCCCGACCTCAACAGCGACAACCGCCAGCGCCGCGAGGCGGCCGAGCGGATGGCCCTCAACGCGCCCATCCAGGGCACGGCGGCCGACATCGTCAAGATCGCCATGCTCAAGGTGGACGGCGCGCTCAAGGACGCCGGGCTCGCCTCCCGCATGCTGCTCCAGGTCCACGACGAAATCGTGCTGGAGATCGCCCCCGGGGAGCGGGCGGCCGCCGAGGAACTCGTCCGCCGCGAGATGGCGAACGCCGTCCACCTCCGCGTCCCGCTGGGCGTCTCGGTGGGCGCGGGCCCGGACTGGGAGTCGGCGGCGCACTAGTCCGGCGCGGAGTGCCCTCGGCCAGGTCCTGAGCCGGGGGCACCCGCCCCCCACCCCCGCTGAACCCCCGCCGGAACCGTCACTCGCGTGGCCCCCGACAAAGGGCCCCCGTCCCCGGCGGTCGCAAGGATGCGGGCATGGGTATACGCACGCTCCTCCGCCGCACGGCCCCAGGCGTGGCACTCCCGCCGGTTCAGCCCTTCGCGGCCGCCGCAAGCACGGTCCGCGTCCCCGCCGGCCTCACCACGGCCCTGCGCCGCACGACGGCGGACCTCCGGCAGCGTCTGGCCAAGGGCCGGCGGCCGGCCGACCCCACGCGCGCCACCGAGGCGCCCGCCGCGACCGGCCGTACCGGCGCCGGCGACGTGCCCGCCCTCACGGGGCTCACCGGCACCGGCGACCTGCCCGCCCTCACGGGTCTCACCAGCCCCGGCGACGTGTCCGAGATCCTCGGTCTCACCGGCGGCACATCCCCTGCCGCCCGGCACCCGGGCCATGCCGAGCGCCCCGGCAGGACGGGCCGCCCCTGGGCGGACCTGGCCCGCAGCTACCTGACGCTCGTCCTGACCCTGCTTCCACGGCCCCGCCGCCCCGCGCACACCACCATCACCGTGTACATCGCGACGACAGCGCCCCTCAGCGAGCGGCCGGCCGACTCGGCTCCACGCCGTCGACCTGGCCAGGACCGCCCGGGGCCGGGTCCGGATCCGGGACCGGAACCGGACGCCACACCCTGACCCCCAGGGCATACAGCAGCAGCGCCGGGACGAGACCCGCGCCCGCTCCGAAGCACACCGTCGGGATGATCTCCCACGGTTTCGCGCTCGAACCCCAGTAGGCCCACCACCGCGACGCCCGCTGCACCGCGCCCACGAGCGCGAAGCCGCCGATCACCGCACCGGCCAGCCACCGGTCCCGCACCGACAGCGCCGGGACCCCCACCGGCACGCGCGCGGGCGCCCGCCGTACGGCCCGCACCAGGAATGCGGCGATCACGCCCGCGGCCACCGCAGAACCGCCGTACTGCAAGTACCAGTACAGCGGTGAGCCCGCCACCTCCCGGCCCAGGACCGGAAACACCCGCATCCCCCACCGGTCGAGGTGGGTGAACGCGTCCCACACGACGTGCGTCAACGCGCCGAGCACCGCGGACACGTACCACCGCAGCACCAGGGGCGTCCGCACGCGCGCGCGAGGCGCCCCGCACCGCATCAGCGCGGAAACGCGCCCCTGCCGGGCTCGCGGCAGCAGCGCCACCAGCGGTTCGCGCACCAGCAGCCACAGCCCCACCAGCGCCCAGGCGATGAGCACATCGACCGTGAACACACCCGGGAACGAGTGCGTGACGTCACCGAACTCCATCGCCCCGGACACCGCACTCGCCGCGTAATAGGTCATGTCGGGCGCGAAGGAACCCGCCACGAGCACGGCGGGCACCAGCGGGCCCCGGCCGGTGCCGTCGGTGCGTACGGCGGGCAGTACGGCTGCCGCGTGGCTCAGCGTGAACGGCAACTCGGCTCCCTGTGACGGTCGTTGGCCGGGTGATCGGAAGGGCCCAGTATGCGGGATGACGAACTGCGGCCGCCCGCCATGCTCGTCACATGACCAACTGGTGAAAAACGGGCACGAACGGGTGCCCGAGCAAAGGAAGTTGCCGTAGGGTCGCCAGGGTCACCGTGCCGGTGGCAGGAGACAGGCCTGTGGAGGGCAACCACTCGGGCCGGTCGATCGTCACAACAGAGCGAACGCAACAGAAGTACGCGTACGCAACAGAAGCGCGCGACAGACAGAGACGGGCGCTCGGGCGTCCACGGGAGGGGTTCACTCTATGGCGGCGCAATTCGGCAGGAGGCTGTGCAAGGGGGCGGCGACCACCGCCGTGGCCGCGGTAGCGGTCGCGGCCCTGTCAGCCTCCCAGGCTCCGGGCGTGAACGACCACGGCAGACAGTCGGCCGCGGACGCCACACCGTCACCCGACGCGAGTGCCTCCGACGGCAGCGCCACCGGCAACTCCCCGTACTACACGGACCTGCCGCCGCTCAACAGCCCGAGCCCGTCACCGAGCACCGGGACGGGGCCCGCCACCCCCGGCACCTCCGAGGCGGGCATCCCCGCGACCGTCCTCGACGCGTACAAGAAGGCCGAGGCCGCGCTGCGCGACGCCAAGCCCGGCTGCAACCTGCCCTGGCAACTCCTCGCGGCCATCGGCCGGGTGGAGTCGGGTCAGGCCCGCGGCGGCCGCGTGAACGCGGAGGGCACCACCATCTCGCCGATCCTCGGCCCGCAGCTCGACGGCAACGGCTTCGCCCTCATCAAGGACACCGACAACGGCGCCTACGACGGCAACAGCACGTACGACCAGGCCGTCGGCCCCATGCAGTTCATCCCGTCGACTTGGGCCTGGGCGGGCCGCGACGCCAACGGCGACGGCAAGAAGGACCCCAACAACATCTACGACGCCGCGCTCGCCGCCGGCCACTACCTCTGCCGCTTCGACTGGGACCTGTCCGACCAGCAGGACCTCGACCGCGCGATCCTCAGCTACAACAACTCGCGGGAGTACCTGAACCTGGTCATGCGGTGGCTGGAGTACTACCGCAAGGGCACGCACGAGATCCCCGACGGCACCGGCACGCTGCCCGGCAACCGCAGCGACAACGGGGCCGGGGCGAGCCCCGGTCCCTCCGCGCCGCGCACGCCCGGCACGCCGGGCGCGGGCGGCTCGAAGCCCAAGCCCAGCCCCCCTGCGAAGCCCGGCGGGGGCGGTACGACGAAACCGAAGCCGCCCACCACACCGCCCGCCACCCCGCCGGACTCCCCGAGCACACCGCCCTCGCCGCCCGCCACCCCCACCGACACGGTGCACCATCTGGAGGACGCCGGGACGGCGAAGCTCACCGCGATGGCGGGTGACACGTTCACCAAGCGGATCAGCACCCGCGCCGAGACGAAGGCCGGCAAGGCCGTCGGCAAGGTCAGGATCCGCTTCACCATCGTCGGCGACACGGACACCACCTTCACGGGCGGCGAGAGCGTGGCCACGGTCGCCACCAACAGCTCCGGAGTGGCCGTCGCACCCGCGCTCCAGGCGGGGGAGAAGACGGGCGACGTCACCGTCCGGGCCACCGTCGTCGGCCGTATGGTCGCGGGCCTCGACTACACGGCCACCGTCACCGAGCGCGCCGCCGACGCCCTCGCCCGCACCGGTGACGCCGCGCTGACCTGCGCCCCGGGCGGCGAGTTCGCCAACCAGGTCGAGGTGAAGGCCACGTACAAGGGCGCCGTCGCGGACGGCGTGGCGGCCACCGCCACGCTGATCAAGTCGGCGGACGACCCGACCGCCAACGACAAGGGCCCCTTCTTCAAGGACGCCGACGGCAAGGCCGTACGCACGCTGGCGGGCCTGAAGACGGACGCGAAGGGCCTGCTGAAGCTGCCCAAGCTGTACGCGGACGACACCACCGGCACGTTCCTGCTCCGCATCACCACCGAAGGCGGAGCGACCCTCACCGTCGAACTGACGGTGGCGGCTGCCGAGACGTCCTCGCCGAGCCCCTCGGCCTCCCCGAGCGCGTAGCTCTCAGGTACGACGGACGACGCCCCTCTTTTCAAGAGGGGCGTCGTTTTTTCAGGAGGGGCGCGTCGTTGTGCGTGCAACGTGTTCTCATCTCCGCCGCGCGTTGCTACGGTGCCGAGAAACCTGACGGTGTATCAGCTCGCCCGTGGGGAGGCCCCCCGTATGCGCGCCCTCGTCGCCGCCGCCACCGGTCTCGCCGTCGCGTTCGCCGTGGTCCTGACGCTGACCGCCCTGGGCACCCCCTCGGGCGGGACGTCCCCGAAGCCGCTGCTGACGACGGTTCCCGCACACCCCTGACCGCCCCGTCCGGGAGGGAGGCCGAGATGCGCCGCAAGGCCGGCCTGGTCCTGCTCGCCCTCGCCGTGTTCTTCGCGGCCCTGTCCCCGCTGCTGCGCTGGTACGCCTTCCCGCGCCTCGCCAAGGTCCCCGCGCACCAGTACCAGGACATGGTCCTGGAGGCGGAGAACGCCACCCTCCTCGACTACGGCACGATGCGGGCCCGCACGGTCCCCAAGGTCACGATCGTGCAGACCCTCAAGGGCAACGTCGAAGCCTCCGAGCGGATCGAGGAGTCGGCGGGCCGCGACGTGGTCGTCTGGGACGGCCTGTCCTACGTCGTCGGCCCCGACGGCGAGATGGTGTCGAAGATCCCCGAGCGCTACATCTTCGACGCCCACACCCAGGAACCCGTCCACGCCACCGGCGAGATGGTCGACGGCGACCCGGTGCGCCGCGAGGGCATCGAGTTCAAATGGCCGTTCCTCACGGAGAAACGGGACTACGAGTACTTCGACACCCAGGCCCGCGTCACCGCCCCCATCCACTACAAGGGCACCCAGGACTTCCGCGGCCTGGAGGTCTACTACTTCGAGCAGACCATCCCCTGGACCAAGGTGAGGATCCCGAAGACGCTGCCCGTGGAGGGCCTCACCCCCGAGTCGGTCGCGCAGACCGGCACCACCCGCTGGTACACCACGGTCCGCAAGTTCTGGGTCGAACCCCTCACCGGCGCCCCCGTCTACGGCGAGGAACTCCACAAGGAGGAACTGCGCGGCGGCACCCTCCTCGGCGACCGCGACAAGGTGACCGCGTTCGCCGGGCACGTGAAGATGCGCGAGGACTACATCACGCACACGGTCGACCTGGTGAAATCCCAGCGCCTGCTCATCCTGCTGCTGACGTCCTACCTGCCGTGGGGCTCCCTGACTCTCGGCGTCCTCCTGCTGGCCCTCGCGCTGTACCTGGAGGCCCGCAGCCGACGCCCGTCCGGTCCGGCCCCCACCGAGGCCGAGGAACCGTCACCGGTCAGCGCCTGAGCCCGGCGGTGGTCAGCGCCTGAGCCGGGCGCTGGTGTGCCGGGTCGGCTCGGCCCCGGCCGGATCCTCCGGCCACGGATGCTTCGGATACCGCCCGCGCAACTCCGCCCGTACGCCCTTGTAGCCGTCCTTCCAGAACGAGGCGAGATCGGCGGTGACGGCGGCCGGCCGCCCGGCCGGGGACAGCAGATGGACGAGCAGCGGCACCCCCGCGACCCGCGGCGACTCCTGGAGCCCGAACATCTCCTGCAACTTCACCGCCAGCACAGGCTGCTCGGGCCGGGAGTAGTCGACGCGGATCCTCGACCCGCTCGGCACGGTGATCCGCTCCGGGGCGAGCTCGTCCAGCCGCCCGGCCTCCCCGGACGCCCAGGGCAGCAGCCGCGCGAGCGCCGCCCCGGCGTCGATCCGCGCCAGATCGGCCCGCCGCCGGGCCCGGCTCAGCTCCGGCTCCAGCCACTCGTCCACGCGCGCGTGCAGCGCGTCGTCGGAGACGTCGGGCCACGGTTCACCGAGGTGCAGCCGCAGGAACGCGAGCCGCTGCCGTAGAACACCGGCATCCGGCGACCACCGCAGCACGCCGAACCCTTCCCGCCGAAGCCCGTCCAGCAGCGCACCGCGTACGAGCCCCGCATCGGCGTTCTTCAGCGGCCGCACCGCCAGCTCCACGGCCCCCAGCCGCTCCACCCGCCGGGCCACGACGTCCCCGCCGTCCCACAAGACCTCGTCCCGCTCCTCCAGCAACGCGCCGGCCGCCAGCCGGGCCGTCTCCTCGTCGACGACAGCCCCGAGCTGCACGCGCGCGTGCCCCTTGCCGACGGGCCGGTCGGCCACGGCGACGGCCACCCACTCCGCCCCACGCAGCCCGCTCGCCTCGCCGGCCTCGGCCCGGGTTCCGGACACCATGAGGCACGACCCGCCGTCGACCCTGCCGACGCGCTCGGGAAAGGCGAGAGCGGCAACGAGCCCCACCTGCCGGTCCTCCGATGCGGGAGCCGACCTCTCGGCCGCACCCTCTGGACGCCGGTTACGGCTGGGCGGGTGGGAAACCCCTGAAACGACGGCCCGCAGCCGCCGAACCTCACCGCGCCACCGCGAGGCGTAGGCGTCACCCCCACGCCGGGCACGGCGCAACGCGCCCGCCAGATCATCCCCGTACTCCCGCGGAGCCTCCTCACTGAGCAACGCGATGACCTCAGCGGCCCTCTCCGCCCCGACCAAGCCGGACCCGTCAAGCAACGCCCGCCCCAACCGGGGATGCAACCCCAGCCGAGCCAGCGCGGCGCCCCGCTCCGTGGCCCGCCCGACGGAGTCGACCGCACCCACCGCCGCCAGAACCTCCCGAGCCGCCGCCATCGCCCCGCCCGGCGGCGGGTCCAGCAGCGCCAGCCCGGACGCGTCCGGATCACCCCAGCACGCCACCTGAAGCGCGAACGCCGTCAGGTCGGCCACCTTGATCTCGGGCGAGGGAAAGCGCGGCAGACGCGCGTCCTCGGCCTCCGCCCAGCACCGGTACACCGCCCCCGGCGCCTCACGCCCGGCCCGCCCCGCCCGCTGCCGCCCGGCCGCCTGCGACGCCCGCACCGTCGTCAGCGCGCTCAGCCCGCGCGCGTGGTCGACGCGAGGCTCCCGCGCCAGCCCGGAGTCGACGACCACGCGCACCCCGGGAACCGTCAGCGACGACTCGGCCACCGACGTGGCCAGCACCACCCGGCGACCCTCCCCGCCGGCCAGCACGGCGTCCTGCACGGCCGCGGACGCCCGCCCGTGCACCTGAAGCACCTCGATGTCCCCGAGCCCCCCGAGCTGCCCGGCGACCCGGGCGATCTCGCCCACGCCCGGCAGGAAACACAGCACGTCCCCGTCCCGCTCGGCCAGTGCCCGCCGCACCACCGACGCCACATGCGCCAGCAGCGCCGGATCGACACGCATCCCGTGCGGCGGCCGTACCTGCCGCACCGGCGGCGCCCACACGACCTCCACCGGATACGCCGCCCCCTCGGCCTCGACCACCGGAGCGCCGCCCAGCAGCGCGGCCCACCCCTGCGCGTCGGTCGTCGCCGAGGCGGCCACCAGCCGCAGCTCGGGGCGCAGCGTCTGCCGTACGTCCCACAGGAACGCCGCCGCCGTGTCCGCGTCCAGATGCCGCTCGTGGCACTCGTCGAGCACCACCACGTCCGTACCGGCCAGCTCCTGGTCCCGCTGCACCCGCTGCACCAGCACCCCGGTCGTGACGACCTCCACGCGCGTGTGCCGCCCGACGACGCGTTCCCCGCGCACGGTGTAGCCGACGCTCTCGCCGACCTTCTCGCCCAGCAGCCACGCCATCCGCCGCGCCGCCGCCCGGGCCGCGATCCGCCGCGGCTCGGCGACGATCACCCGCCGCCGGGGCCCCTCACCGAGCAGCCCCGCCAGGGCCAGCGGCACCAGGGTCGTCTTTCCGGTGCCGGGCGGCGCCACGAGGACGGCGGTGCCGTGCCCCGCCAGGGCGTCGTCCAGGGCGGGCAGGGCACCGCGTACGGGCAGGGCGTCCAGGGCGTCGTAACGGATCACGCACTCAGTCTCGTACGCACACGAAGATCGCCGTCCCCGGGATCAGGTTCCCGCGCAGCGGGGACCAGCCGCCCCACTCGGAGGAGTTCCACGCCGGCCACTCCGGCTCCACGAGGTCCACCAGCCGGAAGCCCGAGGCCACCACGTCCCGGACGCGGTCGCCGATCGTGCGGTGGTGCTCGACGTAGACCGCGCGGCCCTCCTCGTCCTGCTCGACGTAGGGCGTGCGGTCGAAGTACGAACCCGACACCGACAGCCCCTCCGGCCCCGGCTCGTCCGGGAAGGCCCAGCGGATCGGGTGCGTCACCGAGAAGACCAGACGGCCCCCGGGCCGCAGCACCCGGCGCACCTCCCGCAGCACCAGCCGCGGGTCGGCGACGAAGGGCAGCGCCCCGTACGCCGAGCAGGCCAGGTCGAACGAGCCGTCCGCGAAGGGCAGCGCCCCGGCATCGGCGCACACCAGGGGAAACGGTCCGCCGATGCGCAGCGCGTGCTGCAGCTGCCGGTGCGAAATGTCCAGGGCCACCGGGCGGGCGCCCTGGCCGGCCAGCCAGCGCGAGCACTGCGCCGCGCCCGCGCCGATCTCCAGGACGTCCTTGCCCTTCAGCTCCTCCGGCGGGCCGAGCAGCTCGGCCTCCACCTCGTCCAGACCCTCGGGGCCCCACACGAAGCGGTCGTCGCCGAGGAAGGTGCCGTGCTCGGTCTGGTACTCGTCCGCGTTGCGGTCCCACCAGCCCCGGTTGGCCCGGGAGCTCTCCGTGACATCTGCGTCACGCCGGGTCGCCTCTGGTTCGGACGCTTCGGGCTCTTGGATGATCGGCTCCCTCGTCGTACTCTTCCGTCCAGCCGGTCCCGGAGGTGTCCCGAAGGGGGCGTCACACGCCCTGCGTGGCCTCGGACGACACGACTTGTGCCGGGTATGCGGTGTTCCGCCCCGGGTGGGCGGCTTCGCGCATTGACCCTGCCCGGCTGCCCCCGTATGCTACAAGTTGCGCTGCGGGCCTGCGCACCTCAGACGTAGCAGGTTGCGCTCGCATCTGTATGTATGTCCCCTCGGTTGTCGAGGCGCCACCGATCTTGTGTGGCGCTTCCTTGGCTGTCCGGCTTCTGCAGAGCGAAACGGGCTCCCGGCGTAGCAGTACCTACGACTTCAATGTCCGTACCGGAGCCCTTTCCCACATGACGAGCAGCACCGAGACCACCGCCACCACCCCGCAGGTAGCGGTCAACGACATCGGTAACGAGGAAGCCTTCCTCGCCGCGATCGACGAGACGATCAAGTACTTCAACGACGGCGACATCGTCGACGGCGTCATCGTGAAGGTCGACCGGGACGAGGTCCTGCTCGACATCGGTTACAAGACCGAAGGTGTGATCCCGAGCCGCGAGCTCTCGATCAAGCACGACGTCGACCCCAACGAGGTCGTCGCCGTCGGTGACGAGATCGAGGCCCTTGTTCTCCAGAAGGAGGACAAGGAAGGCCGCCTGATCCTCTCGAAGAAGCGCGCCCAGTACGAGCGTGCCTGGGGCACCATCGAGAAGATCAAGGAAGAGGACGGGATCGTCACCGGTACCGTCATCGAGGTCGTCAAGGGTGGTCTCATCCTCGACATCGGCCTCCGTGGCTTCCTCCCGGCCTCCCTGGTCGAGATGCGCCGCGTTCGCGACCTCCAGCCCTACGTGGGCAAGGAGCTCGAGGCCAAGATCATCGAGCTCGACAAGAACCGCAACAACGTGGTCCTGTCCCGCCGTGCCTGGCTCGAGCAGACCCAGTCCGAGGTCCGCCAGACGTTCCTCACGACCCTCCAGAAGGGTCAGGTCCGTTCCGGCGTCGTCTCCTCGATCGTCAACTTCGGTGCCTTCGTGGACCTGGGTGGCGTCGACGGCCTGGTTCACGTCTCCGAGCTGTCCTGGAAGCACATCGACCACCCCTCCGAGGTCGTCGAGGTCGGCCAGGAGGTCACGGTCGAGGTCCTCGACGTCGACATGGACCGCGAGCGCGTCTCCCTGTCGCTGAAGGCGACCCAGGAAGACCCGTGGCAGCAGTTCGCCCGCACCCACCAGATCGGCCAGGTCGTGCCCGGCAAGGTCACGAAGCTGGTTCCGTTCGGTGCGTTCGTCCGCGTGGACGAGGGCATCGAGGGTCTGGTCCACATCTCCGAGCTGGCCGAGCGCCACGTGGAGATCCCGGAGCAGGTCGTCCAGGTCAACGACGAGATCTTCGTCAAGGTCATCGACATCGACCTCGAGCGCCGCCGCATCAGCCTCTCGCTGAAGCAGGCCAACGAGGCCTTCGGTGCCGACCCGTCGACGGTCGAGTTCGACCCGACCCTCTACGGCATGGCCGCGTCCTACGACGACCAGGGCAACTACATCTACCCCGAGGGCTTCGACCCCGAGACCAACGACTGGCTCGAGGGCTACGAGACCCAGCGCGAGGCCTGGGAGACCCAGTACGCCGAGGCGCAGCAGCGCTTCGAGCAGCACCAGGCGCAGGTCATCAAGTCCCGCGAGGCGGACGAGAAGGCCGCTGCCGAGGGTGGTGGCGAGGTCGCCGCTCCGGCCGCGTCCGGTGGCGGTTCGTACTCCTCCGAGGGCCCGGACAACTCCGGCGCGCTGGCCTCGGACGAGGCGCTTGCCGCCCTGCGAGAGAAGCTGGCGGGTGGGCAGAGCTGAACGCCCACTGAGCTGTAGCTCCTGACTGAGGGCCCGTACCTTTCGAGGTGCGGGCCCTCAGCGTGTGTCCGGGGCCGTCGTTCGGCTACGGGCCGGCGGGGGCTTGTCGCGCGGTTCCCCGCGCCCCTCAAGGGCGTTGTCCCAGCAGTCAAGATCAATGTTCTCCTGCTCCGGGGAATGCCCATGCCCCCAACGGTGTTGTGAGGTGTGAACACGAGGAGGAGCGGTCACTGTGCTAGATCCGCAGGGTTTGTACGCATGGGAGCCGAAGGGCCTGGCCGTCGTCGACATGGCGTTGGCCCAGGAGTCGGCCGGACTTGTCATGCTCTACCACTTCGACGGATACATCGACGCGGGCGAGACGGGCGACCAGATCGTCGACCGGGTGCTCGACTCGCTGCCTCACCAGGTCGTCGCCCGCTTCGACCACGACCGGCTCGTGGACTACCGCGCCCGCCGTCCGCTGCTGACGTTCAAGCGCGACCGCTGGAGCGACTACGAGGATCCCGCCATCGAGGTGCGGCTGGTGCAGGACGCCACCGGAGCGCCGTTCCTGGTGCTGTCCGGTCCCGAGCCGGACGTCGAGTGGGAGCGCTTCGCGGCAGCCGTGCGGCAGATCGTGGAACGGCTCGGCGTCCGCCTGTCGGTGAACTTCCACGGCATCCCCATGGGCGTCCCGCACACCCGGCCCGTCGGCCTGACCCCGCACGGCAACCGCACTGACCTCGTCCCGGGCCACCGCAGCCCGTTCGAGGAGGCGCAGGTGCCCGGCAGCGCCGAGTCGCTCGTCGAGTACCGCCTGCTCCAGGCCGGGCACGACGTCCTGGGCGTCGCCGCCCACGTCCCGCACTACATCGCCCGCTCCCCGTACCCGGACGCGGCCCTGACGGTCCTGGAGGCCATCACGGCGGCGACCGGACTGGTGCTGCCCGGCATCGCCCACGCCCTGCGCTCGGACGCCCACCGCACCCAGACGGAGATCGACCGGCAGATCCGCGAGGGCGACGAGGACCTCACCGCGCTCGTGGAGGGCCTGGAGCACCAGTACGACGCCGTCGCGGGCGCCGAGACCCGGGGCAACATGCTCGCCGAGCCGGTGGACATCCCGTCGGCGGACGAGATCGGCCGGGAGTTCGAGAAGTTCCTGGCGGAGAGGGAAGGCGACAGCTGAGCCCGGCAGACCTGGACAGGGGCCTGCCGCCGGCAGGGCCTAAGCTCGGCTCATGCTGAAGGTGGGCCTGACCGGCGGTATCGGTGCCGGCAAGAGTGAGGTGTCACGGCTGCTCGTCGAGTGCGGAGCCGTGCTGATCGACGCGGACCGTATCGCACGGGAGGTCGTCGCACCCGGGACCCCGGGACTCGCCGCGGTCGTGGAGGCCTTCGGCGAGGAGGTGCTCGCGGCCGACGGGAGCCTGGACCGGCCGAGGCTCGGCTCCATCGTCTTCGCCGACGCGGCGAAGCTCGCCACGCTCAACTCGATCGTGCACCCCCTCGTGGGCGCCCGCTCCCGCGAGCTCGAAGAGGCCGCCGCCGAGGACGCGGTCGTCGTGCACGACGTCCCGCTCCTCACGGAGAACGGCCTGGCGCCGCTGTACGACGTCGTGATCGTCGTCGACGCGAGCCCCGAGACCCAGCTCGACCGGCTCGTACGGCTGCGCGGCATGACCGAGGAGGACGCCCGCGCGCGGATGGCCGCCCAGGCGACACGCGAGCAGCGCCGGGAGATCGCGGACATCGTCATCGACAACGACGTCCCGCTGGAGGACCTGGAGCGCCGCGTGAAGGACGTGTGGGCCGAGCTGGAGCGCAGGTCGCAGGCGCCCCGGCCGTCCTCTCAGGAATAGCGGCATCCCGCGGGGGCGTTGAACCCTTGCAGTGAGGGAAGGACTCAGCCGTGCCCGAGACCAGCGGTTCGACCGGACGTACTCCGGAGACGCACGTCATCGACTTCCGTGCCGCCGAGCAACTGCTCGCGGCGCGGGACCCGCGGGGCGCGGTGAAGCTGCTCGACGGAGTCATCGCCGCGCACCCGGAGAACACCGCCGCGCGGCTGCTGCGCGCGCGTGCCTTCTTCGCGGCGGCGCAGCTGAGGCCGGCGGAGCTCGAGTTCTCGATCGTGCTCGAGCGCGAGCCGGACAACGCGTTCGCGCACTTCGCGCTCGCCCGCACCTATGAGCGGCAGAACCGCCCCGACCAGGCCAAGCGCCACTTCCGGCTGGCCGCCGCGCTGGACCCGAACCCGCGGTTCCTGAAGGCGGCGGGTTTCGACTCGTGAGCGGCCTTCCCCGTCTGCATCGAGGATGATCCTGGGTGATCTGTCCGCATCAGGGATGATCCCGCTGCCTCAGGGGTGATCGTCCGGTGGACGGTAGGGCGGGATGTCGGGGCCCGGCTGGTAGTGCGGGCCCTGGCGGATGTGCCTGAGGACGACCACCAGGTCGATCGTGACGACGAGCAGCAGCGCGCCACAGGCGATGGCCCAGCCGGTCCGCCCGGCGAGCGTGAAAGCGACCGTCCCGAAGAGCGCCCAGACCAGTCCCCACACGCTCAGCCAGAAGCGCACGCGCAGAGCACTGCGCGCAGTCCTCGGTTCACTGCCTGTACGCATCACATCTCCGCTCCTCCCTCTCTGCAAAGTACTCCTCGCCGCGGATGCCGACCAATGGGGAGCCGTGCCCGGTACGGGATGCCGTTCACTCGGGCGGGTGAACGTGGCCGGGACGGGAACGGGCGTGCGGATGTGGGCCGTTGGGCGGGCATGGAGCTGAAAATGCGTGAGGGGTACGAGGGGACGGGACCCGGGGCCATCACCCCGGACGGCTGCGCTGTGGAGTTCTACGCGCGGCTGCCCCTCGGGGACGAACCGGACGTCATCGCGGCAGCGGTGCCGGCGGGCGCGCGCATCCTGGAGCTGGGCAGCGGCGTCGGGCGCATGACCCATGCGCTGCTGGAGCGCGGATTCGAGGTCACGGCGGTGGACGAGTCCGCCGAGATGCTGGAGCGGGTGCGCGGAGCGCGGACGATATGCAGCCCCATCGAGGACCTGGCCCTGGCCGAGAAGTTCGACGTGGTGCTGCTGGCGTCGTTCCTCGTGCACGCCGGGGACGCCGAGGTGCGGCGGGGCCTGCTGCGCACCTGTGTGCGGCATGTCGCGGCGGGCGGCTGCGTGCTGATCCAGCGGGAGGGCGAGGACTACCACACGAACGTGCCGCGTGAGCGGGTGGACCCCAGCGGCTTCACCGTCCGGGTCGTGTCGTCGGAGCCGGTCGGCGACGGTGTCAACTCGGTACGCGCGGAGTACGAGTTCCCGGACGCGGTCTGGACCCATACGTTCCGGGCGCGACCGCTGACCACGGAACAGTTCGAGGAGGCGCTGGAGGAGACGGGCCTGAGAGTGGACCAGTACCTGACGGAGGATCGGACCTGGGTGAGGGCGGTGCAGGCCCGGCAGCCCGGCGGTCCGGGCGAGCGGGGTGCGTGAGGCGCCGTACGGGGTGGGGGAGGCCGGGCGACTGGCCGGCTACGACACGGTCTCGACGTCACTGGCGCTGTGCGGGGACGCCGAGCTGCGCGAGCTGGTGGACGCGGCCGTGCCGTTGGGGACGGGCATCGGCGGGAAGTCGGCGCGGATGGACGTGGGCGGCACGACGGTCTTCGTGAAACGGGTGCCACTGACGGACCTGGAGCGGCGGCCGGAACACCTCCGGTCCACGGCCAACGTGTTCGGGCTCCCCACATTCTGCCAGTACGGCGTCGGCGGGCCCGGGTTCGGGGCGTGGCGTGAGGTCGCCGTCCACACGATGACGACGAACTGGGTGCTCTCCGGGCAGTTCCCGGGCTTTCCGCTGATGTACCACTGGCGCGTACTGCCGGACGAGGCACCCACCCTCGCGGAGGAACTGGCCGATGTGGAACGGGCCGTGGCCTACTGGGAAGGCAGCGCGGAAGTACGGCGTCGTATCGAGGCGTTGCGTCAGTCCTCGGCGAGCGTCGCGCTGTTCCTGGAGTACGTCCCCCAGACGCTGCACGCGTGGCTCACGGAGCAGCTACGCACGGGCGGCGCGGCGCTCGACCGGGCTTGCTCGCTCGTGGAGAAGGAACTGCGGGCCGGTACGTCCTTCATGAACAGCCGGGGGCTGCTCCACTTCGACGCACACTTCGAGAACGTCCTGACCGACGGCCGACGCCTGTACTTCGCCGACTACGGCCTCGCCCTGTCCAGCCGCTTCGACCTCTCACCCGCCGAGACCGACTTCCACGACCGGCACGCCGGCTACGACCGCTGCTACACGGCCAGTTACCTCGTGAACTGGCTGGTCACCGCCCTGTACGGCGGGGACTGGGAGATGCGTGGAGCACTGATACGGGCCTGGGCCGAAGGACAGCAGCCCACCGGGGTGCCACCCGGGACGGCGAGGATCCTCGCCCGCCACGCGCCGGTCGCGGCCGTGATGACGGACTTCTACCGCACGATCCAGGAGGTGAGCAGGACGACTCCCTACCCGGCGGAACGACTCCGGCGGTTCTGCCCGTGACAGGCAGGGCCGGAGCGAGGCGGGCGAAATCTGACGGGCGGCGATGAGTTCGAGGGCGAGGGGCGGTCTATCCCTGCGACATCACCACGAACCGCTTCCCCAGGAGACCTCCATGCCCGAGACCACGGCTCCCGTCACCGCCGCCCCCTCCGCCCCGGCCGGTGTGGTCGTCGCCGAATCCGCGACCGCTCGTGGGCGGCGTGCCCGGATCGCGCTGCGCGGCCTCCAGGTGCTGCTCGCCCTCTTCTACGGAATCGCGAGCGCCCTGCCCAAGCTCATCGCGCACCCGTCGGCTGCCGAGTCGTTCGAGGAGCTCGGCTGGGGCAGCGCGGGGATGTACACCATCGGTGCGCTCGAACTGGCCGGAGCGGTCGCCCTGTTGATCCCGGTGCTCCAGTCGGTGGCGGCGATGGCGCTGGGCGCGCTGATGGTGGGCGCGTTCGTCGTCCAGATCACCGTCATGGGCGGGCAGTACGCGGCGACGCCGCTCATCCTGATCGTGCCGCTCGCCCTCATAGCCTGGGCGCGGCGGCGGCACAACGCGGAGCTCCTGCGCCTGCTGCGGCTCCGGGGGTGATCCTGCCGCGTGCGCTGCTCACGGCCTCGGCTTGCCCGACCCTCCGCCGGGGCCGGGGCCGAAGCCGCTTCCGGTGCCCGGGCCTGGTCCCGGGCCTGCCAGGCCGCGTAGGCGTTCCAGTTCGCGGCGGTCCCGCTTCGTCGGGCGGCCCGCGCCGCGGTCGCGGATGCCGGCCGGGGCGACGGCCTCGCGGGGCGGGGGCGGCGGGGAGTTGTCGATGTAGCACTGGGCGGCCACGGGGGCGCCGACCCGCTTGCGGATCAGCCGTGTGACGACGACGACCCGCTCCCGGCCGTCGTGCCGCAGGCGCACCTCGTCGCCGACGCGCACGCCGTGGGCGGGCTTCACACGCTCACCGTTGACGCGGACGTGTCCGCCCCGGCAGGCGGTGGCGCCCAGGGAACGGGTCTTGACGAGGCGTACGGCCCAGATCCAGCTGTCGACGCGGACCGTCCCGCCGCTCTGCGGCCCGGCGGCCTCGGCGGCAGCGATCGCCGCCGCGACCTTCGGGTCCACGGGCTGCGGTTCCACGGGCTGCGGTTCCACGGCCTTCGGGTCCACGGCCTTCGGGTCCACGGCCTTGGGGTTCGCGGTCTTCGCGTCCACGGCCTTCGGGTCAGCCTTCGTGGCGTCCGCTCCGTCGTACTCCGCGCCTTCAGAAGCCATGCCCCCGACCTTAGTCCTTCGAGGCACCTGTTTTAGGGCCGTCCGGGCAGGTGGTCGTCCTCGAGGGGAATCTGCAAGATTAGTTTTGCAAAAAGTCTTTTGGAAAATGCGGACGGTCACCTACCCTCCCGGGCATGGACAGCGACGAGCACAAGCGCGTACTCGATCCCGAGCACGACACCGATGCCCTGAAGGCCCTCACCCACCCCCTGCGCATCCAGCTGCTCGGGCTGCTGCGGCAGGACGGGCCCGCCACGGCCAGTGAGCTCGCCGCACGGACGGGGGAGTCGTCGGCGTCGACCAGTTACCACCTGCGGGTGCTGGCGAAGTACGCGTTCATCGCCGAGGCCGAGCACCGTGACGGCCGGGAGCGGCGCTGGCGGGCCCGGCACACCGTGACGTCCTGGAGCAACGAGGCGATGGAGTCCTCCGAGGCGGGCCGTGCCTTCGTCAGTCTGGCGCGGCGGCGGCAGCTGGAGCACCTGGAGACCTCCCTCGCCCGGCACGAGGCGGACATGGCCGCCGGGCGGTTCGGCCAGGAGTGGGTGGAGCCGTCCGGGATCAGCGACCTCATGCCCCGGCTGACGGCCGAGTCGCTCACCGAGCTCTGGGACACGGTCGCCCGGAAGCTGGAGGAACTGACCGCCAGGGACGCGGAGGATCCGCGCGCCGAGCACGTCATGCTCCTCACCGCCGGCCTGCCGCTCGCCCCGCACGACCGTGAGGGCACGGATCGCGAGAGTGCCTCATGACAGAGCTGCGGGAACCGTTGGAGGCGTCCGGGATACGGGCCGCTCGTCGCCGGTACGTCACCGTCTGCGCGCTCTTATGGCTGCCACCGGGCCTCGGTATGGCCTCGCTGGTCCTTCTGTTCAGCGAGCGCGGCATGTCCCTCGCCGCGGTGGCGGGGCTCTTCGCCGCTCACTCGCTGACCGTGGCCGCGCTGGAGCTGCCCACGGGCGGGCTCTCGGACGTCCTCGGACGCCGGCCGGTCCTGGCCATGGCCGGTGCGCTCAACGTGGTCGCCTTCGCCCTGGTCGGCCTCGGCACGACCGCCTGGGTACTCACCGCCGGCATGGTGCTCATGGGCGCGGCCCGCGCCCTGGCCAGCGGTACCGCCGAGGCCTGGTACGTCGACACCGTCCAGGCGCACTCCGGCCCCGACGCCGAGCTGCGGACGGGCCTGGCCCGGGGCGGATCCGCGACCTCCGCCGCCCTCGCGGCCGGCATCCTGCTCGGCGGTGCCCTGCCCTGGCTGCTCGGGGTGGGGCCCGATCTCGGTGCCCGGCTGAGCGAGGCGACATCCGGGGCGGTGCTGCCCCTGTCCGTTCCCGTGCTGCTCGGAGCCGCGGTCAGGATCGTCTTCGTCTGCTACGTGCTGACCGTCCTGCGGGAGCCGCCGCGGCCTGCGGCCACCCCGCGTTCCGTGCTGCGCGGCGTCCCGGTCACCGTCCTGGGCGGACTGCGGCTGGGCGGACGCGACGCGCTGGTCCGGCGGGTCCTGCTCACCGCCGCGGCCGTCGGCAGTGCCCTGGCCGTCGTCGAACTGCTCATGCCGGGCCGTACCGCGGCGCTGACCGGGGCGATCGGCTCCGGCGCGATGGCCTATGCCGCGCTCTCCTGCGCCGGCTTCGTCTGCGGCGGAGTCGGCAGTCACCTCGCGCCGTTCGCCGCCCGGGTCGCGGGCAGCGGTGAACGGGCCGTGCTGGTCTGCCTCGGGGGCTGTGCGGGCGGCATGCTGCTGCTCGGCGTCACAGCGTCCACCACGCACCTGCTCGGCACGGCCCTCGCGGTCGTCGGCTTCTGCCTGTTCCACCTCGGCATCGGTGCGGCTTCCCCGAACGAGAACGAACTGCTGCACCGCCGGGTCCCCAGCGCGCAGCGCGCCACCGCCCTGTCCGTCCAGTCCCTCGCGCAGCAGTTGGTCGGCGCGCTCACCGGCCTGGCCGTCGGGGTGTTGCCGTCGGGCCCCCTGCCCTGGCTGCTGACCGGTGCCGTGCTGTTTTCCGGGGCCCTGCTCTGGCTCCGTCGGGCCGGCGTCCGCTCCACGCCGGTCACGACCACCACCTGAACCGGCGCACCGGGGCGTCCGGACCGGCCCGGGAAACCCGCCTCCCTCCGACGACCACGATCCCGCCTGCGCCTACCGTGGAGTGATGGACGCCAGCGGTCTCCCTCTCCTCGACCGGCGCATCACGGACTGCCGGGCCTGCCCGCGGCTGGTCTCCTGGCGTGAGGAGGTGGCCCGGGTCAAGCGAGCCGCCTATACGGACTGGACGTACTGGGGGCGGCCGGTTCCCGGGTTCGGACCGGAGGACGCCCGGCTCCTGATCGTCGGACTCGCCCCCGCCGCCCACGGCGGCAACCGCACGGGGCGGATGTTCACCGGCGACCGGTCGGGGGACGTCCTGTACGAGGCGCTGTACGACGTGGGCCTCGCGTCCCGGCCCACCGCCGAGCACGCCCACGACGGTCTGGAGCTGTACGGCGTGCGCGTCACCTCGCCCGTGCACTGCGCACCGCCCGCGAACAAACCCACCCCTCAGGAGCGTGACACCTGCCGTCCCTGGCTCGTGCAGGAACTGCGGCTGCTGCGTCCGACGCTGCGGGCCGTGGTCGTGCTCGGCGCCTTCGGCTGGCAGGCGGCGCTGCCCGCGTTCGCCGAGGCGGGCTGGTCCGTGCCCCGGCCCCGGCCCGCCTTCGGCCACGGCGCCCGGTTCCGTCTGGACGGCCTCGAGCTCTTCGGCTGCTTCCATGTCAGCCAGCGCAACACCTTCACCGGCCGGCTCACGCCGGTGATGCTGCGCGACGTCCTGCGGACGGCCGCGCGGGCGGCGGAGTTGCCGACGACCGCCGGCTGAAGACGGCTAGGGGATGTCCGGGGTGTGCTCCTCCTCGAACAGATGCCGCACCGTGGAGCGGTAGTTGGTCCGTACGTGCGTGAGCGCGTGCGCGCGGGCCCGGTCCGGGTCGCCCGAGGCGATCGCCTCGAACAGCTCGCGGTGCTCCACGAGGAGCTGGGGCCACTCCTCGTTGCGCCGGGTCATCCAGCGCAGCCGGCCGGCGACCGGTTCCAGGGCCTCGGTCAGCAGGCTGTTGCCCGCCATCGCCACGATGCGGTCGTGCAGGCGGCTGTTGACGTCCGTGATCACCTCGGCGTCCTCGGCCTCGGTCGCGGCGGCGGCGCGGTCGAGGAGTTCCTGGACCTCGGCCAGGTCCTCCGCAGTCGCGCGGGACGCGGCGAGTCCGGCGGCGTAGACCTCCAGGGCCTCGCGCAGTTCGAACAGTTCCTTGACGTCGTTCGGGGTGAGCCGGCGTACGACCGTGCGGCGGGGTGTCTCGAAGTGGACGAAGCCCTCGGCGACGAGCGCCCGGATCGCCTCCCGGACGGGAACGCGCGAGACGCCGAAGCGTTCCGCCAGCTCGCGTTCGACCAAGCGGTCGCCGGGACGGAGGCTGCCCGCGATGATCTGCTGCCGCAGCTCGGCCGTGACGCGCTCGCGCACCGCTCCAAGAGGTTCGATCTTCGTCATGGAGACCATCCTCGCCGAGGCGAGGGGTCTTTTACGGAGCGTTAACAAGAGCGACATCGGTCAGAACTGTTGACGGCGGGACCATGACCGCAGTTTGGTATACCAAAGCTCCCAGCAGAGCGGACCCCGCACAGCAGTTCCTCACAGAGCAGTCCTCCGACGTCCCTCGCTCATGGAGGCCCCCGTGTCCCTCGCCGACCGTGCCGCACCCACCGGCACCCCAGCGTTCGTCCCCGACCCCCGGCTCACCAACGAAGACCTCGCGCCCGCGAAGAAGCGCAACTGGAAGGTCTTCGACCTCTTCGCCATGTGGATGTCCGACGTCCACAACCTCGGCAACTACACCTTCGCCGCCGGGCTGCTCTTCCTGGGCATGAACGTCTGGCAGATCTTCACGTCCCTGCTCGTCGGCTTCGTGATCATCTACATCGGCATGAACTGGATGGGGAAGATAGGGCAGCGTCACGGCGTCCCCTTCCCGGTCGTCAGCCGTATCGCCTTCGGCGTCTGGGGCGCCAACATCCCGGCGCTGATCAGGGCCGTGATCGCCATCATGTGGTACGGCATCCAGACCTACCTGGCCTCCGTCGCCGTCAACGTGATGCTGCTCGCGGCCTGGCCCGGTCTGGAGTCGTGGACGCACAACTCGTTCCTCGGGCTGGACGCGCTCGGCTGGGTCTCCTTCATCGCGCTGTGGCTGGTCCAGGCGGCGATCATCAGCCGGGGCATGGAATCGGTCCGCAAGTTCCAGGACTTCTGCGGTCCGGCGATCTGGCTCGTGATGATCGCGCTGGCCGTGTGGATCCTCGCCAAGGCCGGCTGGACGATCTCGCTCACCTCCACTCCGCACCCGGTCTCCGTGGGTGAGCAGTGGCGCCAGTGGTTCGGCGCGATCGGCCTGGTCCTCGCCACGTACGGCACCCTGATGCTCAACTTCTGCGACTTCTCCCGCTTCTCGCCCGACTACAAGTCGGTCAGGCGCGGCAACTTCTGGGGCCTGCCCGTCAACTCCACGGCCTTCGTGATCGTGTCGGTCATCGTCACGGCGGGCGCGTTCGAGGTGTTCGGCAAGGAGATCACCGACCCGGCCTACCTCGTCGCCGAGATCGGCAACACGTGGGTGCTGGTGCTGGGCGCGCTGACCTTCGCCATCGCCACGATGGGCGTCAACATCGTCGCCAACTTCGTCTCGCCGGCGTACGACCTCGCCAACGTCTGGCCGCAGAAGATCACCTTCAAGGTCGGCGGCATGATCAGCACGGTCGCGGCCCTGCTCGTCACGCCCTGGAACCTCTTCTCCAACCCGACGGTCGTGAACTACTTCCTCGGCGGCCTCGGTGCCTTCCTCGGCCCGCTGTTCGGCGTGATCATGCTCGACTACTACTGGGTCAAGCGCGGCCGCGTGAACGTGGACGAACTGTTCGACGCGACCCCCGGCTCCCGCTACCACTACCGCAAGGGCGTCAACCCCAAGGCGCTGTGGGCCTTCCTGCCGGCGGCGGGTGTCGCGGCGGTGCTCGCGCTGGTGAAGGACTTCAGCGACGTGGCGCCGTACTCCTGGTTCATCGGCACGGCCCTCGCGGCCGGGCTGTACGCGGTCCTGTGCCGCAGCGAACGTGCCGCCGATCGCGTGGCCGTGGAGGTCTGAGAGACGTGCGGATCGTCGTCACCAACTGCAACACCACGCAGGAGATGACCGAGGAGATCGTACGAGGTGCCCGGGCCGCCGCAGGCCCGGGCACCGCCGTGACCGGACTGACCCCCGACTGGGGGCCGGAGTCCGCGGAGGGCTGGCTCGACAGCTACCTGTCCGCCGCCGCCGTCCTGGACACGCTGCGGACGTACGACGGACCGCCCTACGACGCCGTCGTCATGGCCGGTTTCGGGGAGCACGGGCGCGAGGGCGTCCGGGAACTGGTGGGCGTACCGGTCGTCGACATCACCGAGGCGGCGGCACATCTGGCCTGCCTGCTGGGCCGCCGCTACGGCGTCGTCACCACGCTGGCCAGGTCCGTCGGCCAGATCGAGGACAGCCTGGAGACGGCGGGCGTGGCGCGGAACTGCGCCGCGATCGTCGGCACGGGCCTGAACGTGCTCGACCTCGGCGACGACGAGCGCACCGAGACGGCGTTCCTGGCCGCCGCCGAGCGGGCGTGCACGGCCGGGGCAGAGGTGCTGGTACTGGGCTGTGCCGGCATGACGGGGTTGCAGCGGGTGGTCGGGGAGAAACTGGGCCTGCCGGTCGTCGACGGGGTCGCCGCGGCGGTCAAACTGGCGGAGTCGCTGGTGGCGCTGGGGCTGACGACGAGCCGGGCGGGGAGCTACGCCGAGCCGCTGGCGAAGCGGAGGGTGTGGGGGCGGCCGGAACGGCACTAGGGGGCGTCGAGCGTGACGTCGTCGCGATGGGCGCCGTAGAACCGCACCTGGCGGGCCATCACCTCCCGCATGGAGGTGCCGCGCGGGATGCCGTACACCGTGCCGGGGAAGTCCAGCGCCTCCTGCACCTGCCACAGCTCGTCGTGTTCGCCGGGGGCGAAGAGGCGGGCCCGGGGCGCTCCCGCCGCGATCCAGCCGATGGGCAGGACGGTGCCGGGCGGCAGCACGGAGTTGACGTGCAGCACGCTGTGGATCCGCAGTTCGGATCCGGCGCTCGCGACGGCGCCCGGGAAGACGCAGGCGCCGGTCGCCACGAAGACCTCGTCCTCCAGGGTCGCCCCGTTGACATGGGCGTGCGGGCCGACGAGCACGGCGTCACCGATCACCGCGGGGTGCCGGGCCCGCCCCCGCACCAGGGCGTTCTCCATGACGACGACGTCCGAGCCCACCCGCACCTCCCCGTCCTCGGCGGTGAGCACGGCCCCGTGCAGCACCCGGCTGCGCTCACCCAGGACGACGGCCCCGCACAGGACGGCCGTCGGGGCGACGTACGCGGACTCGGGGACGACGGGGCGCCGCCCTCGGTGCTCGATCAACATGGCGTTCTCCTCAGGCCTCAGGCCGGCGGCTCGCCGGGCACGACCGCTGTCGCCGTAATCTCCACCAGCTGTCCCGTGTATCCGAGGCACGCCACGCCGATCAGTGTCGACGAGTGCGGACCGGCACTGAGCCCGGACGCCTCGACGACGTCCCAGACGGCGGACAGCGTCGCCGGTTCACTGCTCACCACGTACACATCGGTCACCACGACGTGCGCCAGGTCGCTGCCGACCGCACGCAGTTGCTCGCGGAGGTTGTCGATCACCTGCTCGGCCTGCCGTACAGGGTCTCCGGGACCGACGAGCTTGCCGTCGGCATCCAGCGGAACGGACCCGGCGAGGAACGCGAGTCTGGTGCCGGCTTCCACGACGGAGGCGTGGGAGTAGACGGGCGGCGGAAACAGGCTCGGGACAGTGACTCGCTGGATCACGGGGATCTCCGATCTACGGGCAGCCGAGGGCAACCCACCGATCATGCGAGGCCTGGTCCGCGGACGCACCCGTTTTTCGTTTCACTCCGGCAGAGCCGTCCCCCTACGCTTCGCCAGACCCCCCTCACCTGCCCGCCGAGGAGCCGTGCCCGTGCCCACCCTCCCGGACCAGACCTTCCTTGACACGACCGCCGACCGCCTCGCCGCCCTCCCCGCCGTCCGGGCCGTCACCTTGGGCGGCTCCCGCGCCCAGGGCACCGAACGCCCGGACAGCGACTGGGACCTGGCGATCTACTACCGGGGCGGATTCGACCCGGACGACCTCCGTGCGGTCGGCTGGGAAGGAGAGGTCTCCGAGCTCGGCGCGTGGGGCGGCGGCGTCTTCAACGGCGGCGCCTGGCTGACCGTCGACGGCCGGCGCGTGGACGTGCACTACCGCGATCTCGACGTCGTCGAACACGAGGTGGCGGAAGCGGAGCAGGGCCGCTTCCGGGTCGAGCCGCTGATGTTCCACCTGGCGGGCATCCCGACCTACTTGCTCGCCGCCGAACTCGCGATCAACAAGGTGCTGCGGGGCGAACTGCCGCGCCCCGCGGCCTACCCGCCGGCCCTGCGCGAGACCGCCCCGGCCCACTGGCACGGCATGGCCGCGGCCACCCTCGCCTACGCGAAGGCGGGCCACGCGCCCAGGGGGGCGGTCACCCAGGCCGCGGGCGCGATCGCCCTCGCCGTGACGCAGACGGCGCATGCGGTGCTGGCGGCGCGGGGGGAGTGGGTCACGAACGAGAAGGGCCTCGTCGCACGGGCGGGCCTGCGTGACGTGGACGCGCTCCTGGGCACCTTCACCCGCGCTCCGGACGAACTCGCGCAGAGGATCACCGACGTGGAGACCCTCCTGAACCGGGCCGTGGAGGCGGCGCGGACCTGACCGGATACAGCCGTCGCCGACTGCGTTCATAGAGCGAGCGCGTTCATAGAGCGATCGCGTTCCCAGAGCGATTGCGTTCATAAAGAACCCGGCTTTCCCGGACTCCGTCACGTTCCGGCAACCTTCCTTCCAGGAACCCGGCCTACTGTGGGCACCCAGACCCCCGCCCGGCCACCGTCGCCCGAAGGCCCACCCCTGCCCTCGACAAGTCGACAGGAGCCCTGTGTCCCGGTCCCGCCGTGTCCTTCTCAAGCTGCCGCCCTGGCTCGCGCACGCCCTGCGCGCCCAGCGGGGTCCGGTGCCCTGGAGCGCGGTGACGCGGGGGGCTCTGTCCGCGGGGCCGCTGCTGCTGGTGGCCGTGCAGGTCGGGCGTACCTCGCTCGGGGTCGTCGCCGCCATCGCCGCCATGCTCGCCGGGATCAACGACCGGCCGGGGAGCAGGCGGGTCTCGGTCAAGCGGATCGGGGTGCCCGCGCTGGGCGGTGCCCTGGGCCTGGTGGCCGGGACGTACGCCGGGCAGCAGACCGGCGCGGTCGTGCTGACCGTGATCCTCACCCTCGTCGGGCTCGTCGCCGGCAGCATCAGCGCGATCGGGCCCGTCGCGTCCGCCGTCGGGACACAGTTGCTCGTCGCCTCGGCGATCGGGGCCGGGATGCCCCTGCCGGAGCCGGGCTGGGAGCGTGCGCTCGCCTACGTCGCGGGCGCCGGGTGGCTGCTCGTGCTCCGGCTCGTGCTGCCCACGCCCGGCTCCCTCGCCGGGGACTTCCGGTTCGACGGGGAGCGGAAGGCCGTCGCCGGCGTGTACGACGCCGTCGCCGAGCTGCTCGACGCCGTCGGCGGGCCCGAGGCCATGCGTCGCCGGGCCGCGCTCACCGCCGCCCTCGACCACGCGCAGGACGCCCTCGCCGGGCCCCGGCTGCGGCGGTACGCCTCCTCCTCCGCCGAGCGGCGGCTGCACGCGCAGTACGCCGCAGCCCTGCCCCTCGCCGAGGCCGCCACCGCGCTGGCGTGGGCCGGAGAGGCCGTCGCCGAGCGGGCCTCCGAAGGACCCCGGCGGCTGGCCGCCGCCGTACGAGGCAACAACCACACCGGACCGCTGCCCGCGCCCTCCCGCTCGGCACCCGCGCTGCGCGCCCTCGACGACGCCCTCCTGCACGCCGCCGAGGTGTTCGACCAGGGCAGGGGCGGCGATCTGCACACCCGGCCCCGTACGCCGAGGGACCGGCTGCGCGCCGCCTTCGGCAGCGCCGGACGCGAGTACGGACTGCGTGTCGCCCTCTGCTTCGGGGCCAGTTCGGCGGCCGCCCAGGCCCTGCACCAGGGCCAGTGGTACGGGCAGCACGAGCACTGGTACTGGCTGCCGGCCACCGCCGTCTTCCTCGTCAAGCCCGACCTGGGGCCGCTGGCCTCGCGGGTACTGAACCGGGCCGCCGGGACCGTGCTCGGCGCGGTCCTCTTCGCCGGATTCGCCGTCGTCCTGCCCCGGCCGGAAGGGCTCGTCGCGCTCGTCGCCCTCAGCGGAGCGCTCATCCCCGTCGCCACCCGGCACTTCGCCGCCCAGACGGCCGTCGTCACCGTCCTCGTCCTCGCCCTGGTCATGGTCGGCGGCGAGCCGCAGGCCTCCATGGGGCGGATCGGCGAGACGCTGTTGGCCTGCGCGATCGTGCTGATCGTCGGGCACCTGCCGATGCCGGGGCAGCGGGGCGGGGGAGTGCGCGCCCGGCTCGCGGCGGCGAACGAGGCCGCGTACGCCTACCTCACCCATGTCCTCGACGAGGCCGACACCCCGCGCATCGGCACCTCCGGCACGCCCTCCGAGCGCCGCGCCGCAGCTTCTGAGCGTCGCGGCACGCCTACCGGCCACCGCGCCACCGCCTCCGAGCGCCGCGTCATCCCCTCCGACGACCGCGCCACCCGCTGGACCCTGCGCCGCGAGGCCTACCGGACCCTCGCCGAGGCCCGAACGGCCATCTCCCTGTCCGCGCACGAACTGCCCGCCCTCGCCCGGCACACCGAGGGCGCGGACGAGGTGGCCGACCTCCTCGAACGCCTCGTCGACACCACCACCGCCTGCGCCGTCCACCTCGACGACACGGGACGGATCGGCCCCGAGCACACCGAGCGCCTCACCGCCCTCCTCGACGAACTCGCCGGACCGGTGGAGCGCGTGGGGCTACGACCTCACCGGACGACCCTCGCCGGATAGCCGCCCCGGCACCACCGCCCTGCCCAACACCCCCACGAGGGCGGCGCCCCGCGCGGTCGCCGCCCGGCGCACCTCGGTCGCGAACCCGTGCCCCGCGACCGCCGGTCCCACCTTCGCGGCGATCTCCCCGGCCCGCTTCCCGTCCGGCGGTGCCCAGCACAGGCACAGCAGGCCTCCCGGGGCCAGCCAGCGCCTCAGCGCGGCCAGTTCCCGGTCCGCCGGGCGGGTCCAGAAGAGGTTCACATCGACCGCCAGGATCCTGTCGAAGGAACCGGTGGCGAAGTCGGCGTCCTCCAGCGACACGGTGTGGAAGGAGGCCCTCCCGGTGGCGAGCGCGTCGCTGTTGCGGCGGCGTGCCGCCTCGACGGCCTTGGCGGAGCGGTCGAGGCCGGTGACGGTGCCCGTGACGAGGCGGTCGCGGACCAGCGCGACGGCGACCCCCCGGCCGCAGCCGATCTCCAGCACCCGGTCGTCGGGTGCCGGGTCGAGGATCCGCACCGCCCAGGTCAGGCGCTCGGGGACGTCGATGGTGCTCAGCCCCCGATCCGCACCCACACCGGCGCGTGGTCCGACCCGGGCGCGCCCCGTCGCTCCGCCGGGTCGGGGCCGACCGACGGCAGACCGGGCGGCCCCTCGCCGGGCAGGCCCGTGCCCGCCGCCGTCACCCGGTGCACCAGACGGTGGCTCAGCAGCACATGGTCGATCAGCTCGCGCCGCCCGGAGTTCACGCGGGAGTAGCGCTGTCCGGGCGGGATGAGCGGGGCCACGTCCCACAACCGGGTCGCGTCACCCTTGTCGGCCTTCTCGTACCCCGGCGTGCCGATCTGCGAGCCGGGCGGGCCGAGCAGGATCTGTGTGGTCGCGGCCTGCACCTCGTCGTTGAGGTCGCCCAGTACGGCCACGTCCCTGCCCTGCCCGTCGCCGTCCAGGAGTTCGTCCGCGAGGGCGCGCAGGGCCGTCGCCTCGGCGGCCCGCCGGTACAGGGCGTAGGCGCCGTACCGGGCCCGTTCGCCCTCGTCGCGCGGCTGGAACCGGCCGTTCGGGTACGACAGCAGCTTCGACTTCAGGTGGCAGACGGCCACCCGCAGCGGCCCGCCCCCGGCCTCCACGACCTCCACGGCAAGGAAGCCCCGCCCCGCCCTCGTCACCCCCGAGTCGTCCACCTGCACGGGACGCAGCTCCGCCGGGAACGCCGTCGTGTCGGCCAGCACCGTCACGCCCGTACGGCTCAGGAACCCGACCCGTATGCCCCGGCTGTCCGCATGCTCGGACAGGGCGAGTTGCCAGTCGTCGTCGAGCATTCCCGCCAAGTCCTTCAGGGCTTCGGGGTCCCCGACCTCCTGCACGCCGAGCAGCGTCGGGTCGAGTTCCGTGATCACGGCGGCGAGCGCGGCGAGCTTCGCCTCGTACGCGGCCTCGTCCTCGGGGCCGTACGGGCCGCCGGGCCGGTAGAGGTTCTCCAGGTTCCAGGTGCCGAGGAGCATGCCGGGCTCCCTTCAGAAGCCGACAGGCGGGGTGGTGGGACCAGGGTGCTCCCCCGGCCCGTCCCGCGACAGAGCCGCGACGGGATGTGCGGTTCGGCCCATGCCGCCCTACGACCTCGTCGTACGTTGGCGCGATGACGCCTTCTGCCGCGGACAGTCCCGCCGACCTCATCATCAGCGCATGTACCGTCCTCGTGCACGACGATCAAGAGCGCATCGGGTTCGAGGAGGACGCCGCGATCGTCGTACGCAACGGCGTCGTCGAGGCGGTGACGACCACCGCGGGGGTCGCGGACCTGCCCGCCGCCGAGCGCCTCGACGCCCGGGGCCAGGTCGCCCTGCCCGGTCTGATCAACTGTCACACGCACGCGCCGATGGTCGCGCTGCGCGGCCTCGCCGAGGACCTGCCCACGCAGGAGTGGTTCAACGACGTGGTCTGGCCCGTGGAGTCCAACCTCACGGAGAAGGACGTCGAGCTGGGGGCGCGGCTCGCCTGCGCCGAGATGATCCGCGCGGGCGTCACCTGCTTCGCCGACCACTACTTCGCCATGGACGCGGTGGCGCGAGTGGTCGCGGACTGCGGCATGCGGGCGCTGCTGGGGGAGGCCTACTTCTCCTCCCAGGGTCCCGAAGGCCGGGAGCGGTCACTGGAGTTCGCGCTCCGGCACCGCGGGGCGGCCGACGGCCGGATCACCACCGCGCTGGCGCCCCACGCCCCCTACACGGTCGACGATACCGACCTCGCCGCCACAGCCGGGCTCGCCCGCGCACACGGCCTGCCCGTGCACCTCCACGCCGCCGAGAACCGCGACCAGACCGAGACCAGCCTGGCCCGCCACGGCGAGACCCCGATCGAGGTCCTGGAACGCACCGGCATCCTCCACACGGACCTGCTCCTCGCCCACGGCACCGGCATCGTCGACAGCGACCTCTCCTTGCTGGAGCGGTCGGACGGTCGTACGGCCGTCGCCACCGCGCCCCGCGGCTACCTCAAGTTCGCCTGGCCCGACACCACACCGGTCCGCGCCCTGCGCGACATCGGCGTCGACGTCGGACTCGCCACCGACGGCGCCGCCTCCAACAACTCCCTCGACGTGTGGGAGTCGATGGCCCTCACCTCCCTGGTCCAGAAGTCCTCCGAGGGCGACCCGCGCTGGCTGACCTCCCGCCAGGCCCTGCACCACGCCACCCTCCAGAGCGCCCGTGCCGTGGGCCTGGGGGACAGCGTCGGCAGCATCGCGCCGGGGCGGCGGGCGGACATCGTCCTGGTCGACCTCACCGGACCGCACACCCAGCCCGTCCACGACCTCGCCGCCACCCTCGTGCACAGCGCCCGCTCCGCCGACGTCCGCACCACGATCGTCGACGGACGGATCCTGATGCGCGACCGGACGCTGCTGACGATCGACGTGCCGGCGGTGGTACGGGAACTGGAGGAGCGCCTGCCCGCCCTCGTCGACCGCAGCCACGGCCGGCGCGTCCAGGACTACGACGCCTGACCTTCCGGAAGAACCCGCGGAATCGCTTCCCTCCGGATTCCTTCCAGGCTTTCCTCCGGAATTCCTTCCAGGGCAGCGATGAGTTCCGTCCCTCCCGCCGGTCACCACCCACGGACGGACCGTTGCCACAGGAGGGCCCATGTCGCTTCCGGAGATCGTCTCGCGCGGGCAGTGGCGCGCGGCGCGCGCGGAACTGCTGGTCAAGGAGAAGGCCGCCACCCGCGCGCGGGACGCGCTCAACGCCGAGCGGCGCGGACTGCCCATGGTGGAGGTCGACGAGGAGTACGTGTTCGAGGGCGGGGACGGCAAGGCGACCCTGCTCGACCTGTTCGAGGGCCGGCACCAGCTCGTCGTCTACCACTTCATGTTCGCGCCCGAGTGGGACGCCGGCTGCCCCAGCTGCTCCGGGTTCCTGGACCAAATAGGGCATCTCGCCCATCTCGCGGCCCGCGGCACGTCGTTCGCGGCCGTGTCCCGGGCGCCGTACCCGAAGATCCTGCCGTTCAAAGCACGGATGGGCTGGACCGTGCCCTGGTACTCGTCGTACGGCGGCGACTTCAACCACGACTTCGAGGTGACCCTCGAACACGAAGGCGAGCTCGTCGAGCGCCCCGGCCTCAGCTGCTTCCTGCGGGACCGTGACCGGGTCTTCCACACCTACTCGACGTACGAGCGCGGCCTGGACGGCCTCGGCTCGACCACCAGCCTGCTGGACCTCACCGCACTGGGCCGCCAGGAGGAGTGGGAGGAGCCCAAGGGGCGCGCGTCGGCCCTTGGGGCAGCTGCGGGAAGTGAGCGCATCCGGTATCACGACGAGTACGACGACTGATACGGAAAGTGAAAAGATAGGCCAGAGGGCTGAGAGGTTTGTCACACTCGGTGGTGAACGAGTGTCAACTACGTCTCAGAACCGTCACTTAGCGAGCCGTTCACCCCATGGTTGGCGTTTAACTCTACGAGTACAGCGCGACATGGAGGTGCAGGGTGAACGGGCGAACGGTGCTCGAGAGCTTTCCCGCCGGTGGGCCGCGTGGCTCCTGGCCGGCGGAGGAGTTCGCGCAGGCGCGGCGTCTGGAGGGCCTGCCTGCCGAGGTCGTCATGGACCTCGCCACGGACATGTTCCTGGTGATCGTGCGCAGCGGGGACGGTGCCGACGCCGTGGCCTGACGCGTGCCCCGAGGGGGGCCCGGCTCAGCCCGCCTTGGGCGACGGCACCTTCGGAACCGGCTGAACCGGCTGGACCGTGGTGGGTGACTTGGCGAACTGCTCCGCCTGGAGGGTGTACAGCTCGGCGTAGAGACCGCCGGTCGCCAGCAGCTCCTCCGGAGTCCCGGACTCCACAAGCCGGCCCTGGTCCAGGACGTGCACCAGATCCGCGTGGCGTACGGACGCCAGCCGGTGCGTGATCAGTACCACCGTCTGGCCGCTGTCGGCCAGGGCGCGGATCCGCTCGAAGACCTCCAGCTCGGCCCGGGCGTCCAGGGCCGCAGTCGGCTCGTCCACGATCAGGATGCGGCCCCTGCGGTAGGCCGCCCGGGCGATGCCCAGCCGCTGCCACTGGCCGCCCGACAGTTCGTGCCCGCCGCTGAAGTTGCGGGCGAGCAGCGTGTCCAGCCCGCGCGGCAGGTCCGCGATCACCGGCTCGGCCCCGGCCTCGGCGATCGACTCGGCCAGCCGTTGTTCGCACACCGGCGCCGACGTGCGCCCCAGGGCGACGTTCACCCGGGCCGTGAAAGGCCACCGCTTGAAGTCCTGCGCCACCATCGCGATCCGCTCTGCCAGCCGGTGCCGGTCGGCGGTCGCCGCGTCCACGCCGTCCCACAGGATCCGCCCCTTCTCCGGCGTGTAGAGCCCGGCGAGCAGCTTCACCAGGGTCGTCTTGCCGGAGCCGTTCTCGCCGACCAGTGCCACGATCCGGCCCAGCGGAAGGGTGAGCGACACGTCGTCGAGGGCCGGGCGGGCGGAGTCGCCCGGGTAACGGAACGTGACGTTCTCGAAGCGGATCTCGTGCGGGTTCTCCGGCAGCGGCCGGCCGCCCACCGGGATGGCCCGCTGTGCCGCCTCCGTGTACAGCCGTTGCAGGTCGCCGACGAAGAGGGCCTCCTCGTGCAGCGCGTTGACCTCCACGACGAGCGTGTCGAGGCTCTGCGAGCCGGTCCGGATCGCGATCACGGCCGTACCCGCCACCGACAGGGCCATCGCCCCCGCCAGCAGCAGCCCGCCGAGCGTCGCGTACGTCGCCACCGTCGCCAGGCCCGTCCACGCCGCCGCGATCAGGCCGGTACGGGCGGCCAGCCGGGCCAGCCGGGCCTGCTCGGCCTCCGCCGTCTCCGACATCGCGCGGAAGTGCCGCAGCAGGAACGCGCCCACCCCGTGCACCCGGATCTCGGGGGCCGCCTCGGGCTCGATCAGCAGATTGCCGATCAGCCGGCCGGCACGGGCGTGCTGCACCCAGGCGTGGAAGGACTCGTAGCGCCGCCGGGCCACGGTCAGCGCGCTCCAGGCGCTCGGCAGCGTCATCGTCACCAGCAGCGGCAGGAGCGCCGGGTGCAGCACGGTCAGGACACCGGCCGCCGCCACCAGCGAGATCATCGCGTTGATCACGCGTGTCCCGTACATGATCATCCGGCGTGCGGAGGCGGCCCCGTACTGCGCGGTGTCCAGCAGCTTGTGGAAGGCGTGGTCCTCGATCGCGGCCAGTTCGACGGCCGCGGCCCGCTCCAGGTACTGCTCGGTCGCCACCCGCTCCACCTTGGGCTCCAGCCGTCCGGTGGCGTAGATGCTCGCGGCCCGCAGCAGCGCCGCGAGCAGCATCACGGCGGCCACCGTGACCAGCGCGGGGACGGCGCCGCGCAGCCGGTCCTCGATCGGGCCGCCGCCCATCAGCCGTGCCAGCACGCTGTTGACCGCGAGCAGTGCCACCGCCTGCGCCACGCCCCGGCCCGCCTCGGCGGCCAGCACGACCCGCGCGGCGCCCCGGTCGGCCTGCCGGGCGAGCCGGAGGCTGGACGCCAGCAGGGACGGCAGCCGGCTGATCATGGCGCGGAAGTTCAGTTCCAGGAACGCGTCGGCGTGCTGGTTCCAGCCCATGTCGTAGCGCAGCGGTCCGCCGAAGAGCAGCCGCTCCGACTCGGACACCTCCGGCGCGGTCCGCTTCTTCGCCACCGTCGACCGACCTCCCCCGTCATGCCCCGCTCGTGGACGAACGGTCACTATGGCGGGGGCGGAGCCCGCCCGGGCAGGGCGCAGCCCGGGGCGCCGGAGGCGCGCGGGCGCACGACCCGACCAGGGGAGGCGTGGGACGGCGCGGAGTCGCAAGGGTGGTGCGAATGTCCAGGCCGGGCCGTGTCCGGCGGGGTGGTGCGTGTGCCCCGGGCGAGCCGTGTCCGGCGGGGAGGTGCGTATCCGCCGGCCGTTGTGTTCGGCGGGGTGGTGCGTATGCGCCGGCCGTTGTGTTCGGCGGGGTGGTGCGTATGCGCCGGCCGTTGTGTTCGGCGGGGTGGTGCGTATGCGCCGGCCGAGCCGTGTCCGGCGAGCTCGCCGGACCTTACGCGCTGACCGGCCGCGACCAGGCCGGAGCGGTCCCCGTCACGCGGCACAGGGCGAGATACAGCGGTATCGGCGGGGTGTACGGCAGCCGGCCGTCCGGGCGGTGGATCAGGTCGGGGAGCTCGGGGGTGTCCGGGACGACCGCGCCGGTGGCGTAGTGCGCCGGGGCGGGCCACTCCAGGGCGTGGTCGGAGTCGGACGGCACCAGCCACCACCAGTGCGTCTCGTCGGCGTAGACGCAGCCCACGCGGGGCAGCCGGGGCATGACCAGCGGGCCGAAACGGGCGGGCACGGCGACCGCGTCGCAGCCGAGCGGGGCGGTCATGCCGTCGGGGACCGGCAGCCGCAGCGTCGGCCCCGTCGTCCCCAGGCCGCGCCGGAGGCGGGTCAGGGTGTCCAGGTTCAGGACGCGGCCACCGCGCCCGGGACTCATGCAGGCCCCCGCTGTCGGCGGCGCTCCTGCGGGGGAACCTCCTGGGCGCCCTTCGTGTGGGCCCGGTCTGCTCCGTCCCCGTCGCCCGGGTCGTCGGACGGTCCCGGCTTCGGACGGGCGCCCCAGCCCAGGTCGCTCCGGGGCTCCGCCGCCTCGCCCGGGGTGTCCGCCGTGCGCGGCAGCTCGGCCCAGACCAGCAGCCCGGGGCCGTGCTCATGGGCACCCCAGGCGTCGCAGAGGGCGTCGACGAGAAGCAGTCCCCTCCCGTGCTCCTCCTCGGGCCGGGTGCGGCTGGCCGCGTGGGGCTGGCCCGGGGCGCAGCCCTCGTCACGCACGGCTATCCGCACCAGGTCGTCGCCGTCGTGCAGCTCGCACACTATGTGCGTGCTCGCCGTGTGCACGATGGCGTTGGTGACCAGCTCGGAAACCACCAGGGCCGCGCTGTCGCAGGTGTCCTCGCACACCGACCAGCCGGTCAGCCGGGCCCGCGTCAGGCGTCTGGCCTGTGCGGGAGAACCCGGATGTGCGGCCAGCTCGAAACGGAACCGGCGCTCGGCAGCGGCCCCGACGGGGCTTGCTTCCGAGGTGGCACCCAGGCCGAGGGGGCCTGCGGCGGCGTCTGTTCCTAAGGGCGCGGACGGAATCACGCTTGCCACTATCGCCCCGCCGTGAACACTTGGCAAGTGTCACTCTGAAAATTGCAGAGTGCCGTGTGACGGTCTGGAAGGCCGTGGCACACTGCTCGCAACAGCACCTCGCGCGGCGCCAGTTGAGATCGTCGAAGATCTGTTCGGAACGTGAGTTCGGATACCCAGCTCTTCAAAAGGTCTTCGAATGGCGCCGCCGGGCTGTCAGCGTTCTTTTGTGGCCGGCTCGTCAGAACTCTTCGTGGAGGTGGAGCGTGAGCGAACCGCGGTCCGCGCCGACGGTGGGCCAGGTCGTGCTCGGCCGGCGCCTGCTGGACCTGCGGGAACGCGCCGGGATGAAGCGCGAGGAGGCCGCCCGCATCCTCCGCGTCGCCCCCGCCACGGTCCGCCGCATGGAGATGGCCGAGGTCGCGCTCAAAATCCCGTATCTGCAACTGCTCCTGAAGGCCTACGGGATCTCCGACGAGGAGGCCGACGCCTTCGTCCTGCTGGCCGAGGAAGCGAACAAGCCCGGCTGGTGGCAGCGTTTCCACGACATCCTGCCCGGCTGGTTCTCGATGTACGTGAGCCTGGAGGGCGCGGCCGCAGTCATCCGCAGCTACGAACCGCATTTCGTCCCCGGGCTGTTGCAGACCGAGGACTACGCGCGCGGAGTGCTCCGGTCGGGCGCCATCGGCCAGACCCGGCCCGACGACATCGAGGGCCATGTCGCCCTGCGAATGCAGCGCCAGGAACTGCTCACCCGTGAGGACGCGCCCCGGCTGTGGGTCGTGATGGACGAGACCGTGCTGCGGCGCCCCGTCGGCGGCCCGGAGGTGATGCGTGCCCAGATCGACAGGCTGCTCGAGGCCACGAAGCTGCCCAACGTGACGTTGCAGGTCGCCCCGTTCGCCAGTGGGCCGCACCCGGGCACGTACGGGCCGTTCGTGCTGTTCCGATTTGCCATGCCCGAACTGCCGGACATGGTCTACAGCGAGTACCTGACCGGCGCGGTCTATCTCGACGCGCGCGCCGAGGTGGCGACCCACCTCGAGGTCATGGACCGCATGGCGGCGCAGGCCGCTACGGCACATCGCACGAAGGAGATCCTCAGGGATCTCCGCAAGGAGCTGTAAATGGATCGCATCAAGCCGCGCAAACACGTCTACAACGGCATGCCCGCGCGCGACTTGGGCAGCGAAGGCTGGCACAAGCCGTGGAGCGGCGGGAACGGCGGGAACTGCCTGGAGGCGATGAAGCTCGCCGACGGCCGGATCGCCGTGCGGCAGTCCACCGATCCGGACGGTCCGGCGCTGATCTACACCACGGACGAGATGACGGCCTTCATCGAAGGGGCGAAGGCGGGAGACGCGGACTTCCTGCTGTCCTGATGTGATCGCCCGTTCTGCTGCTCTCTGCCGCTATCTGTGGCTCAACTTCTCTACTCTGGTGCTGAATTGATCACCCCTTGCGTCTTATGGAGTGCCTCATGACCGGGCAGGACCCCACCTCGGCCGTCGCGATCGACACGAGCAGACCGCATCCGGCGCGGATGTACGACTGGTACCTCGGCGGCAAGGACAACTACCCGGTCGACGAGGAGATGGGCCGGCAGATGCTCACCCTCGACCCGAGGGTGCCGGTCATGGCGCGCGTCAACCGCGCGTTCATGCACCGGGCCACACGCTGGCTGGCGGGCAACGGCGTACGGCAGTTCCTGGACATCGGCACCGGCATCCCGACCGAGCCCAACCTCCACCAGGTCGCCCAGGAGACCGCCCCCGACGCCCGGGTCGTCTACTGCGACAACGACCCCATCGTGCTGGCCCACGCGGCGGCCCTGCTGCGCGGGACGGACGAGGGTGCGACCGAGTACCTCCAGGCCGATGTGCGCGACCCGGACGCCATCCTGGAGGGCGCGAGGAAGGTCCTGGACTTCACCCGGCCCGTCGCGCTGTCGCTCATCGCACTGCTGCACTTCGTCCCCGACGAGGACGGCGCGCACGACCTGGTCCGCCGGCTGCTCGCCGAACTGCCCTCCGGCAGCTATCTGGTCATCACCCACGCCACGGCCGACTTCACACCGGAGGAGTCCGAGGCGGCCACCGAGAAGCTCCGCGCCGCCGGTGTCACCCTGGCCCTGCGCTCCCGCGCGGAGTTCACCCGCTTCTTCGACGGCCTCGACCTCGTCGAGCCCGGCGTCGAGGTGCCCCACCGCTGGCACCCCGAACTGGGCGAGCCCGTACCCGGGCAGGACGACGGGGTGATTCCGGGATACGGGGCGGTCGCGCGCAAGCCGTAGTTCCACGCGCCTGACGGGCCGGTCACGGCGGCGGCAGTGCACGGCACAGCGCCTCCAGGGCCGGCCCGTACGCATGCTCGGAGGGAGTCGCGTATCCCACGACGAGGCCGTCGCCCGCCGCCATGTCCGTGTCCGGGTGGCGGAACGCGGCGAGGCCGTCGAGGGCGACGCCCTGCCAGACGGCGGCCTTGACCGCGGACGCCTCGGTGCCGGGCGGCAGCCGCAGCACCGCGTGCAGCCCGGCCGCGACACCGGTGGCCTCGATGTGCGGCGCGTGCTCGGCGAGCGCCGCGACGAGCCGGTCCCGGCGGCCGCGGTACCGCTGCCGCATACGCCGTACGTGACGGTCGTACGCCCCGGAGACGAAGAAGTCCGCGAGGCTGAGCTGGTCGAGGACGCTCGCCCACGCCTCCCGGTCCCCCTTGGCGGCCAGGACGGCGTCGACGTACCGCTCCGGGAGCACCATCCAGCCCAGCCGCACCGCCGGCGACAGGCTCTTGCTGACCGAGCCGATGTGGACCACGCGCTCGGGGTCGAGGCCCTGGACGGCGCCGACCGGCTTGCGGTCGTAGCGGAACTCCCCGTCGTAGTCGTCCTCCAGGACCAGCCCGCCACGCGCGCGTGCCCAGTCGATCACGGCGGCCCGGCGCGCGGCGTGCAGGGGGCCGCCGGTCGGGAACTGGTGCGCCGGCGTGAGCAGCACGGCACGCTCGCGCCCCAACCGGTCGACCCGGGCGCCGTGTTCGTCGAGGGGGAGCGGCACGGTCCGTACACCGGCCGCCGCGAGGACCTCCCGGTGGAATCCGAGCCCGTACGCCTCCACCGCCAGGGGACCGCGCAGGACGCCCCCTCCGAACAGCAGCCGCAGCGCGTGCGCGAAGCCGGAGCAGATCACGATCCTGCCCGGCTCGGTGCGCACCCCACGCGCGCGTGCCAGGTACTCCGTGAGCGCCTCCCGCAGTTCGATGCGGCCGGCCGGATCACCCGGGCCGAACACCTCGTTGGGCGCCTGCTGAAGAGCCCTCCGGTAGGAGGCCAGCCAAGCCGTGCGCGGGAACGACGACGCGTCCGGCGTGCCCTGCGTCAGATCGTGCCGGGGCCCACGCGCGCGTGGAGGCGCCTTCCGGGGCACGCGGGCGGCGGGCCGCAGCGGCTCGGCCCTCCCCCATTGCCTGAAGGGCATGGGTGGTACCCCCATCGCGACCCGGGTGCCCGAGCCCTGCCGGGCGGTGAGCCAGCCCTCTGCGACGAGTTCCGCGTAGGCGTCGGCCACCGTGTTGCGGGCGACGCCGAGATCGGCCGCGAGCGAGCGGTACGGCGGCAGCCGGGTGCCCGGAGCGAGCCGCCCGCTGCGTACGGCCTCCCGCAGGGCGCGGGTCAGCGCCGCGCGCCGGCCGCCCGGCCCGGTCAGCTCCAGATGCAGGTCGGACCCGATCCGTTCCGCGGAATTGACCCACGAAGTCGCCATGGAAATGCACCCTACAGCGGGTCTTTCCGGCTCGTAGGTTGAGGGACATGACGACGCACACGAGCACGAACTTGACGGACATGACGACGCCCACGAGCACGAACAGCACGCAGGTGAAGGCGCCCCGGCTGGAGTTCGCCAAGTCCGCCCCGAAGGCCTTCCGGGCCCTCGTCGCCTTCGACGCCGCCGCCCGCGAGGGCCTCGACCCGGCCCTCGTCGAACTGATCCAGATCCGCGCCTCGCACCTCAACCACTGCGCGTACTGCCTGCACATGCACACCAGCGACGCCCGCAAGGCCGGCGAGAGCGAGGACCGGCTGCACATGGTCGCCGTGTGGCGCGAGGCCCGGCACTTCTTCACCGAGCGCGAGCAGGCGGCGCTCGCCCTCACGGAGGCGATGACCCTCGTCGCCGACGCCGGTGTCCCGGACGAGGTCTACGCAGAGGCCGCCGGGTTGTTCGACGAGCGCGAACTGGCCCAGATCCTCGCCCTGATCTGCACGATCAACACCTGGAACCGGGTGGCGCTGTCGACGGGGAAGGTGGCGGGGACGGACGAGCGGTGATCACCCCCGGAGCGGCCGTATGCCTAGACCGCCATGGGCCGGTCGTACGGTCCGATCGGTGACGGCAGCCTCGAACTGCCCGTCAGATACCGGTCGACCGCCGCCGCCACCGCGCGCCCCTCGGCGATCGCCCAGACGATGAGCGACTGGCCCCGGGCGGCGTCCCCCGCGGCGAACACGCCGGGCACGTTCGTGGCGAAACCGGCGTCACGCGCGATCGTGCCGCGGGGCTCCAGGTCCAGCCCCAGCTGGTCCACGAGCCCGTCCTTCCGGTCGGGCCCGGAGAAGCCGAGGGCCAGCAGCACGAGGTCGGCGGGGAGCGTCCGCCCGGTGCCTTCCACCGGGCGGCGCCGCGCGTCCACCTCGACCAGGTGCAGTGACCGCACATGGCCGGCCGCGTCACCGTCGAAGCGCAGCGTGGACGCCGCGAACAGCCGCGCGTCCGCGTCGGCCACCGGGGCGGTCCGCAGGTCACGGGCCTCTTCGTGCGCGCCGGACAGCCGGTAGATCCGCACCGGATACGTCGGCCAGGGCTCGGTGTCCTCGTCGCGCTCGGTGTCCGGCAGCGCGTAGATGTCCAACTGGGTCACGGACGCGGCACCGTCCCGGACGGCCGTGCCCAGACAGTCGGCCCCGGTGTCGCCGCCGCCGACGATGACGACGTGCTTCCCGGCGGCCGACAGCGGGGACGTCTCCAGATCGCCCTCGCACACCCGGTTGGCCAGCGGGAGGTACTCCATCGCCTGGTGAATGCCCGTCAGCTCCCGCCCCGGCACGCCGAGTTCACGCCACGCGGTCGCCCCCGTGGCGAGCACCACGGCGTCGTAGCGAGTCCGCAGGTCATCGGCCTTGATGTCCCGCCCGACCGCCGTCGACGTACGGAACTTGGTCCCCTCGGCCCGCATCTGCTCCAGCCGTCGCTCCAGATGGTGCTTCTCCATCTTGAACGCGGGGATGCCGTACCGCATCAGCCCGCCGAGCCGGTCGTCCCTCTCGTACACGGCGACCGTGTGCCCCGCCCGGGTCAGCTGCTGGGCCGCGGCCAGCCCGGTGGGCCCCGAACCGATCACCGCGACCGTCTTGCCGGACAGCCGATCCGGCGGCCTCGACGGCGCGAAGCCCTCCTCCCACGCCCGGTCGGCGATCGCGCATTCGACGTTCTTGATGGTGACGGCCGGCTGGTTGATCGCCAGCACACACCCCGCCTCGCACGGCGCCGGGCACAACCGGCCGGTGAACTCCGGGAAGTTGTTGGTGGCGTGCAACCGGTCGGCGGCCGCCCGCCAGTCCTCCCTGGACACCAGGTCGTTCCACTCGGGGATGAGGTTGCCCAGCGGGCAGGCCTCGTGGCAGAAGGGGATGCCGCAGTCCATGCAGCGGTCGGCCTGCTTGCTGATGATCGGCAGCAGCGCCCCGGGGACATAGACCTCGTCCCAGTCCCGGACCCGCTCCTCGACCGGCCTGCGCGGCCACTCCTGGCGGGGGGTGGTCATGAAACCCTTGGGGTCGGCCATGGCCGTCTTCCTTGCGTGCGCGTGTGACAGGCCGTGCGTCGTCGGGCGGCACTCCTTCCGGCCACGATACGTCCGCGGCGGCCCACCCGCAGAGGCGGTCACGCGCGCGGAAGGGCGGGACAGCGTCTGCCGTCGTGCTCAGGTGAGTGCCAGCACGTACGCCACAGCCGCACCGGCCGACGCGGCCGTGCGGACGTGGTTCCACATCGTCCACTCGCGCACATAAACCGGCCAGTACGCGGCCGCCTCCGGCGAGCCCGGCTCCAGCCCGGCCAGCGCGTCGTTGCGCGGCACATTCGCGACCATGGTGAGCCCGAACGAGCCGAACAAGTACAGAGCGCTGCCCACCAGCAGCTCCACCGTCCCCTCGTCCGGCCACAGCACGAACGTCACCACGGCGATCACCGCGCACAGCACGGCCGACCCGAGGAACACGACCATGAAGGGCGGTGTCACGGCGGCCACGTTGATCGCGTTCATCGCGGCGGCCCCCTGCGCGGGCGGCAGCGTGGCGAGGCCCCGCATGACGAAGGTCGAGAAGCCACAGAACACCCCCGCCACCAGGCCGGTCCCGAGCACACCCAGCACCGTCAGCACGAAGTACGGTCCGTCGATCATGTCAGCCTCTCCCACCCGTTGAGCCGGGATCCTGCCCCGGCACCCTGCCTCACCACAAGCGAAATCCCGTACGAGCAGTGACCTGGCCGAGCGGCGCGGAACCGTACGTGTACGGCCACGGCCCACCGAGGGGCCGGCCAGGACTCGGCGGCCGCCTGGCACGCGAGCGCCACCGTACGGCCGACCGGCCGCGCCGCCGCGGCGACCTGCCGAGAGGAGCGAACCTCTGGCCGCATGTCGTGGCGACCTGCTGAGAGGAGCGAACCTCTGGCCGCATGTCGTGGCGACCTGCTGAGAGGAGCGAACCTCTGGCCGCATGTCGTGGCGACCTGCTGAGAGGAGCGAACCTCTGGCCGCATGTCGTGGCGACTGCCGAGGGGGGGCGAACCTCTGGCCGCATGTCGTGGCGATCGCCGTGCGGGCGAACAGCGGCCGCACCTCCGGCCCCGCGGTGCCGCAGCCGGCCCCGGACCGGGTCACCCGGTGGAACCGAGCCCCGCCTCGGTCCACCCCCTCAGCACCGTCTCCACCGCCGCCGCGATCCGCCGCCGCGTCTCGTGCCGCGGCACCCCGCTCATCAGCAGCCGGTCGTACGGCGTGTCCAGATGCCGTACGGACGCCACGACCGCCGAGGTCACCGCCCCCTCCGTCAGCGCCCGCCCGGCCGCGCTGCGGCCCACCCGCCCGCTGCCCCGCTCCGAGGCGTGCGCGGCGATGGCCCGCGCACGGTCGGCCGGGCATCCGGGGAACAGCCGCCGTATCTCCGCCGCGAACGCCTGAGCGAACAGGGCGTCCTGAGCCGACCGCCGCGTCGCGTCCCGCACGCGGCGCCGCCGTCGCGCCTCGGCGTCCGCCAGGCACCGCTGCTCGGCCCTCGCGAGTGCCGCCTCCTCGACCAGAACGCCCTGCCGCTCGTAACGGCTCTTGCGCCGATTGAACCGCACGACCACCGCCGACAGCGCGCTCTCCTCCCGCGATCTGCGCGTCAGCGCGGTGTCGCCGCTCGGCAGGAACACCAGGTGCCCCAGGTCGGCGCAGTCGAGGCAGCGCGGGACACCGTCCTCCAGGACCAGCAGCGGCAGCGGCCCTCGCCGGCACTCGGCGCAGTGCCGCCGCTTGAGGGGCTGGAAGACGAGAAGTCCGGTGTGGGACGGGAGCGTCGCGCGCGGGACCGTACGGGGTTCCGGGACCACAGGGGGTTCATGGACCATGGAGAGTTCATTCCCACCGTGGCGGCGCGCACCGCATCCGTCGGGGGAGACCCCGGCGATGCCGGCGCCTCTCGTTCTGCCGTGTCCTCCCCGGTGTCCGCGGCGCTCGCCGGCCTGACACGTCCTGCCGCGGCCTGGCGCATCATGGGCCGTGTGCGACTCGAAGCGATCACCTGGGACCGGCTCGGCGACCTGCTCGCCGAGCGCCTGCTCGAACTGAAGCCCGCCGATGGCAGTCCCTGGCCGCGCGTCGCCTTCGACGGCGCCCCGGCCGCCCGCCCGGGAGACCTCGCCCGGCGTGTCTCCGAGGCGCTGCGCATACGCGGCCGTTCCTCGCTCGTCGTGGGCACGGAGGACTTCCTGCGCCCCGCCTCCGTGCGACTGGAGTACGGTCACCGGGACGTGGAGTCCTACTACAGCGGCTGGTACGACACCAACGCCCTGTGGCGCGAGGTGTTCGGCCCCCTCGAAGCCGGCGGCGACGGCCGCGTCCTGCCGGACCTGTGGGACCCCGCCGCCGACCGGGCCACCCGCAGCCCCTATGCTCAACTCCCGCCTGGCGGTGTGCTGTTGCTGCACGGGCCCTTCCTCCTTCGGCACTGGTTCCCCTTCGATCTGAGCGTTCATGTCCTGCTCTCCCCGGGCGCCCTGCGCCGCCGCACGCCCGAGGCCGAGCACTGGACCCTGCCGGCCTTCGAGCGCTACGGGCAGGAGACCGACCCGGCGGGCACGGCCGACGTCCTGGTACGGGCCGATGATCCGCGCCATCCGGCGTGGGGCGGCTGAGCCGCTGCCGGGTCGCATCCCGATGCTGGTCCGGCTGCCCGCGGGCCCGATGCTGGTCCGGCTGCCCGCGGGCCCGGTGCCGGTACGGCTGCCCGCGGGCCCGGGGCGCTGTCCGTGTGCGGGCGCCGGGTGACGCGGCGAGAATGAAGGGCGCCGGGACTCGCGGTGCCTCCCGCGCCGCGCCGGCCGTCCGGCACCGGGAGGTACTTCATGACCACCGCCGGAGACATCATGCACCGCGGCGCCCAGTGGATCCCCGCCCACGAAACCCTCGACCGCGCGGCCCAGCTCATGCGCGAACTGAACGTCGGCGCCCTGCCCATCAGCGACGAGAACGAGCGGCTGTGCGGCATCCTCACCGACCGCGACATCGTCGTCGGCTGCGTCGCCCTGGGCCACGACCCCGCCCAGGTCACCGCGGGCGAGATGGCCAAGGGAACCCCTCGCTGGATCGACGCGGACGCCGATGTCCGCGAGGTGCTCCACGAGATGCAGGAGCACCAGATCCGCCGCCTGCCCGTCATCCGGGACAAGCGCCTGGTCGGCATGATCAGCGAAGCCGACCTGGCCCGGCACCTGGCGGGCGACCAGATCGCCTCCTGGGCCGAGAGCGTCTACGCCAGGACCACCCCGCGCTGACCGCGCATCACCCCGCCCCGATCGCGCGGGGCACGGCCCTCGTCAGAGCCAGCCGCTGCGCCGGAACCCCCGGTACAGCGTCAGGCACGCGACGGATATGACGCCGATGACCATGCCGTAGCCGTACCGCCAGTGCAGCTCCGGCATGTGGTCGAAGTTCATGCCGTACACGCCGCAGACCATCGTCGGCACGGCGATGATCGCGGCCCACGCCGTGATCTTCCGCATGTCCTCGTTCTGCGCGACCGTGACCTGCGCGAGGTGAGCCTGGAGGATCGAGTTGAGCAGTTCGTCGAAGGCGGCGATCTGCTCCTTCGCCCGCAGCAGGTGGTCCGAGACGTCGCGGAAGTAGGCCTGTATCTCCGGGTCGACCGCCCGGATGGGACGCGTGGCGAGATCCTCCAGCGGCCGGCTGAGCGGGGCCACCGCCCGCTTCAGTTCGAGGAGTTCACGCTTGAGCTGGTAGATGCGCCCCGGGTCCACCCGCGCGCCGGTCTCCGCGAACACCTCCGTCTCGACCTGGTCGATGTCCGCGTGCACCGAGTCCGTGACGGTCAGGTAGTCGTCCACCACATGGTCCGCGATCGCGTGCAGCACCGCGGACGGGCCTTTCGCCAGTTGGTGGGGATCGGACTCCAGTTCCTCGCGCAGCGGGCCCAGCGAGCCGTGCCGGCCGTGCCGCACGGTGATCACGAAGTCCTTGCCGACGAAGACCATGATCTCGCCGGTGTTCACCACCTCGCTGGTGGCCGTGAGTTCTTCGTGTTCGACGTAGCAGACCGTTTTGAACACCGCGAAGAGCGTCTCGTCGTAGCGCTCCAGCTTGGGGCGCTGGTGGGCCTCGACGGCGTCCTCCACGGCCAGGGGGTGCAGGTCGAAGAGCTCGGCGATGCCCGCGAACTCCCGGTCGGTCGGCTCGTGCAGGCCGAGCCAGACGAAGCCCTCGCCCTTCTTGCGCACCGACTGCACGGCGTCCACCAGATCGCCGCGCGCAGCGGTGCGGACACCGTCCCGGTACGTCACGCAGTTCACCACCGAGGAGCCCAGCGGGGAGCGGGCCGGGTGACTCAGGTCGACGCGCGGGCGCCGCCGAGCCAGCCGAGCCACCTTGCGGAGGCCGCCGACCCCGCCGAGGCTCGTGACCTTCCGCAGATTCCCTGCCATGGACATCTGCATCTCCTTGCGTGGAGCTCCGCGCGCCGTCCCGCGCCTTGATTCGTCAGTCTGCCAGGCCGACGTGAGCTGCGAGTAAGCCTGTGGAAACGGCTGGTTCCGCTTTGTTCCCGGCTGTGGACGAGGTTGTTCCCGGCCGGAACAGCGGACTCCCGCGGAGTCCGTCGCCCTGAGACATCGACGTGTGCTGGAGCCATGCGGTTCTCCGTACGTGAGCGTCGACTCTCCGTGCCGGAGCGTCGACCGTCGCGGACAAGTCGGACAACTGGGATGATCGCGGCATGACGCGAACCGATGGGTACCTCCTCGACAACCGGCAGACCGAGGCGGCAGAGCACTTCAGCGCCTTCGCCGCTCTCTTCGACCCCACGACGTTCCGGCATCTCGAAGCGCTCGGCATCGGATCAGGCTGGCGGTGCTGGGAGGTCGGAGCCGGCGGCACCTCCGTGGTGTCCTGGCTGGCGAAGAAGGTCGGTCCGACCGGACGCGTCGTCGCGACCGCCACCGACACCTCACGGATCGCCCCCGCTGCCCGGCAGCCCGTCGAGGTGCGCGTGCACGACCTCGGCGTCCAGGAGCCGCCGGGAGAGGGCTTCGACCTGGTGCACGCCCGTCTCGCCCTCGTCCACGTGCCCGACCGGGCACAGGCGTTGCGGTCCATGGTCCAGGCGCTGCGCCCCGGCGGGCGCATCCTGGTCGAGGACGCCGACCCCACCCTTCAGCCGCTGCTCTGCCCCGACGAGTACGGCCCCGAGCAGCAGCTCGCGAACCGGCTGCGGCACGGCTTCCGCAGGCTCCTCGCCGACCGCGGGACCGACCTCCCCTGCGGCCGCATCCTCCCGCGGCTGCTCCGGGAGGCCGGCCTGACCCGCGTGCACGCCGACGCCTACTTCCCCGTCGGCTCGCCGGCCTGCGCCGCCCTGGAGTCCGTCACGATCCGTCAGATCCGCGACCAGCTGGTCACCGCGGGCCTCGCCACGGACCAGGACATCGACCGGCATCTCGCCAACGTCACGTCCGGTGTCCTGGACCTGACGACGGCTCCCATGATCTCGGCGTGGGGGCGCAAGCCGTAGCCAGGGCGCGCCGGCCATCGGGCATCAACCGGGCAGGGGCGGCCTGCCGCCCACCCGTTCCACCGCCCTCGCACCAGCCCGGCAGCCCTCCGCCGCCGCCTCCTCCGGCCCGGCACCCGCGAGCAGGGCGGCGAGGAACGCGCCGGTGAAGGCGTCACCGGCGCCCGTGGTGTCCCGCGGCGTCGCCGGTACGACGGGGACGCGGGCGCACACCTTGCCCGAGCGGGCCACGAGCGCCCCCTCGTGCCCCTGCTTGGCGACCACCAGCGGGACACGCAGGCTCAGCTCCGCCGCCGCGTCGGCCGCGTCGGTCAGCCCCGTCAGCAGACACGCCTCGTCCCGGCTGGGCAGCAGCACGTCCACGCCCTCGACGAGCGCGAGGAACCGCCCGGCGCCCAGCTCCCCGAGAAAACCGGCCGACGCGGGGTCCAGACTCACCGGCACGCCACGCGCGCGTGCGGCTTCGAGAGCCACCGTCACCAGGGCGCGACTCGGTTCGGAGAACAGGAGGTAGCCCGACAGGTGCAGCCGGGCCACGCCGTCGAGCAGGTTGTCGGACCAGTCGGCGGGTTCGAGCCGCAGCGACGCGCCGCTGTCGGTGAGGAACGTCCGCTCCGCCGAAGCGCCCCCGTCCACCAGGCAGATCACCGTGCCGGTCGGCGCCTGCGGGTCGACGACGAGTCGCGGACGCACGCCGTGGGCCACCAGCTCACGCTCGTGCCAGGCAGCGGCCTCCGCCCCCACCCGCCCGAGCAGCCGCACCTCCGCCGCGCCCCCGTGCGCGGCCCAGCACGCCACGTTGGCGCCCGCCCCGCCCGGCACCGTCCGGATCGAGGCAGCCGTGTCCGTACCTGCCGCGAGCGGTCCCTCGTGCCGCGCGACGACGTCCGTGATGACGTCCCCGACGACCAGGAGCGCGCCGCCGTCCACCGAGCGCGGGGTGACTTCCGCTGGGGCGGTCCTGCTCTCTGTCGAGCTCGGCGTGACCTCTGCTGGGGTGCTTTTGCTCTCTGTCGAGGCCGGCGTGACCTCTGCCGGCGCGGTTCTGCTCTTCGCCGAGGCCGCTGCGCTCTTCGCCGGGCCGGTTCCACCCGCCGCCGAGCCCGGCGTGACCTCCGCCGGGCCGGTTCCACCCCCCGCAGAGCGCGGCCCGCTTTCTGCCGAGACCGCCGCCACCTCGGATGGCCCGACTGCGCCGTTCGCAGAGCCTGCCCCGCTCTCCGCCGAGCCGGCTGCCATGTCCGTCGGTCGGGCTCCGCTCTCCGCCGAGCCCACCGCCCCCTCAGTTGGCCCGGCTGCGCCCTCCGCCGAGCAGGCTCTGCCCACCGCACCGCGGTCGCCCCCGGTGCCGGTCATCCCCGTGCCCAGGCCGCCGCGATCCGTGCCGCCAGGCGTACGTTGCCGCGGACCGCCGCCAGATTGGCGCTCAGGGAGGCGCCGTCGGTGTGCCGCACCAGGTAGTCGAGCAGGAACGGTGTGACCGCCTGGCCGGTGATCCCCTCCTCCTCGCACGCGTGCAGCGCGTCCGCGAGCACGCGCGCGTGCAGCTCCGGATCGAGCTGCTCATCCTCGGGCACGGGGTTGGCGACGATCAGTGCCGACTCCGGCCCGGCGAGGGCGTCCTGGGCCCGCATGACGCCCGCCACCTGCTCCGGCGTCCGCAGCGTCCAGTCCACCGGATGCCCCGAGTCGGACAGATAGAAGCCGGGGAACCGGTCGGTGCCGTACCCGGCGACCGCGACACCCAGCGTCTCCAGCCGCTGCAAGGTCGCCGGGACGTCCAGGATCGACTTCACCCCGGCACACACCACGGTGATCCGCGTCCGCGCCAGCAGCCCCAGGTCGGCCGACTCGTCCTGCGTCACCGTCCACTCCCGGTGCACCCCGCCGAGCCCACCCGTCGCGAACACGCGTACGCCCGCCAGCGCCGCCAGCAGCGCCGTCGCCGACACCGTGGTCGCCCCGCTGGCCCCGGAGGCCGTCGCGAGCGGCAGGTCGCGGTGGCCCAGCTTGCGGATGCCGTCCTCGTTCGCGACCCGCTCCAGCTGTTCCTTGTCCAGCCCGACATGGGGCCGCCCGTCCAGCACGGCGATCGTCGCGGGCACCGCGCCCTCCTGCCGCACGGCCGTCTCCAGCTCCAGCGCCACCTGGAGGTTGCGCGGCCGCGGCAGCCCGTGGGCGATGATCGTGGACTCCAGGGCCACCACGGGACGACGCGCGTCGATCGCCTCCCGCACTTCTTCTGACACCACCAGCACCACGCGCCTGCCTCCTGTCGGTCGGTCTTCCCTCATCTCTGGCGGGCGGCGCGCCGGGCCAAACCCTTGCGGGCTGTCGGCGACGTCACCAGCCTGGGATGCATGACGGACAACACACCACGACTCGACCACGTCGTCCTCTGGGTGCGCGACCCGGTCGCCGCCGCCGACTTCTACGAGAAGGCCGTCGGCCTGGAGACGATCAGGCTCACCGAGTTCACCGCCGGTGAGGTGTCGTTCCCCTCCGTACGCGTCAACGACGAGACCATCCTCGACCTCATGCCGCTGACCTTCGCGGAACGCATGACGATGCTGCCCGGCGCCGCCGACAGCGCGGGGCACCCCGTCAACCACGTCTGCCTGTCACTGCCCCGGGGCGACTTCGACACCCTTCTCAGCCGCCTGGAGGAACGCTCCGTACCGGTGTCGGACCTCTCGTACGACTCCTTCGGAGCCCGGGGCAAGGCCACGCGCAGCTTCTACTTCCGCGACCCGGACGGCAACGTCTTCGAGGCGCGGCACTACGACTGACCAGGCCGGCTTCAGAACAGCGGCTCCGGCAGCACCCCTTCGAGGGCGAGCAGCTTCCGTTTGGTCTCCAGCCCGCCCCCGAAGCCGCCGATGCCGCCGCCGCTCTCGACGACCCGGTGACAGGGCACCACCACCGGCAGCGGGTTTGCGCCCATCGCCATGCCCACGGCCTGGGCGGCGCCCGGCTGGCCGACCCGCCCGGCCAGATCGCCGTACCCGACGACCGTGCCGTACGGCACACCGGATGCCAGCTCGCGCAGGACCTCCCGGTTGAAGCCGGAGATCAGCGACCAGTCCAGCGGCAGGTCGAAGTCCCGGCGCTCACCCGCGAAGTAGGCCTCCACCTGACGTATCGCCTCGGTCAGCAGCGGGGAGCCGGGCGCCTCGACGGGCTCAGTGCCGAGCCGTGACGCCAGCCGCTCGACCGCCCGGTCCCGCACCGCGTCCGTGGCGTGGAACACCACGCTGACCAGGCCCTCGCGGGTCGCCGCCAGCAGCAGCGGGCCGATGTCGCTGTCGACGACGCCCCACACGACCCGCTGCTCACCCTGCCCATGGCTGTCCATGCGCCCACCGTACGACCCACCACTGACAACGCCGCCCCAGCCGGACGGACCGCCCGCCTCACCCGTCCACGGCCTCCCGCACCACATCCGGCTTGTTCGTGATGATCCCGTCGACCCCGTACCCGGCGACCCGCTGGGCCGTCGCCGCGTCGTCGACCGTCCAGGTGAAGACCTCCAGCGGCCTGCCGTGCGGTCCGGTGAACGCCTGGACGGAGGCCACGTACGCCGTGGAGAGCGAGCCGTACGACGGATTGATCTGATCGGCGAAACCGGCGTAGCCCGGCAGGTCCGACACGGGCGGAGTGCCCAGGAAGCCGGTCTTCACGGCGGGCTTCAGCTCGTGCACCGTCCGCACGCTGTCCGCGCTGAAGCTCTGCACGATCAGCCGGCCCGCCAGATGCGACCGGTCCAGCCAGCCCTCGTTGCTGAGGACCTTGAGCGTCTGCCGCTCGATGCCCGGATACAGCTCCGGGTTCTTGATCTCCAGGAGCAGCTTCTGGTGATGGCGCTCGACGCGGTCCACGAACTGCTCCAGCGTCGGCACGCGCGCGCCCGCGTACGCGGGGCCGAACCAGCTGCCCGCGTCGAGGCGGGCGATCTCGGCGGCGGTGAAGTCCCTCACCTTCCAGGGAGCCCGGTCGGGGTAGACCTCCTCGACGTCGGTGGTGCGCCGCAGGTTGTCGTCGTGGAGGACGACGAGCTCACCGTCCCTGGTCCGCTGCACGTCGTTCTCCACCCAGCGGATGCCCAGTTCGGCCGCCTTGTCCACGGCGGCGAGGGTGTTCTCGGGCGCGTACGCGGAGGCCCCCCGGTGCGCGATGACCAGCGGCCCACCGCCGCCGCCGGCCCGCGCCGGGGAGGCGGGGAAGAGGAGAGCGGCGGTCCCCAGGAGCGCGGTGGTCGAGGCGGCAACAGCGCGCGCGTGCATACGTACTCCTCGCGTCGAGCGATCACGGCGTCACAGACAGCTCAACTGTGACAGCAGAGGGTCAACGCGAGAGGGGTGCAGGATGACCACAGGTTGAATGGAGGGGACCCAACTCTGCTCACGGGTACCGCACAACTGCGGCAAGGGCGTGTTTCTTTGCCGGAAAGTCGTTCGACCATTCCGGTGGGGGTCATACTCTCTGCGTCCACCCTGACCGCTGCCTGCGGTCCTGTGAGGGGGCGTACATCAGGAATTCCGGGACGCAAAGGGCGGGAAGGACAGCCGCGCATGCAGGGCACGGTCGACGGATTCAGCTACGGCCTGGTCACACCCCTGGTGGCCTACCTCATGGCCTGCCTCGGCGGCGCCCTGGGCCTGCGCTGCACCACCAGGTCCATGCTCGTCGCCCAGTCCTGGCGCCCCGGCTGGCTCGCCCTCGGCTCGGCCGCCATCGGCTCCGGCATATGGACCATGCACTTCATCGCGATGATGGGGTTCACGATCCGCGGGACCCCGATCCACTACGACCTGCCGATGACCTTCGCGAGCCTGGCCGTCGCGATCGTGATGGTGGGTATCGGGATCTTCATCGTCGGCTACAAGGGAGCCCGGGGAACGGCCCTGTTCACCGGCGGCACCATCACCGGCCTGGGCATCGCGTCGATGCACTACCTCGGCATGGCCAGCATGAGCCTGGACGGGAAGCTGGAGTACAACACGCTCACCGTCGGCATCTCCGTGGCGATCGCCATGGCCGCCGCCACCGCCGCACTGTGGGCGGCCGGCCAGGTCAGGGGCCTCCTGTGGAGCGTGGGCGCCAGCCTCGTCATGGGACTCGCCGTCAGCGGCATGCACTACACCGGGATGGCCGCCCTCAGCGTCCACCTGCACGGCACGGCCGAACCCACCGCGGGGGAGTCGCCGGCGGCCCTGCTCGCGCCCATGCTGATCGGCCCGCTCGCCTTCCTCCTCCTCGCGGGCGTCGTGGTGATGTTCGACCCGCTGATGGTCATGGGGAAGCCCTCGGTCGTCGCCGTCGAGCAGAGGCCCGGCATCCCGGCCCACACCCACACCGCCCACAACCCGCAGCGCCTGCGGCTCCGCGCCCGCCGCACCGTGGACCACCGCGGCCCCCGAACCCCGCAGAACCGCTGATCGGAGCCCGTTGTCAGTGCGGGGTCGTACGGTGGATCCCATGCGGCCCGTTTCCCACATCGAACGCACGGTGGCGCCCTTCGAGGTCGTCAGCCCCTACCAGCCGAGCGGCGACCAGCCGACGGCCATCGCCGAACTCGCCCAGCGCATCCAGGCAGGCGAGAAGGACGTCGTCCTGCTGGGCGCGACCGGCACCGGCAAGTCCGCCACCACCGCGTGGATGATCGAGAAGCTCCAGCGCCCCACGCTCGTGATGGCACCGAACAAGACGCTGGCCGCCCAGCTGGCGAACGAGTTCCGAGAGCTGCTCCCGAACAACGCGGTCGAGTACTTCGTCTCGTACTACGACTACTACCAGCCCGAGGCCTACGTCCCGCAGTCGGACACCTACATCGAGAAGGACTCCTCGATCAACGAGGAGGTCGAGCGCCTGCGCCACTCCGCGACCAACTCGCTGCTCACCCGCCGCGACGTCGTCGTGGTCGCCTCGGTCTCCTGCATCTACGGCCTCGGTACGCCACAGGAGTACGTGGACCGCATGGTCCCCCTCCGCGTCGGCGAGGAGCACGACCGCGACGAGCTGCTGCGCCGCTTCGTGGACATCCAGTACACGCGCAACGACATGGCCTTCAGCCGCGGCACCTTCCGCGTCCGGGGCGACACCATCGAGATCTTCCCGGTCTACGAGGAGCTGGCCGTCCGCATCGAGATGTTCGGCGACGAGATCGAGGCGCTGTCCACGCTGCACCCGGTCACCGGCGAGATCATCAGCGACGACCAGCAGCTGTACGTCTTCCCGGCCTCCCACTACGTCGCAGGGCCCGAGCGCCTGGAGCGGGCCATCAACGACATCGAGAAGGAGCTGGGCGAGCGCCTCGCCGAGCTGGAGAAGCAGGGCAAGCTCCTGGAGGCCCAGCGCCTCCGGATGCGCACGACCTACGACATCGAGATGCTCCGCCAGATCGGCTCCTGCTCCGGCGTGGAGAACTACTCGATGCACTTCGACGGCCGCCTGCCCGGCTCCCCGCCCAACACCCTGCTGGACTACTTCCCGGACGACTTCCTCCTCGTCATCGACGAGTCGCACGTCACGGTCCCGCAGATCGGCGCCATGTACGAGGGCGACGCCTCCCGCAAGCGCACTCTCGTCGACCACGGCTTCCGGCTGCCCTCCGCCCTGGACAACCGCCCGCTGAAGTGGGAGGAGTTCCAGGAGCGCATCGGCCAGACGGTCTACCTGTCGGCGACCCCGGGCGCCTACGAGCTCTCCCGCTCGGACGGAGTCGTCGAGCAGATCATCCGGCCCACCGGCCTCGTCGATCCGGAAGTCGTCGTCAAGCCCACCGAGGGCCAGATCGACGACCTGGTGCACGAGATCCGGCAGCGCACCGAGAAGGACGAGCGCGTCCTGGTCACCACGCTCACCAAGAAGATGGCCGAGGACCTCACGGACTACTTCCTGGAGCTGGGCATCCAGGTGCGCTACCTGCACAGCGACGTCGACACCCTGCGCCGTGTCGAACTCCTGCGTGAGCTGCGCGCCGGCGAGTACGACGTGCTGGTCGGCATCAACCTCCTGCGGGAGGGCCTCGACCTGCCCGAGGTGTCCCTGGTGGCGATCCTGGACGCCGACAAGGAGGGCTTCCTGCGCTCCGGCACCTCCCTGATCCAGACCATCGGCCGCGCCGCGCGCAACGTCTCCGGTCAGGTCCACATGTACGCGGACAAGACCACCCCGGCGATGGCGAAGGCCATCGACGAGACCAACCGGCGCCGGGAGAAGCAGGTCGCGTACAACCAGGAGCGGGGCCTGGACCCCCAGCCCCTCCGCAAGAAGATCAACGACATCGTCGCCCAGATCGCCCGTGAGGACATCGACACCGAGCAGCTGCTCGGCTCGGGCTTCCGCAAGGCGAAGAAGGACGGCGGGGCAACCAAGGCGCCCGTGCCCTCCCTGAGCAGGGCGGCCGAGAGCGCCAAGCCGGGCAAGGGCAGGGGCAAGGCCAAGGAGACGGTGCCGACCGACCGCCCCGCGGCCGAACTCAGCGAGCAGATCGAGGAACTCACCGCACGCATGCGGGCCGCCGCCGCGGATCTCCAGTTCGAGATCGCCGCCCGGCTGCGCGACGAGGTCTCGGAGATGAAGAAGGAACTGCGCCAGATGAAGGAGGCAGGCCTGGCCTGACAGCGGACCGCGTACGCGCAGTGTTGCAAGACCGACACAAAGTGCGGACCGGGGTACGTCACTGTCAGTGCTCCTGCGTAGTGTTCGGATCAACCGCGACTGCGCGGCAACAGGGGACGTCCGAGAGGGGATCAGCGCGTGACCGTCAACATGACCAAGGGTCAGGCCATCAGTCTGCAGAAGAACGACGGCGGCAGCCTGACCGCGGTGCGCATGGGTCTCGGCTGGCAGGCGGCTCCCCGGCGCGGCCTGTTCGGCTCGCGTACGCGAGAGGTCGACCTCGACGCGTCGGCCGTTCTGTTCGCCGACAAGCAGCCGGTCGACGTCGTCTTCTTCCGCCACCTGGTGAGCGACGACGGCTCGGTGCGCCACACCGGCGACAACCTCGTCGGCGGTGTCGGCCAGGGCGGCGACGACGAGGCGATCCTCGTCGACCTGTCGCGCGTCCCGGTCCACATCGACCAGATCGTCTTCACCGTGAACTCCTTCACGGGCCAGACGTTCCAGGAGGTGCAGAACGCGTTCTGCCGCCTGGTCGACGAGACCAACGGCCAGGAGCTCGCCCGCTACACGCTGGCCGGCGGCGGCCAGTACACGGCCCAGATCATGGCCAAGGTGCACCGTTCGGGCCCGGGCTGGACGCTGACGGCCCTCGGCAACCCGGCCAACGGCCGTACCTTCCAGGACCTGATGCCGGCGATCCTGCCGGTCCTCTGAGGCTTTGGGGCGTACCGGCCGGGGCGGGCCGGTAGCGGCACACGACACCACACAGCGACACGGGGGGAGAAGGCGATGACGGCCGAGCTGGTGCGGGGGCAGAACCACCCGCTCTCCCAGGCCCGTCTCGAGATCCGGGTCTCGGCCGGTACGCCGATCGTGGCCGCGGCCGCGCTCAGTGACGAGAACGGCCGGATCCACGGCGTGGAGTGGGTCGCCCATCCGGGCGCACCCACCCAGCCGGGCCTCGAGGTCTCCCGGCAGGCCGCCGCCGACCATCGTCTGGCGGTCGATCTGGACGCCGTGCCGGAGGCCGTCCACCGTGTCGGCGTGCTGCTCGCCCTGCCCGCCGCCGGGGCGGGCCCTGTCCGCTTCGGTGCCGTGGCCGCCCCGTTCGTCGCCGTGACCGGCCTCGACGGGGCCGAGATCGCCAGCTACACCATCACCGGCCTGGAAGCCGAGTTGGCGGTCGTCGCCCTGGAGCTCTACCGCCGGCAGGGCGCCTGGAAGGTGCGCGCTGTCGGCCAGGGCTACGCTGGCGGCCTCGCCGAACTCCTCACCGACCAGGGGCTGCCCCAGGCCCACCAGCTCGCCGGCGGCATCGACGACGCGGTGGCAAAGGGACTGGCCCGCTCGGTGCAGGCGCCTCCGCCGCGCACGGCGGACGGCGACCGCTCCCGGCAGGCGGCGGCCCCGGCCCTCGGCCCGGACCAGGGCGGCAGCGCTCCTCAGCCGGGCCAGGCACCACCGACGTCCCCGTACGGCGGGCAGGCGCCCGGCGGGCCGGGGCAGCCCGCGCCGCAGACGCCGTCGTATCCCGGCCCGGCGCCGGACCCCGACGCCGTCACCCAGTCGTCCACGCCCACCGCGGGCGGCCCGGTCGACTACAGCCACCCGCGCCGCCAGAACGCCGCTCCGCCCCCGCCGCCGCCCACCGCACCCCCGGCCGCACCCGGGCAGCCCGCCCGGCCCGTCGCGGGCGACGCGACCGGTTGGTCCATGGACGAGCGGCTCTACAACCAGGTGTGGGGCATGTTCGAGGACCTGGCCCGCAGCACCGCCGCCTACCGCAGCGCCGTCGACTTCGCCGAGTCCCGCATGGACAAGGAGCTCGAACAGGTCCTGTCCGACCCGCGCAGCCGGATCGGCGGACAGGGGGACGCCGCCCGCGAGGCGGCCCGCGCCCGGCACGCCCAGCTCGTCGCCCAGGCCGCCGAGGCCCTCGACCGGGACCTCGCCCAGCTCACGGCCGAGGCCGAGGTCGTCGAACCGGCCCTCCCGCCGGCGTACGCCCGCTGGGACAGCCCCGTCTGGCACGACTACCGGGTGCCGATGGAGATCCCCATGGCCCTGCGCCTGGGCGACCTCCATCTCCCCGAGGCCGACGGCATCCGCATCCCGATGCTGGTCCGGTTGCCGCTGGAGCGCGGCCTGTGGATCGACAGCAGCCGGACCGGATCGTCCGACGCCTCGTTCGAGGACTCGCACGCCCTGGGGCGTCTCGCCATGGAGACGGCGGTCGCGCACGCGGCGCGGCTGCTCGCCGTCTACCCGGCGGGGGAGTTCACCGTCCACGTCATCGACCCGGCCGGCTCCGGCGCGCAGCCGCTCGCACCCCTCGTGCGGACCGGTGTCCTCGCGGCCCCGCCCGCGCTCGGCGCCGCAGGGGTGGCGGACGTGCTGGCCCGGCTCACGCAGAGGGTGGACCTGGTGCAGATGGCGGTGCGGGGAGGCGCCGCCGACTCCCTGCCGCCCGGTTTCGACACCTCACAGCAACTGCTGATCGTCAACGACTTCCCGCACGGCTTCGACGACCGGGCCGTGAACCAGCTGCGCTATCTCGCCGACGAGGGTCCCGCCTTCGGCGTCCACCTGATGATGGTGGCCGACCGCGAGGAGTCCTCCGGGTACGGGCCTTTGCTCGACCCGCTGTGGCGTTCGCTGCTGCGACTGGCACCGGTGCCCGACGATCATCTCGCCGACCCGTGGGTCGGTCATGCCTGGACGTACGAGCCCTCGCTCGTGCCGCCGGGCAGTCAGGTCCTCCAGCAGGTGCTCGCCCAGGTCGCGGCCGCCCGCACCAAGTATGTGTAAAGTCGCCTGACCAGGGGTTTTGGTCTTTCTTTTGCCAAGTGCTTTACCTGCTCTTGGTGATTGCGGTACTGTTATCGGCACGGAGGGGAGTACTCCCTGTCTGCTGCGGCGTACCCGTCAATACGGATCAGGCCAGATCCCGGGGCGTCGGCCCATCGTTGGGTGGAAGAGACCTCCGGCAGCGACGACGCTGACATTTGCCGTTACGACTGCCGGAGGCGCAGTGGATGTTTCCGTGACCCTATGGGTCCTGACGATCGTGGGGCTCGCAGCCCTGATCGCGGTCGACTTCTTCATCGGCCGCAAGCCGCACGACGTATCGATCAAGGAAGCCGGGATCTGGACGGTCGTCTGGATCGTTCTGGCCGCGCTCTTCGGGCTCGGCCTGTTCATGTTCGGCGGCGGCCAGCCCGCCGGCGAGTTCTTCGCGGGCTTCATCACCGAGAAGTCGCTGAGCGTCGACAACCTCTTCGTCTTCGTCCTGATCATGGCGAAGTTCGCGGTGCCCTCGCAGTACCAGCAGCGCGTACTCCTGATCGGTGTCCTCATAGCCCTGGTCCTGCGGGCCATCTTCATCGCCGCGGGCGCCGCGATCCTCGCCAGCTTCTCGTGGGTCTTCTACCTCTTCGGCGCCTTCCTGATCTGGACCGCCTGGAAGCTGATCCAGGAGGCCCGGGCGGAAGAGCAGGACGAGGAGTTCGAGGAGAACAAGCTGCTCAAGGCCGTCGAGCGCCGCTTCGGTGTGGCCGACCGCTACCACGGCACCAAGCTGTGGATCCAGGAGAACGGCAAGCGGGTCATGACCCCGATGCTGGTCGTGATGCTCGCGATCGGCTCCACGGACGTGCTGTTCGCGCTCGACTCGATCCCGGCGATCTTCGGCCTGACGCAGGACCCGTACATCGTCTTCACGGCCAACGCGTTCGCCCTGATGGGTCTGCGCCAGCTGTACTTCCTCATCGGCGGCCTGCTGAAGAGGCTGGTCCACCTCAGCTACGGCCTGTCGATCATCCTGGGCTTCATCGGCGTGAAGCTGGTGCTGCACGCGCTCCACGAGTCCGGGGTGCACGTCCCCGAGATCAGCATTCCGGTCTCGCTCGGCGTGATCTGCGCCGTCCTGATCGTCACCACGATCACCAGCCTGCGGGCTTCGAAGAAGCAGGCGGCGGCCGAGGCGGCGCAGGCGCAGAGCGGAGGCGCTCCGAAGGACAGCATCGACGTCTGACCACGTCGGGCGCAGGAACAACCACTACCCGGACCGGCGGTCGGCGAATTGCCGACCGCCGGTCCTGGTGCTTGCTTGTTCCTGAGCGCGTTCCCCGGCCCGGGGACGCCGTGGCCGGCTGGAGGTGCCATGAAGTTCGTACAGATCATCGACTTCGAGACCGAGCGCTTGGACGAGATGGAACGGATCTTCGAGGAGGCGGAGAGGCGCTTCGCCGGGCGACCGGGCGGCCCCAAGCAGCGCATGCTTCTGAAGGACCGTGACAATCCGCGCCGCTATCTGGCGCTGATCGAGTTCGACTCCTATGAGGAGGCCATGCGCAACAGCAACGACCCCGAGACCGGCAGGATGGCGGAGCAACTGGGCGAGCTCTGCATCGGCGAGCGGGGGTACACCAACTGCGACCTCGTGAACCAGCGCGAACTCGCCTAGCCCCGCAGGTGTACTCGCCTGGCCCTGCGGCACGAGTGAAGGGGCCCCGCACGACCGGAGTGCGGGGCCCCTTCACGTCTGCGACGATCACTGCATGATCGCTCGGCGTGGGCCGCTCGCGGCACAGTGGACGACCCTGGTGCCCCTGCTCGCGGCCGTGCTGTTGGTGTTCACCTGGGGGCGCGATCTGCCGGCCGCGGTCGTCGCGCTGGCGACCCTGGTCCTCGCGGGAGCCGTCCTGGCCGCCGTGCACCACGCCGAGGTGGTGGCCCACCGGGTCGGCGAACCGTTCGGCTCCCTCGTCCTCGCCATCGCTGTCACGATCATCGAGGTCGCCCTCATCGTCACCCTGATGGTCGACGGCGGGGACAAGAGCTCGACACTGGCCCGGGACACGGTCTTCGCAGCCGTGATGATCACCTGCAACGGCATCGTCGGCCTCTGTCTTCTGGTCGGCTCCCTGCGGCACGGCACGGCCGTCTTCAACCCCGAGGGCACCGGTGCCGCACTCGCGACCGTCGCCACCCTGGCCACGCTGAGCCTGGTCCTGCCGACGTTCACCACGAGCAAGCCCGGCCCGGAGTTCTCCACCGTCCAGCTGACCTTCGCCGCGCTCTCCTCACTGGTCCTGTACGGACTGTTCGTCGCGACGCAGACCGTGCGGCACCGGGACTACTTCCTGCCGATCACCCGGCACGGCGAGGTGATCACGGCGGAGGAACACATGGCGGCGCCGACCGCCCGTACGGCCCTGATCAGCCTGGGGCTGCTCGGCCTGGCGCTGGTCGGCGTGGTCGGTCTGGCCAAAGGGGTGTCGCCCACCATCGAGTCAGGGGTGGAGGCCGCCGGGCTGCACCAGGCCGTCGTCGGTGTGATCATCGCGCTGCTGGTGCTGCTCCCGGAGACCATCGCCGCGCTGCGCTCCGCGCGCCGCGACCGGGTGCAGACCAGCCTGAACCTCGCCCTCGGCTCGGCCATGGCCAGCATCGGCCTGACCATCCCAGCGGTAGCGCTCGCGTCCGTCTGGCTGTCCGGCCCGCTGGTGCTCGGCCTGGGTGCCACGCACATGGTGCTGCTCGCTCTGACCGTGGTGGTGGCATCGCTGACCGTGGTGCCGGGCCGGGCCACGCCACTCCAGGGCGGTGTCCATCTGGTGCTGTTCGCGGCGTATCTGGAGCTGGCGATCAATCCGTAGTCGCTCGCCGTGGTGCGCGTAAACGCTCGCGCAAGCGCTTACGCGCACCACCGCCAAGGTCAGCCCGACGCAGGCTCCGCAGCCGCCGCCACCGGCGCCGGACGCGTCTCCGGCAACAGCGCGAAGCACCCCAGACTGAACAGCGCGATCGCCGTCAGATACGCGGCCACGCCCCAGGGCACCCGCCCGCTCTGCTCGGCCAGCGCCGTCGCCACGATCGGCGTGAGCGCGCCCCCGAGGACGCCGCCGAGGTTGTACCCGACCGCGGCCCCCGTACAGCGCACCCGAGGCTCGTACAGCTCCGGCAGGTACGCGGCGATCACGGCGAACATCGTGATGAACGCGAGCATCGCCCCCAGGAAGCCGAGGAACATCGGCAGTGGCGCGCCGGTGGAGAGGAGCGCGACCATCGGGAACATCCACAGGGCGGCGGCCGCACACCCGGCCAGGCACAGGGGACGCCGGCCGTACCGGTCCCCGAGCAGCGCCACCAGCGGTGTGAGCGCGCCCTTCACGACCACCGCGGCCATGATGCAGGTCAGCATGACGCTGCGGCTCACCCCGAGCCGTTCCGTTCCGTAGGCGAGCGACCAGGTCGTCACGGCGTAGAAGATCGCGTAGCCGATCGCGAGCGCCCCACCGGTCAGCAGGAGCAGGCGCCAGTGGTCGCGCAGTACCTCGACGAGCGGCACACGCGCGTGGTCGTCGATCTGGAGGAAACTGGGGCTCTCGGTGAGCGACGAACGCAGCCACAGCCCGACCACGGCCAGCACCCCCGCCGCCCAGAACGGCACCCGCCACCCCCACGAGGCGAACTGCGTCTCGGACAGTGTCGCCGACAGCCCCAGCACCACACCGTTGGCGAGCAGGAAGCCCAGCGCGGGCCCGACCTGCGGAAAGCTCGACCACAGCCCGCGCCGCGCGGCGGGCGCGTGCTCCACCGTCAGCAGCACCGCCCCGCCCCACTCCCCGCCGAGCCCCAGCCCTTGGAGGAAACGCAGCACCAGGAGCAGCAGGGGAGCGGCTACGCCGATCGCCTCGTACGTCGGCACACAGCCGACCGCGACCGTGGAGGCACCGGTCAGCAGGAGGGAGGCGACGAGGACCGGGCGCCGCCCGCGCCGGTCCCCGATGTGCCCGAACAGCACCGACCCCAGCGGTCGCGCGATGAAGCCCACGCCGAAGGTGGCGAAGGCGGCCAGCGTCCCCGCCACCGGCGAGAACGTCGGGAAGAACAGCGGCCCCAGGATCAGGGCCGCGGCGGTGCCGTAGACGAAGAAGTCGTAGAACTCGATGGCCGTGCCGGCGAGGGAGGCGGCCGCGAGGCGCGGCATGGAGGGGGCCTTCACGGTGCGTACGTCGTGCATGCCGCGTCAACTACCCATAGTGACGGCGGGTTAAGGGGGCGCGCGGAGGCCCCGGGGCACTCAGTACGTGACCGTGATGCGCCGGGCCGGTCCGTCCACGCGCACGGTTCCGCCGTACGGGATCACCAGCTGTGGATCGGTGTGTCCGAAGTCGACGTCGAAGACGATCGTGGCGTCGGGTGCGTAGGCCCGCACGGCGCTCAGGACGGCCTCACGCTGGTCGGACGCGTGACGAGCCGCCTCCTCCGGGCTGTTGGGCCGCTCGAAGGACCAGGTCTTCGGGCGGCCCATGAGGAGGGCCGAGAAGCGCTGGAGCAGCCCGCGTTCGCCCATGTTGCGCAGGGTGCGGAAGACCTCCGTGGCGCTCGGCATCTCCTCCGAGGTCTCCAGGAGCAGTACACCGCCGTCGTACTCGGACAGGTCGTGCGCGATCTCGCGGTCTGCCATCAGCAGCCAGCCGAGGATCTCCAGGCAGCCGCCCCAACTGCGGCCCTCGACCACCCGGTCGGCGTTGACCCAGGTCCAGCCGGTCCCGGGCCGGGTCTCCGGTTCCGCGTCGAAGGTCGCCGGGTCCGCCCAGTCCCGGTCGACGTCACGCCACCGCTCGGCGGGCCGCAGCTCGTACGGGCCGGAGGTGAACAGAGCGGCGCGCAGGGACTCGGCGGTCTGCGGGTGCATGGCCCCCGGGCGGCCCAGCTCGCACATCACCCTCGCCCCGTGAAAGGCGACGATGCCGCTGTTGCGGAGGTAGGCGAGCAGGTTCGTGTTGTCGCTCATCCCGAAGAACGGTTTCGGGTCGGCCCGGATCAACTCCCGGTCCAGCAGCGGCAGCACGGTGATCTGGTCGTCCCCGCCGATCGACGCGATGACCGCCCTGATGCCGGGGTCGGCGAAGGCCGCGTGGATGTCGTCGGCCCGCTCCTGGGGTGTGGAGCCCATCTTGCGGGTCGCCGGGTACTCGACCGGCTCCAGCCCGTACTCCTTGCGCAGCCGCTCCAGGCCCAGCTCGTAGGGGAGCGGTAGGAGTCCGGGCAGGCCGGAGGAGGGCGAGAGCACGGCGATGCGGTCACCGGCTTGGGTGGGTAAGAGGGGCTCGTCATGCCGGGAGGCTAGGGCCCGGCGGGTTGTCGCCGCACCGTGATAAACCGGGTCCGAGTAGCGGTCCGCCACGGGCCGCCCGACCCCGAACGGACCGGAGGAACCGTGCCCCGCACCCTGGCCAACGCCCCGATCATGATCCTCAACGGCCCCAACCTGAACCTGCTCGGCCAGCGGCAGCCGGAGATCTACGGCTCCGACACCCTCGCCGACGTCGAGGCCCTGTGCGCCAAGGCGGCGGCGGCGCACGGCGGCACGGTCGACTTCCGCCAGTCCAACCACGAGGGCGAGCTCGTGGACTGGATCCACGAGGCGCGGCTGAACCACTGCGGCATCGTGATCAATCCGGGGGCCTACTCGCACACCTCCGTGGCCATCCTGGACGCCCTCAACACCTGTGACGGCATGCCGGTGTTGGAGGTCCACATCTCCAACATCCACAAGCGTGAGTCGTTCCGGCACCACTCCTACGTCTCGCTGCGCGCCGACGGGGTCATCGCGGGCTGCGGGGTGCAGGGGTACGTGTTCGGCGTGGAGCGGGTCGCGGCGCTGGCCGGGGCGGGGCACGCCGACACCTGAGGTCTTCTGCGGCCGTCCTGCCTCACGATCACAACCGCCCCGCCTCCACGATCCGCCGCAGGAAGCGCCGCGTGCGCTCCTGCCGTGGTTCACCGAAGACCTGCTCTGCGGTGCCGCGTTCCAGCACCACGCCGCCCTCCAGGAAACACACCTGGTCGGCGACCTCCCGCGCGAAGCCCATCTCGTGCGTGGCCAGCACCATGGTCATGCCCTCGCCCTTCAGGTCGCGGACGACGCTGAGGACCTCGCCCACCAGTTCGGGATCGAGGGCGGCGGTGATCTCGTCGAGCAGCAGCAGCCGGGGCCGTACGGCCAGGGCACGGACGATCGCCGCCCGCTGCTGCTGGCCGCCGCTCAGCCGGTCCGGGTACTCGCCCGCCTTCCCGCCGAGGCCGAGCCGCTCCAGCAGTTCACGCGCGCGTGCCTCGGCCTCGGCACGCGGCACGCCGTGCACGCGACGCGGCGCGAGCGTGATGTTCTCCAGGACCGTCAGGTGCGGGAAGAGGTTGTAGGCCTGGAAGACCACGCCGATCCTGCGGCGTACGGCGTCCTGGTCGACGCGTGGGTCGGTGATCTCCTCGTCGTCCAGCCAGATCGCCCCGTCGTCGATCTCCTCCAGCAGGTTCGCGCACCGCAGCAGCGTGGACTTGCCGGAGCCGGAGGCGCCGATCAGCGCGGTGACCGTGTGCGGGGCGACCTCCAGGTCGACGTCCCGCAGCACCACCGAACCGCCGAAGGTCTTGCGGACGGACTCCATGCGCAGCACGGGCGCGTCGCTCATGTGATTCCTCCCTGGGCCCGCCGGCGGTCCATTCGTGCCGTCACCCAGTCCGTGAAGCGGGTCATGGGAATGGTCAGCGCGACGAAGACCAGACCCGCGACGATGTACGGCGTGTAGTTGAGGCTGCGGCCCACGATGATGTCGGCGGCCCGTACGGCGTCCACCGCACCGCCGATCGAGACCAGCCCGGTGTCCTTCTGGAGGGAGACCAGGTCGTTCAGCAGCGGCGGCACCTGGCGGCGCACGGCCTGGGGCAGCACCACGTACCGCAGCGCCTGCCGGTTGCTGAGCCCGAGCGAGCGGGCCGCGGCGCGCTGCGAGGGGTGCACGGACTCGATGCCGGCCCGGAACACCTCGGCGACGTACGCCGAGTACGTCAGGGTGAGCGCGGTGCCGCCGAGGACTACCGGGTCGACGGTCACGCCCTGGAGCCGCAGTGCGGGGACGCCGAGGACCACGATCATCAGGTTGATGATGAGCGGCAGGCCCCGGAAGAAGTCGGTGTACGCGGCGGCCAGGACGCGCAGGGGGAAGAACACCGGGCCGCGGAGCGTACGGGCCACGGCGATCAGCATGCCGAGGACGAGCACCGCGGCCCCGCACACCAGCAGCAGCCGGACGTTCAGCCACAGCCCTTCGAGGACCTTCGGGAGCGCCTCGCGCGCGTACCCCCAGTCGAAGAAGGTCTCCTTGGTGCGCGGCCACCCCGGGGCGTTGACCACGACCAGGTAGAGGACGGCTCCGGTGACGAGGGTCGAGAGCGCGCCGATCGCCGTGGCGCGCCGGGCGCGGGCGCGCTTGTGGCGCTCACGGTCCAGACGCCGCTGCGACGGCACGTAGCCGTCCCGCGCGTCGTGCTCGCCGGAGCCCACCGCGGGCTCCTCCTTGTCCACCGTCACTTGAGCACCGGAGCGTCGACGGCGTCCGACAGCCACTGCTTCTCGATCCTCGCCAGCGTGCCGTCCTCGCGCAGCGCGTCCACGGCCCGTGAGACGCAGGAGGTGAGCGCGCTGCCCTTGTCGAGGACGAGACCGAACCGTTCCGGCGTACCGCCCTGGTTCTCGAACTGGCCGACGATCGTCGCGTCCGTGACCTCGGCACCGGTGATGTAGAAGGCGGTCGGCAGATCCACGACGATGGCGTCGACCTGGCCGTTCTTCAGCGCTGACTTGGCCTGGTCGTTCTTGGCGAACACGGCGGCCGCCCGCGTGGGCCGCACCACGTCGTCGATGTAGTCGAGGCTGGTGGTGCCGACCTGTGCGCCCAGTTTCACGTCCTTCAGGTCCGCGACGCTCTTCGCCTTGGCCGCCTTTGAGCCCTTCAGGGCGACGACGGCCTGGCGCACGTCGTAGTAGCCGGACGAGAAGTCCACGGCCTTCTTGCGCTCGTCGCTGATGGACACCTGGTTGATGTCGAAGTCGAACGTCTTCTCGCCGGGCGCGAAGGCCTTGGTGAACGGGACGGTCTGCCAGACGACCTTGTCCTTGCCGTAGCCGAGGTGCCGGGCGACGGCGTACGCGACCGCCGACTCGAAGCCCTTGCCGCCGGCGGGGTCGTCGTCCTTGAACCACGGCTCGTAGGCGGGTTCGTCGGTGGCGATCGTCAGTTCGCCCGCGGTCCGTGTGGCCAACTCGCCCTTCTCGCACGTGTTTCCGGCCGAGGACGTGCCGGCCGCGGGCTCCTCCGGCTGCGGCGCACAGCCGACGGCGGCGGCGAGCAGGGCGACGGTGACGGCGGCGGCAGCGCGGCGCAGGGCACGCGGGGCAGGATGCATGGCGCGAGATTGGCAGCAGCCGGTCCCGCTTGTCGAGGTCACGACGGAACGTGCTCACATCGTGGGAGCGGGTGTTGCGTTCTCGTGAACACTCCCTGGCGCGCGCCGAGTTCGGCGGTCGCCGGGGCCGCCGGCCGAGGGCGGGGATCGACAGGCCGGCGGCCCATCCGCCCAGGAGCCGTCATCCTGCGCGGGGCTCCTACCAGTTGACTGCGCAACTACATGCAGGGGGAGTGTGTGTGCGACACGGGTGTGTGCGAACGATTCACACGGGGCGCGTGCGCGGCTCACCGCTCCACACGCGTGCGCCCGCGCGGCTCACCGCTCCACACGCGTGCGCCCGCGCGGCTCCTCGGCACCCCTACGCGGCCCCTCACCACCCGCGCGCGTGCCACTCCGGCAGATGCGGGCGCTCCGCGCCCAGCGACGTGTCGTCGCCGTGTCCCGGGTAGACCCACGTCTCGTCCGGGAGGACGTCGAAGATCTTGGTCTCCACATCGTGGATGAGACTGGCGAACGCCTTGGGGTCCTTGCGGGTGTTGCCCACGCCGCCGGGGAAGAGGCAGTCCCCGGTGAACACATGGGGATGCCCGTGCGGGTCGTCGTAGACGAGGGCGATCGAACCGGGCGTGTGCCCGACCAGGTGGCGCGCGGTGAGCTCCACGCGCCCCACCTGGATGGTGTCGCCGTCGTCGACCAGCACGTCGGTCCGTACCGGGATGCCGTCGGCGTCGTCCCGGCCCGCGTACGTGCGGGCGCCGGTGGCGGCCACGACCTCGGCGAGCGCCTGCCAGTGATCGCCGTGCTGGTGGGTCGTGACGACGGACGCGATGCCGTCGTCACCGATCATGCCGAGCAGTGTCTGCGCCTCGTTCGCGGCGTCGATCAGCAACTGCTCGTCCGTGGCCCGGCAGCGCAGCAGATAGGCGTTGTTGTTCATCGGACCGACCGCGATCTTGGTGATCATCAGGTCCTTGAGTTCATGCACGTCGGCAGGTCCGCCGACCGTCACCTGTCCGCTGTACGTCATGTCCGCCAGCCTATAGCGGGGGAGTGGCCCGGGCCCTACAGCGGGGGCAGCTCCGGAAGCGGGCCGCCGTCCACCGTCAGTGCGGCTCCGGTGCGGCGGCCGGCGAGCCAGCCCAGCAGGTCCGCGGGGGAACCGGTGACGGTCACCTCGGGCCCGTCGTCCGTCTCCCGTCCCGTGCTCCACGCGCGCGTGCCGTCCGTGAGGCGTGTGGGCGGTACGTCGGGACGGCCGGCGAACCGGTCGGCCAGGAAGGCGATCTCCCGCTCGGTGAACTCCGCCGGCAGATCCTCCAGCTCGTACCCGATCCCCAGGTCCACGTGGTGCAGCTCCACCTCCACCCACCGCCGGAACGGCACCCGCGACGCGGAGTCGGTGACCCCGTTGCGCAGCTCCACCGTGCGCGACCAGTCGGCGGGAGCAGCCCCGGTCTCCTGGAAGCGGGCCGCGCTCTCGCGCAGGTCGGCGAGCTGGACGTCGAGGGGTCGCGGGGCGTCCCGCTCGATGTCGGCGTCCCGGGCCTCGCCGGAGACGTACATGGGCCGGCCCTCGAGGACGTTCACGAGGGCGTCGGCGTTGCGGGCGAGGTGGGCCAGCACGTGGCCCCGTGTCCAGCCGGGAAGCCGTGACGGCTGCGTCACAGAGGCGTTGTCCAGTTTGCCGACTGCGATGAGCAGCCGTTCCGTAGCGGCATGTACACATGCCAGGTCATGACCGTGATCAATCATGGTGCTGACCCTAATCCCGCCACACCTTCGGGTGAAGGTGGTGAACCAGTGCCGGTAATCGAAAGCACGTGCTATATGGTCGGTCGTGGCGTCGGGCATGCTGGAAAGCCGGGGTTTGTTGGCAACCCGTGAATCCGACCGGCGCTGTCAGTGGCTCCCTCTAGTCTGAGAAAGCACGGGGGCCCCGCCCCTGTCACTTCTCTCAAGAAAGGTGCGGACCGGCGTGGCCGACCGTCTCATCGTTCGTGGAGCGCGCGAGCACAATCTCAAGAACGTCTCGCTCGACCTCCCGCGCGACTCGCTCATCGTCTTCACGGGCCTGTCGGGGTCGGGCAAGTCCTCGCTGGCCTTCGACACCATCTTCGCCGAGGGACAGCGGCGCTACGTGGAGTCGCTCTCCTCGTACGCCCGGCAGTTCCTCGGCCAGATGGACAAGCCGGACGTCGACTTCATCGAGGGCCTGTCCCCGGCCGTCTCCATCGACCAGAAGTCGACCTCCCGCAACCCGCGCTCCACGGTCGGCACCATCACCGAGGTCTACGACTACCTGCGTCTGCTCTTCGCGCGCATCGGCAAGCCGCACTGCCCCGAGTGCGGCCGCCCCATCTCGCGCCAGTCGCCGCAGGCCATCGTCGACAAGGTCCTGGAGCTGCCGGAGGGCAGCCGCTTCCAGGTGCTGTCGCCGCTGGTGCGCGAGCGCAAGGGAGAGTTCGTCGACCTCTTCGCCGACCTCCAGACCAAGGGCTACTCCCGCGCGCGGGTGGACGGCGAGACCATCCAGCTGTCGAACCCGCCCACGCTGAAGAAGCAGGAGAAGCACACCATCGAGGTGGTCGTCGACCGCCTCACGGTGAAGGAAGGCGCCAAGCGCCGTCTCACCGACTCCGTCGAGACCGCCCTCGGCCTGTCCGGCGGCATGGTCGTGCTCGACTTCGTCGACCTCCCCGAGGACGACCCCGAGCGCGAGCGCATGTACTCGGAGCACCTGTACTGCGCGTACGACGACCTGTCCTTCGAGGAGCTGGAGCCCCGCTCCTTCTCCTTCAACTCGCCCTTCGGCGCCTGCCCGGACTGCTCCGGCATCGGCACGCGCATGGAGGTCGACGCGGAGCTCATCGTCCCGGACCCGGACAAGAGCCTCGACGAGGGTGCCATCCACCCCTGGTCGCACGGCCACACCAAGGACTACTTCGGCCGCCTGATCGGCGCACTCGCCGACGCCCTGGGCTTCCGCACGGACATCCCCTTCGCGGGCCTCCCGCAGCGCGCCAAGAAGGCCCTCCTCCACGGCCACAAGACCCAGGTCGAGGTCCGCTACCGCAACCGCTACGGGCGCGAGCGCCGGTACACCACGGCCTTCGAGGGCGCCGTCCCGTTCGTCAAGCGCCGGCACAGCGAGGCCGAGAGCGACGCCAGCCGTGAGCGCTTCGAGGGCTACATGCGCGAGGTGCCCTGCCCGACCTGTGAGGGCACGCGGCTGAAGCCGATCGTCCTCGCGGTCACGATCATGGACAAGTCCATCGCGGAGGTCTCCGCGATGTCGATCAGCGACTGCGCGGACTTCCTGAGGGAGCTGAAGCTCAGCGCCCGCGACAAGAAGATCGCCGAGCGCGTCCTGAAGGAGGTCAACGAGCGGCTGCGGTTCCTCGTCGACGTCGGTCTGGACTACCTCTCCCTGAACCGCGCGGCCGGCACGCTGTCCGGCGGCGAGGCCCAGCGCATCCGCCTGGCCACCCAGATCGGCTCCGGCCTCGTCGGCGTGCTGTACGTCCTCGACGAACCGTCCATCGGCCTGCACCAGCGCGACAACCACCGGCTGATCGAGACCCTGGTCCGGCTGCGCGACATGGGCAACACGCTCATCGTCGTCGAGCACGACGAGGACACCATCAAGACCGCCGACTGGGTCGTCGACATCGGCCCCGGCGCCGGTGAGCACGGCGGCAAGGTCGTGCACAGCGGCTCCCTGAAGGAACTGCTCGCCAACGACGAGTCGCAGACCGGCCAGTACCTGTCCGGCAAGAAGGCCATCCCCCTGCCCGGCATCCGGCGCCCGGTCGACCCTTCCCGGCAGCTCACGGTGCACGGCGCCCGGGAGAACAACCTCCAGGACATCGACGTCTCGTTCCCGCTGGGCGTGTTCACCGCCGTCACCGGCGTGTCCGGCTCCGGCAAGTCGACCCTGGTCAACGACATCCTGTACACGCACCTGGCCCGCGAGCTGAACGGCGCGAGGAACGTACCCGGGCGGCACACGCGCGTGGACGGCGACGACCTCGTCGACAAGGTCGTGCACGTCGACCAGTCGCCCATCGGCCGCACCCCGCGCTCCAACCCGGCCACGTACACCGGCGTCTTCGACCACATCCGCAAGCTGTTCGCCGAGACCACCGAGGCGAAGGTCCGCGGCTACATGCCGGGCCGCTTCTCCTTCAACGTCAAGGGCGGCCGCTGCGAGAACTGCTCGGGCGACGGCACCATCAAGATCGAGATGAACTTCCTCCCGGACGTCTACGTCCCGTGCGAGGTCTGCCACGGCGCCCGGTACAACCGGGAGACCCTGGAGGTCCACTACAAGGGCAAGTCCATCGCCGACGTCCTGAACATGCCGATCGAGGAGGCCACGGAGTTCTTCGAGGCGGTCCCCGCGATCTCCCGCCACATGAAGACCCTCAAGGACGTCGGCCTCGGCTACGTCCGGCTCGGCCAGTCCGCGACCACCCTGTCCGGCGGTGAGGCCCAGCGCGTCAAGCTCGCCAGCGAGCTCCAGCGCCGCTCCACCGGCCGCACGGTCTACGTCCTGGACGAGCCGACCACCGGTCTGCACTTCGAGGACATCAGCAAGCTGCTGACGGTCCTGTCCGGACTGGTCGACAAGGGCAACACGGTCATCGTCATCGAGCACAACCTCGACGTGATCAAGACCGCCGACTGGGTCGTCGACATGGGCCCCGAAGGCGGCGCCGGCGGCGGCCTGGTCGTCGCCGAGGGCACGCCCGAGGAGGTCGCCGCGGTCCCGGCCAGCCACACCGGCAAGTTCCTGCGCGAGGTCCTCGGCGCCGACCGGATCAGCGACGCGTCCTCGGTGAAGGCCCCGCGCAAGACGGCGGCGAAGAAGACGGTCCCGGCGCAGACCAGGGCGACCAGGACGGTCAACAGCACCGCGGCCAAGAAGACAGCCGCGAAGTCCACGAAGGCCGCCGCGAAGAAGACGACGCGGACGACCAAGGGCTGACCGGCCAAGGGCCGACGGCTCCATCCCGCCGACGCGCCGTGGCCCACAGGCACTCCCTGTGGGCCACGGCGCGTCGGCGTGCGGTCAGGCGTTCCTCGGTTCCACGAACTGCATGTCGAGCTGGATCTTCACCACTTCCCCGAGCAGACCGGGGGCGAAGTCGAGCCCGAACTCGCTGCGCCGGATCTCGCCCGTCGCCTCGAACCCGGCATGCCGGCTGCCGTCCATGGGCACATCGACCAGCCCGCCGAACTCCACGGCGAGCGTCAAGGGACGGGTCACCTCGCCGATGGTCAGCTCGCCCTCCATCGTCCAGTCCTCACCCGCACCCGACACACGCGTCGAGCGGTACGTCATCGTCGGGCGCTTCTCGACGTCGAGCAGGTCGGAGGCGCGTACGTGCGCGTCCCGGTCGGCGTTGCCGGTGTCGATCGAGGCCAGGTCGACGGTCGCGGAGACCCGCACGTCCTCGACGCGTTCCCCGACGAACAGTTCGGCCTCCAACCGCTCGAAGCGCCCCCGCACCTTGGCGATGCCCAGGTGACGGACGGTGAAGCCCACGGAGGAGTGGAACGGATCGAGGGCCCAGTGTCCCGGGGCCAGCGGCAGGGCGGTGGTGGCGGTGTCATTCGTCATGCCCTCCACCCTGAAGGCTGCGCGCGCCCTGAGGGAGACCGGCCCGATCCTGGTAGTGACGGGGCCACCCTCCGCGCCCGCGGGCGCTGTACGTTCGGCGGGTGAGCGACAACGAGTTGGGCACGTTCCTGCGCAACTGGCGCGAAGCCGTCACCCCGGCCGAGGCGGGCTTGCCCGCCGGCCCCCGGCGCCGCACCCCGGGCCTGCGGCGCGCCGAGCTGGCCACCCTCGCGGGCATCAGCGTCGAGTACCTCACCCGGCTGGAACAGGGACGTGACCGCAACCCCTCGGCCCAGGTGCTCGGCGCCCTCGCCGACGCTCTCAACCTCTCCCTCACCGACCGGATGCTGCTGCGCCGCCTCACCAAGGAGGCCGACGGCGGCGACCCGCTGGTCTGCGCGGCGGCCCCCTCGCTCAGCCACACGGCGCGCCCCACCGTACGGGCCGTGCTGGACCACCTGGAGCCGGCTCCCGCCATCGTCGTCAACTGGATCGGCGACATCCTCGCCCACACAGCCGGTTACGAACGCCTGGTCGGCCCCATCGGCCTGCTCGACGACGAGCGCCCCAACCTGCTGCGGTACCTGTTCACCGACGAGCGGGCCCGCAGCGCCTACCGTGACTGGGACCGGGTGGCCGACGACCTCGTCGCCCGGCTCCGGCACGGGGTCCCCCTGCGGGACCCGCACCTCGCCGAGCTGGCCGACGAGCTGACGGTGACGGCCGGGGCGGACTTCGCCGACCGGTTCGCCGACCTGGCCGCGGCACCGCGGCGGACGGGCTCCCAGCACATCGAGCACCCCGAGGCGGGATCGCTGCGACTGCTCCACGAGACGTTGGCACTGCCCGACGAAGGCCAGCGCGTGATCGTCCACCTGCCCGCGGACGAGGCCACGGCCACCGCCCTGGACCGTCTCAACGGTCGTCGTCCCGGCGCGCTGCGGGCCGTGGCGGCCGGCTGAGCGACGCGCCCGGGACCCGTTCCACGCCGTCCGCCCTGATCGCGGGAGGCGTCAGCCCTCCAGCTCGTGCGCGTACGGCGGTTCCGCACCGGCCCGGGAGCAGGTGACCGCCGCCGCACGGGCCGCGAAGCCCAGCAGCCCCGTCCAGCCTTCCGGCCCCAGCGCGGCCAGCGCCTGCGTGCTGAGCGCGCCGCGTGCCGCGAGCCCGTGCAGCAGCGCCGCGTTCACCGTGTCGCCCGCGCCGATCGTGTCCACGACCTCCACCCGCTCGCCCGGCACCGCGTACTCGCCGCCGGCGGTGAACGCCGTCAGCCCGTCGCCGCCCCGCGTGATCACGACCGCCGCTGGGCCGGCCGCCAGCCACTCCTGGGGCGTGCCGCCGAGCCACTGGGCGTCCTCCTCGGACAGCTTCAGCAGTGACACCGACGGCAGCCAGCTCTTGAACCGCGCCCGGTAGGCGTCCGCGTCCGGGATCAGCCCGGCCCTGATGTTCGGGTCCAGCGCGGTGAACACGCCCTGTGCGGCCGCCGCACGCATCAGCTCCTCGTAGGCGCTCGCCCCCGGCTCCAGCACCAGCGAGCAGGTCCCGAAGGAGACGGCCCGGGTGCCGGGGGGCAGCGCTGAGGGCGCCGTGAACAGCCGGTCCGCCGTCCCGTCGACATAGAAGGAGTAGGCCGCCGAGCCGTCCGCGCCGACCGTGGCGACGGCGAGGGTCGTGGGCTCGGCGCCGCGCTGCACCGACGACACGTCCACCCCGGTCTCCCGCAGCCGGTCCAGCAGGGCCTCCCCGAAGGCGTCGTACGACACCCGGGAACAGAAGGCGGCCGGCGAGCCGAGACGGCCCAGCGCCACCGCCGTGTTGTACGGGCCGCCGCCGAGCGCCGGCTGGAGTGCCGCCAGGGCACCCGTGCCCCGCGGTACCAGGTCGATCAGTGCCTCACCGGCGACGACGATCATGCGACGGTTCCTCTCTCGGACTGCGCGGGCTGCTCAGACTGCTCAAGTCGCACGGACGGCCCCGGCTCCTCGGGGCAGCCGCACGACGTGCGGTGGACGAAGGCGCAGGGGAGCCGCACGGTCCGGGCGGGCCGGTCCGGCTCGGCGAGACGCTCCAGGAGCACGCGTACGGCCCGGGCGCCGATGTCCCTGCTGGGCTGGGCGACGGCGGTGAGCCGGGGCGAGAACAGGTCCGCCCAGGCGAAGTCGTCGAAGCAGCACAGCGCCATGTCACAGGGCACCGACAGGCCGTGCGCGCGCAGGGCCCGCAGCGCCCCGATGGTCATGGCGTTGTTGCCGGTGACCAGCGCGGTGGGCGGCACGGCGAGGGACAGCAGGGCGCCGGTGGCCTGTTCGGCGCCGGCCGACTCCGAGTCGCCGTGCACCAGGAGCCGTTCGTCGTACGGCAGCCCCGCGAACGCGAGGCCGGTCCGGTAGCCGGTGATCCGCTCGCTCGTGGTGCTGAGCCCCGGCCGTCCGGCCACCAGCCCGATCCGCCGGTGGCCGAGACCGGCGAGATGGGTGACCAGCCGGGACATCGGTTCGGCGTTGTCGGCGCAGACCTGGTCGAAGTGCGGTCCGCCGTCCGGCACGTCCACCAGCCGGTCGAGGAACACGGCCGGCACCTCGTGCCGCCCCAGGTAGGCGAGCAGTCCGCGCGGATCCGCGGAGGGGGCGACGATCATGCCGTCCACCCGGCGTTCGTGCAGCAGCTGGACGACCTTGCGCTCGTGCTCCGGGTCGTCGTGCGGATCTGCGATCAGGAGGCTGTAGCCGTGCTCCAGAGCACCGGCCTCGACGCCCTGGAGGATCTCCGTGAAGTACGGGTTGCTGATCGCCGACACCGCCAGCCCGATGGACCGGGTGCGGGCGGTCACCAGGGAACGCGCCAGCGTGTTCGTGGTGTAGCCCAGCTCCTCCACGGCGTCCAGAACCGCCTGGCGGGTGTGCGGCAGCACCGGCCGGGTGCCGTTCAGGACGTGCGAGACGGTCGCCACGGAGACACCCGCGCTCCGTGCGACGTCGGCCATGGTCGCCATGGCGTTCCCTCCGCCTTCCCGTCCGTCTCCCGGTGCGTCGTCCGACGCCCCACGGCCGGGACGGTATCGCATCCGATGCCGGACGTAAACGCTTGCGCAAGCGTTTACGTCCGATCACCGCCACGAGCCGGAAACGGTCCCGCCGTCGGTCCGGCGGTGGGCGAGGAGATGGTCGCGCTACTCCCAGTCCCAGCCGATCCCCAGGAACCCGGTGCGCACCCGCGGCTCGACCAGGTGCACCGACCGGTGCCGTCCGCTCAGTGCCAGGTCCTGGCAGCCGGTACGGGGGGCCACCGCCGATTGCTGGGCGAAACGGTGGCAGCGCACGGGCAGGGCCGCCGCGTCGAAGCACACCTGGAGCGCGTACTGGCCGCCGGGGGAGTCGAAGCCGCGGAGGTACTCGTGCGACACGCCCGCCGTGCCGTCCTCGACGCCGAAGCGGAACAGGAACGTGTCGCCGGCCCGCAGCCGGGTGTCGAAGAGCAACTCGGCCGCGAGCAACCCCGTGTCGTCGTGCCAACGGAGGCGTCCTGTACGGCAGTTCTCCAGCGCGTGCACCCGCATGCGCTCCGGCACGGCCCCCCGGTCGCCGTGGTGGACGGCCACGAAGCGGTCGACACCGTCCCGGTGGGCGCGCACGATGTGGTGCGACTCCCGCTCGGCCAGCTCGCGCCGGGCTCCCATCCGCAGCCGCTCGTGGTGCCCGAGGGTGTGCAGACCGCCGTCCCGCGGGCAGTCCAGCTCGGCCAGCAGTTGGTCCAGGACCCCGGAGGCCTCGACGAGGGAGCGGTAGGAGCGGGCCTCGGACCGCTGCCCCGACGTGCCGTCGCCGGATTCGGCGAGCAGCCGGATCAGCGACTCCTCGGGAAGCTCCAGGATCTCCTCCAGCGCGCGCACGGCCCGCAGCGACTCGGGGCGCTGCGGACGCCTGGCTCCCTGCTGCCAGTAACTCAGGCTGGTCACGCCGACCTTCACCCCGTGGCGGGAGAGGTGGTGCTGCACGCGTTGCAGCGGCAGCCCGCGGGCGGCTATCGCGGCACGCAGGGCGACGTGGAAGGGGCCGCCTCGCAGAACCGAGTCCAGTTCCGCGGTGGCGACGTCCGCGTGCTGTGGGGCGTGCGGCATGCAGGGGCCTCTCTGTGAGTCGGCGACGGCTGGTCAGACCGTGCGCGCGGGCCGCCCGGGACCGTGCCGCCGGCGCAGGGGAGGTCTTCACATCCGTACGCCGTCGTTCAGGGCCCCGAGTTCCCCCGCATTGAAGCGTGTTGACCTGGTCCCGACAACACCTGATGCCGGACAGTGACGTACTCCCGGCCGGGCCGGTCCGGACATGCGAACGCCCGGGGCGCGTGCCCCGGGCGTTCACGACAGAGGGTGAGCTTCTAGGAGCGTTCGCCTCCGCCCGGCTCCTTCAGGGCCAGGCGCTTGGCCCGCACTATGTCGGGGTCGCGGGGGTCCAGCGCGTCGCGCAGCGCGAACGGCTCGTCCGCGTACCGGCGGGCTCGGTCGGCCCGCCGGCTCTTCTCGATCCGCATCCGCTTCATCTGCGCAGCCCTCCGACCCGTGGCCCGTTCCGCTCCGGGAGCGGCCGGTCCGCCTGACAACGTGTGTCTGCACCCACACGGCCTCCGTCCGCCGGACGTCGCCGTGTCTCCATGGGAAGCCTGCATTCCCGCTCCCGGCCTGCCGTAACCACGGTGCGGGACATGCCACGGGAAATCGCCCGCCGCCGGAGCCTGATCGTGCCCCGCCGCCCCGCCGGACTGTCGGTGCTCGCCAGTAGGGTGTGAGACATGGCCGACCCCTCCAGCTACCGCCCCAAACCGGGTGAGATCCCCGACTCGCCGGGGGTCTACAGGTTCCGCGACGAGCACCGCCGGGTGATCTACGTCGGAAAGGCGAAAAGCCTGCGCCAGCGCCTGGCGAACTACTTCCAGGACCTGGCGGGCCTCCACCCGCGCACCCGCTCCATGGTCACCACGGCCGCGTCCGTGGAATGGACGGTGGTGTCCACGGAGGTCGAGGCGCTCCAGCTGGAGTACTCCTGGATCAAGGAGTACGACCCCCGGTTCAACGTCAAGTACCGCGACGACAAGAGCTACCCGTACCTCGCGGTGACGATGAACGAGGAGTTCCCGCGCGTGCAGGTGATGCGCGGTCACAAAAAAAAGGGCGTCCGCTACTTCGGGCCGTACGCGCACGCGTGGGCGATCCGCGACACCGTCGACCTCCTGCTGCGCGTCTTCCCCGTGCGCACCTGCTCGGCCGGCGTCTTCAAGAACGCCGCCCGCACGGGCCGCCCCTGCCTCCTCGGTTACATCGAGAAGTGCTCGGCTCCTTGCGTGGACCGGGTCTCCGCCGAGGAGCACCGCGAACTGGCCGACGAGTTCTGCGACTTCATGACCGGCCGCACGAACACGTACATCCGCCGCCTGGAGAAGCAGATGGGCGAGGCGGCCGAGGAGATGGAGTACGAGCGGGCGGCCCGGCTGCGCGACGACATCGGGGCCCTGAAGAAGGCCATGGAGAAGAACGCGGTCGTGCTCGCCGACGCGACCGACGCCGATCTGATCGCGGTCGCCGAGGACGAACTGGAGGCGGCCGTCCAGATCTTCCACGTACGTGGCGGACGCGTGCGCGGCCAGCGCGGCTGGGTCACCGACAAGGTGGAGGAGATCACCACCGGCGCCCTCGTGGAGCACGCCCTCCAGCAGCTGTACGGCGAGGAGACGGGCGACGCCGTCCCCAAGGAGGTCCTCGTCCCCGCCCTGCCCGACCCGGTGGAGCCCGTCCAGGAGTGGCTCACCGGCCGGCGCGGCTCGGGTGTCTCCCTGCGCATCCCGCAGCGCGGCGACAAGAAGGCCCTCATGGAGACGGTGCAGCGCAACGCCCAGCAGGCGCTCGTCCTGCACAAGACCAAGCGCGCCTCCGACCTGACCACGCGCTCGCGCGCCCTGGAGGAGATCGCCGACGCGCTCGACCTGGACAGCGCCCCGCTGCGGATCGAGTGCTACGACATCTCCCACCTCCAGGGCGACGACGTGGTGGCCTCCATGGTCGTCTTCGAGGACGGCCTGGCCCGCAAGAGCGAGTACCGGCGCTTCCAGATCAAGGGCTTCGCCGGACAGGACGACGTCCGCTCCATGCACGAGGTGATCACCCGCCGCTTCCGCCGCTACCTGGCCGAGAAGGAGAAGACGGGCGAGTGGGCGGACGGCGCGACAACTGAGGACGGCGCGACCACCGAGGACGGCGTGACCGCTGGGAACGGCGTGGTCGCTGGCAGCGAGACCGCTGAGACCGGCGAGATCATCGGAACGAGCCTCACCGAGGACGACGGCCGCCCCAAGAAGTTCGCCTACCCGCCGCAGCTCGTGGTCGTCGACGGCGGCGCCCCGCAGGTCGCGGCCGCCCGGCGGGCCCTGGACGACCTCGGGATCGACGACATCGCCGTGTGCGGCCTCGCCAAGCGCCTGGAGGAGGTCTGGCTGCCCGGCGACGACGACCCGGTGGTCCTGCCCCGCACCAGCGAGGGCCTGTACCTCCTCCAGCGGGTCCGTGACGAGGCCCACCGCTTCGCGATCACCTACCAGCGCACCAAGCGGTCCAAGCGCTTCCGGTCCAGCCCCCTGGACGACGTCCCGGGGCTCGGGGACACGCGCAAGCAGGCACTCCTGAAGCACTTCGGTTCGTTGAAGAAACTGCGATCCGCCACCATCGACCAGATCTGCGAGGTTCCCGGCATAGGCCGCAAGACCGCCGAGACGATCGCGGCGGCCCTCGCCCAGGCGGCCCCGGCCGCACCCGCCGTCAACACGGCGACTGGAGAGATCATGGAAGAGGAACCGGGCACCATGGGTACCGGTGGGGAGCCCGTGCGGACGGGCGCCCCGGACGAACGACGGGGGCAGGAGTCATGAATGTGAACGAGCACCACGGGCAAGAAGAGCAAGCCGGAGACGGAGCACAGGTGAGTACGGGCACGCCCAACGACAAGGCCGCAGTCCCGGACGCGGCCATCCCCGAGCTGGTGATCATCTCCGGTATGTCCGGGGCGGGCCGCTCGACGGCCGCGAAGTGTCTGGAGGACCTCGGCTGGTTCGTCGTCGACAACCTGCCGCCCGCGCTGATCCCCACCATGGTGGAGCTCGGCGCCCGCTCCCAGGGCAACGTGGCCCGGATCGCCGTCGTCGTCGACGTCCGCGGCCGCCGCTTCTTCGACAACCTCCGCGAGTCGCTGGCCGACCTGGAGGCGAAGAACGTCACCCGGAGGATCGTTTTCCTGGAGTCCTCCGACGATGCCCTGGTGCGCCGCTTCGAGTCGGTGCGCCGCCCGCACCCCCTCCAGGGCGACGGGCGGATCGTCGACGGCATCGCCGCCGAGCGAGAGCTGCTGCGCGAGCTGCGCGGCGACGCCGACCTGGTGATCGACACCTCCAGCCTCAACGTGCACGAGCTGCGCGCCAAGATGGACGCCCAGTTCGCCGGCGAGGAGGAGCCGGAGCTGCGGGCCACGGTCATGTCCTTCGGCTACAAGTACGGCCTGCCGGTCGACGCCGACCTGGTCGTCGACTGCCGCTTCCTGCCGAACCCGCACTGGGTCCCGGAGCTGCGCCCGTACACGGGCCTCAACGAGGAGGTGTCCGGGTACGTCTTCAACCAGCCCGGCGCCAAGGAGTTCCTCGACCGCTACACGGAGCTCCTCCAGCTCGTCGCCACCGGCTACCGCCGGGAGGGCAAGCGCTACGTGACCATCGCCGTGGGCTGCACGGGCGGCAAGCACCGCTCGGTCGCCATGTCGGAGAAGCTCGCCGCCCGGCTCGCCGCCGAGGGTGTGGAGACGGTGGTCGTACACCGGGACATGGGACGCGAATGACACGACGTACTCCGCGGCTGAGCCGGCTGCGCCGGGTGGTGCCCGACGGCAGCACCGAAGCAAGGGGCGGCCGGCCCGCCGAGGCCCGCGGCGGCAGACCCCGCCGCCGGGGCACCCAGCCCAAGGTCGTCGCCCTCGGCGGCGGCATGGGCCTGTCCGCCTCGCTCGCCGCGCTGCGCCGGATCACCGGCGACCTCACCGCCGTCGTCACCGTGGCCGACGACGGCGGCTCCAGCGGCCGGCTGCGCGACGAACTGGGTGTGCTGCCGCCCGGCGACCTGCGCAAGGCACTGGCCGCGCTGTGCGGTGACGACGACTGGGGCCAGACCTGGGCGCGCGTCATCCAGCACCGCTTCCAGTCCAAGGGTGACCTGCACGAACACGCGGTCGGCAACCTGCTGATCGTCGCCCTGTGGGAACAGCTGGGCGACCACGTCCAGGCCCTCGACCTGGTCGGGCGGCTGCTCGGCGCGCAGGGGCGCGTGCTGCCCATGTCCGCCGTCCCGCTGGAGCTCCAGGCCCTGGTCAAGGGCCACGACCCGGCGCGCCCGGACGAGGTGGACACGGTCCGCGGCCAGGCCACCGTCGCCCTCACCCCCGGCGAGGTGCAGTCCGTCCACGTCGTACCGCACGACCCGCCGGCCGTGCCCGAGGCGGTCGAGGCCGTCCTGGACGCGGACTGGGTGGTGCTCGGCCCCGGCTCCTGGTTCTCCTCGGTCATCCCGCACCTGCTGGTGCCCGACCTGCTGGACGCGCTCACGCAGACCAAGGCCCGCCGGGTACTCTCCCTGAACCTCGCCCCGCAGCCCGGAGAAACCGAGGGCTTCTCCCCGCAGCGTCATTTGGAGGTTTTGGGACGACACGCCCCTAAACTCGCCCTGGACGTGGTGCTGGCCGACGAGGCCGCCGTGCCCGACCGCGCCTCCCTGACCGATGCCGCCAAACGGTTCGGGGCCGCGGTCGAGCTGGCGCCGGTGGCCCGGCCCGACGGGACCCCGAGGCATGACCCGGAGCTGTTGGCCGCCGCGTACGACCGTATTTTTCGGATGCATGGAAGGATCGGCCCATGGCGATGACGGCAGCGGTGAAGGACGAGATCTCCCGGCTCCCCGTCACCCGGACCTGCTGCAGAAAGGCGGAGGTCTCCGCCATTCTGCGGTTCGCCGGCGGCCTTCACCTGGTGAGCGGTCGGATCGTGATCGAGGCGGAGCTGGACACGGCGATGGCGGCCCGCCGCCTCAAGCGGGACATCCTGGAGATCTTCGGCCACAGCTCGGAGCTGATCGTGATGGCTCCGGGCGGACTGCGCCGCGGCTCGCGCTACGTGGTGCGCGTCGTCGCGGGCGGTGACCAGCTGGCCCGCCAGACCGGCCTGGTCGACGGGCGGGGCCGCCCGATCCGCGGCCTGCCCCCGCAGGTGGTCTCGGGGGCCACCTGCGACGCCGAGGCCGCCTGGCGGGGCGCCTTCCTGGCGCACGGCTCGCTCACCGAGCCCGGCCGCTCCTCCTCCCTGGAGGTGACCTGCCCGGGCCCCGAGGCGGCGCTCGCCCTGGTCGGCGCCGCCCGCCGCCTGTCGATCGCCGCCAAGGCCCGCGAGGTGCGCGGCGTGGACCGGGTCGTCGTCCGCGACGGCGACGCGATCGGCGCCCTGCTCACCCGGCTCGGCGCCCACGAGTCGGTGCTGGCCTGGGAGGAGCGCCGGATGCGCCGCGAGGTGCGGGCCACGGCGAACCGGCTCGCCAACTTCGACGACGCCAACCTGCGCCGCTCGGCCCGCGCGGCCGTCGCCGCCGGCGCCCGTGTGCAGCGCGCGCTGGAGATCCTCGGCGAGGACGTGCCCGAGCACCTCGCCGCGGCCGGCCGGCTGCGCATGGAGCACAAGCAGGCCTCCCTGGAGGAGCTGGGCGCGCTCGCCGACCCGCCGCTGACCAAGGACGCCGTCGCCGGCCGGATCCGCCGCCTGCTGGCCATGGCCGACAAGCGCGCCTCCGACCTGGGCATCCCGGGCACGGAGGCCAACCTCAGCGAGGAGCTGGCCGACAACCTCGTGGGCTGATCCCACACAGCGTCAAAAGCCGGTACGGGAACCCACTTGGGTGACCGGCACCGGCTTTTGCGTGTCGCTGAGGCGCCCTTGACTGGATCATGGACTGTCATGAGCCTGGCATCTGTTCGCTGCTGTGGCGGACCCACGCTAGGGGGGTTCATGAGACGAAGAGCGAGATCGATCCTCGCTGTCGGCGCGCTCCTGATCGGCGGAGCGAGCATCGCACCCATCGCCCAGGCACAACCGGACAGTTCACGCCCGTCCGACCCGGACGAAGTCAAGGTCTTCCGCGCCGACGTCACCCGCGAGCAGGTACCCCTGCTGCTCGCGGCCGGCCAGGACGGCCACGAACTCAGCGAGCAGGTGCCCGAGAAGGGCACGGCCACCATCGAGGTCTTCCTGACCGACCAGCAGGCGAAGAAGCTGGGGCAGCAGGGCGTCGACCTCACCGAGCACGACCTCTCCCACAGGGCGAAGGCCCGCGTCGGGAACGCCGCCGAGGGCGTGTTCCGCCCGTACGGCGGCAAGGGCGGCATCAAGGAGGAGATCCTCAGGACCGCGCAGGAGAACCCCGGCCTCACCAAGGTCGTCTCCATCGGCAAGACGGTCAAGGGCCAGGACATCCTCGCGCTGAAGCTCACCAAGGGCGCGAAGAAGACGAAGGACGGCTCCAGGCCTTCGGTCCTCTACCTGTCCAACCAGCACGCCCGAGAGTGGATCACGCCGGAGATGACCCGGCGCCTGATGCACCACTACCTGGACAACTACAAGAAGGACCGGCGCGTCAAGAAGATCGTCGACTCCACCGAACTGTGGTTCGTCATCTCGGCCAACCCCGACGGCTACGACCACACCCACGCCGGTGACGACAACCGCCTGTGGCGCAAGAACCTGCGGGACGTCAACGGCGACGGCGTCATCGGCACCGGCGACGGCGTCGACCTCAACCGCAACTTCGCCTACAAGTGGGGCTACGACGACGAGGGCTCGTCCCCCAACCCCACCAGCGAAACCTACCGCGGCGCGGGCCCGAACTCCGAACCGGAGACCCAGGCGCTGGACGCCTTCCAGAAGCGGATCGGCTTCACGTACGGCGTCAACTACCACTCCGCCGCCGAACTGATCCTCTACGGAGTCGGCTGGCAGGTGGCCACGCACACCCCCGACGACGTCGTGTACGAAGCGCTCGCCGGTACGCCCGAGAACCCCGCGATCCCCGGCTACCACCCGCAGGTCTCCTCCGAGCTGTACACCACCAACGGCGAGGCCGACGGCCACGCGGCGAACGTCAACGGCCTGGCGATGTTCACCCCGGAGATGTCGACCTGTCAGTCGGCCTCCAACGCCGACCCGAACGACGAGTGGAAGGCGTCCGACTGCCGGTCGATCTTCACCTTCCCGGACGACGAGAAGCTGATCCAGCAGGAGTTCGCCAAGAACGTCCCGTTCGCGCTCTCCGTCGCCGAGTCCGCCTCCCACCCCGACCGGCCGTCCTCGGCGGTCGGACTGAGCGCCGCCGACTTCACCCCGGCCGCGTTCCCTGTGTCGCACTCCCGCGGCGCCGACCAGGAGGTCTCCGTCGTCGCACGCAAGTCGCTGCGCGACAAGGAGCTGAAGTACCGCGTCAACGGCGGCCGCACCGAGGACATGGCGCTCAAGCCCTGGAAGGGCGGCGAGACCTACGGCGGTGAGGACAACCTCTACTTCGACGAGTACCGGGCGAAGGTCAAGGACGGCGATCCCGGCGACAAGGTCGAGGTGTGGTTCACCGCGGAGACGAGGAACGGGAAGAAGGTCTCCAGCGAGCGCTTCACCTACACCGTCGCCGAACGGCCCAAGGCGAACACCCTCGTCGTCGCCGAGGAGGGCGCGACCGCCACGCAGGCACAGAAGTACGTGGACGCCCTCAAGGCCAACGGCCGCAAGGCGCTCGTCTGGGACGTCGCCGAGCGCGGCGCGCCGGACGCACTGGGCGTGCTGAGCCACTTCGACACCGTCGTCCACTACACGGGAGCGAGTGTCCCGGGCAACGCCACCCAGCTCCAGCTGCGCGCCTACCTCAACGAGGGCGGCAGGCTGATCGAGGCCGGCGAGCAGGCCGGCGGCAGCGTCGACCTCGGCGGCGGCACCCTGTCGAACGACTTCAGCCAGTACTACCTGGGCGCCTACAGCCGTGCCTCGGCCGACGGAGCCACCGGCTTCACCGGCTCCGGAGAGCTGGGCGGCTTCACGGGCCCGCTCACGGCGGCGCCCGGCAACCCCCTGGACAAGGCGGGCCGGTACGGCGTCACCTCCGACGAACTGCCCGCCGACGAGTTCCCGCAGTTCGCGAGCAGGGGCGCCGGACAGTTCGCCGGCGCGGTCAACCCGTACGGCCCGTACGCGGGCTCCTCGATGGCCGCCGCCGTCCACACCGACGACGCCTACAAGCGCCTCACCCGCACCGTGGACCTCACCGGCGTCGCCGCGGCCGACAAGCCCACCCTGCGCACCCAGCTGATGTGGGACACCGAGCCCGGCTACGACAACGTCCTCGTCGAGGCCCACACCACGGGCGCCGACGACTGGACGACCCTGCCCGAGAAGGGAGGCGCCACCAAGGCCACCGTCCCGGCCGAGTGCGGCGGCGGCTTCTACCTCCGTGAGCATCCCTGGCTGAAGCACTACCTGACCCTGTCGGGCGACGGCTGCACCGCGACCGGCGGCACCGGGTCGTGGAACAGCCTCACCGGCACCTCCGGCGGCTGGCGCCAGCTGGAATTCGACCTGAGCGCGTACGCCGGCAAGACGGTCGAGGTCTCGATCAGCTATGTCACCGACCCGGGCACCGGCGGGCGCGGCGTCCTCGCCGACGACGCGTCGCTCGTCGTCGGCGGCACGGCGAAGGAGACCGAGGGCTTCGAGACCTCGCTCGGCGCCTGGAAGGCGGCCGGACCGCCCGCGGGCAGCCCGGCCGTCCTGAAGGACTGGACCCGCACCGGGGCCCTGTTCCAGACGTATGGAGCGGTCACCACGGACGACACCGTGCTGCTGGGCTTCGGCCTGGAGCACGTCGCCACCGCGGCCGACCGGGTGGCCCTGATGAGAAAGGCACTCGCCTCCCTCGACGTGTGACCCCGCGGGAGCCGGGAACTCCCCGTCAACTGGCACCACACCGAGTAGCGAAATCGAGTGATCTCGCTCTCGGCGTCGGGCGGTCCGTACCCCTACTGGCCGGTACGGACCGCCCTGCCGTGTATGGGGCATCTGGATGTCACCACCGCAGCCTCAGGGAGGTAGGGTCGTAGGCGGTCGGGGACATCCCAAACAGAGCTCGCCGGCTCTTCATGGCCGGCGTACCAACGAGGAGATCGGTTCGTGACGATCCGCGTAGGCATCAACGGCTTCGGCCGCATCGGTCGTAACTACTTCCGCGCGCTGCTGGAGCAGGGTGCAGACATCGAGATCGTGGCTGTCAACGACCTGGGTGACACCGCGACCACCGCTCACCTGCTGAAGTACGACACCATCCTCGGCCGCCTCAAGCAGGAGGTCTCGCACACCGAGGACACCATCACCGTCGGCGACAAGACCATCAAGGTCCTCGCCGAGCGCAACCCCGCCGACATCCCCTGGGGCGAGCTGGGCGTCGACATCGTCATCGAGTCGACCGGCATCTTCACCAAGAAGGCCGACGCCGAGAAGCACATCGCCGGCGGCGCCAAGAAGGTCCTCATCTCGGCTCCGGCCAAGGACGAGGACGTCACCATCGTGATGGGCGTCAACCAGGACACGTACGACCCGGCGAACCACCACGTCATCTCCAACGCCTCCTGCACCACCAACTGCGTGGCGCCGATGGCCAAGGTCCTCGACGAGAACTTCGGCATCGTCAAGGGCCTGATGACGACGGTGCACGCGTACACGAACGACCAGCGCATCCTGGACTTCCCGCACAAGGACCTGCGCCGCGCCCGTGCCGCCGCCGAGAACATCATCCCGACCACCACGGGTGCCGCCAAGGCCACCGCGCTGGTCCTCCCGCAGCTCAAGGGCAAGCTGGACGGCATGGCCATGCGCGTTCCGGTCCCGACCGGTTCGGTCACCGACCTGGTCATCGAGCTGAGCCGCGAGGTCACGAAGGAAGAGGTCAACGCCGCCTTCCAGAAGGCCGCCGAGGGCGAGCTGAAGGGCATCCTCGAATACACCGAGGACGCGATCGTCTCGTCCGACATCGTCAACGCCCCGGCGTCCTGCACCTTCGACTCCTCCCTGACCATGGTCCAGGAGGGCAAGAACGTGAAGGTCATCGGCTGGTACGACAACGAGTGGGGCTACTCCAACCGCCTCGTCGACCTGACGGTCTTCGTCGGCAACCAGCTCTGATCCCCGGAGCAGGCACGTCCATGTGAGAACAGGGCTCGGGCAGCGCGAGAATGCGCTGTCCGAGCCCTGACTCACGTACAGATCAGAGCTGTTCGATCACGAGCGCTTTCGAGCGATCACGAGCTCTTCCAGGAGTCCCCTCATGAAGACGATCGACGAACTCCTCTCCGAAGGGGTATCCGGCAAGCGGGTCTTCGTCCGCGCCGACCTGAACGTGCCGCTGGACGGTACGACCATCACCGACGACGGCCGGATCCGCGCCGTGCTGCCCACGGTCAAGGCCCTCGCCGACGCGGGCGCCCGGGTGATCGTCGCCTCGCACCTGGGCCGCCCCAAGGGCGCCCCGGACCCGGCCTTCTCCCTCGCCCCGGCCGCCACGCGCCTCGGTGAACTCCTCGGCACGGACGTACCGTTCGCCACCGACACGGTCGGCGAGTCCGCCCGGTCCACCGTCGCCGCCCTCGCCGACGGCCAGGTCGCGGTCGTCGAGAACCTGCGCTTCAACGCCGGTGAGACCAGCAAGGACGACGCCGAGCGCGGCGCCTTCGCCGACCAGCTCGCCGCCCTCGCGGACCTCTACATCGGCGACGGGTTCGGGGCCGTGCACCGCAAGCACGCCTCCGTCTACGACCTCCCGGCCCGGCTGCCGCACGCCGCCGGCTACCTCATCGCCAAGGAGGTCGCCGTCCTGAAGAAGCTGACGGAGGACCTCCAGCGGCCCTACGTCGTCGCCCTCGGCGGCGCCAAGGTCTCCGACAAGCTCGCCGTCATCGACCAGCTGCTCGGCAAGGCCGACCGCATCCTCATCGGCGGCGGCATGGCCTACACCTTCCTCAAGGCCAAGGGCTACGAGGTCGGCAAGTCCCTCCTCCAGGAGGACCAGATCCCGGCCGTCCAGGAGTACCTCGAGCGGGCCGAGAAGACCGGCGTCGAGCTGGTCGTGCCCGTCGACGCCCTGACCGCGACCGAGTTCCCGGACCTGAAGACCAAGGCTCCCGCCCACCCCACGACCGTCGCCGCGGACGCCATCCCGGCCGACCAGATGGGCCTCGACATCGGGCCCGAGACCTGCAAGCTGTACGCGTCCAAGCTCGCCGACGCCGCCACCGTCTTCTGGAACGGGCCCATGGGCGTCTTCGAGCACCCCGACTACGCCGAGGGCACCAAGGCGGTCGCCCAGGCCCTCGTCGAATCCAAGGGCTTCACCGTGGTCGGCGGCGGCGACTCCGCCGCCGCCGTGCGCACCCTCGGCTTCGACGAGACGGCATTCGGCCACATCTCGACCGGTGGCGGCGCCTCCCTCGAATACCTCGAGGGCAAGACGCTCCCCGGCCTCGCCGCACTGGAGGACTGACCCTTATGAGCACGCGCACGCCGCTGATGGCGGGCAACTGGAAGATGAACCTCAACCACCTCGAGGCCATCGCCCACGTCCAGAAGCTCGCCTTCGCCCTGGCCGACAAGGACTACGAGGCCGTCGAGGTCGCCGTCCTGCCGCCCTTCACCGACCTGCGCTCCGTGCAGACCCTGGTCGACGGCGACAAGCTCAAGATCAAGTACGGTGCCCAGGACATCTCGGCCCACGACGGCGGTGCCTTCACCGGTGAGATCTCCGGCCCCATGCTGGCCAAACTGAAGTGCACGTTCGTCGCCATCGGCCACAGCGAGCGCCGCCAGTACCACGCCGAGACCGACGAGCTGGTGAACGCCAAGGTCAAGGCCGCCTACAAGCACGGCCTGACCCCCATCCTGTGCGTCGGCGAGGAGCTGGAGGTCCGCGAGGCGGGCAACCACGTCTCCCACACCCTCGCCCAGGTCGAGGGCGGTCTGAAGGACCTCCCCGCCGAGCAGGCCGAGACCGTCGTGATCGCCTACGAGCCGGTCTGGGCCATCGGCACCGGCAAGGTCTGCGGTGCCGAGGACGCCCAGGAGGTCTGCGCGGCGATCCGCGGCAAGATCGCCGAGCTGTACTCGCAGGACGTGGCCGACAAGGTCCGCATCCAGTACGGCGGCTCCGTGAAGTCCGGCAACGTCGCCGAGATCATGGCGCAGGCCGACATCGACGGCGCCCTGGTCGGCGGCGCCTCGCTGGACGCCGACGAGTTCGTCAAGATCGTGCGCTTCCGCGACCAGTGAGTATGCGGTAGGCGCGATCCGTCGTACCCTTGCGGGGTCCAGCACTGTGCTGGGCCCCGCGTCGTCCATCCGAATCCGAGGAAGTTGGTCCAGCCGTGGTTTTGGGGTTCTCGATCGCCCTGATCGTCTTCAGCCTGCTGATGATGCTGCTGGTGCTGATGCACAAGGGCAAGGGCGGCGGCCTCTCCGACATGTTCGGTGGCGGCATGCAGTCCTCCGTCGGCGGCTCCTCGGTCGCCGAACGCAACCTCGACCGGATCACCGTCGTGGTCGGTCTGCTCTGGTTCGCGTGCATTATCGTGCTCGGCATCCTGATGAAGGTGAACAACTGACCGGCCCGCATTCCGCACGCAATACGTACGCACGCAAGACGTAACCACGCGATACGTACGTAAGGCCCCATGTTCGGTACGCGCGGCAAAGCGCGGCCTATCATGGGGCTTGCGTCTAGGTGTGAGGGTTGTAACTCCAATCACTGGACGCGCGTTGGGCCTTACGTAGACTGAGGCGCTCGCAGCGAAGCGGAACGCCGACTCGCTTCGCGGCACCATCACGCAGGGAGTTACGACCGTGGCAAGTGGCAACGCGATCCGGGGAAGCCGGGTCGGGGCGGGGCCGATGGGCGAGGCCGAGCGCGGCGAGTCCGCGCCGCGGCTGCGCATCTCCTTCTGGTGCTCCAACGGACACGAGACCCAGCCGAGCTTCGCCAGCGACGCGCAGGTGCCCGAAACCTGGGACTGTCCCCGCTGCGGATTCCCGGCCGGCCAGGACCGGGACAACCCGCCGGACCCGCCGCGCACCGAGCCCTACAAGACGCACCTGGCGTATGTGCGGGAGCGGCGCAGCGACGCGGACGGCGAGGCGATCCTCGCCGAGGCGCTCGCCAAACTGCGGGGCGAGATCTAGGAGTCGAGACCGGCCGGGCACCAGCAGGTGCCCGGCCGGAGCTGCTTTCCGCACCGGCGGACGGCCGCTCGCGGACCGATTGTCAGTGGTGCCCTCTACGGTTTGTTGCATCGGGCGAACCGTGAGGGGGAGCAGTGGCGACGGTCGAGGTGGCGAGCAGGCGCGCGCCCGCGTGGCGCGGGGGCTTCGGGCGGCTGTGGAGCGCCGCCGTGCTGTCCAGTTTCGGTGACGCGCTGCGCACGGCCGGACTGCCTCTGCTCGCCGTCACGCTGACCGACGAGCCGCTGCTCATCGCCTCCGTCACGGCCTGCGGCTACCTGCCCTGGATCGTCTTCGGCCTGCTCGGCGGGGCCGTCGCCGACCGCGTGGACCAGCGGCGCGCCATGTGGACGGTCGACGCCTTACGCGGGCTGCTGGTCGCCGCCTTCGCGGTGGCCGTCGCCCTCGGTCACGCGTCGATCGGCCTGCTCATCGTGCTGGCCTTCGCTCTGACCACCCTCCAGACCCTCTTCGACAACGCCGCCACGGCGCTGCTGCCCGCCCTGGTCGACCGGGACGCCCTCGGCAGTGCCAATGCCCGGCTGATGACCGGCCAGCGCATCGCGGGCGGCCTGCTGGGCGGGCCCGTAGTCCCGCTGCTGCTGGCCGCCGGGGCCGCTGTCCCCTTCGCGGCCGACGCCGTGACCTTCCTGGTGGCCGCCGCGCTGATCGCCTCACTGCCGGCCGCCGAGTCCGACCGGAAGCCCAGGTCGTCGGGGAGCACCCTGCGCCGCGAGATCGCTCAGGGGCTGCGCACCTTGTGGCGCGACGGCGCCCTGCGCGGTCTGTGCGCCGCGACCGCCCTGTGCAACATCGGCATGGGCACCCAGCTCGCCATGCTGGTCGTCCTCGTCACCGACTGGCTCGACGCGGGCCCCGCGGGATACGCGGCGGCGGGCGCGGCCTTCACCCTGGGCAGCCTGGCCGGGGGAGTGGTGAACGGCCGGGTGGTCGCGCGTCTCGGCCGGCTGCGGTCCGTGCTGCTCGCCGGCTCGGTGCAGACCGCCGCCCTCGTCGTCATGGGCACCGTGCGCAGCTTCGCCGTGCTGGTGGGCGCGCTGGCCGTCTTCGGGCTCATGGGCATGGTGTGGAACGTCAACACGACGACACTGATGCAGGAGCGCAGCCCCGCCGCACTCCTGGGCCGGGTCAGCTCGGCCTTCCGGACCCTGGCCTTCGCCGGGGTGCCCCTCGGCGCCCTGCTGGGCGGGGCCGTCGCCACCGCCTGGGGGCCGAACACCCCGCCCCTGCTCACGGCCGCCTTCTTCGTCCTCTCCGTCATCGCGCTGATACCCGCGCTCAACGTGAACGTAGAAGTTGTCGAGCCGGGCGACGGCGCCACGGCATCCGATGTCACGCGCTGATCAATTAAGTTGGGACCGGCAGCGGGGCAAGGTACGCAGGCAGGACAGGAAAGAAGGCTGAACTCCGAGATGAACGCAGACGGCCGTACCAGGCTCAACCAGACGCCCGAGTGGACGGCACTGGCCAAGCACCGCGAGGAACTGGGCGACGTCCAGATGCGCGAGCTGTTCGCCGCCGACTCCGGCCGCGGCACCGCGTACACCCTCCGGGTCGGCGACCTGTACGTCGACTACTCCAAGCACCTCGTCACCGACGACACCCTGCGGCTGCTGCGTGAACTGGCCGCCGCCACCGATGTGTTCGGGCTGCGGGACGCCATGTTCCGCGGCGAGAAGATCAACAGCACCGAGAACCGGGCCGTGCTGCACACCGCGCTGCGGGCGCCGCGGGACGCGGTGGTCGAGGTCGACGGTGAGAACGTGGTGCCGGGTGTGCACGCGGTGCTCGACAAGATGGCCGACTTCGCCGAGCGTGTCCGCTCCGGCGCGTGGACCGGCCACACCGGCGAGCGCATCAGGAACGTGGTCAACGTCGGCATCGGCGGCTCCGACCTGGGTCCCGCGATGGCGTACGAGGTGCTGCGCGCCTTCACCGACCGCGACCTGACGGTCCGCTTCGTGTCGAACGTGGACGGCGCCGACCTGCACGAGGCGGTGCGGGACCTGGACCCGGCCCAGACGCTGTTCGTCATCGCCTCCAAGACCTTCACCACCATCGAGACGGTCACCAACGCCACGTCCGCGCGCGGCTGGCTGCTGGACGCGCTCGGTGACGAGGCCGCCGTCGCCAAGCACTTCGTCGCCCTGTCCACGAACGCCGAGAAGGTCGCCGAGTTCGGTATCGACACGGCCAACATGTTCGAGTTCTGGGACTGGGTCGGCGGCCGCTACTCGTACGACTCCGCGATCGGTCTGGCCCTGATGATCGCCATCGGACCGGACAATTTCCGGGAGATGCTCGACGGCTTCCGGATCGTCGACGAGCACTTCCGGACCGCGCCCGCCGAGTCCAACGTGCCGCTGCTGCTGGGCCTGCTGGGCATCTGGTACGGCAACTTCCACGACGCCCAGTCGCACGCGGTGCTGCCCTACAGCCACTACCTGTCCAAGTTCACCGCCTACCTCCAGCAGCTCGACATGGAGTCCAACGGCAAGTACGTCGGCCGGGACGGGCGTGAGGTGGAGTGGCAGACCGGGCCGGTGGTGTGGGGCACGCCCGGCACCAACGGGCAGCACGCCTACTACCAGCTCATCCACCAGGGCACGAAGCTCATTCCGGCGGACTTCATCGGCTTCGCGCGGCCGGTCGCCGAGCTGAGCGGCGAACTGAAGGCGCAGCACGACCTGCTGATGGCCAACTTCTTCGCCCAGACGCAGGCGCTCGCCTTCGGCAAGACCCCGGAGGAGGTGCGGGCCGAGGGTGTGCCGGAGGAGCTGGTCCCGCACAAGACGTTCAAGGGCAATCACCCGACGACCACGATCCTGGCGCCCGAGCTGACGCCGTCGGTCCTCGGCCAGTTGGTCGCCCTCTACGAGCACAAGGTGTTCGTGCAGGGCGCGGTGTGGGACATCGACTCTTTCGACCAGTGGGGCGTGGAGCTGGGCAAGGTCCTCGCCAGGCGCGTCGAGCCCGCGCTGACCGAGGGCGCCGAGGTCGAGGGTCTGGATGCCTCGACCAGGGCCCTGGTCGCCACGTACCGGGAGCTGCGCGGCCGGCAGTGACGAGCACCGGGCGGGAGGCGGACGGCAGCGTGCTGTCCGCCCACCGCCCGGCGGCGTGCTGATTCCGCCCACCCCGGCGGCCCGCCCTCCGCTTCCCGTAGACTCCCGGACGATCATCATGGCGAGTGCTCGGGGGAGCGCGAAGTGGCACGCACACGCGGTAGTTGGACAGGCGGCGCGCTGACGGTCCGGTCCGTCCTGAAGCCCCAGGACGTGGCGCGGGCGGTGTTCCACCCCGCGTGGATACCGCAGCCGCTCGATCCGTCCGTGGAGCGGCTGAAGAAATTCCGGGTCATCGCCGGGGCGGTCGCGTCCCTCGGGGTCTACACCTTCATCGAGGGCGGCTTCGACTTCACGGAGCTGCTGGAGAACGCGATGACGGCCTCCGTCGTCCTGCTCTTCCTCACGCCGTTGACGGTCGGAGCGATGCTCTGGGTCTGGCGGCGCGGCGGCACGGTGCGGCAGTTGCGGGTGCCGCTGCTCAACTCCCTGCTGCTGCTCCTGCTGTTCGTCGGGTGCGTGGCCGCCCTGCTGGGTCTGGTGCAGACGGTGAACGGGTCGGCGAACGCCGCCGTGATCATCGGGGTCGGCCTGACGATGATGTGGATGCTCATCTTCACGGCCTACGGGGCGGTGCGGGTCTCCGGCAACTTCTTCGGCACGGCCGCCACGCACCGCTGTCTGCCGCCGCTGCTCGCCATGGTGACCAGCTGGCTGGTGGCCCTCCCGGACCTCGTCACCGGTGATCTGCACGGGCTGAGCCTCACCCTGGGGATCGTCTTCATCCTGGGCGCTCCGGTGACGGTCACCGCCATCGCGCTGCTGGAGATGGGGCGGCTCAAGCGGCGGTACGGGATCCGGCTGAAGGCCCATCCGGCGACTCTCGCACCGGCGCCCGCACCCGGGCCGGTCCCGCCGATGTCCCCGGGGATGCCCCCGGCGGGATCGCCGTACCTGCCGCCGCAGGGCAACCCCTACGGCCGTCCCTACGCGGCGGGCGCGCAGCACCCGTACGCCCCGCACTCGCAGCCGCCGTACAACCCGCAGCACCCCTACGGGGGCTGACCCCCGGAGCGGTCAGGACGTCAGGCGACCGCGCTCAGTGTGTCCGCGAGCCGGCGGCGGGCCGCGCGGGCCGCGGGCAGGGCGGCCAGTGCGGCCGCGCAGAGTACCGCCGCCGTCCCGAGCAGCAGCATCAGCGGGGCGGACGGGCTCCGGGCGATCCCGGCGCCGATGCCGCTCGACCGGCCCTGGGCGTCGATCAGCCAGTGGGCGAGCGGCAGGCCCAGGGCGGTGGCGGCGAGCACGGCCGCCAGGGCCGTACAACCGGTGGCGGTGACCGTGACGGCCGTGATCTGCCGGGGGGACAGGCCGATGGCCTTCAGCGCGAGCAGGTCCCGTTCGCTCTCGCGGACGGTGCCGCCGATCGCCGTCAGCAGCTCGATCAGCCCGATGAGGGCGAGGACGGCGATCAGCCCGGCGACGACCGCGCGCAGCGGGGAGAGCCCGTCGGCGGGGTTGGTCACGGTGTGCACGTCCAGGTGGCCGCGTCCGGCCGTGGCCAGCCGGTCGGCGACCTCCCGCGGGTCGGCACCGGGGTCCAGGCGCAGCTCGTAGAGGGTCGGGCGGAGGCCCGGGTCGTTGGCGCGGAGGGTGTCGAGGGACGTGGAGATGACCCGGCCGGCGTTGTCCGGCTCGATGCTGCGGCCCACGATGTGCAGGATCTGCGGCTGGTCGCCGACGGTCATCCGCACCCAGTCGCCGACGCGCACGTCCAGCAGGTCGAGCAGGCCCTGCCCGGCCACGGCCTCGTCGGCGCCCCTGGCGGGGCGGCCCTCGGCGAGGGTGTACGGGTAGGGGTCCTGGTCGGTGCCGAGGCCGCGCAGGGCGATGGTCGCCGTCTGGCCCGGGACCAGGGCGGCCGTCTCGACGCCGGGGTAGGCGGCGGCCACCCCCGGGTCGCGTTCCAGGAGAGCGCGGGTCTGCCGTTCGTTCAGGCCGGCGTCGGCGCGGACGCTGAGGGCGGTCGGCAGGCCGACCTGCTCGGGCGTGCTGTGGAAGCGGTCGATGGTGGTCCACGCGCTCATCGCCACGACGATCAGCAGCAGCGGCAGCGTGAGACGGGCCACGGTGGCGAGGGACCGGGGGCGGCGGGTGAACGCCTTGTGCCAGCCCAGCACCAGCGCGGGCGGAACCCGCGCCCCGAGGGCGCGGCGGGCCAGGTCGGAGAGCTGCCCGGTCCGGGGAGCCGCGGGCCGCAGCCCGAGGACCCGGCGCAGCCCGCCGGTCGGCCGCCCGCCAGGCGGAGCCGCTGCGGGCTGGGGTCGCGGGGCTTGGCTCGTTGTCCCGGTCGGCTGCCGGTCAGGTGCGGCCGGTGCGGGCCGCAGACCGAGAACCCGGCGCAGGCCGTCGGTCAGACGCCTGACAGGCGGTGCGGCAGCCGGCTGGAGGGCTTGGGCCGCTGTCCCGGTCGGCTGCGTGCCAGGCGTAGCCACCGCGGAGCCCGGTCCGAACGCCCGGCCCGTGTTCGCTCCGGTCAGCCGACCGCCGAGCGCCGCCGTCGGCCGCTGCACCGGCACCGGCGGCACCCGTCCCGCCCGCCAGGCGGCCAGCCCGGTGGTCGCGCCGATGAACAGCACCGCGCCCAGCGGGATCACGAACAGCGCCACGGTGTGCCCGGGCAGCCCCTGCCACACCCCGACCGCGTCCCCGAGCCGCCCCGGGATCCGGCTGCCCAGGGCCTCGGCCAGCGCGGCGGCGGCCACGGCACCCAGGAGGGCGTAGGCGAGGTGCTGGAGCAGGAAGATGCGGACCACCTGGCCGGGGGTGAAGCCGATCGCCTTCAGCACGGAGAGGTCCCGCAGGTGGCCGCGGATGCGGGTGGCGATGGCCCCGTGCACGGCGAACCCGGCGGCGACCAGCGCGCCCAGCCCGAACAGGCCCAGCACCTGACCGAGGAGCCGGTTGTCGCCCTGCGCCTCGGCCCGGGCCTGCTGCCAGGTGGACACCTCGCCGATCGCCCCGGCGCCCAGTACGGTCACGGCGCGCTGGACGACGTAGGACGTGTCGCCGGGATCCGTCAGCCGCAGTCCGATCACCTGGCCGCCGGGATCCGGCACGGCCGACGGCAGCGCCCACACCAGGCCCGGCTGCTCACCGGGCCGGTAGCGCGGCTCGGCGCTGTCGGCGAGACCCACGACGGTCAGTTCGCGGGCGGTGCCGGGCACGGTGAGGGTGTCGCCGGGCTCGGCCAGCAGTGCGCGGGCGAGGCGGCTCTCCAGGACCACACCGTTCGGGGTCGCGGGGTCCAGCCAGTGGCCCGAGACGACCGGCGGGCGGCCGACGGACGGCGGCTGCGGAGTGGCGCGCAGCTCCACGGCGGCGCGGCTGCCGCGCGAGGCGACGGTGGTGGCGGCGGCGGGGTACGGGCCGGCGACGGAGTCGACGCCGTCCAGCTCGGCCAGCTTCCCGGTGTCGGCGGCGGTGTCGGTGTGCAGCCACACGTGCGCGCCGTGCGACTGCGTGAACACGCGCTGCCAGGGGTTGGTGGCGTACCCGAACAGGGCCGTGGCGAGCAGCAGGGAGGCGACGATGCCCGCGGTGGCGAGGACGAGGAACAGCGCCTCGCCGCGGTGCGTGCGCAGATCGGAGTGCGCCCAGCGCAGGGTGGCTCGCACGGGCCTCAGCCCCTCGGCCCGGACACCGGGCAGCCGTCGTACACCCGCATGTCAGTCCCTGAGTTCCAGCACACCGGATATGCCGGCCCGGCGCGGTGGTGTGCCGCCGTCGAGTTCCGCGTCGTCGGCGATCCTGCCGTCGAAGAAGCTGATCACCCGGTCCGCGGCGCTCGCCAGCCGCGCGTCATGGGTGACCAGCAGGATCGTCTGGCCGCGCTGGTGGAAGCGGGTCAGCAGCCGCATCACCTCGCGGGTGCCCTTGCTGTCGAGACTGCCCGCGGGCTCGTCGGCCAGCAGCAGCGGGGGATGGTTGACCAGCGCCCGGGCCAGGGCGACGCGCTGCTGCTCGCCGCCGGACAGCTCGCCCGGCATGCTGCGCTCCTTGCCCGTCAGGCCCAGCTCGGCCAGCAGCTGCTCCCGCTCGGCCCGGGCCCGCTTCGGCGAGGTCCCGGCGAGCAGGGCGGGCAGCTCCACGTTGTCGGCGACGGACAGGTTGGACACGAGGTTGAAGAACTGGAAGACGATCCCGATCCGCTTCCGGCGCTCCACCGCCCAGCGGGCCTCGCTGTAGGTGTCGGTGGACTCGCCGTCGAGCCAGATCCTGCCCGCGTCCGGCCGCTGGAGGCCGCCGAGCAGATGCAGCAGTGTCGACTTCCCGGCACCGGACGGGCCGGTGATCGCCACGAACTCGCCGGGCCGTACGCACAGGTCGACCCCGCGCACGGCATGGGCGGGCGCGCCCTCGCCGTGGTGCGTCTTCACCAGCCCCTCGGCGCGCAGCACAGGAGCGGGACGGTCGTCGCTCACTCCAGTTCCTCCAGCTCTTCCTGGCACCGCTCCAGCCAGTCGAGATCGGCTTGCAGGTGCAGCATCGCGCCCTCGATCAACAGGTGGGCGATGCGGTTGTCGCGGTCTTCGGCGGCGGCCAGCTTCGACAGCTGCCGCATGGTGTTCAGATACTGGCGCCGCTGCTGGTTGATCAGGGAGATCTGGTCGGCGAGACCGCTCTGCGGAGCGAGCGCCAGCTTCATGAAGAACTCGTCCCGCACCCGCGGCTCGTCCTCGGGCTCCTCGAACCAGGCGCGCAGCGCCTCCCGCCCGGCGTCGGTGAGGTGGTAGACCTTTTTGTTGGGCCGGCTGGACTGCGCCACGTCCTCGCCCTCGATCAGTCCCGACTTCTCGAGGCGGCCGAGGGTCACATAGATCTGGCCGACATTCGGCTGAGGGTACGCGGAGCCCAGCAGTTGCTCAAGGTCCTGCTTGAGCTCGTAGCCGTGGGCGGGTCCGCGGGCGAGGAGGGCCAGGAGGGGCAGGCGCACGCGTGCAGTCCTCCTGTCCGGTCCAATGTGCTCCAGGCCCTAGTATCGCCCATACCTAACAGGTATACATGGCCTCTGTTCCGGGCGAAGGTGCCCGTCGCCGGTGTACAGGGAGGAACCTATGCGGTGGATCCATGCCGCGGGTAGGGGCCTTCTCGTTCTCGTCGTGGTCCTGACCGGTTACGTTGCCGCCGGAGCGCAGGCGGGCGAGCCTGCCGGCGGCGGCCGTGGACCGCTCACCCTCGCCACCGCCGGAGACCTTACCGGCTACCTCGGCCCTCTGCTGGAGGGCTGGAACCGCACCCACCCCGGCGAAAAAGTGACCCTCGTCGAGCTGCCGGACTCCGCCGACGAGACCCAGGCCCAGATGGCCACGGACCTGCGTGACGGCGACCGCAGCCGGTTCGACGTGCTCAACATCGACGTCAACTGGACCTCGGAGTTCGCCGCGGCGGGCTGGATCCGGCCGCTGCCCCGCGACCGCTTCCCCCTGAAGACCTTCCTCCCGCCGGTCGTGGACACGGCGACCTACGACGGACAGCTCTACGCCGTCCCGTACGTCACCAACGCCGGCCTGCTCCTGTACCGCAAGGACATCCTTGCGAAGGAGGGCGTGGACCCGCCGCGCACCTGGGCGGAGCTGGAGCGGTACGCGAAGACCATCGCCCCGAAGTACGGCCTCGACGGCTACGCCGGGCAGTTCCTGCCGTACGAGGGCCTCACCGTCAACGCGGCCGAGGCCGTCTACTCGGCGGGCGGCTCGATCCTCGGCGACGAGGGCGAGCGCGTCACCGTCGACTCGGCGGCGGCCCGCGAGGGCATCGGCTTCCTGGCGCGCGGGGTGCGCGAGGGCTGGATCCCGAAGGAAGCGCTGACGTACAAGGAGGAGGAGTCCAAGCAGGCCTTCCAGGACGGCCGGCTGCTCTTCCTGCGGAACTGGCCGTACGCCTACGTCGGCGCCTCCGCCCCGGGCTCCGAGGTCGCCGGGAAGGTCGGCGCCGTGCCCCTGCCGGGACCGGACGGGCCGGGGACGAGTGTCCTCGGCGGCTCCAACCTGGCCGTCAGCGCGCACGCGCGGCACCCCGACTCGGCCGCCCATCTGATCGCCTACCTCACCAGCGAGCGCGTCCAGCGCCAGGTCCTCACGCGCGGCGCGCTGCCGCCCGTCCGGGCCGATCTCTACGAGGATCCCGCGCTCATCCGCCGGTTCCCCTACCTGCCGACCCTGCGCGAGAGCGTGCGTACGGCCGAGCCGCGCCCCAAGAGCCCGCGGTACGACCAGGTCAGTCTGGTGGTGCAGGCCGTCGTGCACGACGCGATGGCCGGGCACGAGACGCCCACGGCGGCGGTGCGCCGACTGGCGCGGGAGCTCGCCCTCATCTCGCGCCGGTAGTACTTCTACTTACTTGTTAGGTAACGCGGACGTCTCATCTGGCCGGGATATGTCCGATAGGTACCTGATTCCGCCATATCAACTCCTCGGTAGCTTCTGCCTTTTCATTGACACCCTCTCGACACGCCTACTTAACATGCATGCATAACCGCTGCCCTCCTCAGAGACAGGTCGATGGGTTGAACAGGCACCACTGGTGGCGTGACGCAGTGATCTATCAGGTGTACGTCCGCAGCTTCCTGGACAGCACCGGCGACGGCGTCGGCGATCTCGCCGGAGTCCGGGCCGGGCTGCCCTATCTGAAGAAGCTCGGCGTCGACGGGATCTGGCTGAGCCCCTTCTATCCCTCGCCGCAGCACGACCACGGCTACGACGTGGCCGACTACTGCGACGTCGACCCGCTCTTCGGCGACCTCGACGAGTTCGACCTGCTGGTGGGCGCCGCGCGGCGGCTCGGCATCAAGGTGCTGCTCGACATCGTCCCGAACCACTGCTCCAGCGAGCATCCCTGGTTCCGCGAGGCGCTCGCGGCCCCGCCCGGCAGCGCGGCCCGCGCCCGCTTCCACTTCGCCGACGGCCGCGGCCCGGACGGTGCCGAGCCGCCGAACAACTGGCACTCCATGTTCGGCGGCCCCGCCTGGAGCCGGGTGACCGAGCCGGACGGACGGCCCGGCCAGTGGTACCTGCACATGTTCGCGCCCGAGCAGCCCGACTGGAACTGGCGCAACCCGGAGATCGCCGCCGAGTTCGACCGGATCCTCCGCTTCTGGCTGGACCGGGGCATCGACGGCTTCCGCATCGACGTCGCGGCCGGGCTCTTCAAGCACCCGGAGCTGCCCGACTCGGACGACCCGGAGGCCGACGCCCGCACCCGCGACTCGGTCAACCCGCTCGCCTGGAACCAGCCCGAGGTCCACGACGTGTGGCGCCGCTGGCGCTCCATATGCGAGGAGTACACCGAGCGCGACGGCTGCGAACGCCTCCTCGTCGGCGAGGTCTCCGTCCCGACCGCCCGAGAGCACGCCCAGTACGTCCGCCCGGACGAACTGCACCAGGCATTCTTCTTCGACCTGCTCAGCGCCCCCTGGGACCCGGACGCCTTCCAGAAGGTCATCTCCGAGGCCATGCAGGACATCGCCGGCACCGGCTCGACGGTCACCTGGGTCCTCAACAACCACGACCAGGTCCGCACCGTCACCCGCTACGGCGAACCCGCCACCGAGGGCAGCGGACTCGGAGCCGCCCGCGCCCGTGCCGCCGCGCTGCTGATGCTGGCCCTGCCGGGAGCCGCTTACATCTACCAGGGCGAGGAGCTCGGCCTGCCCGAGGTCGTGGACCTGCCCGACGACGTGCTCACCGACCCGATCTTCCGCCGCACCGGCAGCCGGGCCCGCATCCGCGACGGCTGCCGGGTGCCGCTGCCCTGGTCGGGGCAGGCCTCGCCGTTCGGCTTCACCTCCGGTGAGGAGAGCGCCAAGCCGTGGCTGCCCCAGCCGGAGTACTTCGCCGAGTACGCCACCGACCGGGCCCTCGCCGACACCCGCTCCTTCTGGCACCTGTACCGCGACGGCCTCCAACTGCGCGCCGCTCTACCCCAGTTGGGTGAGGGCACACTGCGCTGGCTGGACTCCCCGCCCGGCGTCCTGGCCTTCACCCGCGGTGACGACCTGGTGTGCGCCGTCAACTTCGGTACGGCCCCCACCCCCGCGCCGGTCTCCGGCACCCCCCTGCTCGCCAGCGGCCCCTGCGCGCCCGGAGTGCTCTCCGGCTCGACGGCCGCCTGGTGGATCCGTTCCTGAACGCCCGCAAGTCAACCCCGCAAGTCAATTCCCCGAAGGGACATCAACGATGATGCGACGACGTACCACCCTGCTCACCGGCTGCACCGCCCTCGTCCTGGCGCTCGGCGCGACCGCCTGCGGCGGCGGCCCCGTCGCGGCCGGCGGCGGCGACAAGGCGCTCGACGGCCAGAGCATCACCGTGGCCGGTGTCTGGTCCGGCACCGAGCAGAAGAACTTCCAGAAGGTGCTGGACGCCTTCACCGAGAAGACCGGCGCCAAGACGCAGTTCGTGTCCACCGGCGACAACGTCTCCACCGTCGTCGGCAGCAAGATCGAGGGCGGCAACGCCCCCGACGTCGTGATGGTCCCGCAGGTCGGCGTGCTCAAGCAGTTCGCCCAGAAGGGCTGGCTCAAGCCGCTGTCGAAGAAGACCGAGCAGTCCGTGGACGCAGACTACGCCCCCGTGTGGAAGGAGTACGGCAGCGTCGACGGCACCCTCTACGGCCTGTACTTCAAGGCCGCCCACAAGTCGACCGTCTGGTACAGCCCCGACGCCCTCGCCCAGGCCGGGGTCAAGCCCCCGAAGACCTACGACGAGATGCTGAAGGCCGGGCAGACCGTGTCCGACTCCGGTCTCGCCGCGTTCTCCGTCGCCGGGCAGGACGGCTGGACCCTCACCGACTGGTTCGAGAACGTCTACCTCTCCCAGGCCGGACCCGAGAAGTACGACGCCCTCGCCGCGCACAAGCTGAAGTGGACCGACGCGTCCGTCGTCGACGCGCTCACCACGCTCGGCAAGCTCTTCAAGGACAAGCAGCTCATCGCCGGCGGCCAGAAGGGCGCCCTGAACACCGACTTCCCCGGCTCGGTGGAGAAGGTCTTCGGGCCGGAACCCGAGGCCGGCATGGTCTACGAGGGCGACTTCGTCGCCGGTGTCGCCAAGGACCAGTTCGGCAAGAAGGTCGGCGAGGACGCCAACTTCTTCCCGTTCCCGGCGGTCGCCGGTGGCGAGGCGCCGGTCGTCAGCGGCGGTGACGCGGCCGTCGTCCTCAAGGACGGCAAGAACCAGAAGGCCGCCCAGGCCCTCCTGGAGTTCCTGGCGACCCCGGAGGCCTCGGCCGTGTGGGCGGAGGCGGGCGGCTTCCTCTCCCCGAACAAGAAGCTCGACCTCGCCTCCTACGGCGACGACGTCACCCGCGCCACCGCCAAGTCCCTCGTCGACGCCGGGGACTCGGTCCGCTTCGACATGTCCGACCAGGCCCCGGCGTCCTTCGGCGGCACCAAGGGCACCGGCGAGTGGAAGCTGCTCCAGGACTTCCTGCGCGACCCGTCCGACCCGAAGGGCACCGCGGCGAAGCTGGAGGCCGCGGCGGCCAAGGCGTACCAGGACTGATCCGCCATGACAGCGACTCTCGTCAAAGAGACGAACCCCCCACCGCCACCGCCCGTCACGATCGCCGACCGCACCCGGCGTCTGCGGCGGCGCGGCAAGATCGTCGCCCTGCTGTTCGTGCTCCCCGCACTGCTGCTGCTCGGCGCGCTCGTCGTCTACCCCGTGCTGTTCAGCGTCGGCCGCAGCCTCTTCGACGCCTCCGGCACGACCTTCGTCGGCGGCGACAACTACACCGAGATGTTCCGCGACCCGGCGACCCTCACGGCCGTCCGCAACACGGCCATCTGGGTCGTCGTGGCCCCGGCCCTGCTGACCGGCCTCGGGCTGATCCTGGCCGTCCTGGTGGAGAAGGTCCGCTGGGCCACCGCCTTCAAGCTGCTCCTCTTCATGCCGATGGCGGTCTCCTTCCTCGCCGCCGGCATCATCTTCCGGCTCGCCTACGACGAGGACCCGGACAAGGGCGTCCTGAACGCCGCGGTCGTCTCCGTCCACGACGCCTTCAAGGCGGAGTCCTCGTACCCGACGGCCCGGGCGCGTGACGGACAGGGCCTGACGAAGGACAAGGACGGTTCGTACCGCACGAGTACGAGCGTGTCCCCGGGCGACGCGGTGGCGCTGGGCCTCGTCGGGGTGCTGCCCGACGACCTGCCCGGTGGGACCGAAGCCGCGTACACGGCGGCGGGGAAGAAGGCCGCCCCCGACGAACTGCGCGGCGTGGTCTACCTGGACTTCACGCCCGGCGGGGGAGGGGAGCAGGGCAAGGTCGACCGGCGGGAGAGCGGACTGCCTCAGATGACGGTCGAGGCGGTGCGCGACGGCAAGTCCGTCGCCACGGCGACCACCGCGTCCGACGGCTCCTTCCGCTTCGAGGGACTCCAACCGGGCTCCTACGCGGTGAAGCTGCCGTCGTCCAACTTCGCCCCGCCCTACGAGGGGGTCTCCTGGCTCGGACCGGCGCTCGTCACACCGGCGATCATCGGGGCCTACCTGTGGATCTGGACCGGCTTCGCCATGGTGCTGATCGGGGCGGGCCTGTCGACGCTGCCGCGGGACGCGCTGGAGGCGGCGCGGATGGACGGCGCGAACGAGTGGCAGATCTTCCGGCGGATCACGGTGCCGCTGCTGGCACCGGTGCTGACGGTCGTCTTCATCACCCTCGTCATCAACGTGATGAAGGTCTTCGACCTCGTCTACATCATCGCGCCCGGTCCGGTGCAGGAGGACGCGACCGTGCTCGCGACGCAGATGTGGCTGGTGTCGTTCGGCGGCGGCAACAACCAGGGGCTCGGCAGCGCGCTCGGTGTGCTGCTCCTGCTGCTGGTGGTTCCGGCCATGGTGTTCAACGTCCGCCGTTTCCGAAGGGGGCAGCGATGAACGCGGTTCGGCGCGGGTTGGGCAACGGGGTCGTCCAGGCCTTCCTCGTGGTGGTCGGCCTGGTGTGGATGACGCCGCTGGCCGGGCTGTTCCTGTCCTCGCTGCGGTCCGCCGAGGACACGGCGAAGGGCGGCTGGTGGACGGTGTTCACCAGTCCCGGGCAGCTGTCCTTCGACAACTACTCGTCGCTGTTGCAGAACGCGGGCATCACGCAGGCGTTCTGGAACACGGTGCTGATATCGGTGCCGACGACGCTGCTCGTCGTGGTGATCGCCGCGCTCGCGGGATACGCCTTCGCGTGGCTGGACTTCCCCGGGCGGGAGACGATCTTCCTCGTCGTGGTCGCGCTGCTGGTGGTGCCCGTGCAGATCGGGCTGCTGCCGGTCGCGAAACTCTTCGGGCAGCTGGGGCTGTTCGGCACGATCCCCGGTGTCGTGCTGTTCCACGTGGCCTACGGCCTGCCGTTCGCGGTGTTTCTGCTGCGGAACTACTTCGCCGATATCCCGAAGGAGATGCTGGAGGCCGCGCGGATGGACGGGGGCAGTGAGTGGCGTATCTTCACGCGGCTCGTGCTGCCGGTGGGGCGGCCGGCGATCGCCTCCCTGGCCATCTTCCAGTTCCTGTGGGTCTGGAACGACATGCTGGTGGCGCTGCTGTTCGCGGACAGTTCCTCGCAGCCCCTGACGGTGGAACTCCAGTCGCAGATACGGCAGTTCGGCAGCAACATCGATGTCCTGGCGCCCGGGGCGTTCGTGTCCCTGGTCGTGCCTGTCGTCGTGTTCTTCGCGTTCCAGAGGCACTTTGTGCAGGGCGTGATGGCGGGGTCGGTCAAGTGATCAGCGTGGTGATCTGTGCTGTACGGGAAGATCGGAACTGGTAGGTAGATACCTCCAGGGGCCCGGGTCTTGCAGGGGCCGCAGGCCCCCGCCGACGGGACGGTGGCGCGCCAGCCGCGGTTTCGCCGCCAGCCAGTCTTTGTCCGTGGCCCGCTTCGCCGCGCTGATCAGCTTCACCCGCGTCAGCAGCGCGAACAGGTCCAGCGCGTCATCGACCGCCGACGCCTCCAGATGCCGGACAAGCTCCGGGATCCGACGGCCTTCCGGAACGTCCAGCAGCGCCACCAGGTCGCCAGTCAGTGAGGCATCCGCGCGACGCGCGGCCTTGGCCACAGCTGCGGCCATCGCATGATCTTCGTTCGTCCACACAGCTCACGATGATCATCGGTGGCCGCAGCCGTCTTATCGTCGGCCCTGACCAGCCAACATTACGATCGGTGCCTGGAGTAGGCGGCGGTCGAAGGGGCGACGCAGGCGCGCCGTCCCGTATCAGGAGGACATATGCGACGTGGCGAAGTCTGGTGGGCAGATTTCAACGAGCAGCGGGCAGTCGTACTGCTGTCGGGAGAAGAGGCGTCCGGTTTCTTGGCGATGCAGGTCGTCGCTCCCGCGGGCACCGATCTCAGCGGCGTGGCCGTTGAGGTGGCTGTAGGTGCCCCCGAAGGACTGCCTCTCGAAGGCGTCCTGAGAGTCGCACTTCCACGTCCCGACCTCATCCCTTGCACTTGGCTGGTCACCCTGGCCAGGGAAGACCTGATCGGGCAGGCGGGCGTCCTGCCGTCCGCGAAGCTCAGCGAGATCGAGGATGCTCTTCGTCTCGGTGGACTCAGGTAGGCAGAGAGGGATGGACGCCGCCGATGGCGCGGCCGGTCTCGTCGAGACACGTTCCGCGTCTCGTGGTCGACCAGGGCGAGGCCACCGCCATCCGGGTTCTCCACGTGGCGGCGGGCTCGGCCTTGCACCGAGCCCGCCGCTCCAACTCCACCCGTTCCTGATCGCTCACCGTGACGCTCACCCGGTTCGGCGTACGTCGTTGCCCGCGAACGTCAGGAACACCAGGACCTGCGTCACGCCACCGGCTAGCGCTGCAGCGTCAGTACCCCCGGCCGGTACGGCAGGAGGCCGTAGTCCATGCCGTCGGTGCGGGGGTCGCGCCCCTGGTAGAGGAACTGCAGATTGCAGAGATCAATGGTCTTGGTCTGGTCGGGGTTGGTGCGAACCACGTCGCCGTGGCTGATGTCCCTGGTCCAGGCCGTCGCGCCGCTGTTGGCACTGCCGGCGAAGGGGCTGGTCACGGTCTCGGCCTGCGGCTGCGGTGTCCACGTGCCGCCGAGGCTGGTGGCCGTGAACGAGCGGAAGTAGCGACCATACCCTGTGTAATTCTGGGCCTCGACGATCATGAGGTACTGGTTCTGACCCTGAACCTTGTAGACCTCGACCGCCTCGAACAGGTTGAGCGCCGTGTCGCTCATGATCTTCGTGAACGAACCGAAGGTGCCCGGGAAGTTGCCGATGGGCATGCTGGCGCGGTAGACGCCGCCCTCATCGTCGACGAAGAACATGTACATGTTCGTATCGTCGCCGATGAGGGTCACGTCGAGGGGGCCGACCTTCCGGCCTTCAACGTCCGGGAGGGTGGTCGTGAAGAGTTCCTGCTGCGGGCCCCAGCCGTTGGGGTTGGTGGGGTCGCTCGAGGTGCGGTAGGAGAAGCTGTACGGCCAACCCCCGTTGTAGGCGAGCACCCAGAGGTTCTTCGGGGCGAAGTAGAACAGCGTCGGCGCGATGCCATCGAAGGGAATCGTGTTCTGGGTGGCGGTGGCCATGTCGGACCAGTTCGTGAAGGGGCTGAAGGTCATCAATCCCCAGCGCCCATCGTTACCGGCGAGAGTGTTGTGCGTCGTGGCATAGACGATGTGCTTGCCGTTGTGGACGACGCTGGTGAAGTCCTTGAGCGAGGCCCACCCCGCCTTCGGCTCCGCCAGCGGGCCGGTCGATGTCCAGCGGTACGTCGACGGAAGAGCACACGCGTTGCCCGTCCTTGAAAGGCCGGTCCACTTCTGGTTGGTGCCGCCGTGGCACGACCAGATCTGCACCCCCGTGCCGTTGGCCTTACCCCAGCCCGAGACCTCCAGGCACAGCCCGGACCGCACGCCGACGATCGTGCCGTCGGAGTTCACCCGCCACTGCTGGTTGTCACTGCCGTTGCACGTCCAGATCTGCACCGGGGTCCCGGACGTCGTGGCGCCGCCCCGGACATCCAGGCACTTGTTGCCGTACACGGTCAGCTGGTTGCTGTCCGTCAACGTCCACTGCTGGTTGATTCCACCGTGGCAGTCCCAGATGTGCACGTTCGTGCCGTCGGTCTGGCTGAAGCCCGCCACATCGAGGCACCGGCCGGAATCAACACCGCGCACGTCGCTGGTGGTGGCCGCCTGAGCCGGACTGGCGACGAGCAGCGCCGCCAACGCGGCCAGGGCCGCGACCACGGCAGCGAGCACTGCGGATGGGCGACTGAGACTGAAACTACGTCTGTGCATAAGGACCTCGTCATCCTTGAGCAAGCGACTCCGGTTCGGCCCGCCAGAGGCTGTCCGGTTGCCGGTGTGGTGCGGCCCTAGAGTGTTCGATATAGCGAACGCGGGTCGAAGTGTCGAGCAACTGGATAATAGGGTTCCGGTGATCAGCGTCAATGCCTCTCGCGAAATCCGCGGGCAGGAACGTTCGCAGGCTGAAACCAGGCGACTTCAAGTCCCTTGGTGGTACGGGTCTTTGACTGAGGGGCAGGTAGCGGTGCGGGCGCGGGCTTGGTGATCATTACGTCGCCGTAGCCAGGTCAGGGCGGTCGGCGAGCGGCTGGGCCTGGACGCCCTCGGCGCACAGCAAGCTGGAGCCGCTGCGGGCGAAGACCAAGCTCACCGACTGCGGCTGGCCGGACAAGCGTCCCGACGGCAGGTTCACCGTGCAGCGGGGGCGGGCAGACCGTGGTGTCTCAAGGTGTCGGCCGAGGGGGTTGAGCGGGCGTCCAGGGCTGTGACCGGGCAAGAGCGATGCGGGTCAGGGGGAGGGGCGTAGAGGCGGACGAGAGCAGCCGCGGCGTGGACCTCCACGAGGACCTGCTGGTGCAGCGGGCCCGAGAGGCCTGGGGGGTGGCCCGGGCGGGCAACCGCATTCGGGACGACGTCCGGGAGGTGGCACGTGCCCTGGCCGACTCGGGATCGGTCGTCTCGGACGATGCCTTCTTCCACGCGGAAGGGCTCAACCCGTTGAAGGCGCGGCATCCGGGGGACGGCGAGACGGTGCGCAAGGTCGTGCACATCGCCCCGGCCGAGCGGTACGTGGCGTTGGCCGAGCTGGCCGCCGAGTGCCCCGGCATGTCGCGCGACGAGCTGATCAAACAGGCCTGTGAGTTCTTCGGCTGGCGCCGCACGGGCAAGGACATCCGCGACTGCCTGGCTGCCGGCATCGAGGAACTGCACAGGCAGCGGCGGCTGGAAGGCGGGCCGGAGCGCATCAGAGCGGCTCGCTGAAGACGGGCCCTCAGTCGAGGAGACGAAGAGTGGGGCGGAGGCCCAGAGCCTCCGCCGCACAGCTCACGCCGAAGCCGGCGGATACAGGGAACGCGGCAGTTGGGAAGCCGCTGCCGCGTCCAGCAGCCACAGCGTCCGGCTGCGGCCGTACGCCCCGGCCGCCGGCGCCTGGATCTCCCCCGCGCCCGAGAGCGCGATCGCCGCGGCCTGGGCCTTGTCCTCGCCCGCGGCCAGGAGCCACACCTCCCGCGCCGCACGAATCGCCGGCAACGTCAGTGTCACCCGGGTCGGCGGCGGCTTCGGCGCGCCGTGGACACCGACGACCGAACGGTCGAGTTCGCGCACCGCCGGCAGCTCGGGGAACAGCGACGCCACGTGCGTGTCCGGCCCGACCCCCAGCATGAGCACGTCGAACGTCGGCACGGGCCCGTGGTTCTCCGGGCCCGCCGCCCGCGCCAGTTCCTCCGCGTACGCGGCCGCCGCCGCGTCCACGTCGGTGCCGTAGGGGCCGTCCGACGCGGGCATCGCGTGCACCCGCTTCGGATCGAGCGGCACCGAGTCCAGCAGTGCCTGACGCGCCTGCGTGACGTTGCGCTCCGGGTCGCCCTCGGGCAGGAACCGCTCGTCACCCCACCAGAGGTCGAGCCGGCTCCAGTCGATCGCGTCCCGGGCGGGCGCCGCGGCCAGGGCGGCCAGCAGGCCGTTGCCGTTGCGGCCGCCCGTCAGGACCACGGACGCCGAGCCCCGGGAGGCCTGCGCGTCCACGATCCTGGTGATCAGCCGGGCCGCCGCGGCCTGGGCCATCAGCTCCTTGTCGCGGTGGACGACCAGCTGCGGTGCCGTACTCACTTCGTCGGTGCCTTCCTTACCGGTTCCAACCTGGGCGGTTCCTGCTTCACCGGTGCCTGCGCCGTCGCTTCCGCAGCGGGAGCTTTCGCAGCCCTTTCGACGGGAGCGGGGAGGGCGAGCCGCCCCCGGTCGTCACTTTTGGGCTCCCCTTTGGCCACCGGCTCTTCCTTCGCCGGAGCCGGCCAGGACGCCTTCAGCCGGTCCACCCCGTACCGCAGCGCCGACGCGTACGTGTCGTCCGGGTCGAGCCGCCGCAGCTCCTCCGCGATCAGCTCGGCCGTCTCCCGGCGCTTGAGCGCCACTCCGCGGGCCGGCTGGCCCTCGATGGAGAGGGTCGCGAGGGACCCGTCGGCACGGTCCAGGGTGATCGCGCCGCAGGTGGTGTCCATGCGGACCGCCGTCAGACCGGGGCCGCCGGACAGCGAGCGCTTCACCGGGACGTCCAGCCGGTCCGCGAGCCACATCGCCAGCAGCTCGCAGCTCGGGTTGAACTCCTCGCCCTCCACCTCGACGGCACGGACCTCGCAGGTGACCTGGTCGAGGGCGGCCGCCAGCATGGAACGCCAGGGCGTGATGCGGGTCCAGGACAGGTCCGTGTCGCCGGGGGTGTAGGTCCCGGAGCGGGTGGCCAGGTCCCGTACCGGCTGCTCGGAGGCGTAGGTGTCGGTGACGCGGCGCTGGGCGAGGGCACCCAGGGGGTCCTTCGCCGGGTCGAGCGGCGCGCTCACCGGCCACCACACCACCACCGGGGCGTCCGGCAGCAGCAGCGGCAGCACCACCGACTGGGCGTGGTCGGCGACCTCGCCGTACAGCCGGAGCACGACCGTCTCCCCGGTGCCGGCGTCGGCGCCGACCCGGACCTCCGCGTCCAGGCGGGACTGCGTACGGTCGCGGGGCGAGCGGGAGACGCGCCTGATGACCACGAGGGTGCGCGAGGGATGCTCGTGCGAGGCGTCGCTCGCGGCCTTCAGCGCGTCGTAGGCGTTCTCCTCGTCCGTCACGATGACCAGCGTGAGCACCATCCCGACCGCCGGGGTGCCGATCGCCCGGCGGCCCTGCACCAGCGCCTTGTTGATCTTGCTGGCCGTGGTGTCCGTGAGGTCTATCTTCATGGCCGGCGCCAGCTCCGTCCGTGTCGCTCGAGCATTTCGTCCGCCTCGACGGGCCCCCAGGTACCGGCCGGGTACTGGGCGGGTTTGCCGTTGTTGTCCCAGTACTCCTCGATCGGGTCGAGGATCTTCCAGGACAGCTCGACCTCCTCGGTACGCGGGAAGAGGTTCGAGTCCCCGAGGAGAACGTCCAGGATGAGACGCTCGTACGCCTCCGGACTGGACTCCGTGAAGGACTCGCCGTACGCGAAGTCCATCGACACGTCCCGGATCTCCATCGACGTGCCCGGCACCTTCGAGCCGAAGCGGACCGTGACGCCCTCGTCCGGCTGGACGCGGATGACGATCGCGTTGGAACCCAGCTCCTCGGTGGCCGTCGAGTCGAAGGGGGAGTGCGGGGCCCGCTGGAAGACGACCGCGATCTCCGTGACGCGGCGGCCCAGGCGCTTGCCGGTGCGCAGGTAGAAGGGGACGCCCGCCCAGCGGCGGTTGTCGATCTCCAGCTTGATGGCGGCGTAGGTGTCGGTCTTCGAGGAGGCGTTGATGCCGTCCTCCTCCAGATAGCCGCGCACCTTCGTGCCGCCCTGCCACCCCGCCGCGTACTGGCCGCGCACGGTGTCCCGGCCCATGTCCTTGGGCAGCTTCACCGCGCCGAGCACCTTGGTCTTCTCGGCGGCCAGCGCGTCCGCGTCGAAGGAGGCCGGCTCCTCCATGGCGGTGAGCGCCAGGAGCTGGAGCAGGTGGTTCTGGATGACGTCACGGGCGGCGCCGATGCCGTCGTAGTACCCGGCCCGGCCGCCGATGCCGATGTCCTCGGCCATCGTGATCTGCACGTGGTCCACGAGGGACCGGTTCCAGATCGGCTCGAACATCGTGTTGGCGAAGCGCAGCGCCAGGATGTTCTGGACGGTCTCCTTGCCCAGGTAGTGGTCGATGCGGAAGACCTGGTCCGGGGCGAAGACCTCGTGGACGACCTTGTTGAGCTCCTCGGCCGACTTCAGGTCGTGCCCGAAGGGCTTCTCGATGACCGCGCGCCGCCAGGAGCCGCCCTTCTGGTCGGCCAGCCCGTGCTTCTTCAGCTGCTGGATGACCACCGGGAAGGACTTCGGCGGCACGGACAGGTAGAAGGCGAAGTTGCCGCCCGTGCCCTGTGCCTTGTCCAGCTCCTCGATCGTGGAGCGCAGCCGCTCGAACGCGTCGTCGTCGTCGAACGTGCCCTGCACGAAGCGCATTCCCTGGATGAGCTGCTGCCAGACCTCCTCGCGGAAGGGCGTGCGGGCGTGCTCCTTGACCGCGTCGTGGACCTCCTGTGCGAAGTCCTCGTGCGCCCACTCGCGGCGGGCGAAGCCCACCAGCGAGAAGCCCGGCGGCAGCAGACCCCGGTTGGCGAGGTCGTACACGGCGGGCATGAGCTTCTTCCGGGACAGGTCGCCCGTGACGCCGAAGATGACCAGGCCCGACGGCCCCGCGATACGCGGGAGCCGTCGGTCCGCGGGGTCACGCAGCGGGTTGCTGCTCGACACCTGTTCAGCCCTCCGAGGGGGCGAGGCGCTGAAGCTCGGCCTCGGTCGACTTCAGCAGGTCGGTCCAGGACGCCTCGAACTTCTCGACGCCCTCCTCCTCCAGCAGCTGGACCACGTCGTCGTACTTGATCCCGAGCCTCTCGACCGCGTCCAGGTCGGCGCGGGCCTGCTCGTACGTGCCGGCGATGGCGTTGCCACGGATCTCACCCTGCTGCTCGGTGGCGAACAGGGTCGCCTCCGGCATGGTGTTCACCGTGTTCGGGGCCACCAGTTCGTCGACGTACAGGGTGGGCTTGTACGCCTTGTCCTTGACACCGGTGGACGCCCACAGCGGACGCTGCTTGTTGGCGCCCGCCTTCTCCAGGGCGTTCCAGCGGTCCGAGGAGAAGACCTCCTCGTACGCCTGGTAGGCCAGACGGGCGTTGGCGACGCCGGCCTTGCCGCGCGCCGCCTTGGCCTCGTCGGTGCCCAGCGCGTCGATCCGCTTGTCGATCTCGGTGTCCACGCGGGAGACGAAGAACGACGCCACGGAGTGGATCTGGGACAGGTCCAGGCCGCGCTCCTTGGCCTTCTCCAGGCCGGTCAGGAACGCGTCCATGACCAGGCGGTAGCGCTCCAGCGAGAAGATCAGCGTGACGTTGACGCTGATGCCCAGGCCGATGGTCTCGGCGATGGCCGGGATGCCCGCCTCGGTCGCCGGGATCTTGATGAGCGTGTTGGGCCGGTCCACCAGCCAGGCGAGCTGCTTGGCCTCGGCGACCGTCGCCCGCGTGTTGTGCGCCAGGCGCGGGTCGACCTCGATCGAGACCCGGCCGTCCTGGCCACCGGTGGCGTCGAAGACCGGGCGCAGGATGTCGGCGGCGTCGCGGACGTCCGCCGTCGTGATCATGCGGATGGCCTCTTCGACGGTGACCTTGCGGGCGGCGAGATCGGTCAGCTGCGTGTCGTAGCCGTCGCCCTGCGAGATCGCCTTCTGGAAGATCGACGGGTTGGTGGTGACGCCCACGACGTGCTGCTGGTCGATCAGCTCGGCGAGGTTGCCGGACGTGATCCGCTTGCGCGACAGGTCGTCCAGCCAGATCGCCACGCCTTCCTCGGAGAGGCGCTTGAGTGCGTCTGTCATGGAAATTCCATCTCCTACGTGTCGTATATAAGCGTCAGCGCTGAGCTGCGGCGATCGATTCCCGCGCGGCGGCGGCCACGTTCTCGGGAGTGAAGCCGAACTCGCGGAAGAGGACCTTGCCGTCGGCCGAAGCACCGAAGTGCTCCAGGGAAACGATGCGGCCGGCGTCGCCCACGTACTTGTGCCAGGTGAGACCGATACCGGCCTCCACCGCGACACGGGCCCGGACGGACGGCGGCAGGACGCTGTCCCGGTACCCCTTGTCCTGCTGCTCGAACCACTCCACGGACGGCATGGACACCACGCGCGTGCGCACGCCGGCGCCCTGGAGCTGCTCGCGCGCCTCGACGGCGACGTGCACCTCGGAGCCGGTGGCGATGAGGATGACCTCGGGCTCGCCGCCGTCGGCCTCGAACAGGACGTAACCGCCCTTGGCGGCATCGTCGTTGGGCTCGTAGGTCGGCACACCCTGACGGGTCAGCGCCAGACCGTGCGGCTGGCCCTTGCCGAACTCCTTCGTCCAGCGCCCCAGGATCTCGCGCCAGGCGATGGCCGTCTCGTTGGCGTCCGCCGGGCGCACGATGTTCAGGCCCGGGATGGCGCGCAGCGCGGCCAGGTGCTCGACCGGCTGGTGGGTCGGGCCGTCCTCGCCCAGGCCGATGGAGTCGTGCGTCCACACGTACGTCACCGGCAGGTGCATCAGCGCCGACAGCCGCACCGCGTTGCGCATGTAGTCGGAGAAGACCAGGAACGTGCCGCCGTAGATCCGGGTGTTGCCGTGCAGCGCGATGCCGTTCATCTCGGCGGCCATCGCGTGCTCGCGGATACCGAAGTGGATCGTGCGGCCGTACGGGTCCGCCTCCGGCAGCGGGTTGTCCGCCGGGAGGAAGGAGCTGGTCTTGTCGATCGTGGTGTTGTTGGAGCCGGCCAGGTCGGCCGAGCCGCCCCACAGCTCGGGGACGACCGCGCCGAGGGCCTGGAGGACCTTGCCGGAGGCGGCACGCGTGGCCACACCCTTGCCGACCTCGAAGACCGGGATCTTCTCCTCCCAGCCGGTGGGCAGCTCACCCTTGGCGATCCGGTCGTACTCGGCGGCGCGCTCGGGGTTGTTGTCCCGCCACTGCTGGTACGCCTTCTCCCACACCGCGCGGGCCGCCTGGCCCCGCTCCAGCGCCTTGCGGGTGTGCGTGATGACCTCGTCGGCGACCTCGAAGCTCTGCTCCGGGTCGAAGCCCAGCACCCGCTTGGTCGCGGCGACCTCGTCGTCGCCCAGCGCCGAGCCGTGCGCGGCCTCGGTGTTCTGCGCGTTCGGGGCCGGCCAGGCGATGATCGAGCGCATCGCGATGAACGACGGCCTGTCCGTGACCGCCTTGGCCTTCTGGATCGCCTCGAAGATCGCGGCCGGGTCCAGGTCGCCGTTCTCCTGAGGCTCCACCCGCTGCACGTGCCAGCCGTAGGCCTCGTACCGCTTGGCGGTGTCCTCGGAGACGGCCGTCTCGGTGTCGCCCTCGATCGAGATGTGGTTGTCGTCCCACAGCAGGATCAGGTTGCCGAGCTTCTGGTGGCCCGCCAGCGACGAGGCCTCGGCGGAGATGCCCTCCTGGAGGCAGCCGTCACCGGCGATGCAGTAGACGAAGTGGTCGAAGGGGGACTCGCCCTCGGGGGCCTCCGGGTCGAACAGACCACGCTCGTAGCGGGCGGCCATCGCCATGCCCACCGCGTTCGCGACACCCTGCCCGAGCGGGCCGGTCGTCGTCTCCACACCGGTCGTGTGCCCGTACTCGGGGTGACCCGGCGTCTTCGAACCCCAGGTGCGGAAGGACTTCAGGTCATCCAGCTCCAGGCCGAAACCGGCCAGGTACAGCTGGGTGTAGAGGGTCAGGGACGAGTGGCCGGCGGACAGCACGAAGCGGTCCCGCCCGACCCAGTCGGCGTCCGCCGGGTCGTGCCGCATCACCTTCTGGAAGAGGGTGTAGGCGGCAGGCGCGAGACTCATCGCCGTACCCGGATGGCCGTTACCGACCTTCTGTACGGCATCGGCGGCCAGGACACGCGCGGTGTCGACGGCCCGCTGGTCCAACTCGGTCCACTCGAGGTCTGTTGTGGTCGGCTTGGTGCTCACCCTGGGTCAGGGCTCCTCTCCACATGTCGGATGCCGGTGTATCGGGGCGTCCACCGGCCGCAGCCGAGCCTACCCCCGTGGGACGTGCGTTCTTTCGAGTCACTCCAGAGTGCCGGGACACGTTTCGATACGCCTCCTGACTGGGCCGTATCCCATTCGACAGGTGAATACGGAGCCGCTCATCCGGGTGCTCAATCGAGCTTCCGCACGCCCTTCCGAAGCCGCCCCCCAACACGAGTCGACCCCCGCGAATGTCCGACTCTGGGCAACGTCTAAAGTGGCGTGGTACGCGCGAGCCTTTACCGGGACTTCACACGGGTGAGGCTTGCTGGGATGTCTCTGTAGGGGTGTGCGTGACGGCCGTTGAATCCCGTCCAGCGGGGATGATCGGGACGGACCAGAGCCCGGCCCACCGGCCGTTCGGGGCCCGTGTCAAGGCGTTCGTGGCTCTCACCAAGCCGCGAATCATCGAGCTGCTGCTGATCACCACCGTCCCGGTGATGTTCCTGGCGCAGCAGGGCGTGCCCGACCTGACGCTGGTGCTGCTGACCTGCGTCGGCGGTTACATGTCCGCGGGCGGCGCCAACGCGCTCAACATGTACATCGACCGCGACATCGACGCGCTGATGGACCGCACCTCGCAGCGGCCGCTGGTCACCGGCATGGTCAGCCCGCGCGAGTGCCTCGCCTTCGGCATCACCCTGGCCATCGCCTCGACGCTGCTGTTCGGTCTCACCGTGAACTGGCTGAGCGCCTGGCTCGCCCTCGGCGCGCTCCTCTTCTACGTCGTCGTCTACACGATGATCCTCAAGCGCCGTACCTCGCAGAACATCGTGTGGGGCGGCATCGCCGGCTGCCTGCCCGTGCTGATCGGCTGGTCCTCGGTCACGAACTCCATGTCGTGGGCGCCGATCATCCTGTTCCTCGTCATGTTCTTCTGGACACCGCCGCACTACTGGCCGCTGTCCATGAAGGTCAAGGAGGACTACGCGCGCGTGGGCGTGCCGATGCTGCCGGTGGTGGCCTCCAACAAGGTCGTCGCCAAGCAGATCGTGATCTACAGCTGGGTCATGGTCGCCGTCTCGCTCCTACTGACCCCGCTCGGCTACACCGGCTGGTTCTACACGTCGGTCGCCCTGCTGGCGGGCGGCTTCTGGCTCTGGGAGGCGCACGGCCTGCAGAACCGCGCGAAGGCGGAGGTGACGGGCGCGAAGCTGAAGGAGATGCGCCTGTTCCACTGGTCGATCACGTACGTCTCGCTGCTGTTCGTGGCCGTCGCGGTCGACCCCTTCCTGCGCTGACACAGCGCTGACGTACGTCACACGGCCCTGCTCTCGCCAGTCGATCTACTGGTGAGTAGCATCCTGGTCATGGCAGAGACGCAGCAGGCAGACCCGAAGGCCGAGCGCAAGGCGGCCCGGCTGGCCAAGCAGATCAGCTCCTTCTCCAAGGCCCACGGCGGCGCCGAGGGCCAGGTCGCCTACCTCGGCGACCGCGGCGCCCGCATCGTCCTGGTCGGCGAGGACGGCAACTGGGGCGACCTGGTGGCCCCGTCCCACGAGATCGCCGAGAAGGCCGTGGAGAAGTCCGGCATCACGACCCACGAGTCCTTCGACGGCGAGTTCGCCGCCAAGGTGAAGACGGGCCGATACGAGTGGTCGCGCATGGCGGGGATCCAAGTCGGCGGGCCTAAGAACAACTGACCCTTTTAGGGGCGCGGGGAACTGCGCGACCAGCCACAGCCGTCCCGCACCCGCCGAACACACCGGTCCTCCCACGACGGCCCCGCGACCTCAACCCCGGTTCACCCGTTAAGACCCTCAGGAACAACAGGGTCCACACCGGGGAGCCCGGATGATCGAAACGCCGTCCCTAGTGGACCAGTACTGCCACGGAGTACTCCGCACGGAGCTGGGCCTCGGCACCTTCGAGGCCCACCTCTCCCGCACGGAGGGCCCACCCGCCCCCGGCACCACCCTCTTCGACACCCAGACCGGCTTCGCCGTGCGGCGCTGGTGCCCACCCCTGCTCGGCCTCGAACCGCACTGCACGCCCGCCCGCTACCTGGCCCGCCGCCGCGAACTGGGTGTCCTGGAGTCCGCCCGCCGGCTCCTGCGCGGCAGCGGCATCACGACCTACCTGGTCGACACGGGCCTGCCCGGTGATCTGACCGAACCCGGCGAACTGGCCTCCGCCGGAGCCGCCGAGGCCCGCGAGATCGTACGGCTGGAGCTGCTCGCCGAACAGGTCGCCGACACCTCCGGGACCGTCGAGTCCTTCCTCGCCAACCTCGCCGAGTCCGTGCACGCCGCCGCCGCGAACGCCGTCGCCTTCACGTCGGTCGCGGGCGTACGGCACGGCCTCGCGCTCGCGCCGGAGCCGCCCGGGCCGGGGGAGGTGCGGGGGGCCGTCGGCCGCTGGCTCGCGGGGCGCGGTGTCGGCGGGGAGCTGAGCGACCCCGTGCTGCTGCGGCATCTGCTGTGGAGCGCGGTCGCCTCGGGGCTGCCGCTCCAGCTGCACGCGGGGCTCGGCGCGCCGGGCCTGCGGATCGACCGTACGGATCCGGTGCTGCTGACGGGCTTCGTCCGCGCTACGGCCGGTCTGGGCACGGACCTCGTCCTGCTGAACGGCTACCCGTACCACCGGCACGCCGCCCACCTGGCCGGTGTCTTCCCGCACGTCTACGTCGACTCAGGGGCCGCCCTGGTCCGCACCGGCGCCCGCGCCGCGACCGTCCTCGCGGAGATCCTGGAGCTCGCCCCCTTCGGCAAGATCCTCTTCTCCACCGGTGCCCAGGGGCTGCCCGAGCTGCACGTGGTGGGCGCCCGGCTGTTCCGCGAGGCGCTCGGCCGGGTGCTCGGCACCTGGGTCGCCGAGGGCGCGTGGTGCCTGGCCGACGCGCAGCGGGTGGCGGGGATGCTGGCGTCGGGGAACGCGCGCCGGGTGTACGGGCTCGACTGAACCCGGCAGGGCGGCTTCTAGGCCTTGGTCAGGGTCGCCTCGGGCGCGGGGCCGGGCACGTCGGCCACGACCTCCGGCCGTTCGCGCAGCGACAGCACCACCCGCAGCACCCAGATCCACATCACGGCCGAGCCGAACATGTGCAGGCCGACCAGGACCTCGGGCAGGTCCGTGAAGTACTGGACGTAGCCGATGACGCCCTGCGCGAGCAGGATCAGGAACAGTTCGCGGGTGCGGTTCAGCGGGCCGCGCGGCGCGTCGACCGCCTTGAGGACGAACCACAGGGCGAACGTCAGCGTCACCACGATCCACGCCAGCACGGCGTGCAGCTTGCTCACCGTCTCCCAGTCGACCGGCATCCGCTCGACCTCGCTGGAGTCGCCGGCGTGCGGGCCCGCGCCCGTGACCACCGTGCCGACCAGGATGAGCAGCACGGCGGCGGCGACCAGGAACCACACCAGCTGCCGCACGGCCTTGCCGACCAGCGGGCGCGGCGGCGTGTCGCCCTCACGGGTGCGCTGCCACATCACCGTGGCCACCGCGATGAGCGCGGACGTGGCCACGAAGTGCGCCGCGACCGTGTACGGGTTGAGCCCGACCAGCACCACGATGCCGCCGAGCACCGCGTTGCTCATCACGATCCAGAACTGCGCCCAGCCCAGCCGGGTCAGGCCGCGCCGGTACGGCTTCTGGGAGCGCGCGGCGATGATCGCCCAGCCGACGGCGGCGCACAGCACGTACGTCAGCATGCGGTTGCCGAACTCGATGGCGCCGTGGACGCCCATCGCGCTGGTCGCGGTGAGCGAGTCGGCGGTGCACTTGGGCCAGGTCGGGCAGCCGAGGCCCGAGCCGGTCAGCCGTACGGCTCCGCCGGTGACCACGATGAGCACCGACATCACGATCGCGGAGAGGGCCGCGCGCTGGACCGTCCGGGGTTCCGGGGTCCAGCGTTCGGCGATGAAGGCGAGGGGGTTGCGCAGGGCCGCCCTGGCGTCGGCGGGGGTCACTTTTGGCACGCGACCCATCGTAGGACGCCGCTTGTGCACGCTTTCACGAGGGTCCGTCATGGCCTCACTCCCAGCGGAAGAACCGTCCGGCCGCCGCCAGCCCGACGACCGCCCAGACGCTCAGGATCCCCAGGTCGGCCCAGGGCATCCCGGCCCCGTGCTGGAGCACGTCCCGCAGGCCCTCGGACAGGGCCGAGATGGGCAGCAGGCCGAGCAGGTCCTGCGCGGCGGAGGGGAACTTGTCGAGCGGCACGATCACCCCGCCGCCGACGAGCAGCAGCAGGAACACCAGGTTGGCGGCGGCGAGGGTCGCCTCGGCCTTCAGCGTCCCGGCCATCAGCAGACCGAGGCCCGAGAAGGCCGCCGTACCGAGGACCAGGAGCAGCAGGACGGCGAACGGACTGCCCTGCGGCGACCAGCCGAGGGCGAACGCGATCACCGTCAGCAGGATCACCTGGAGCACCTCGGTGACCAGCACGGACAGCGTCTTCGCCGTCATCAGGCCCCAGCGCGGCAGAGGCGAGGAGGCGAGCCGCTTCAGGACGCCGTAGCGGCGCTCGAATCCGGTCGCGATCGCCTGCCCGGTGAACGCCGTCGACATCACCGCGAGCGCGAGGATGCCGGGGGCGAGGAAGTCGACGGCCTCGCCGGCGCCCGTGTCGACGATGTCCACGGTGCTGAAGAGCACCAGGAGCAGGGTCGGGATGACGACGGTCAGCAGCAGCTGCTCGCCGTTGCGCAGCAGCATCTTCGTCTCGAGCGCGGCCTGGGCCGCGATCATGCGGGGGAGGGGCGCGGCCCCCGGCTTCGGCGCATAGGTGCCGGTGGCGGTCACGAGCGCAGCTCCTTGCCGGTGAGCTCCAAGAAGACGTCCTCCAGGGTGTGCCGCTCCACCGAGATCCTCTCCGGCATCACGCCGTGCTGGGCGCACCAGGAGGTGACCGTCGCGAGCAGTTGCGGGTCGATCTTGCCGACGACGCGGTACGAACCCGGCGTCAGCTCGGCGGCCGAGCAGTCGGCGGGCAGGGCCTTCAGCAGCGAGCCGACGTCCAGCCCGGGGCGGCCGGAGAAGCGGAGCGTGTTCTCGGCGCCGCCGCGGCACAGCTCCTCCGGGGAGCCCTGGGCGATGACCCGGCCCGCGTCGATGATCGCCACGTCGTCGGCGAGCTGCTCGGCCTCGTCCATGTAGTGGGTGGTGAGGATCACGGAGACACCGTCGTCGCGCAGGTCCCGGATCAGGTCCCAGGTGGCGCGGCGGGCCTGCGGGTCGAGCCCGGCGGTCGGCTCGTCCAGGAACACCAGCTCCGGGCGTCCGACCACGGCCATCGCGAGGGCGAGCCGCTGCTGCTGCCCGCCCGACAGCCGCCGGTACGTCGTACGGCCGCAGGAGCCGAGCCCGAGGCGTTCGATGAGCGCGTCCACGTCGAGGGGGTGGGCGTGCAGCTTGGCCACGTGACGGAGCATCTCGTCGGCGCGGGAGCCCGAGTAGACGCCGCCGGACTGGAGCATCACGCCGATGCGGGGCCGCAGGTCCCGGGACTGTCCGACCGGGTCGAGGCCCAGGACGCGCACCGTGCCGGAGTCCGGCTTCCGGTACCCCTCGCAGGTCTCGACCGTGGTCGTCTTGCCCGCCCCGTTGGGGCCGAGCACGGCGGTCACGCCCTCCCGGGCCACCAGGTCCAGCCCGTCCACCGCGGTCTTCGTGCCGTACCGCTTCACCAGGGCCTGGACCTGGACCACGGGCTCACTTCGCATGGGTCCAGAGTCTAGGTTCGTGCGGCCCGGCTCAGACCGGCGGGTGCAGGTACTCCTCGTCCCGGGGGCGGTGGACGGCCAGCCACTGTTCGGCGTAGGCCACCGCGTCCGCCACCGGGAACAGCCGCGCCTCGGCCGCCCCGACCTTTCCGCGTACGACGGGACGGTCCCGCTCGAAGTCGTAGCCCAGCTCGTCGAAACGGTCGGAGCTGATCGACACCTCGGTCACGGTCTCCCAGCCCTCGGGGCCCGGCCGGCCCACGGCGACGCGCGGGGACGGTATCCGGTACTCGGCGAGGTGGAAGCTGGTGCAGGAGGCGTAGCCGGCGCCGAGCAGCAGGACCCGGGCGCCCATGGCCTCCAGCTTCGCGAGCGGGCTGCGCTCGCCGAGCCGGCAGTCGGGTGCGTGGCCCTCGACCACCTCCGCCGCGCGCGGGCCGACGGCCGCGAACGAGGTCTGGGGATGGGCGCTGCGCAGCGCGCCGGGCCAGGTGCGCACGGTCTCCGGGACGACGCCGACCCCGCGCGCAGGGGTGATCCGGGGGTCGTAGGCGGGCATCGTGGCGCGGATGGCCGCCCACCATTCCGGGGGCAGGGGCGGGTTGCCCCACAGGGCCGGGTCGGAGAGGTGGCCGGTCTGCGTCGGAACCACCAGCGTGCCCTCCGGGCCGAGCGCGTCGAGCAGTCCCTGCACGACCGCGACGGCCCCGCCGTTGACCCAGCCGAGGGAGCTGAGCGAGGAGTGCGCGAGGAGGGTCTCACCTGGGCGCACACCCAGCTCGGACAGCTGCGTGCGCAGGGTGTCCCGGGTGACAAGAGGGCCGGTCGGAGGGGGTGCGGACATGGTTCGGGAGTGTCCCCGAAGCGGCATCGGCATGCCACCGGTTTGATCGATCAGAGATCGTTTCCGCAGGTCAGGTTAGCTTTACCTAAGTGACGCAGGGCACCCCCCGGGTGGCCGGACGTCGCTTGCCCGGGCCCGATGAATTACGCAACAATGGCGTTGTGAAAAACGTCGGCGAGGCTCGGGAGAACCCCACGGGGACCCCTCAGGAGGAGCTCGCGACCGGGGAGCGGTCCACCCGCAACCGAGTCGCGCGGTCCATCCTGGACCACGGGCCGTCGACCGTCGCCGAACTCGCCGAGCGTCTGGGTCTCACCCAGGCGGCCGTGCGCCGGCACCTCGACGCCCTCGCGGGCGACGGTGTCGTCGAGGCGCGCGAGCAGCGGGTCTACGGCGCACGCACCCGCGGCCGGCCGGCCAAGGCGTTCGCCCTGACCGACTGCGGCCGGGACGCCTTCGACCAGTCGTACGACAAGCTGGCGGCGGACGCGCTGCGCTGGATCGCCGACCGCGAGGGCGGGAACGAGGCGATCGCCGCCTTCGCCCGCGCCAGGATCGCCGCGCAGGCGGGCGCGTACCGCGAGGCGGTCGAGGCCGCCGCGCCCGAGCAGCGGACGGAAGCGCTGGCCAAGGCGCTGAGCGCGGACGGGTACGCTGCTACGGCGCGCAGCGCGCCCCACCCCCAGAAGGGTGAGCAGCTCTGTCAGCACCACTGCCCGGTCGCCCACGTCGCCGAGCAGTTCCCGCAGTTGTGCGAGGCGGAGACGGAATTTTTCGCCGAGTTGCTCGGTACACACGTACAGCGGCTCGCCACCATCGCGCACGGCGACGGCGTCTGCACGACGTTCATCCCCAAGATTTCCCACAACGCATCTGCAAGCACGGCCGGGAGGAACCCCGCATGACTCTCCCCACGGAGACTGCCCACCCTGAGCTCGAGGGCCTGGGCAAGTACGAATACGGCTGGGCCGACTCCGACACGGCCGGCGCCTCTGCCAAGCGCGGCATCAACGAGGACGTCGTCCGCGACATCTCCGCCAAGAAGAACGAGCCGGAGTGGATGACCAAGCTCCGCCTCAAGGGCCTGCGCCTCTTCGAGAAGAAGCCCATGCCGAACTGGGGCTCGGACCTGTCGGGGATCGACTTCGACAACATCAAGTACTTCGTGCGCTCCACGGAGAAGCAGGCGGCCTCCTGGGAGGACCTGCCCGAGGACATCAAGAACACGTACGACAAGCTGGGCATCCCCGAGGCCGAGAAGAACCGCCTCGTCGCCGGTGTCGCCGCGCAGTACGAGTCGGAGGTCGTCTACCACCAGATCCGTGAGGACCTGGAGGAGCAGGGCGTCATCTTCCTCGACACCGACACGGCCCTGAAGGAGCACCCGGAGCTCTTCAAGGAGTACTTCGGGACCGTCATCCCCGTCGGCGACAACAAGTTCGCGTCGCTGAACTCCGCCGTGTGGTCGGGCGGCTCCTTCATCTACGTGCCGCCGGGCGTCCACGTGGAGATCCCGCTCCAGGCCTACTTCCGTATCAACACGGAGAACATGGGCCAGTTCGAGCGGACGCTGATCATCGTCGACGAGGGTGCCTACGTGCACTACGTCGAGGGCTGCACCGCCCCGATCTACAAGTCGGACTCGCTGCACTCCGCGGTCGTCGAGATCATCGTCAAGAAGAACGCCCGCTGCCGCTACACGACCATCCAGAACTGGTCGAACAACGTCTACAACCTGGTCACCAAGCGTGCCGTGGCCTACGAGGGCGCGACCATGGAGTGGGTCGACGGCAACATCGGCTCCAAGGTGACGATGAAGTACCCGGCCGTCTACCTGATGGGCGAGCACGCCAAGGGCGAGACGCTGTCCATCGCCTTCGCCGGCGAGGGCCAGCACCAGGACGCGGGCGCCAAGATGGTCCACATGGCGCCGAACACCTCGTCCAACATCGTGTCGAAGTCCGTCGCGCGCGGTGGCGGCCGTACGTCCTACCGTGGTCTGATCGAGATCGGCGAGGGTGCCGCGGGCTCCAAGTCGAACGTGCTCTGTGACGCGCTGCTGGTCGACACGATCTCCCGCTCGGACACCTACCCCTACGTGGACGTCCGCGAGGACGACGTGTCCATGGGCCACGAGGCCACCGTCTCCAAGGTCTCCGAGGACCAGCTCTTCTACCTGATGAGCCGCGGTCTGAGTGAGTTCGAGGCGATGGCGATGATCGTGCGCGGCTTCGTCGAGCCCATCGCCAAGGAGCTCCCCATGGAGTACGCGCTGGAGCTCAACCGGCTGATCGAGCTGCAGATGGAAGGCGCGGTCGGCTGACGCCCACCGCAGTCCCATCAAGCCCTTACGTAACGGAAAGCGAGCACTACGACAGCCATGGCTGAGGCTCAGAACTCCCCCACCCTCGAATCCGCTCGGGCGGGGGGACCCCCACCGGTGGGTTCTACCACCACCGGCTCGATCGCGGTGGCGGCCGAGTCGACCGTCGCCACCCGCATGAGCGCGCCCCCCTCCTTCGACGTGGCGGACTTCCCCGTCCCGCACGGCCGTGAGGAGGAGTGGCGGTTCACCCCGCTGGAGCGCCTGCGCGGCCTGCACGACGGCACCGCCGTCGCCACCGGCAACGGCGTGAAGGTCGACGTCCGGGCACCCGAGGGCGTCACCGTCGAGGCCGTCGGCCGCGACGACGCGCGGCTCGGCAAGGCCGGCACCCCGGTGGACCGCGTCGCCGCCCAGGCCTACTCGGCCTTCGAGAAGGCCTCGGTCGTGACCGTGCCGAAGGAGACCGTCCTCACCGAGCCGATCCGCATCGCGGTGCACGGCGAGGGCGGCACCGCCTTCGGCCACCAGGTGATCGAGCTGGGCGCCTTCGCCGAGGCCGTCGTCGTCATCGACCACACCGGTGACGCGGTGCTCGCCGCCAACGTCGACTACCTCCTGGGCGACGGCGCCAAGCTGACCGTCGTCTGCGTCCAGGACTGGGACGACAAGGCCGTCCACGTCGCCCAGCACAACGCGCTCGTCGGCCGCGACGCCTCCTTCAAGTCGGTCGTCGTCACCTTCGGCGGCGACGTCGTCCGGCTCCACCCGCGCGTGCAGTACGCCGGCCCCGGTGGCGAGGCCGAGCTGTTCGGCCTGTACTTCACGGACCGGGGCCAGCACCAGGAGCACCGCCTCCTGGTCGACCACAACGTCCCGCACTGCAAGTCGAACGTCGTCTACAAGGGCGCGCTCCAGGGCGACGGCGCCCACGCGGTGTGGATCGGCGACGTGCTCATCGAGGCCAAGGCCGAGGGCACCGACACGTACGAGATGAACCGCAACCTGGTCCTCACGGACGGGGCGCGCGTGGACTCCGTACCGAACCTCGAGATCGAGACCGGCGAGATCGTCGGCGCCGGCCACGCCTCGGCCACCGGCCGCTTCGACGACGAGCAGCTCTTCTACCTCATGGCCCGCGGCATCCCGGAGCACGAGGCCCGCCGCCTGGTGGTCCGCGGCTTCTTCGCCGAGCTGGTCCAGCAGATCGGCCTCCCGGACATCGAGGAGCGCCTGATCGCCAAGATCGAGGAGGAGCTGGAGGCCGCGGTCGGATGACCTTCGTACGCGCCTGTGGACTCGGCGAGCTGGAGGAGGACACCCCGAAGCGGGTGGAACTCGACGGCACGCCCGTGTCCATCGTGCAGACCGAGGGCGAGGTGTTCGCGATCCACGACATCTGCTCGCACGCGAACGTCTCCCTGGCGGAGGGCGAGGTCGACGACTGCCACATCGAGTGCTGGCTGCACGGCTCGCGCTTCGACCTCCGCTCCGGCAAGCCCGACGCCCTTCCCGCGACGCGCCCCGTCCCCGTATACCCCGTAAAGATCGAAGGGGACGACGTGCTCGTCTCCCTCACCCAGGAGTCCTGAGGCACCCATGGCTACGCTTGAAATCCGAGACCTGCACGTCACCGTCGAGGTCGAGAACGGCACGAAGGAAATCCTCAAGGGTGTCGACCTCACCGTGAAGCAGGGCGAGACGCACGCCATCATGGGCCCCAACGGCTCGGGCAAGTCGACCCTCGCCTACTCCCTCGCGGGACACCCGAAGTACACGATCACCGGCGGCACCGTCACCCTCGACGGCGAGGACGTCCTGGAGATGTCCGTCGACGAGCGCGCCCGCGCCGGTCTGTTCCTCGCGATGCAGTACCCGGTCGAGGTTCCGGGTGTCTCCGTGTCGAACTTCCTGCGCACCTCCGCCACCGCCATCCGCGGCGAGGCCCCCAAGCTGCGTACCTGGGTGAAGGAGGTCAAGGAGGCCATGGAGCGCCTCAACATCGACCCGTCCTTCGCCGAGCGCAACGTCAACGAGGGCTTCTCCGGCGGTGAGAAGAAGCGCCACGAGATCCTCCAGCTGGAGCTGCTCAAGCCGAAGATCGCGGTCCTCGACGAGACCGACTCCGGCCTGGACGTCGACGCCCTGCGCGTCGTGTCGGAGGGTGTGAACCGCGTCCGTGACACGGGCGAGGTCGGCACCCTGCTGATCACGCACTACACGCGCATCCTCCGCTACATCAAGCCCGACCACGTGCACGTCTTCTCCGGCGGCCGGATCGTCGAGTCCGGCGGTGCCGAGCTCGCCGACAAGCTGGAGGAAGAGGGCTACGAGGCATACACGAAGGGTGGCGCATCCGCGTGACACAGCTGCCGGGCCTCCTCGACACAGAGGCGCTCCGCAAGGACTTCCCCATCCTGGACCGCCAGGTCCACGACGGTAAGAAGCTCGTGTACCTGGACAACGCGGCGACCAGCCAGAAACCGCGCCAGGTGCTGGACGCCCTCAACGAGTACTACGAGCGCTACAACGCCAATGTCCATCGTGGCGTGCACGTCCTCGCCGAGGAGGCCACGGCGCTGTACGAGGGCGCGCGCGACAAGGTCGCGGAGTTCATCAACGCGCCCTCGCGCGACGAGGTGATCTTCACCAAGAACGCCTCGGAGTCGCTCAACCTCGTGGCGAACATGCTCGGCTGGGCCGACGAGCCCTACCGCGTGGACTCCGACACCGAGATCGTGATCACGGAGATGGAACACCACTCCAACATCGTGCCGTGGCAGCTGCTCGCGCAGCGCACGGGCGCGAAGCTGAAGTGGTTCGGCCTGACCGACGACGGCCGCCTGGACCTGTCCAACATCGACGAGGTCATCAACGAGAAGACGAAGATCGTCTCCTTCGTGCTGGTCTCCAACATCCTGGGCACCCAGAACCCGGTCGAGGCGATAGTGCGCCGCGCCCAGGAGGTCGGCGCGCTCGTCTGCATCGACGCCTCGCAGGCCGCACCGCACATGCCGCTGGACGTGCAGGCCCTCCAGGCAGACTTCGTGGCCTTCACCGGTCACAAGATGTGCGGTCCGACGGGCATCGGCGTCCTGTGGGGCCGCCAGGAGCTCCTGGAGGACCTGCCTCCGTTCCTCGGCGGCGGCGAGATGATCGAGACAGTGTCGATGCACTCCTCGACCTACGCCCCGGCGCCCCACAAGTTCGAGGCTGGCACCCCGCCGGTCGCCCAGGCGGTCGGTCTCGGCGCGGCGATCGACTACCTCAACTCGATCGGCATGGACAAGATCCTCGCCCACGAGCACGCGCTGACCGAGTACGCCGTGAAGCGGCTGCTGGAGGTCCCCGACCTGCGCATCATCGGCCCGACGACGGCCGAGGAGCGCGGCGCGGCGATCTCCTTCACCCTCGGCGACATCCACCCGCACGACGTGGGCCAGGTCCTCGACGAACAGGGCATCGCGGTCCGGGTCGGCCACCACTGCGCGCGGCCGGTCTGCCTGCGGTACGGAATTCCTGCGACCACGCGAGCGTCGTTCTATCTGTACTCCACGCCGACCGAGATCGACGCGCTGGTCGACGGCCTGGAGCACGTACGGAACTTCTTCGGCTGAAGGGCGTGCTGAACGGTGAAACTGGACTCCATGTACCAGGAAGTCATCCTGGACCACTACAAGAACCCGCACGGGCGGGGCTTGCGGGATGGCGACGCCGAGGTGCACCACGTCAACCCGACGTGCGGTGACGAGATCACACTGCGCGTGAAGTACGACGGAACGAAGATCGAGGACGTCTCGTACGAGGGCCAGGGCTGCTCGATCAGCCAGGCCTCGGCCTCCGTACTGAACGAACTCCTCGTCGGCAAGGACTTCTCCGACGCGCGGAAGATCCAGGAGACCTTCCTGGAGCTGATGCAGTCCAAGGGGAAGCTCGAACCCGACGACGCGATGGAGGAGATCCTGGAGGACGCGGTCGCGTTCGCCGGGGTGTCCAAGTACCCGGCCCGGGTCAAGTGCGCCCTGCTGAGCTGGATGGCCTGGAAGGACGCGACGGCCCAGGTACTGGGCGGCGCCGACGCCGAGAAGGAGACGACGGCATGAGCGAGACCGTTGAGATGAAGCCGGCCTCGGAGGAAGAGGTCCGTGAGGCGCTGTACGACGTCGTCGACCCGGAGCTGGGCATCGATGTCGTCAACCTCGGCCTGATCTACGGCATCCACATCGACGAAGCGAACATCGCGACGCTCGACATGACCCTTACCTCGGCGGCCTGTCCGCTGACGGATGTCATCGAGGACCAGGCCAAGTCCGCCACGGACGGCCTCGTCAACGAGCTGCGCATCAACTGGGTCTGGATGCCGCCGTGGGGCCCGGACAAGATCACGGACGATGGGCGGGAGCAGCTTCGGGCGCTCGGGTTCAACGTCTGAGATCCGCTGACTGACGAAAGGGCGGCACCCTCCCGGGGTGCCGCCCTTTCGCGTGCTCAGTCCAGCCCGGCCACCATCCGGAACGCGGAGTCCGCGCGGTACAGGCCGTCGTGCTGGTACGGCTCGACGCGGAGCTGGAAGTTGCGGTGGCGCAGGAAGCGGCCCGGATAGTTCACGGACTCCAGCATGACCGCGCCCGACGCGGCCGAGGGGCGCGGGCAGAAAGTGGCGTCCTTGCGGAACAGGGCCGAGCCGTCGTCGGTGTCCTCGACCAGGACGAAGCTGCGGTGGCGGAGGTAGCGGCCGTCCGCCGTGGTGAAGGAGTAGCAGGAGGAGTCGGCGAGGCCGGAGACGCGCTCGAAGGTGGCGTCCTCGCGCTGCTCGGGGCCGGAGCCGATCTGATCCAGGCGCACGTAGCCGTCGCGGACACGCCAGTAGCGGTCGGGGTAGTTGACCGAGCGTATGGATATCCCGTGCGAAGCCGGGGGCTTCGGGGGCTTCGACGTGCCCTGGGGCGGCGTCGGCTCGGGGGTCTTCTTCCGCGGCTCCGGACTCGGGTCGGCGCTGGTGGGCGCGCTCGTGGTGGGCGTGGGCGTGGGGGACGGGCGGCCACCGTCCGTGCCCCGCGTTTCGCCGGCGCCCTTGGAGGGGGTCGCGAAGGAGATCAGACCGCCCGGGGCCGAACTGCTGAGGGTGGTCGGTTCCGCCGCCTTTCGGACCGGCTCGCCGGACTCTTTCTCCAGCACGGTGACGGCCGTGACGCACGCGGTGACCGTCGCCACGGCGAGGGCGCCTGCCAGCCAGAGGCGTCGGGTTCCTGGTGCCCGGGTGGTGTCCGGGGCCCAGCCGCTCTCCCACGGGCGGTCCAGTGGGGGCCGGGACTTGTCTTTCGGCATGCTCTTGTTTCCTCCGGCGGGCTCCCTTGACGGCGGTGCAGTTGTGGTCGCCCGGTGTGTGATCGGGGTGACACCGTAGTGGACCAGTGGGACGTCTGTGAGGCGTTTGTTGAAAGCGGTATCTTCTCTCTCGTTGTGTACGGGTGTACAGGTGTTGTGTACGCTCGTACATATGGGTTATCTGCTGCTGGCCGCGGCCATCACCGCCGAGGTGGGCGCGACCACCGCCATGAGGTACAGCGACGGTTTCAGCCGACTCGGTCCCTCGCTGCTCACGTTCCTCGGCTATCTCGTCTCCTTCGCGCTGCTCGCGCAGACGCTGAAGACCGTCTCCGTGGGAACGGCCTACGCGATCTGGGCCGGCGTCGGCACCGCGGCCATCGCCACGATCGGGATCGTCTTCCTGGGGGAGGACATGAGCGTCGCCAAGGCCGCCGGGATCGCGCTGATCATCATCGGGGTCGTGGTCCTGAACCTGGGAGGTGCCCACTGATGCCCCGCCGCTACGACCCCGAGCGGCGGCAGCGGATCATCGACGCGGCGATCCGGGTCGTCGGGGGGAAGGGCATCGCCGGGCTGAGCCACCGCACCGCCGCCGCCGAGGCGGATGTGCCGCTCGGCTCGACGACGTACCACTTCAAGACCCTCGACGAACTGCTGGTCGCCGCCCTGCGGCAGGCCAACGAGGGCTTCGCCAAGATCGTCGCCGGGCGCGGCGCGCTGGAGGATCCCCGCACCGATCTGGCCGCCGAACTCGCCGCGTGGGTGGGGGAGTGGCTCGCGGGCGACCGCACGGGCGTCGAGCTGGAGTACGAGCTCTACCTCGCCGCCCTGCGCCGGCCCGCGCTGCGGCCCGTCGCCGCCGAGTGGGCCGAGGGGCTCGCCGAGCTGCTGTCCGGGCGTACGGATCCGGTGACCGCGCGGGCACTGGTGGCGGTCGTCGACGGCATCTGTCTCCAGGTGCTGCTGACCGGGGTGCCGTACGACGAGGCGTATGCCCGGGAGGTGCTGGGGCGGGTCGTGGCGGGGGCGCGGGAGTAATACGGGAGTGGTACCGGTGGGCGGGTCGTCGCGGGGAGGCAGCGCGGAAGTGCCACCGACGGCGTGGGCGGCCGTCGGGCTGCGGGAGTGACCCCGATGGCGGGGTCGTCGCCGCGCGTCGCCGACCAGCGGCGGGACGTACCGCCCGGCACGTGAGACGTCCCCGCACCGGTTCGCATCGACCGCCGTCCGCCGGTTAGGTTGCCCTCATGACCGACACGACTGCTCCTCGCACCACCGGCGCCGTGGCCGCCGGCCTCGCCACGGTCGCCGCCGACGGCACCGTCCTCGACACCTGGTTCCCCGCTCCTGAACTGGCCGCCGAGCCCGGCCCGTCCGGCACGGAGCGGCTCTCCGCCGAGCAGGCCGCCGAGCTGCTCGGCGGCGGCGCGACCGCGGCGATCGGCCCGGACGCCCGCCGGGGCGTCGAGGTGGTCGCGGTCCGCACGGTCATCGCCTCGCTCGACGAGAAGCCGATCGACGCGCACGACGTCTACCTGCGCCTGCACCTGCTCTCCCACCGCCTGGTCAAGCCGCACGGCCAGAGCATGGAGGGCATCTTCGGCTTCCTCGCCAACGTCGCCTGGACCTCGCTCGGCCCGGTCGCCGTCGACGACCTGGAGAAGGTCCGGCTGAACGCCCGCGCCGAGGGCCTGCACCTCCAGGTCACCTCCGTCGACAAGTTCCCCCGCATGACCGACTACGTGGCCCCCAAGGGCGTCCGCATCGCCGACGCCGACCGGGTCCGCCTCGGCGCCCACCTCGCCGAGGGCACCACCGTCATGCACGAGGGCTTCGTCAACTTCAACGCGGGCACGCTCGGCACGTCGATGGTCGAGGGCCGTATCTCCGCGGGCGTCGTGATCGGCGACGGCTCGGACATCGGCGGCGGCGCCTCGACCATGGGCACGCTGTCCGGCGGCGGCAACGTCATCATCTCCATCGGCGAGCGCTGTCTGATCGGCGCCGAGGCGGGCGTCGGTATCGCCCTCGGCGACGAGTGCGTCGTCGAGGCCGGCCTCTACGTCACCGCCGGCACCCGCGTCACCATGCCCGACGGTCAGATCGTGAAGGCCCGCGAGCTGTCCGGCGCCTCCAACATCCTCTTCCGCCGCAACTCGGTCACCGGCACCGTCGAGGCCCGGCCGAACAACGCGGTGTGGGGCGGGCTGAACGAGATCTTGCACAGCCACAACTGACCGGCCTCGGTCGTCACCGAGCGCCCTTCCCAGGTCCGAGGACGGCCGGGAAGGGCGCTTCGTGCGTCATCGGCTCTCCGGACGGGCCCCGTACGAGTTACCGGGCGTGACCTCGTGGTGGTTTTTGCAGATGAACGGGTGGGCGCAGGGGTCCGATGAACGGGCGGACGCCGGGTCCGATCAGAAGCCGAACCGATGAAACGAGGACCGGGGCATGAAGAACGAGCGGGGGCGGGCCGTGGCGCGCTGTCTGGCCGGGGCGGTCACGGCGCTGGTGGTGTGCTGGCTTCCGGCGGGGGCCGCGCACGCCGACGAGACCAACACGGGCTCGCACAACGGCCACCGGGTGGGGCTGGTCAACGTCAACGTGGGCCAGGTCGACGACCCGGCGGAGGACGTGCTGGAGCACACGCTGCTGTTCGGCGACGGGTACGCCTGGAACTGAGCCGGCACATCGACGGGCCCGGGTGCCGTACCGCGAGTGTGTGCGGTACGGGGCCCGGGCCGTTTTTTCTGCGTTTGGTCAGGTGGTGGTCAGGGCCTTGTGGAGCGACAGGAGTTCGTCGGTCGTCCTGTCGTCCGCGGGCCGCAGGGGAGCGCGGACCGGGCCCGCCGGGAGATCCAGGGCAGTGAGGAGCGCCTTCGTCGTGACGGTACCGGGGAGGCCTGCCGACATGAGCGCCTCGATGAGGGGGGTGGCCTGCTGCTGGAGGCGGGCCGCCTGTGCCGTGTCGCCCGCGTCGAAGGCGTCCAGGACGGCTCGCAGCCGGTCCGGGATCACGTTCGACACCGTGCTGACGTAACCGGCCCCGCCCACCGCGTACAGCGCGAGGTTGTGCTCGTCGCTGCCCGCGTAGTACGCCAGGTCCGTGCGGGCCAGCACCTTCTGTGCGGCCAGGAAGTCGTGGGAGCAGTCCTTGACCGCGACGATCCTGGGGTGTGCGGAGAGGCGGAGGATCGTCTCCGGTTCGATGCGGACGCCGGTGCGGAACGGGATGTCGTAGAGCATGAGCGGGAGTTCACCGGTGTCGGCGATCTCGCGGAAGTGGGCCTCGATCGCGTCCTGCGGGGGCCTGCTGTAGTAGGGGGCCACCACTAACAGGCCGTCCGCGCCTGCCTTTTCGGCCTCCCGTGCCAGGTCCACGGTGTGACGGGTGTCGGGCGTTCCGATGCCCGCGACGATCGACGCCTGAGCGCCCACGGCCTCGCGGACGGCTGCGATCAGGGCCGACTTCTCGGCGTCCGTGGTGGTCGGTGACTCGCCCGTCGTGCCGGACAGGACGAGGCCGTCGCAGCCCTGGGCCACCAGGTGCGCGGCGAGGCGTTGGGCACCGTCGAGGTCCAGTGCTCCGGATGCCGTGAACGGGGTGATCATGGCGCACAGGGCGCGGCCGAAGGGGGTCGTCATGTGAGTAGTGTCGGCAGCGTGACTGTGTAGCTCCAGTTAATTCTTCTGCCCGGTACTTGTAAGGAATGCTTTCCTGTTCTCTCGCGCCCTATGTCCAAACCAGGGCCTTGTGGGTCACCATGGCCAGGACGGTCGGCGACGGCATTTCATGGAGGCGTCATGAAGCTGGGCAAGGCACTGGCCACCGGGATCGCGGAGGAGCAGCCGCAGGCCCGGGACGAGGAGATCGAACTCCCCGAGCTCCAGGGACTCCACGGCCTCCGGGATGTCGAGGAGCCCGCGCTGGATGAGGTCCCGGTCGCCCGATGAGGCTGCGGCTTCCGGCGGAGCGTCCGACGGAGCCGCCAACCGGATACAAGATCGCCCACCCTGTGCTGTCCCAGGACGGCACCCGGGCCGGGTTCACCGGTGTGTCGCTGGGCGGCGCGCTGCCGTACGGAGTGGTGGCGGAGGCGGCGTGTGTGTACGGGCTGCGGCACCGGGCGCCGCACCGGCGCTGCGACTGCGGGTTCCACTGCGTGCATGACCGGCGGGCGGCGGAGGCGTTGCTCTGCACGGCCGAGCACCGCGCGGCCGTGCTGTTGGAGGTCTCCGTTCTCGGCGCCTACATCCGCTTCGAGCGTGGGTTCCGGTATGCCCGGCAACGGGTGCGCGTCATGACCCTGGGGGCTTGTGCGTGCGGTGCCGGGGCCGCCGCGCTGGGCGAGGCCGGATGGGGGCGGCCGGGGTGGCGGGCGTTGGTGCCCTGCTGTGGGGAGTGTCTGCGGGGGCGGCCGTCCCTGTCGCCGGCCGGGTTCGCGCGGCTGGCGGGGGACGGGTTGCGGGTCGTGGCCGGGGGTGGTAGCGCGCCGGCGGGGCCGGCGGCGGCCCAGGGGACGGGGGTGCCCGAACTTGTCGCGGAGGCCGCTCTGTTGCAGGCACGGCTGGACGTGTTCCAGGCTCAGTTGGCGCGGCTCGGTGAGCGTGGCGAGCGTGGTGGTCACGGTGGGAGTGGGGCGGCGGCGGGGTAGCCGGGCGGGGAAGGGGCGGCAGGCAGGGGTAGCGGGGGGTGGGCCGGGTACTCGGGGCTTCCTACTTCGAGAGGAGGCGGAACACCGTGACCGGGACCATCGATCATCGGGCCGTGCACGACGAGCGCCACTCCGTGGGCGAGCTCGTCTCACAGGCCTCGGAGCAGCTCTCCCGGCTCGTCCGGCAGGAAGTGGCTCTTGCGAAGGAAGAGCTGGCCGAGAAGGGCCGGCGTGCGGGGCGTGGCGGTGGGCTGCTCGGTGCGGCGGGTGCCGTCGCCTATGCCGGGCTGCTCGCGCTGGCCGGGACGGGTGTCGCAGCCCTCTCGCTGGTGCTGTCCGTCTGGGCCGCGGCGCTCATCGTGACCGGGGTGCTGTTCGTGATCGCGGCCGTGCTGGCCGCCGCCGGCCGGAGCCAGCTGCGCCGGGCCACTCCTCCCACGCCTGAGGAGGCGCTCGGCAGTGTCAGGGCCGACGTCGAGGAGATCAGGGAAAGGGCACATCGATGACAGAAGCGACGGGCGGGGCCAAGGGGCCCGATGAACTGCGCCAGCAGATCGAGCGGACCCGTAGTGAACTCGGCAACACCGTGGAGGAGTTGGCGGGGAAGGCGGACGTGAAGGGGCGTGCGCGGGCTCGGGCCGCCGATCTGCGGGACAAGGCCGGGGCGATGACGGTGCAGTTGCGGAGCAGCGCCGCGCAGGCCGGGCACACGGTGCACGACAAGGCGACGCATGCGGGGCCGCGGCCGGTGCGCGGTGTCGTCCAGGCCGGGATGCGGCATCCGAAGCCGGTGCTGGTCGTCGGGGCGGCTGCGGGGGCCGCGGTCGTCGCTGTCGAGGTGGTACGGCGGCGGCAGCAGGTGACTCGCGGGCATCGCTGGCAGCGCTGGTATCGCTGAGCGGGGTGCGCCGGCGGCATGCGGCAGGCGGGCCGTTCGCGCCTGCGCGGTGGTGGTGGGTCGGGGCCGGCCCGGGGGTGTCCGCCCTCGGGACGGCGCGATGGAGTCGGACGCCGGCTGACTGTCCGTCAAGAGGCATCCGTTGACGCGCCAACCGCTGCGGGCAGACGCGCCGCCGAGGGCGGCACGGGTGGGCGCAGCGGCACCCCGCTCCGCCGGGCTGCGCACCAACCCGCCCCAGCGCAGACGTTGAGCACCTGGAAGCGCCGGGCCCTGCGACACCTCTCCCTTGACCTCAAGCTTGGTCGAGGTTGAAAGGTGGGGTGCAGCAGGGCAACCGGCGCATACGACTGGAGTGTTCAATGAGCCGTCGAACCGAGCAGCACCCCGACCTCACCGATCCCCGGATCGGTGCCCCCTTCTTCAGTACCTGGCGGGTCGGCACACCCGAGCGGCAACGGCAGACCGTGGAGGCGATCGGGCGCACGTGGGAGCGGCGGCCGTGGCCCACCGGTGATCTGCTGGGGTACCACGTCTACGTGGGGCACGACGGGTCCACGCTGATGCACCACTCGCAGTGGAGCAGCGAGCAGGCGTACGAGGCCTTCGTCAAAGTTCATCGGCAGGAGCGGGTCGACGAGATCGACACCGCCGTGCCGGGGATCGAGAGGGTGGGGATCGCGCGGTACCGGCGGTACGGCGGCCGCGAGCGGGCCGTCGGTGACGTACGGGAGCCGGGGCTGATCGTCACCGTACGGGTCGACTTCGAGGAAGGGGCCGGGGAGCGGCGGGAGGAGTGGGTCGATCTCGTGCTCAAGGCCCTGGGTGACGATCCCGAAGGGCACGCCGGGCTGATCTCCGCTCATTTCCATCTGAGCGCCGATGGCGGGCACGTACTGAACTACGCCGAGTGGGAGAGCGACCAGGCCTATGACGAGGCCTTGGCGGCCCCCGGGACCGACACGTGGGAGCGGGTGCGGACCTACCCGGGGGTGAAGGGGTCGAGCGGGAGCCGGTACCGGCATGCCCTGGGGCTCGTGCCCGGGTGAGTGCGGTGCCGTGGGGCCGGCCGGCCGCTCTGGCCGGCCGGCCCCACGGCCGACGGGTTACGGCCGGAAGCGCAGGACCTGCGGGTCGTGGTCGCTGATCTGGTCGTTGAACTCCGCGTTGACGTGCACGCTGTCGTACTCGAAGTCGCAGTCGCGGCGGATCGACGGGCTGATCAGGATCTGGTCGAGGACCTGGCTGTTGCCCTGGTAGACGTACGAGTAACGCTCGCTCCTGGGCAGCGACTTGATCGCCGACCAGAGTTCGCCCCGGCCCTCCAGGAGCCTGGTGGTGCCGGAGAACTCGAAGTCGTTGATGTCGCCCAGGGCGATGACGTCCGCGTTCTTCTGGGTGTCCAGGATGTCCTTGACGAAGGCGTTCACCAGCGTGGCCTGCTGGTGCCGCTGGGTCTCGGAGCTGCGGGCCGGCGGCTGGTACTGGGAGGTCAGGCCCTGGTCGCCGCCCTTGGAGTTGAAGTGGTTGGCGATCACGAAGACCGTGCGGCCGCGGAAGACGAACTCGCCGGCCAGCGGCTTGCGGCTGTTCTTCCAGGCCTCGTCGGCGGGGGCGATCCGGCCGGGGCTGAGCGTCAGGTGCGCCTTGCCGCGGATCTTCGTCACTCCGGTCGCCGTCGTGGCGTCGCCGCCCGCGCGGTCCGTGAAGGAGACCCGCTCCGGGTTGAACAGGAACGCCTGGCGGATGTTGCCGCCGGGCTCACCGCCGTCGGCCTTGTCGGCCGGGTCGATCGAGCGCCAGTCGTACGTGGGGCCGCCGGCCGCGACGATCGCGTCGATCAGCTTGGTCATGGTCTGGTCGGCGGCGACCGTACCGTCGTTCGTCGCGCCGTTGTTGTCCTGGATCTCCTCCAGGGACACGATGTCCGGCGACTTGAGGTTGTTCACGATCGCGGACGCGTGCTCGGCGAAGGTGTTGTCGGTCGGGTCGAGGTTCTCGACGTTGTAGGTGGCGACCGCGAGTTCCGAGGAGCGCTGCTTGCTCGTCGTCTCGCGCTTCAGGCCCGCGGACTTGAGCGTGCCGAGTTCGCTCGCGACCAGGGTGTAGCCGCCGAACTGGTTGTAGTCCAGCGGGCCCGCCGTCGTGCCGGTGAGCGTGTCACCGACGTTCGCCTTCGGGAAGTCCGCCGTCGCGCCGAGGGACTGGATCTGGAGGCGGCCGGTGTTCTGGGCGTCGTAGGAGCCGTAGACCGTGCCGCCGTTGCGGGTGCGGTTCTCGTGCGGCTTCACCGTCACCCAGAGTGCGGTGTACGGGTCGGTGGCGCCCACGACGCGGGTGTCGGTGACGCGGACGGTCATGCCCTCCAGCGCCTCGTAGTGGTCCAGGGCGTACTTCGCGGGCTTGAGGGGGAGGGCGTTGATCGAGCCGTTCGCCGCGGCGTCACCGGCCGGCGCGTAGGCGGCGGGGACCGACCTCGCGTCGACCGTCGTGGCGGCGGGGAGCCGGTTGCCGCTGGAGACGACCGTGGTCGTCGGCTTGGTGATCTCCGTCAGGGACTGGTTGCCGGAGGCGGTGCCGCCGGGGACGTACTCCGAGACGGTGCCGCTGACCGTGACGGAGTCGCCGACGGCGACCCCCTTCGGCGTCGAGCTGGTGAAGACGAAGACGCCTTCACTGGTCGCCGGGTCGGCGTCCGGGTCCGGGTCCTGGATCCAGAAGCCGCGGGACGAGCCGTAGGTCCGGATGCCGGTGACGATTCCGGTCACGTCCGTGACCTGCTGGCCGGCGAACGGCGATATCCGGGTGTTGCCCTGGACGTCATGGATGCGGACCGAGTCCGCGTGTGCGGGAGTGGTGAGGACGATCGTGGATGCCGCGGAGCACACGGCGGCAACGGTGAGCGCGGCGAGGCGCGCGGACGACTTGCTCGGCAACGGGGTTCCCTCCGGGGACGTGACAGGGCGCCGGGACGAGGGTGGTGCGTGGACTGTCTGCCGCTACCTGTGGGGCGGGCGGTTGACGCGCGTAGCGGACGGTGGACGGGCGGGTCCGGTGGGGCGACCCGGTGAACAAGTGTCCGCCGACTTCTACGCGCGTCAATCTCCAGCCTGCTCAGGTCACTTGTCAAGGTTTCGGCCATGTACAGCCCCTGACGGGGACATGAAGCAGGCGGCATGGGTGTAAATCCGTCTAGGCTGAGCGGCTGAGTCGTATGAGGCGCCGCTAGGAGAAACAGCCGATGTCAGACAGCTCCCCCCTGCCGCCGGTGCGGCTGCACCCCGAAGCGGAGCTGGCGCGCGACGCGCTGTCCACGCCGTTGCTGTCCCGGGCCGCCCGGCTGGCCCGCTGGGCCGGGCCGGAGACCCGGGTCGACGCCGGGGGCGGGCTCGTCGACGAACAGGTGCCCGCGGCCGCCGAGGCGCTCGGACTGAGCGGGGACGACGCCGCCGCCGACGCCAGTGAGGCGTGGCGGGTGGCGGTGGACACCGGTCTCGTCGAGATCCTCGACGAGGAGGAGGGCACCGTCACGGCGGGCGAGGACCTGGCGCTGCTCACCGGCGGTTCGCCGCAGGACGTGCTGGCGGTGTGGCTCGCGGCCCTGGAGACGGTGCTCGCCGACGCGAGCGTGCCCGACCTGGACGGTCTCGTGGCCGAGGACGGCGAGGTCGACCTCTCCGCCCTCGACTGGGACCCGGAGGCCGAGGCCGAGTTCCTCGACGGCGTGCTCGGCAACCTCTACCTGCTGACCGCCGGCGAGGACACACCCGCCGACGCTCCGGTGCCGCTGCCGGCGCTGGCCGCGTCGGTGATCGTGCCCAGCGACATGGGCGAGCCGACCAACGACGTCCTGGAGCAGGTCTCCGAGGCGATGATGCGGCTGGACGACCAGTTCCGGATGCTGGAGCCGGTGGGGCTCGTGGCGTACCGGCCCGTGGACGAGGCGCTCATGGCCGAGGCCGACGAGGAGCCCGCGGCGCCCGTCGACGACACAGACGTCTCCCGGTACGGCATGGTCCGGCTCACCCCGCTCGGGCTCTACGGCCTGCGTGCCCGGCTGCTGGAGGCCGGGTTCGAGGCACCGGCCGTCGGGGACCTCGCGGACAAGGGGGCCGACGCGCTGCTCGACGGCACGGCGGCGTTCCCGCCGGGTGCTGCGCAGGCCGAGACCGAGCAGTGGCTTCAGCGCCGGGAAGCGCTCGCCGCGGCACGCGAGCTGCTGGCGGCGGCGCGGGGCGCGGATGCCGGGGCGCCGTTGCGGCGGTTGCGGTGTCAGCAGGCCTTGTCGCTGGTCGGAGCTTCGGCCGAGCCCGCCTTGCGGGAGGTGCTCGACGATGCCGAGTTGGGCGGTCTCGCCCGTGTCTGGCTCACCGAGCATGGTGCGGCGGATGTGCCTGCGCCGTCGGAGGCGATGGTGTATTGGCTGACCATCGACACGGTGGCCGCGCAGCTGGCTGCCGAGGGGAACTCCGAGGAGCTGCGGGCGTTGGTCGAGGGGCTCGCGCGGCAGCACGGCGGGTTCTTCGAGGCTGTCTGGCGGGTCGAGCATCCCGCTACGGCTGATGTGCTGGAGGCGATGGGGCGGTTGCATCCGGACAAGAAGGTGGCGAAGGAGGCGCGGAAGGCTGCGTTCAAGGCGCGGTCGCAGCAGGGGGGCTGAGTTCGTATTGCGGGTGCGGGTGCGGGTGCGTTGTGGCTTGTCGCGCAGTTCCCCGCGCCCCTGGGGTGTTGTTCAACCGGCGTTCATGGATGAGCGGGACGGTGTTGCCGAATGAGGTCCGCCACCCTCCACGGCAACCCCCCGTCACAGGAGACACCCATGTCGCTCACCCGCAGGGACTTCGCCAGAACCTCCGCGATCACCGGTGCCGGTGTCGCGCTGGCGGGCAGCGTCGGCGCACTCGCCACCGCGCCCAACGCCCTCGCGTCCTACGACACCGACGGTGCGGAGGGCGCGGCGGACGCCCGGCACTCGGTCGGCTACGGGCCGCTCGTCCCCGACCCCAAGGGCATCCTCGCCCTGCCCGCCGGCTTCACGTACCGGATCATCACCTACAGCGGCAGGACGAAGCTGGAGTCCGGCGAGTTCACGCCGTCCAACCACGACGGCACCGCCACCTTCGACGGCCCCCGCGGCACCACCCTGCTCGTCAACAACCACGAGCTGAAGGGCCCGCGCGCCAACTGGAAGTACCCGGTGCCTCTCACCGAGGGCCTCGTCTACGACCCGGCCGCCGCCGGTGGCTGCACGGTCGTCGAGATACGCCCCGACGGACGGGTCGCGGAGTGGGTCGGCATCGCGGGCACCTCCACCAACTGCGCCGGTGGCAGTACGCCGTGGGGCACCTGGCTCACCTGCGAGGAGAACTCCGACAGGGCCGGCGTCAACGGCATGACCAAGGACCACGGCTACGTGTTCGAGGTCGACCCGAGCGACCGGCGCGCCAACCGCGGCCCCAAGCCGCTGAAGTTCTTCGGCCGCTACGACCACGAGGCCGTCGTCATCGACCCCAAGCGCGGCCACGCCTACCTCACCGAGGACGACGACGAGCCCAACGGCCTCTTCTACCGCTGGACCCCGCCCAAGGGCTTCGCGTACGGCCCCGGAAAGTTCCGCGAGCTCGCCGACGACGCCGGTGTCCTCCAGGCGCCCAAGTGCTTCGACTCCGGTGGGAAGTTCGTCGACGACCTGTCCCGCGCCACGAAGATCGGCACCGTCTACGGCGTCGACTGGGTGGACGTGCCCGACCGCGACGCCCGTACGACCCCCGTGCGCAAGCAGTTCGCCGCCGACGAGGTCACCCGCGCCCGCAAGCTGGAGGGCATGTGGTGGGGCGACGGGGGCGCCTACATCGTCTCCTCGTACGCCCGTGAGGAGAGCCCCGTCCAGCACGACGGCCAGGTCTGGTTCTACGACCCCAAGCGCCGGACACTGACACTGAAGGTGCTGCTCGGTGTGAACCCCGACCCGTCCGAGGACGGCGCGTTCGACGGTCCCGACAACATCACCGTCTCCCCGTACGGCGGCATCGTCCTGGCCGAGGACGGCGAGGGCGTCTCGCACCTCTTCGGCGCCACCGAGAGCGGCCGCACCTACCCGATCGCCCGCAACGACCTGAACGTCGGCACCGAAGAGGAGCCGGAGTACAGCGAGTTCGCCGGTGTCACCTTCTCGCCCGACGGCAAGACCCTTTACGCCAACATCCAGGACCCGGGCATCCTGCTCGCCATCACCGGCCCCTGGCAGCGGCAGAAGCGGTAATTAATTCGCTCGCAGGTCCCGTACTGCGCCTCCTACAGTGAGATCACAACGTCACGCACCTCCCGGTGCGATGGCAGCGGCTACTTCTCTTCCAAAGAATCCGACGCCGCCGCCGACTTGATCTCGGGAGGCGCAGCATGTGGTGGGTGCCCGGTGCGAAGGCAACGGTTACTTCCTGGGATCAGAGGGTTGCGGGTTCGAGTCCCGTCAGCGACTTCGGGTCGCTGTAGCTCAAGTGAGTAGAGCATCTGAATTAGTCCGTCGCCGACTTCTGTCCTCGGGCACCCACCTCTTTTCCTCCATGCAGCGTCTCTCCCGAAACACGAACGAATTCGGGGGAATTCACCATGGCGCGATTCAATTCCAAGGCAGCCCGCGCACGTCCCGTCTCCCGTGTGACGTCCACCGGGCGTGTGCTGCGCACGTACGAGGGCGGCCGGGGCCGCGAGCGTGACGCACGCTCCGAGCTCTTCCTGCTGGCCGTGTCCAACTTCGTTTCACAGCAGACCTTCTACGAGACCGGCGCCGACCGCGACGACCGCTTCGCGAAGCTCGTGCGCGAACTCGCCGTCACCGACCCGGCGTGGACGGCCGGCCTGCTCGGCTGGCTGCGCGGCGAGGGCAACCTGCGTACGGCCTCCGTCGTCGGCGCCGCCGAGTACGTCAAGGCCCGCCTGGACGCCGGCGCGACCGGCGGCCCGGCCAACCGGCAGGTCGTCGCCTCCGTGCTCCAGCGGCCCGACGAGCCCGGCGAACTGCTCGCCTACTGGACGGCGATGTACGGCCGCAACGTGCCCAAGCCGGTCAAGCGCGGCATCGCCGACGCCGTACGCCGGCTCTACCACGGCAAGGCGCTGCTGAAGTACGACACCGCCTCCAAGGGCTACCGCTTCGGCGACATCCTCAACCTCGTGCACGCCGCCCCGGACCCGGACAAGCCCTGGCAGGGCGAGCTGTTCCGGTACGCCCTCGACCGGCGGCACCACCCCGACACCGCGGTGCCGCCCGCGTCGGACCGCGTCCTCACCGCCCACCGCGAGCTGATGGCGCTGCCGGTGGCCGAGCGGCGCGCGGTCGTGACCGCCGAGGGCGGTGCCGAGCGGCTGGCCGCGGCCGGGATGACGTGGGAGACGCTGGCGGGCTGGCTCCAGGGGCCGATGGACAAGGCGGCCTGGGAGGCCGTGATCCCGTCCATGGGCACCATGGCGCTCGTGCGCAACCTGCGGAACTTCGACGAGGCCGGGGTGTCCGACGAGGTCGCCGAGCGGGTCGCCGCACGGATCAGCGACCCGGCGGAGGTCGCGCGCTCGCGGCAGTTCCCCTTCCGGTACCTCGCCGCCTACCAGCACGCGCCGTCGCTGCGCTGGTCGTACGCCCTGGAGCGGGCGCTCGGCCACTCGCTGGCCAACGTGCCCGCGCTGCCCGGCCGGACGCTGGTGCTCGTGGACCGCTCGGGCTCGATGTTCTGGTCGCGGCTGTCCGACCGCTCGGAGCTCAACCGCGCCGACGCCGCCGCGATCTTCGGCACGGCGCTCGCGCTGCGTGCGGAGCGCGCGGACCTGGTCGAGTTCGGCTCGACGAGCGCCCGAGTGAAGTTCCGCAAGGGCGAGTCGGTGCTGAAGATCCTCGACCGCTTCGGCGACCTGGGCGGCACCGACACCACCGAGGCGGTGCGCCGGCACTACCGGAAGCACGACCGGGTGCTGATCGTCACCGACGAGCAGTACACGCACCACCACCGGGGTGACCCGACCGAGCAGGTCCCGGCCGGCGTGCCGGTCTACACCTGGAACCTCGCCGGATACCGGGCGGGCCACGGCCCGTCGGGCACCGCGAACCGGCACACCTTCGGAGGCCTCACCGACACGGCTTTCCGGATGGTTCCGCTGATCGAGGCCTCCCGGGACGCCGACTGGCCCTGGGCGGCCTGAGGGACCGTGGCCCGCACCGCGAGGGGAGTGCGGGCCACGATCTTGTCCGGGCCCTTGTCCGGGGCGAGGCTGACATCTAACATTTCAGTCATGGAGGCCATCCGGCCCGTGCCCCGGACCCTGCTCAGGGACCGTGCGTACGAGGCGATCCGGGACGCCATCGTGGCCGGGGAGATCGAACCCGGCGCGGTGGTGCGGGACGCCGAGCTCGCGGAGCGGCTGGGGCTGTCCCGGGCGCCCGTACGCGAGGCGTTCTCCCGGCTCGTGGACGAGGGGCTGCTGGAGAGCAAGCCGCAGAGCTACACCCGGGTGACCCCGCTCGTGGCCTCCGACGTCAGGGACGCCGCCGCCGTGGTCGGCGCCATGCACGAGCTCGTGACGCGGGTCGCCGTGCCCCGGCTGGGTGCCGCGGACATCGAGGCGATGCGCACCGCCAACCAGCGGTTCGCCGCCGCCGTCGGCACCGGAGACGTGGACGGGGCCCTGCGCGCCGACGACGCGCTGCACGAGGTCCTCGTCCGGGTGAGCGGCAACCGCGCGGCCGCCGCGACCGTCGCCCGCTACACCCCGCTCATCCGCCGCCTGGAGCGACAGCGCTTCGGCGAGGGCGGCAGCTGCCGCTCGGCCGGACTGCACGAGCGGCTGATCGAGGCCTGCGCGGCCGGTGACGTGGCCGAGGCGGTCCGCGTCACGGCTGAGATCTGGCGAGGGCTCGAAGAGCTCGCCGACTGAGACCGACCGATCCCATCCCGACCCCGGGAGGAACCATGTCCCTTTCCCCGTCTCCTTCCCCTTCCTCGCCCCTTGCCTCGTACGCGCGCTACCCCCTCCTCTTCGGGCCGTCACCCGTGCACCCCCTGGAGCGGCTGACCGCGCACCTCGGTGGCGCCGCCCTCTGGGCCAAGCGCGAGGACTGCAACTCCGGTGTCGCCTACGGCGGCAACAAGACCCGCAAGCTGGAGTACCTGGTCGCCGACGCGCTCGCGAAGGGCTGCGACACGCTCGTGTCGATCGGCGGGGTGCAGTCCAACCACACCCGGCAGGTCGCGGCGGTGGCCGCCCGGGCCGGGCTCAAGTGCGTTCTGGTGCAGGAGAGTTGGGTCGAGTGGCCGGACGCCGTGTACGACAAGGTCGGCAACATCCTGCTCAGCCGCCTCGCCGGGGCCGACGTACGGCTGGTGAGGGCCGGGTTCGGGATCGGGTTCAAGGAGAGCTGGGAGCAGGCGCTCAGGGAGGTCGAGGAGGCGGGCGGCAAGCCGTACGCCATCCCGGCCGGCGCCTCCGACCATCCGCTCGGCGGCCTGGGCTTCGCGGGGTGGGCGTACGAGGTCGCCGAGCAGGAGCGTGAGCTGGGCGTCTTCTTCGACACCGTGGTCGTGTGCTCGGTGACCGGCTCCACCCAGGCCGGCATGGTCGCCGGGTTCGCCGCGCTGGAGGAGGCGGGCGGGCGGCCCCGGCGCGTGCTCGGCGTCGACGCCTCGGCGAAACCCGCCGCGACCCGTGGCCAGATCGCCCGGATCGCGCACGACACCGGGCAGCTCATCGAGCTCAAGCGCGAGTTGACCGAGTCCGACGTCGAACTCGACGAGCGGTACCACGCGGGCACGTACGGCATCCCCGACGAGTCCACCCTGGCGGCGATGCGGCTCGCGGCCCGGACGGAGGGGATGATCACCGACCCCGTCTACGAGGGGAAGTCCATGGCCGGGATGATCGACCTGGTCTCGCGGGGCGAGATCGGCCGCGACTCCACGGTCCTCTATGCCCACCTGGGCGGACAGCCGGCGCTGAACGCGTACAGCGCGCTGTTCTGACGACGCCCGGCCGTTGTCCGGCCCCAGGAATCAACCGGCCGGCGCGTGGGTTGTCGGGGGTTAACCGAACCTCGAAGGAGTCCCTGTGCCCGACGAACCAGCCGTACGAGAACTCCGCCTCGTTGTGACCGCGGACGACTACGACGCCGCGCTGCACTTCTACCGGGACGTGCTCGGCCTGACCGAGCAGGGCGCGTTCGCGTCGGAGGACGGGCGGGTCACGATCCTGGAGGCCGGGCGGGCCACCCTGGAGCTGACCGACCCGAACCACGCCGCCTTCATCGACGAGGTCGAGGTGGGGCGGCGGGTGGCCGGGCACGTCCGGGTCGCCTTCCAGGTGGACGACTCCGTCGCCACCACGGCCAGGCTGGCCGCCGCCGGAGCCGAGGTGGTCGCCGAGCCCACGCGCACCCCCTGGAACTCCCTGAACTCCCGGCTCGAGGCCCCTGGCGACCTCCAGCTGACGCTCTTCACCGAGCTCGACGGCTGAGGGGCCCGCGCGGCCGCCCCTGCCGGGCCGGGCCCGGAGCCGGATAAAGTGCTCAGCGTGTGGACCGACAATCAGCGCGCGGAGCCGGGTGCCGAGCGGCCCGACGGTGCCCGGCGCCGGGCCACGATCCACGACGTCGCACGACTGGCCGGGGTGTCACGGCAGACGGTCTCCCGGGCGGTCAACGACAAGGGTGAGATCGACCCGGCCACCAAGGAGCGGGTCCTGGAGGCGGCCAGGCTCCTGGACTACCGGCCCAGCCGGTTCGCGCGCGGACTCGTCCAGAAGGGCGCGGTGACGGCGGGCCTGGTCATCCCCGACCTGCGCAACCCGTTCTTCCCCGAAGTCGCCGCCGGGGTGCTGGAGGCGGCCGAGCAGCGCGGCTGGCAGGTGGTCGTGTGGGACTCCCGGATCGACGAGGCCAGGGAGCGGCAGGCGCTCGACGTGCTCTCCCACCAGGCGGACGCGGTCGTGGGCTACTTCAAGGACCCGGACGACGTCCTCACCCGGCACCTCGGCGGCGTGCCGCTGGTGCTTCTGGAACGCGGCCCGCAGCAGACCCAGTTCGCGGCCGTGGGCATCGACGCCGCCACCGGAGTCGAGCAGGGCCTGAACCACCTGGTCCGCGCGGGGCACCGCAGGATCGGCATGCTGGACGGCGTGCACGGCCCCGGGCCCCGCAGGCTGGCGTTCCTGGAGCAGGTGCGGCGCCTCGGACTGCCGGTCGACGAGGACTGGGTCGTGGTGTGCCCGGAGCACAGCGTGGCCGGCGGCGAGGACGGTATGGAGCAGCTCCTGGCGGCACGGCCCGGGATCACCGCGGTCTTCGGCTTCAACGATCTGATCGCGGTCGGGGCGATGCGCACCGCCCGCCGCCACGGCCGGAGCGTTCCGGACGATCTGGCGGTGCTGGGCTTCGACGGTCTCTCCCTGGGCGAACTGGTGGACCCCGCCCTGACCACCCTGCACATCGACAAGCGGCAGCTCGGACGGCTGGCCGTGGAGCAGGTGGCCCGGCTGCGCGCGGGTGAGGAGCCGCTGCGGGGCGCGGACGCGTGGGTGGTGCCCGAACTGGTGGTCCGCTCCTCCGCCTGACCCGCCAGGGCAGGGCCCGGCAGATCGTTCCGTGCAGCTCCCTTGACACCGGTTTTCGAGCGTGTCGATACTCGACGGCAACGCTCACGTGAACGTTCACGAACCCAGGAGCCCCCACCGCGAGACCGTCGGCCCGACCACCACGCGGCCCGCCGACATCGTTGTCTTCACTTCCCTCATCAGGGAAAGCCTCCCCCCATCCCCGCGAGATGCGAGTGCGCGCCCATGGATCAGCGAACGATGTCCCGCAGACGCCTGCTGGGGGCCTGTCTCGGGGGTGCGGGGGCGGGCCTGCTCGGACTGACCGGCTGCGGGTCCGCAGGGGGATCGGCCTCCGCCGGCACCGACCACCTCGGCCTCTGGTACTGGAAGGGCTCGCTCAGCGACAAGCTGCTCGCCACCGCCGGGCGGGGCGTGCCGGGGGTGCCCGGACTGCGGGTGCGGGGTTCGCAGATACCCGACGGCGACATCGACTCCAAGGTGCGCACCAGCCTCGCGGCGCGGGCCTACGTGCCGGACGTGACGGTCGTGAACAACGACAACCTCGCCACGTTCTTCCCCGACGAGAACGAGTTCCTCGACCTGCGGGAGCTCGGCGCGGAGTCCGTCCGCGACCAGTACCTCGAGTGGAAGTGGAAGGCCTGCTTCACCCCGACGGGCAGGATGATCGGCTTCCCCCTGGACGCCGGCCCCACCGCGCTCTACTACCGCCGGGACCTCTTCCGGGAGGCCGGACTGGCCCACGAACCGGAGGACGTCGCCGAGGAGATCCCCACCTGGGAGAAGTTCATCGCCGCCGGGCGGACCCTGCGGGCGAAGGGGCCCGGCGAGCCGTACCTGGTGAGCAACATCGGCAACGTCTTCCAGCAGGTCCTGCTCCAGAGCTCCCGGCAGTTCGTGGACGCCGGCAACCGCTTCATCGGCGACCAGGAGCACGTCCGGCGGGCCTGGGACCTGTCCGTGGAGATCCTCCGCCAAGGGCTCAGCGCCAGGATCACGGACGGCACACCCGACTTCAACGCGGCCATGAGCGGAGGCCGGATCGCCACGATGACCACGGCGGTGTGGGCCATCAACGGCCTGAAGGACACCGCCCCGAAGACCTCCGGTTCCTGGCGGCTGACCACCATGCCGGACGGCCCGGCCAACTACGGCGGCTCGTACATGAGCCTGACCCGCTACTGCCGGGACCCCGAGGCGGGCTTCGCCTTCCTGAAGTGGCTGCTCAGCCCGGCGAACCAGCTCGAGAGCTACCAGGAGATGGCCCTGTTCCCCACCACCCCGGCCGCCTACGCCGACCCGGCGATGCACGAGCCCGACCCCTTCTTCGGAGGTCAGCAGCCCATCGACGTCTTCGGCCCGGCCGCGGAGAAGGCCCCCGTCGTCTACTTCAGCCCCTACGAGGAGTCCGCCAACACCCCGTTCTTCCAGGAGCTGACCAATGTGGAAGCGCTCGGCAAGAACCCCGACCGGGCCTGGCGGGACGCCGTGAACACCGCCGAGACCACGCTGTCCCGGGTGGGGGTGAGCTGACATGGCGACGGTTCTCGACCCGGCCGGCGCGCCGGCGGCGAACGAGAAGCGGCCGGCCGGCCGTACACAACCCACCACCCCGGGCGGCCGCAGGCGTCACTTCCCGCCGCTGCTCGCCATCTCCCCGTTCTACGTGCTCTTCGCCGTCTTCGGCGCCTTCCCGATCGTGTTCTCCGTCTACCTGTCCTTCCAGGACTGGGACGGCATCGGCGACATGCGCTACGTCGGGCTCAAGCAGTACGGCTGGCTGCTCCAGGACTCGGTGTTCTGGCACTCGGTGCTCAACACCTTCGAGATCTGGTTCCTGTCCACCGTGCCGATGCTGTTCCTGGCACTGGTGCTGGCGTTCCTGCTGCACTCGCAGGTCCGCTTCGCCGGCGCCTACCGGGTGGCGTACTTCGTCCCCAACGTCACCTCGATGGTCGCCATGACCGTCGTGTTCGGGTCGGTCTTCGCCCAGGCGGGCCTCGCCAACTCGGCGCTGCGGGCGATCGGGCTGGACGGGGTCGGCTGGTTGTCCTCGGAGTGGGGCATCAAGTCGTCCGTCTCCATCATGATCATCTGGCGGTGGGTCGGCTACAACGCGCTGATCTTCCTCGCGGGCCTCCAGGCCATCCCCACCGAGCACTTCGAGGCCGCCCGCGTCGACGGCGCGAACAGCAGGCAGACCCTCTTCCGGGTCGTCCTGCCGCAACTGCGGCCGGTGGTGCTCTTCGCCGCCGTCACCTCCACCATCAACGGGCTGCAGATCTTCACCGAGTCCCAGGTGCTCTTCCAGTCGACCGACGTCGGAACCACGGGCGGACCGGGCCAGGAAGGGATGACCATCGTGCTCTATCTGTGGCAGAAGGCCTTCAAGGAGCACCAGTTCGGCTACGGCGCCGCCATGGGCTGGGTCCTCTTCGCGATCATCGCCGTCTTCACCGTCATCAACTGGCGCCTGGTCGCCGGCTCGGACGACGACCGCCGGCCCGGCATCGCCGGTCTGCTGCGCCGCAAGGGGGCACGCCGTGGCCGCTGAACAGAGGACGACCGGGAGCGCGGGCCTGGCCATCGGCTCCGGCAGCAGGCTCAGCCGCATCTGCGTCCGGGCGGTGCTGCTGCTCGGCGTGCTGGTCTCGCTGTTCCCCTTCTACTGGCTGGTGGTGCTGGCCTCCGGCACCACGCAGGACATCTACCGCTATCCGCCCAAGCTGGTGCCGGGGCCGCATCTACTGGACAACATGGGGCGGGTGCTCGACACCGTCGACTTCTTCGGCTCGCTGTTCAACACCGTCGTCGTCGCCGTGCTCGGGACCGTGCTGGTGCTGTTCTTCGACTCGCTGGCCGCGTTCGCCTTCGCCAAGTACGAGTTCCCGGCGAAGAAGTTCCTCTTCGGCATGCTGCTCGTCACGTACATGATCCCCGCGCAGCTCTCCCTGGTACCGCAGTTCGTGACCATGGCCGAGTTCGGCTGGGCCGGATCCCTGAAGGCGCTGATCATTCCCGGCGCGGCGAACGCCTTCGGCATCTTCTGGATGCGGCAGTACGCCCAGAACTCGCTGCCGGACGAACTGCTGGACGCCGGGCGGATCGACGGCGCCGGCTTCTTCCGCCTCTACTGGACGGTCGTCCTGCCGCTGTTCCGGCCGGCCCTCGCCTTCCTCGGCATCTTCACGTTCATCGGCCTCTGGAACGACTACATCTGGCCCCTGGTCGTCATGATCGACCCCGACAAGGTCACCCTCCAGGTCGCCCTGGCGAATCTCAACATCCTCTACAACACCGACTACTCGCTGGTGATGGCCGGCGCGCTGATGAGCGTCATCCCGCTGATCGTCGTGTTCCTGATCGGGGCGCGGCACTTCCTGCGGGATCTGGCGGCGGGGGCGATGAAGATGTAGGGCGGCGGGTGTGCGGACCTCCGACCGCCGGCCGTTCTCGATAAGGTGCGGAGAGGGTCTCCGGTTCGTGGGTCCCCGGTTCGTGAGGAGTGGCTGCATGGCGCAGGTCAGGCCCATGCGGGCGGATGCTCGGCGCAACTACGAGCGGTTGCTGGAAGTGGCCGCGGAGGCCTTCGCCGAGCACGGGGAGGGCGCGTCGCTCGACGACATCGCCAAGCGGGCCGGCGTCGGCTCCGGCACGCTCTACCGGCATTTCCCGACCCGGCACGCGCTGCTGGAGGCCGCGTACCTCGACCGCGTCGAGGCGATCGCGGCCCGGGCCACCGAACTCGAGGCCGAACTGCCGCCGGGCGAGGCGCTGGGGGAGTGGCTGTACGAACTCGGCGCCGGGATGGTCCGGATGCGCGGCCTCAGGGCCCTGCTGGGCCCGGCCGTCACACAGACCGGCTCCACCGTGGCCACGGCCTGCGGCGACTCGGTGAAGAGCGCGGCGGAGCGCCTGGTCCGGGCAGCGCAGGAGGAGGGCACGCTCCGGCGGGACGTCGAGCCGGTCGACGTACTGCGGCTGGCGCACGGCGTGTCGACGGCGGCGGAGCTGGCGGACGGGGAGGGCGAACACATCCGCCGCTATCTGACATTGCTGACGGAGGGGCTGCGGCCCTGAGACCTCGTGGGGCGTCCCGTTTCGTCGGGCACGGCGTGGGTACTCCGGCCTGGTTCCGTGCCTGACCAGCCAGGAGGCGAGAAGTATCGACGCCCCGAACCACAGGACAGCACACCGGTACGCCGACATCGACGGGATGCGCGTCTTCTACCGCGAGGCAGGTCCCCCGGACGCCCCCGTCGTTCTGCTCCCGCACGGATACCCGTCCTCCTCGTTCCAGTACCGAGCCTTCCTGCCTGCCCTCGCCGACCGGTGGCGGCTCGTCGCACCCGACTTCCCGGGTTTCGGCTACAGCGACACCCCGGACTCGGGGGGCTTCTCGTACACCTTCGACGGGTACGCCGACTTCCTCCAGCGGTTCACCGACACGCTGGAGCTCCGGCGGTACGCCCTCTACCTGCACGACTACGGGTCGCAGATCGGACTGCGGCTGGCGATGCGCGCCCCGGAGCGCGTGGCGGCCCTCGTCGTCCAGAACGGCGACATCTACGAGGACGAACTCGGCCCGAAGTACGGGGCGCTGAAGGAGTACTGGGCGAACCCGACGCCCGAAGGGCGGGCGCGGCTGCTGGAGGCGGTGACCGAGGAGGGGCTGCGCGACGAGTTCGTCGGCGAGATCGACGAGCGGCTCGTCGAACGGATCAGTCCCGACCTGTGGAAGCTGTCCTGGCCGCTGCTGGACTCCCCGCAGCGCCGCGAGATCATGGTCGGGCTGATGGAGGGCCTGCGGGAGAACCTCGACTGGTTCCCGAAGTACCAGACGTACCTGCGGGAGCACCGCCCCCCGACGCTGATCGCCTGGGGCCCTCAGGACGGCTACATGCCCGAGGGCGCCGCCCGCGCCTACTTGCGTGACCTGCCGGACGCCGAGCTGCACCTGCTCGACGGCGGGCACTGGCTGCTGGAGACGCACCTGGAGGAAGTCGTGGCCCTGGTGCGGGACTTCCTCGGCAGGGTGCACACCCGGCAGCCGGCCCACTAGCGCTTCGTCAGGTGGCCGGCTCCGGCCCTGGCTACAGAGACTGAGCCGCCGGCTTCACCATCCCCCTCACCGTGCGGGACTTCACGAAGTCGCCGATCGCCGTCATCTCCCACTCGCCGGAGAACTGGCGGATCAGCTTGGCCATCATCACGCCGGTCTGCGGCTCGGCGCTGGTGAGGTCGAAGCGGACCAGTTCCTCGCCGGTGGTGCCGTCCAGGAGGCGGCAGTAGGCCTTGGCGACCTCGGTGAACTTCTGGCCGGAGAAGGAGTTGACCGTGAAGACCAGGCCCGTGACCTCCTGGGGCAGTCGGCCGAGGTCGACCGTGATGACCTCGTCGTCACCGCCGCCCTCGCCCGTGAGGTTGTCGCCGGAGTGGCGGATCGCGCCGCCCACGATCTGGAGCTTGCCGAAGTAGCAGCTGTCGATGTGGTTGCGCTGCGGCCCGTAGGCGATGACCGAGGCGTCCAGGTCGATGTCCTTGCCGCGGTACGCCGGCTCCCAGCCGAGGCCCATCTTGACCGAGGAGAGCAGGGGGCGGCCGCCCTTGATCAGGGAGACAGTCTGGTTCTTCTGGAGGCTGACGCGGCCCTTGTCGAGGTTGATCTTCCCGGCGCCCGGCGCGGGCGGCGGGGGCGTGGCCGGAGCCGGAGGCGCCGCGGGTGTGGTGACGGGCGGGGCCGGCGGAGCCACCGGCGCCTGCGTCGGGGCCGGCGGCGGGGTCACCGGCTGCTGGGCCGGGGCGGCCGGCTCCTCCACCGAGACACCGAAGTCCGTGGCGATGCCCGCGAGGCCGTTGGCGTATCCCTGGCCGACGGCTCGGGCCTTCCACTGGCCGTTGCGCAGGTAGATCTCCACGATCACCAGGGCCGTCTCGTCACCGAGCTGCGGGGGCGTGAACGAGGCCAGGACGGAGCTGTCGTCCGCGCTGCGGATCGTGGCCGTCGGTTCGATGCCCCGGAAGGTCTGGCCCGCGGCGTCCGGGCTCGCCGTGACGACGATCTTCTCGATGCCGGGGGGCACGGCCGTCGTGTCGACCACGATCGCGTCGGGCGTGGTGCCGCCGCCCGAGCGGTAGGTCACGCCCGGGCCGGACGGCTGGTTGTAGAAGATGAAGTCGTCGTCGGAGCGCACCTTGCCGTCGGCGGTGAGCAGCAGGCCCGATACGTCGAGCCGCACCGGGGCGGCGACGTCAACCGTCACGCGGGCGGCGGACAGGGGGATGTTCGAGCCGGGGGTCATAGCTGTCATGCCGGGTGAACGATCGAGGCGGTTTTGCCGTTCCCTTACCCGGCGCCCATTCGGGTCAGCGACGGTTGCGCGGGTGATCACGGGCGGTGCGTTCGTTGCCCCGCTTGTAGTTCCCGGTCCAGCGGGCCATGACGAGCTGGGGGTCGGAGGCCTCGACCTCGGCGATGAACTGCTCGGCCCGGGGGCCGTTCAGCGTGGTGGCGGGGCGGCCGTGGTGGGTGATGCGGACCGTTCCGCCGGTGTGCTGCTCATAGCTGAATCCGTGGGGTCGTGGCATGCCGTGAGCGTAAGGGGGCGGGGGCGGGCGTCACACCGGATTTCGCTGCCCCCGCCCACAGCGGTGTGTTCCCTACGGCACGACCACGATCTTGCGGCCGACCCCTGACGCGAACTGCTCCAGCGCCTCCGGGTACCTCTCCAGCGGGATCCGGTCGCTGATGAAGACGTCGGGGTCGAGGACCCCGTTCGCGAACAGCTCGGCCGCCCGCTCGAAGCTGTGCAGCACCGCCATCGAGCCCGTGATGGTGATCTCCTGGTTGTAGATGCGGTACGGGTCGATCGTCACGCGGGTCGCGTAGTCGGCCACGCCGAACTGGAGGAACGTGCCGGCCTTCGCCACCCGGTCCAGGCCGTCCTGGATCGCCGCCGCGTTGCCCGTGGCGTCGACGACCAGGTCCCAGCCCTGCGGGCGGTCGAGTTCGTCCGGATTGGCCGCCGACGCCGAGACGCCGAGGCGGCGGGCCGTCTCCAGGCGGGCCGGGTTCACGTCGACGACGTCCACGCTCGCCGCACCCGTGCGCTTGGCCAGCTCCAGCATCATCAGGCCCATCGTCCCGGAGCCGTAGATCAGGACGTGCGCGCCGAGGCGGGACCGGAGCACGTCGTAGCCGCGTACCGCGCAGGACAGGGGCTCCACCAGGGCCGCGTCCTGCGTGCGGACGTGCTCGGGGAGCTTCACGCAGTTCGCCACGGGGGCGAGGGCGTACGTCGCGGCCCCGCCCGCCGTCGTGACGCCGATCGCCGCCCAGCGTTCGCAGAGGTTGTTGTGGCCGGTGCGGCAGTAGCGGCACTCGTAGCAGTACAGGGAGGGGTCGACGGCGACCCGGTCGCCCACCGACACCTCGGTGACCCGGGTGCCGACCCCGACCACCTCGCCCGCGAACTCGTGCCCGGGCACGATCGGCAGCTTGGGGGCGAACTCGCCCTGGAGGATGTGCAGGTCCGTGCCGCACAGCCCGCAGGCCGCGACCTCGACGACGACCTCGCGCGGCCCTGGCGTCGGGTCCGGGACCTCGGCGACGACGGCCCTGCCCACGGACTCGATGACGGCGGCCTTCATTTGACGGCTCCCAACGACAGGCCCTGGACGAGCTTGTCCTGGGCGGCGAACCCCGCGGCGAGCACCGGCAGGGAGATGACGAGCGACGCGGCGCACACCTTCGCCAGGAACAGGCCCTGGCTGGTGATGAAGCCGGTCAGGAAGACGGGGGCGGTCTCGGCGACCACGCCGGTCAGCACCCGTGCGAAGAGCAGTTCGTTCCAGCTGAAGATGAAGCAGATCAGGGCGGTCGCCGCGATGCCGGGCAGGGCGATCGGGGCCACCACGCGCGCGAGGACCGTCGGCAGCCGTGCCCCGTCCACCCGGGCCGCCTCGATCACCGCGACCGGGATCTCGGCGAGGAACGACTGCATCATCCACACCGCGATCGGCAGGTTCATGGAGGTGTAGAGGATGACCAGCAGCCAGATGTTGTCGAGCATCCCGGCGTTCTTGGCGAAGAGGTAGATCGGGAGCAGGCCCGCGACCGCCGGCAGCATCTTCGTGGAGAGGAAGAAGAACAGGACGTCCGTCCACTTGCGGACGCGGTTGATCGACAGCGCGTACGCCGCCGGGAAGGCCAGCAGCAGGACCAGCAGGGTCGAGGCCACGGACGCGACCGTGGAGTTGATCAGCGCCGGCCAGGGGCTCGCGCCGCCGCCGGCGCCGAAGAACTCGCGGTAGCCGTCCAGGGTCAGGGCCGCCGCGAAGGACGGCGGGTTGGTCGCGGCGTCCTGCTCGGAGTGGAACGACGTCAGCGCCATCCACGCGATGGGCAGGAAGAACGCGATGCCGAGCAGCCAGGCCAGCAGGCCCAGGCCCGCACCCTTGCCTCGGACACGGCTCACACGCAGGGCGGTCGTGCTCATGCGCCGGACACCTCCTCGCGGAACAGGGACGACACGACGCGGAGGGCGAAGGTCGCGATGATGATCGAGCCGATGACCACCAGGACGCCCGCGGCCGAGGCGAGGCCGTTCTCGTGGGCCTGGTAGAAGCTCTGGTAGACGGTGTAGGGGAGGTTGGCGGTGCCGAGGCCGCCGGACGTGATCGTGAAGACCGCGTCGAAGTTCTGGACGATGTAGATCGAGCCCAGCAGGGCGCCCAGTTCGAGGTAGCGGCGCAGGTGCGGGAGCGTCAGGTGGACGAAGATCTGCCAGTCGCTCGCGCCGTCGACCCGGGCGGCCTCGATCTGCTGGTGGTCGCGGCTCTGGAGGCCGGCCAGCAGGATCAGCATCATGAACGGCGTCCACTGCCAGACGAGCGACGCTTCGACCGCGAGCAGCGGGGTGTTCGAGATCCAGTCGGGCTGTGGGCCGCCCACATAGTGCAACAACCCGTTGAACAGGCCGTATTCGGGGTTGTAGAGCACATGCTTCCAGAGCAGGGCCGCCGCGACCGGTACCACCAGGAAGGGTGCGATCAGCAGCGTCCGCACGATGCCCCGGCCGCGGAACCTCCGGTCCAGCAGCAGCGCCAGGACGAGTCCCAGCACCAGGCTGGCCAGGACCACCGCCACCGTCAGCAGGACGGTCGTCCACACCGACTGGCGCAGGTCCGCGTCGGTGAGGACCTCCTGGTAGTTGTCGAGGCCCGTGAAGTGCCGGGCGTCGGGATAGAGGGAGTTCCAGTCGAAGAAGGAGATCACCAACGTGGCCACGAAGGGCAGCTGAGTGACGACGATCATGAAGATCAGGGCCGGGAGCAGCGGGGCGCGGGTCGCCCAGGCGCGCAGGCGGGCGGAGGGCCGGCGGACCGGGGCGGGCGTCTCGGGAGCGGCCAGGGGGGCCGTTGTCGTGGCGGTCATCGTCCCTCGTACTCCTCGGAGATCTTCTCGGCGAGCGCCTGCGACTTCTTCAGGGCCGACTCGACGGACTGGCGTCCGGCGATGGCCGCGCTGATCTCCTGCGAGACCTTGGTGCCGAGGTCGGTGAACTCGGGGATGCCGACGAACTGGATGCCGGGCGCGGGCCGCGGCTGCACCCCCGGATCGCCCGGCCGGGCCCCCTCGATGGCCTCCTTGGTCATCTCCTGGAAGGCGGCGGCCTCCTTGCGGTAGTCGGCGTCGGCGTACGTCGACGCCCGCTTGCCGGCCGGGACGTTGGACCAGCCGATCCGGTCGCCGACCAGCTGCTCGTACTTCTTGCCTGACGCCCAGGAGACGAACTTCCAGGCGTCGTCGGAGTTGCGGGAGGCCTTCTGGATGCCCCAGGCCCAGGTGTAGAGCCAGCCCGAGGAGTCGGTCTTCTCGACCGGGGCGGGGGCGTAGCCGACCTTGCCCTTGACCGGGGAGTTCGCCGCCTCCAGGGATCCGGCCGCGGAGGTGGCGTCGTACCACATGGCGACCTTGCCCTGGGTCATGTTGTTCAGGCACTCGGCGAAGCCGGCCTGGGCGGCGCCGGACTCGCCGTGCTCGCGGACCAGGTCGACATAGAACTTCGTGGCCTTCTCGAAGGCGGGGGAGTCGAGCCGCGCCTTCCAGTTCTTGTCGAACCAGGTGCCGCCGAAGGTGTTCACGACGGTGGTCAGGGGGGCCATCACCTCGCCCCAGCCGGGCAGGCCGCGCAGGCAGATGCCCTTCATGCCCGGTTCCGCGCCGTCCGCCTTCGCCGCGAGGTCCGCCACCTGCTGCCAGGTGGGGCGCGCGGGCATCGTCAGGCCCTTCTTCTCGAACACGTCCTTGCGGTACATCAGGAACGACGACTCGCCGTAGAAGGGCTGGCCGTAGAGCTTGCCGTCGTCCCCGGTGAGGGACTGGCGCATCGGCTTCAGGATGTCCTGCTCGTCGTAGGCCGGGTCCTTGGCCAGATAGCCGTTCATCTCGTGCAGCCAGCCGTTGCGGGCGTAGATCGGTATCTCGTAGTTGGACAGCGTGGCGACGTCGTACTGGCCGGCCTGGTTGGCGAAGTCCTGGCTGATCTTGTCGCGGACGTCGTTCTCGGGCAGGACGGTGAAGTTGACCTTGATGCCGGTCTCTTCGGTGAAGTGCGCGCGGGTGAGCTTCTGGAGCTCGACCATCTGGGGGTTGTTGACCATCAGGACGTTGATGGCGTCGCCGCCGGATCCGGCCCCGCCCGCCCCGACCCAGCAGCCGGAGAGCAGCGGGGCGAGCAGCGTCCCTGCGGCGGCCATGGCGAGCGTGGCTCGCGGTGGCCGTCGTCGGCTCTGGGTTCGCATGGATCGCTCCTGGATGTAAGGGGAGATATGGGGCATGGCAGGGCGTGGCTGAGCCCTGTGGGGACGGGGATCGGTGGGTCAGACGCGGATGACCTGTGGGCCGAGCAGTGAATAGCGGTGGGCCTCGGCCGCCGGGAGGAGCGTGCTCGTCACGATCGTCTCCAGCGCGCCGACCTCGGCGAACCGGCAGAAGCTGACCGCTCCGAACTTGGTGTGCACGCCCGCGAAGACCGTGCGGCGGGCGGCCCGCACCGCCTGGGTCTTGACCTCGCTGACGGCCGGGTCGGGGGTGGTGAGGCCGTGTTCGCGGGAGATGCCGTTGGCGCCGATGTACGCCAGGTCGACGACGAAACCGGCCAGCATCTTCGTCGTCCAGTGGTCGACGGTGGCGAGGGTGCCGGAGCGGACCCGGCCGCCGAGCAGCAGCACGGACACGCTGTCGGTCTCGGCGAGGGCGCCGGCGACCGGCAGGGACGCGGTGACCACGGTCAGCGGCCGGTCCCGGGGGAGTGCCTCGGCGATGAGCTGGGGGGTGAAGCCCTCGTCGACGAAGACGGTCTCGGCGTCGCCGAGCAGGTCGGCGGCGGCGGTCGCGATGCGGCGCTTCTCGGGGACGTGGCTGGTGGCGCGGAAGGCGAGCGTCGTCTCGAAGCCGGCGCTCTCCACCGGGTAGGCGCCGCCATGGGTACGGCGGAGCAGGCCGTGGTCCTCCAGGACACGCAGGTCCCGTCGTACGGTTTCCTTGGCCACGCCCAGTTCGGCGGCGAGGGCGGTGACGTCGACGGAGCCGGCGCGCCGCGCGGCCAGCACGATCTCGCGCTGGCGTTCTTCCGCGGTTCTGGTCATGGCCGTCACCCGCCTTCCTGCTGTGCTGCCCGTTCGGGCCCTCGGTCGGGCCATGGGGGAATTTCTACAGCGGGTGTTCCATGGCGACCAGGTCTGTTGCGGAAGTGTTCCTGCCCGTGTGTGCCCGTTCGGTCCTGGAGATGCGCGGCGTGTCGCAGGCCGGTCGTGGGCGTCTGCGGCTGCGTCGTGGCTGGTCGCGCGGTTCCCCGCGCCCCTGAGGGCGCTGCCCGGCCGCATCCGGGCCGTGCCCGTATGCCCGAGCGGGCGGGCCCGTTTCCTGCCCGCCCGCCCTCTCGCGACGAATCTTTCCGGTCAGTACGGCCAGATCGGCGGGTCCGTCACGAAGTGGCCGCCGAGGTAGGCGTGCGCCTCGTTCTCCGGGTCCAGCTCGCCCTGCTCGGCGATGAGCTTCTCGGCCCACGGCTCGGAGTCGTCCTGCGGCTCGTAGCCGAGCGCGCGGGCGGTGGTGAGGTCCCACCACAGCCGGGTGTTCGCGGAGGAGCCGTGGACGACGGTGTGGCCGACGTGCTCGGCGGTCAGGGCCGCGTGGAAGAGGCGGGCGCCGTCGGCGGGGCTCATCCACACCGAGAGCATGCGCACGCTGGTCGGCTCGGGGAAGCAGGAGCCGATCCGCACCGAGACCGTCTCCAGGCCGTGCTTGTCCCAGTAGAGCTGCGCGAGGTCCTCGCCGAAGCACTTGGACAGGCCGTAGAAGGTGTCCGGGCGGCGGGGGGTGTCGACCGGGATCAGGGGGTCGTCGCCCTGGGGGCGCGGGGTGTAGCCGACGGCGTGGTTGGAGGAGGCGAAGACGATCCTGCCGACGCCCTCCTCGCGGGCGGCCTCGTACAGGTGGTAGGTGCCCTCGATGTTCGCCTTGAGGATCTTCTCGAAGGGGGCTTCCAGGGAGATGCCCGCGAGGTGGATGATCGCGTCGACGCCGCGGACCGCCTCGCGCACGGCGTCCTTGTCGGAGAGGTCGGCGGTGATCGCGTCCGGGGCGCCCTCGATCGGCCGCATGTCGAGCAGACGCAGCTCGTAGCCGTAGTCCGGGAGCAGGCCCCGCATCAGGGTGCCGAGGCCGCCGGCGGCGCCGGTGAGCAGGACGGTGCGGGGAGCGGGCATCCTCGGTCTCCTTGAATCTCCCACCGTGCGGATGGGTGCACGGCATCCGTGCAGATGAGTGCACGGCATTCATATGCGTGGACACGCTAAGGATCTGGGGCGGAGCCCGTCAAGTATGCCGCGGAAAGAGCGAATCCGCTGGTGCGTGGCGGGTTCGCGCGCTTGACCGGCGTCGAGGCGGCGCCTTAGCGTGGGGTCGTTCAGAGATATAGACGGCAATCATGAATATGGAACCGGGAGAGCTCGTGACGTCAGCCCCTCTCGCCGCTCGACTCGACATCCCCAGCGGACCGCTGTTCTTCCCGGTCACCGCCTACGGCCCCGACGGCTCCGTGGACCTCGACACCTACCGCGCGCACGTGCGCCGCGGGGTCGAGGCCGGAGCGGCCGCCGTGTTCGCCTGCTGCGGCACCGGCGAGTTCCACGCGCTGACGCCCGAGGAGTTCGAGCGGTGCGTCCGGGCGGCCGTCGAGGCGGCCGAGGGGCGGGTGCCGGTCGTCGCGGGCGCCGGGTACGGCACCGCGCTCGCCGTGCGCTACGCCCGCCTCGCCGAGGCGGCCGGGGCGGACGGGCTGCTCGCCATGCCGCCGTATCTCGTCGTCGCCGGGCAGGAAGGGCTGCTGCGGCACTACCGGGAGATCGCCGCCGCGACCTTGCTGCCCGTCGTCGTCTACCAGCGCGACAACGCGGTCTTCACCCCGGAGACCGTCGTCGAACTGGCCCGCACGGACGGGATCATCGGCCTCAAGGACGGGCTCGGCGACCTCGACCTCATGCAGCGCATCGTCAGCGCCGTACGCTCCGAGGTCACCGGCGACTTCCTCTACTTCAACGGCCTGCCGACCGCCGAGCAGACGCAGCTCGCCTACCGCGCCCTCGGTGTCACGCTCTACTCGTCCGCCGTGTTCTGCTTCGCGCCCGAGATCGCCCTCGCCTTCCACCAGGCGCTCCGCGTCGGCGACGACAGCGTGGTGGAGAAGCTGCTCGACGGCTTCTACCGCCCCTTCGTCGAACTGCGCGCCCAGGGCCGCGGCTACGCCGTCGCCCTCGTGAAGGCCGGCGTGCGGCTGCGCGGACTGGACGTGGGGGAGGTACGGCCCCCGCTGCACGAGCCGACCGAGGATCATGTCAAGCAGCTCGCCGAAGTGATCGAGCGCGGCTACGCGCTGCTTGAGGAGGCCAAGTGAAGGCATCGGCATTCGTCTACCCCTGGGACGTCAACGGGGACCCGGAGGCGCCCGCGCGGATCGCCGCGCTCGGCGTGCAGCAGGCGACGCTCGCCGCCGCCTACCACTCCACGCGCGCGCTCACGCCCCGCCACCCGCGCCACCGCGTCGTCACCGCCGAGCACGCCGCCGTGCTGTACCCGGCGGGCGACCGCTGGGCCGGGCGGGAACTGCGCCCCTACGCGGCCGGTGACTGGGCCCCCGGGGACGCCTTCGGCGAGGCGGCCACGGCGCTCGCGGACGCCGGGCTGGAGGTGCACACCTGGGTCGTCCTCGCGCACAACTCCCGCCTGGGAGCCGAGCACCCGGACACCTCGGTCGTCAACGCCTACGGCGACCGCTACCCCTGGGCGCCGTGCATCGCGCAGCCCGCCACGCGCGCGTACCTGACCGACCTGGCGGCGGAGGCGGCCGTACGGCCCGGGGCGCGCGGGACCGAGCTGGAGTCCCTCGGCTGGTACGGCCTCCAGCATCTGCACGCCCACGACAAGACCGGCGGCGTCGGCCTGGGTGACGCCGGGCAGTACCTGATGGCGCTGTGCTTCTGCCCGGCCTGCCGGGAGGGCTACGGCCGGCACGGCCTGGACGCCGACGAGCTGGCCGCCGCGGTACGGACCGCGCTGGAGCCGGTGTGGCAGGGGGTGACGCCCTCCGACGGAGGCTGGACGGGCGTCGAGAAGCTCCTCGGCGAGACGCTCGCGAACACCACGCGCGCGTACCGAGACGCGACCGCCCGCACGCTCCAGGAGGAGGCCGTGGCGGCGGTACGGGCGGCCGCACCCGACGGCTTCCAGGTGCTGCTGCACGCGGACCCGGTGTCCTACCACGTCGGCGCCAACCCAGGGGTCGACCCGGCGCACATCCTGTCCGTCGCCGACGGGGTGGTCGTACCCTGCGCGGGCGGCACCGGCACCCTGACGCCGTTCGCCCGGCAGGGCAAGGCGGGCGCGGTCATCGCCGCCAACTTCACCGTCGTCTCCGGCATGGGCGGCAGCCCCGGCACGCTCGCCGCCGACGCAGCCGAGGCACGGCGGCTCGGCGCCAGCGAACTGCGGCTCTATCACGCCGGGTTGGCGTCCGACGGCGACCTGGAGACGGTCCGCTCCGCTCTCGCCGGGTTCTGAACCAGCAGGGCCGCCGTCACCAGCAGGACCACGCCCAGGGCCACCAGCACCAGCCGGTGGCTCACCAGCTCGACCAGGGCCGCCCCGGCGGCGAGCCCGACCACGTTCGGCGTGTACACCAGCGTGTTGGCGGTGGCGGTGACCCGGCCCAGCAGCGCATCCGGCGTCTCGCGCTGCACGGACGTCAGCGTGGCGATCAGCACGGCGGGCAGCCCCGCCCCGATCGCCGCGCTGCCCACCAGCGCCGACGGGTCGGACGGCACCGCCCGCAGGGCCACCGCGAGCGCCAGCAGGGCGATGCCGAACGCCGCGAAGCGCCGCTCGCCCAGGCGGCGCAGGGCGGTGCCGGAGAGCAGTCCGACCGCGATCGACCCGGCGCCCTGTGCGGCGTACAGCACACCGGCGTACGCGGGGGAGCGGCCGAGGTCGTCGACGACGGCGTAGAGCATCGCCCCGTTCAGGCCGGCGCACAGCATGGTGGCGCCGCCCGCCAGGACCAGGGGGCGCAGCACGGGGTGCGCCCACAGGTGGCGGGCGCCCTCGGCGGTCCGCTCCCGGCGGCTGCCGGTGGGCGGCGCCGGTTTCTCCTCCCGTACCCGCAGCGCCGCGTACAGGCCCGTGGCCAGGACGAACGTCGCCGCGTCCAGGAGGGCGACGCTCGCGCCGCCGTACGCCGCGTACAGGCCCGCGCCCGCCGTCGGGGCCAGGAGTTTCATGCCCTCGTTGGCCGTCATGCGCAGGCCGTTGAAGTCGCCGAGCAGGGACCGGTCGACGGCGGTCGCGACCAGTGCCGACTCGGCCGCGTCATGGACGACGCCCGCCGCGCCGTATACGAACAGCACGGCGTAGAGCAGCCAGAGATCACCCGGGGCGTCGACGGCCACGAGAGTGAGCAGGAGCGCGGCCAGCAGCAGGTTCAGGCCGATCAGCAGCGGTTTGCGGCGGACCCGGTCGGCGAGGGTGCCCAGCAGCGGGCCGCCGAGGGCCGGCAGCCACAGGGCGAGCACGCACAGCGCGGCCAGGCCGTCCGAGCCGGTGAGGTCCTTGACCCACACCCCGGACGCCAGCCACAGCGCCGAGGTGCCGAAGCCGGAGACCACCACGCCGGAGAGGCAGAGCCCGGCGTCGCGGTCGCGCAGGACACGTACCACGGGCCAGGTCGTTCTGTTCGTCATGCCTGGTCATCGTGGTTCTAAGGCCCGTGAGCGGGAATCGGGAAAGTGCCGTAGAAAACGGGCGGCCGGACGATGAGTTCCGCGGTCGCCGTCGGTCTACCTCCCAGGAACGAAACCAGGAGGAACAGCGGATGACCGACACCACCCCGACCCTCGACCTCGGGCCGCAGACGGCGGTCCTGGCGCGCCTGGCCGAAGGCGTCACCGACGAGCAACTGGCGGACCCGACGCCCTGCCCGGAGTACGCGGTGCGCAACCTGCTGGGCCACCTGGTCGGGCTGACCGTCGCCTTCCGTGACGCCGGCCGCAAGGACCTGGGCGCCACGACCGACACCAGCCCGGGCTCCGCGCTCCCGGACATCGGGCCCGGCTGGCGCGAGGAGCTGGCCAAGGTCCTCGCCGAACTGGCCGAGGCCTGGCGCGACCCGGCCGCCTGGACCGGCATGACCCGGGCCGGGGGCGTCGACCTGCCCGGCGAGATCGCGGGGCTCGTCGCCACCGACGAGCTGGTGATCCACGGCTGGGACCTGGCCCGCGCGACCGGCCGGCCGTACGCCCCCGACCCGGCCGCGCTCCAGACCTGCCACGACTTCCTCGCCGCGTCGGTCGACGACCCGAGCCGGGGCGAGATCTTCGGTCCCGTCGTCCCCGTCGGGCCGGACGCGCCCCTGCTGGACCGGGCGGTGGGGCTGAGCGGGCGGGATCCGGGGTGGAAGCCCGGGTCGTAGAAGGCTGGAAGCCCAGGTCGTAGAAAGCGATTGCTACTTCCTTCGTCAGAAGCATTGACGAAACAAACGCGCCCTCTTAACGTCATCGCGTCGTACTTCGTACGTCATATATGAGACGCGATACGCGAGATCCGATACGCGATCCCCAGGGACGCGAGATCCGAGAGGCGCGCATGACCTCTGTGCCCACGCCGATCCCCTCCCGCACGCAGTACGTGCTGGAGGGGATCAAACACCGCATCCTCACCGGGCAGTTGACGCCCGGCCAGGCGCTGGTCGAGACCGAGCTCGCCGCGCAGTTCGGGGTGTCGAAGACCCCGGTGCGCGAGGCGCTCAAGACCCTCGCCGGGACCGGGCTGGTCGTGATGAGCCAGTACAAGGGCGTCACGGTGCGCATGGTGGACGCGGACATGGCGCGCGAGGTCTACGACGTCCGGCTGCTGCTGGAGCCCGAGGCGCTGAAGAGGGCCGTGCACCGCGGGGCCTCCCTGGAGGCCGCCCGCGATGCCCTGACCAGGGCCGACGCCGCCACCGACACCGCCGAACGCTCCCTGGCCAACCGGGAGTTCCACCGCGCCCTGTACCTGCCGTGCGGGAACCCGCTGCTCGGCCGGATGCTCGACGAGGTCCGCGACCAGGCCGCCCTCGTCTCCGCCGTCGCGTGGGCCGCCTCACCCTCCTGGGAGCGGGAGGCCGGCGAGCACCGCGAAATCCTCCGGCTCGCCCTCGACGGCGACGCCGACGGCGCGGCCCGCGCCCTCCACTCCCACATCGCGTCCTTCGTGCAGCGCGCTTTCCCCCAGGCGGGACTGGAACAGGAAGGTCAGGAATGAGCAGCGTGGCGTTCGAGACCCAGCGGGCGGCCCTGGCCGACGTGGTGGCGATCCCGGTGACGCCGTTCGCCGAGGACGGCTCCGTCGAGCAGGACACCTACCGGGCCCTGCTGCGCCGCCTGCTCGACGGCGGCATCACGACCCTCACCCCGAACGGCAACACCGGCGAGTTCTACGCGCTGACCCCCGAAGAGCGGCGTCTGGTCACGGAGCTGACGATCGAGGAGGCGGGGGAGCGGGCCGTCGTCCTGGTGGGCGTCGGACACGACATCCCGACCGCCGTCGCGTCCGCCCGGCACGCCCGTGAGCTCGGCGCCCGGATGGTGATGGTCCACCAGCCCGTCCACCCGTACGTCTCGCAGGCCGGCTGGGTCGACTACCACCGTGCCATCGCCGAGGCCGTGCCCGAGCTGGGCGTCGTGCCGTACATCCGCAACGCGCAGCTCACCGGTGCCCGGCTCGCCGAACTCGCCGACACCTGCCCGAACGTCATCGGCGTGAAGTACGCCGTCCCGGACGCCGCCAAGTTCGCCGCCTTCGCCCGGGACGCCGGGCTGGAACGGTTCGTGTGGGTGGCCGGCCTCGCCGAGCCCTACGCGCCCTCCTACTTCTCCGCGGGCGCCACCGGCTTCACCTCCGGGCTCGTCAACGTCGCCCCGGCCGTCTCCCTGAACATGATCGAGGCGCTGCGCTCCGGCGACTACCCGGCCGCCATGAAGGTCTGGGAGCAGATCCGCCGCTTCGAGGAACTGCGTGCCGCGAACGGCTCCGCCAACAACGTCACCGTCGTCAAGGAGGCACTCGCCTCCCTCGGGCTGTGCCGCCGCGAGGTCCGCCCGCCGAGCAGGCCGCTGCCCGAGGGCGAGCGCGCCGAGGTCGCCGCCATCGCCGCCGGGTGGTCGATATGAGTACACCCAGGAAGCGTCCGGAGGACCTGCGCAGCCACCAGTGGTACGGCACCGAAGGGCTGCGTACCTTCAGCCACCGCGCCCGTACCCGTCAGCTCGGCTACCTGCCCGAGGAGCACCTCGGCAAGCCCGTCATCGCGATCCTCAACACCTGGTCGGACATCAACCCCTGCCACGTGCACCTCAGGGACCGCGCCCAGGCGGTCAAACGCGGTGTCTGGCAGGCGGGCGGTTTCCCGCTGGAGTTCCCGGTCTCGACCCTGAGCGAGACCTTCCAGAAGCCGACCCCCATGCTCTACCGCAACATGCTCGCCATGGAGACCGAGGAGCTGCTGCGGTCGTACCCGGTCGACGGGGCCGTCCTGATGGGAGGCTGCGACAAGTCCACGCCCGCCCTGCTCATGGGCGCGGCGAGCGCGGACCTGCCGGCGGTGTTCGTGCCGGCCGGGCCCATGCTGCCGGGCCACTGGCGCAACGAGGTCCTCGGTTCCGGCACCGACATGTGGAAGTACTGGGACGACAAGCGGGCCGGTGTCATCGGCGACTGCGAGATGCAGGAGCTGGAGAGCGGCCTCGCCCGCTCGCCCGGCCACTGCATGACGATGGGCACCGCATCCACCCTGACCGCCGCCGCCGAGGCGCTCGGCGTCACGGTCCCGGGCGCCTCCAGCATCCCGGCCGTCGACTCCGGGCACGACCGCATGGCCGCCAAGGCGGGGATGACGATCGTCGAACTGGTCCACCAGGACCGGAAGCTGAGCGACATCCTCAGCGCCGACGCCTTCCACGACGCCGTGACGACCGTGCTCGGCCTCGGCGGCTCCACCAACGCCGTGATCCACCTGATCGCCATGGCCGGCCGCGCGGGCGTCCGGCTCACCCTCGACGACTTCGACCGCATCGCCCGTACGGTCCCGGTGCTGGCCAACGTACGGCCCGGCGGACAGACGTACCTGATGGAGGACTTCCACTTCGCGGGCGGCCTGCCCGGGTTCCTCTCCCGGATCACGGACCTGCTCCACCTGGACCGGCCGACCGTCTCGTACGACACGCTGCGGGAACAGCTCGCCGGCGCGCAGGTGCACAACGACGACGTCATCCGGACCCGGGACAACCCGGTCGCCGCCGAGGGCGGGGTCGCCGTGCTGCGCGGCAACCTCTGCCCGGACGGCGCCGTCATCAAGCACATCTCCGCCGAGCAGCACCTGCTCAAGCACACCGGACCCGCCGTCGTCTTCGACGACTACAAGACCATGCAGCGCACCATCAACGACCCGTCGCTCGGCATCACCCCCGACCACGTGCTCGTGCTGCGCAACGCCGGTCCCAAGGGCGGCCCGGGCATGCCCGAGTACGGGATGCTGCCCCTGCCCGACTACCTGCTCAAGCAGGGCGTCCGGGACATGGTCCGCATCTCCGACGCCCGGATGAGCGGCACGAGTTACGGCGCCTGTGTGCTGCACGTCGCGCCCGAGTCGTACGTGGGCGGACCGCTCGCCCTCGTCCGCACCGGCGACTCCATCACCCTGGACGTCGAGGCGCGCACCCTCCACCTCCATGTGGACGACGAGGAGCTCCAGCGGCGCAGGGCGGACTGGACGCCGCCGCCCATCCGGTACGAGCGCGGCTACGGCGCGCTCTACAACGAGCAGATCACGCAGGCCGACACCGGCTGCGACTTCGAGTTCCTGGCCCGTCCGGGCAAGGTGCAGGACCCGTACGCGGGCTGAACCCACGCGCCACCCACGCACGACGGCACCACCCACGCACCTCGGCACGACCCGGCACGACCCTGCACAGGAAGAAAGCGCTTCCCGCGCACGCACGACGTACCACCGACGTACTGAGATCGGAGAACAGTCATGGCCCAAGCCGCAGCCGTGGCGAAACCGCCCGCGCCACCCCGGCGGCGCCGTGCCTCCGCCACCCCGCGCAGGCTCCCCTACCTGCTGATCGCACCGGCCGCCCTGCTCATGCTGGGCTTCATCGCCTACCCGGTCATCAGCGTCTTCTACTACAGCCTGCAGAACTACAACCCCACCAAGCCCTGGCGGAACGGATACGCGGGCTTCGACAACTTCGTCCACGCCTTCACCGAGGACCCCGTCTTCTGGGACACCCTGGTCTTCAGCGCCAAGTGGGTCTTCGTCGAGGTCGGCCTCCAGCTGCTGTTCGGTCTCGCACTGGCCCTCATCGTCAACCAGACCTTCGTGGGCCGGGGCCTGGGACGCGCGATGGTCTTCTCCCCGTGGGCCGTCTCCGGTGTCCTCACCTCCGCGATCTGGGTGCTGCTCTACAACTCCCAGACGGGCATCACCCGTTACCTCGCGGACCTCGGCATCGGCTCCTACGGCACGAGCTGGCTGTCGGACACCTCCACCGTCTTCCCGGCGGCGATCGTCGCCGACCTGTGGCGCGGGGTGCCCTTCTTCGCGATCCTCATCCTCGCCGACCTCCAGTCCGTCTCGAAGGACCTCTACGAGGCCGCCGAGGTCGACGGGGCCAGCCGGATCAAGCAGTTCTGGCACATCACGCTGCCCCATCTGAAGGACGCCATCATCCTGTCCACGCTGCTGCGCGCGGTCTGGGAGTTCAACAACGTCGACCTGCTCTACACGCTGACCGGCGGCGGCCCCGCGGGTGAGACGACCACGCTGCCGCTGTACATCGCCAACACATCCGTCGACGCCCACAACTTCGGCTACGCGTCGGCCCTGACCACGGTGGCGTTCGTGATCCTGCTCTTCTGCTCCATGGTCTATCTGCGGCTGAGCAAGTTCGGAGGCGAGAGCAAGTGAGCGTCAAGGAAGCCACCAAGGCGGCGCCCGCCCCGGCGCCCGCGGCCCCCGAACCGCCGCGCCCCGCCAAGGGCAAGCGCGCCTGGGACGAGGCGCCCCGCTGGCAGATCTACCTGCCCCTGGGGATCTACCTGGTCTTCACCCTCATCCCCTTCTACTGGATCCTGCTGTTCGCCCTGCGCCCGGCCGGCTCGACGTCGCTGGTGCCCTGGCCGATGACCTTCGACCACTTCGAGAAGGTGTGGACGGAGCGCAGCTTCGGCACCTACTTCGCCAACAGCGTGCTCGTCGGCGTCGCCACCCTGGTCATGACGACCCTCGTCGCCCTGGCCGGCGGCTACGCCCTCGCCCGGTTCGACTTCAAGATCAAGCGGGCGTTCATGCTGGCCCTGCTGTGCTCCCAGTTCGTGCCGGGTGCGCTGCTGCTGGTCCCGCTGTTCGAGATCTTCGCCGAACTCCAGATGATCAACAGCCTCGGCAGTGTCATCCTCGCCGAGACGGTCTTCCAGCTACCGCTGTCGATGATCCTGATCAGCAACTTCATCAAGAACGTGCCGTACTCCCTGGAGGAGGCGGCCTGGGTGGACGGCTGCGGCCGCATGACGGCCTTCCGGATCGTCGTGCTGCCGCTGCTGCGGCCGGGTCTGATCGCCGTCGGCTCCTTCGCCTTCGTGCACTCCTGGAACCACTTCCTGTTCGCCCTGATGTTCCTCAACAACCAGGACAAGCAGACCATCCCGGTCGGCCTGAACACCCTGATGAGCGCGGACAGCGTCGACCTGGGCGCCCTCGCCGCGGGCGGCATCATCGCGGCCGTGCCGGTCGTGCTCGTGTTCGCCTTCATCCAGAAGTGGCTGATCACCGGGTTCAGCGCGGGGGCGGTGAAGGGATGAGACTGCGCCAACTCGCCGTCGCGGCAGGGCTGGTGGGCGTGCTCTGCGTCCCCGCCCACGCGGAGGACCGTGACATCAGCCGCGACACGCTGCCCGCGAACGACGGCTGGGCCTCCGCGGGTGAAGGCACCACCGGAGGCGCGGCCGCCGACGCCGACCACGTCCACACCGTCACGGACCGCGCGGAACTCGTCCGCGCCCTCGACGGCGGCAGCGACACCCCGAAGATCATCAAGATCGCCGGGACCATCGACGCCAACACCGACGACGACGGCGACCGTCTCGACTGCTCCGACTACGCCACCGGCGGCTACAGCCTGAAGAAGTACCTCGCCGCCTACGACCCCCGCACCTGGGGCTCGGCCAAGCCCAGCGGCCCGCAGGAGGAGGCCCGCCAGGCCTCCGCCGCGAAGCAGGCCGAGCGGGTCGTGCTGCCCGTCGGCTCCAACACCACCATCGTCGGGCTCGGCGACTCGGCCGTCCTGAAGGGCGCGAGCCTCCAGGTGCGGAACGCGGACAACGTGATCATCCGCAACCTCGACATCCGCGACGCCTACGACTGCTTCCCCGTCTGGCAGCCCAACACCGGCGGCCTCGGCGACTGGAAGACGGCGTACGACACGATCTGGCTGGCCGGCGCCACCCATGTGTGGGTCGACCATGTGACGTTGAGCGACAAGGGCCACCCGGACGCCGAGGAGCCCACCCACTTCGCCCGCAACTACCTGCGCCACGACGGACTGCTGGACATCACCAACGGTTCGGATCTGGTGACCGTCTCCTGGAGCCGGTTCGCGGACCACGACAAGGCGATGCTCATCGGCAACGGCGACACCGCCACCGGCGACCGCGGGAAGCTCCGGGTCACGCTCCACCACAACGAGTTCGAGTCGGTCGTCCAGCGTGCCCCGCGGGTCCGCTTCGGCCAGGTGCACCTCTACAACAACCGCTACGAGATCACCGGCGACGACTACCGCTACTCCCTCGGCGTCTCCACCGAGTCGAGGATCCACGCGGAGAACAACGCCTTCCACGCGCCCGGCCACGTGGAGGTCGCCGACCTGGTCAAGAGCTGGAACGGCAGCGCCCTGCACCAGAGCGGCACGCTCTTCAACGGCTTTCCGGTTGACCTGCTCATGATCTACAACGCCTACAACTCGGGCAGTGAGCGCGACCTGACGGGCGATGTCGGCTGGACGCCCGCCCTGCACGGGCGGATCGACAGCGCCGCCGTGGCCGACCGGGCCGTGGCCCGCGGCGCGGGTGCGGGGAGGATCCCGTGACCGGTCGCATGATCGACTCCATGAACACACCTCTGCCTGTCGTCCTCGCCGGCGCCCGGGGCCACGGCCGCTGGCACGTCGAGAACATCCGCCGCCTCCAGGAGAAGGGCCTCGTACGGCTGGCCGGCGTCTGCGAACTGACGCCGCTGACCGAGGCGGAGCTCGACGGCCTGGGCACGCCCGAGCAGTCCGCCGACTTCGGCGCCCTGCTGGACTCCACGGGCGCCCGGATCGCCGTGATCTGCACACCCATCCCCACCCACACCGACCTGGCCCTCGCGGCGGCCGAGCGGGGCGTGCACCTCCTGCTGGAGAAGCCGCCCGCCCCCTCGTACGCGGAGTTCCGCCGCATGGCCGACGGGGTCGCGGCGGCCGGTGTCGTCTGCCAGATCGGCTTCCAGTCGCTGGGCTCGCACGCCGTGCCCGCCATCCGCGAGCTGATCGCCGAGGGCGCGATCGGGCAGCTGGCCGGGCTCGGCGGGGCCGGTGCCTGGGTGCGGAACGAGGACTACTTCCGGCGGGCGCCCTGGGCGGGCAAGCGGCGGCTGAACGGCGTCGACGTGATCGACGGGGCGCTGACCAACCCGCTCGCCCACGCCGTCGCCACCGCCCTCGCCCTCGGCGGCAGCACCCGCGCCGAGGACGTCACCGGCATCGAGACGGAACTGCTGCGCGCCAACGCCATCGAGTCCGACGACACCTCGTGCGTCCGGGTCAGCACCGCCCAGGGCCACCCGGTCACCGTCGCCGCGACCCTGTGCGCCGAGCAGGCGGACGAGCCGTACGTCCTGGTGCACGGCAGCACCGGCCGGATCACCTTCTGGTACAAGCAGGACCGCGTGCTGCTCCAGCGCGCGGGGCACGGTCCGGAGGAGTTCGAGCACGGCCGCACCGACCTGCTGGAGAACCTCGTCGCGCACCTCACCACCGGGGCGGACCTGCTGGTCCCGCCGGAGGAGACCGGCGCCTTCATGAAGGTCGTGGAGGCCATCCGCACGGCCCCCGACCCGGCACCCCTGCCGGACACCGCCTGGCACCGCGTCCCGGGCGAGAACCGCCGGGTGGTGCCCGGCGTCGACGGGCTCGTCGCGGCCGCCGCCGACACCCTCTCCCTCTACTCCGAGCTGGGCGCCCCCTGGGCACTGACCTCGGAGCACCTGTCGAAAGAGGTGAGCACCAGATGACCAGCAGCAACGACACCGCGGTGCTGCGTGTCGCGGGACGGCCGGTCGGCCGGTACGTCACCCGGCCCGAGCTGCCGGCCCGGCTCTCCCCGCGCCCCTATCTGCACCCCGTCACCACCTTGGCCGGCACGGCGGTCACCGAGCTGACCCCCGCCGACCACGCACACCACCTCGGCGTCGGTGTCGCCGTTCCCGACGTCGAGGGGTTCAACTTCTGGGGCGGGCGCACCTACGTCCGCGACCAGGGCCCGACCGAGCTGGACAACCACGGCTCCCAGCGGCACGTCATGTTCCAGCTGCGCGACCCGGACGGCTTCGTGGAGGAGCTGCGCTGGGTGGCGGCGGGCGGTGAGCTGCTGCGCGAGCGCCGTACGGTCGCGGCCACCGAACTCACCGACCAGGCCTGGGCACTGGACCTCACCTTCTCCCTCACCAACGTCACCAAGTACCCGCTGTCGATCGGCAGCCCCGCGACCAACGGGCGACCGGGCGCGGCCTACGGCGGTTTCTTCTGGCGGGCCCGCAAGGAATCCTCCGCGCCGGAGGTCTTCTCGGCCGGGGCCGAGGGCGAGGAGCGGGTCCACGGCCGTCCCGCCGACTGGCTCGCCCTGAGGGGCGGCACCTGGACGCTGGTCTTCGCCGGCGCCACCGAACAGACCCGCCGCGACCCGTGGTTCGTGCGCACCGAGGAGTACCCGGGCGTCGGTTCCTCGCTGGCGCACGGCGAGCGGCTGCCGATCCCGCCGGGCGAGACCGTCGTCCGCCGCGTGGTCACCGTCGTCGCCGACGGCCGCCTCGACCGGGACGCCGCGGCGGCCCTCGTCCGCAAGGCGGTGAGCCCGTGACCACCGAGACCTACCGCAACCCGATCCTCGACGCCGACTGGTCCGACCCGGACGTCGTCCGCGTCGGCGACGACTTCTACCTGACCGCCTCCAGCTTCGGCCGCGCCCCCGGACTGCCCTTACTCCACTCCCGCGACCTGGTGAACTGGACGCTGGTCGGCCACGCGCTCGACCGTCTGGAACCGGCGGAGGAGTTCGAGAAACCCCGCCACGACTGCGGCGTCTGGGCCCCGTCCCTCAGGTACCACGACGAACGGTTCTGGATCTTCTGGGGCGACCCCGACCAGGGCATCTTCCAGGTCAACGCCCCCGAGATCAGGGGCCCCTGGACCCGCCCGCACCTGCTGAAGGCCGGCAAGGGCCTGATCGACCCCTGCCCCCTGTGGGACGAGGACACCGGCGAGGCCTATCTGGTCCACGCCTGGGCCAAGTCGCGGTCGGGCGTCAAGAACCGCCTCACCGGGCACCGGATGCGCCCCGACGGCACCGAACTCCTCGACGAGGGCAAGGTGATCGTCGACGCCGACCGCATACCCGGCTGGTTCACCCTCGAAGGTCCCAAGCTCTACCGTCACGACGGCTGGTTCTGGATCTTCGCCCCCGCCGGGGGAGTGGAGACGGGGTGGCAGGGCGCCTTCCGCTCGCGCGGCTTCTTCGGGCCGTACGAGGAGCGGATCGTCCTGGAGCAGAAGGACACCGACGTCAACGGCCCCCACCAGGGCGGCTGGGTGCGCACCGCGTCCGGCGAGGACTGGTTCCTGCACTTCCAGCAGCGCGGCGCCTACGGCCGGGTCGTGCACCTCCAGCCGATGCGCTGGGGTGGGGACGGCTGGCCGGTGCTCGGGGACGACGGCGCCCCCGTCGCCGTGCACCAGAAGCCCGGCCTGCCGCCGCAGCCGCCCGCCGCGCCCGCCACCGACGACGACTTCCCCGGCGGACGGTACGGCCGCCAGTGGCAGTGGACGGCCAACCCCGGCGACGGCTGGGCCACCCAGCACTCCGGGGACGGCCTCCGGCTGGCCTGCGTCCGCTCGGCCGACGCGCACGATCTGCGCAAGCTGCCGAACGTCCTCACCCAGCGGTTGCCGGGCACGCCCTGCACGGTCGAGGTGGAACTGCGGCTCGACAGCGACGAGCCCGGGGCCCGGGCCGGTCTCGCCGTCCTCGGGGACGCGTTCGGCTGGATCGGCCTCCAGCGGGGCGCGGACGGGACCGCGCACCTCGTGCACCGGTTCGCCGAGGCGGTGGCGGACGCCGAACGCGACGCCGCCCACCCGCGGCTCGCGCCCGGGGGCCGGGCCCGGCTGCGGATCGAGATCGGCGCGGGTGCCCGCTGCCGCTTCTCGGCCGACGTCGGCGACGGCTTCCGGCCGTCGGGCCCGGTCTTCGCCGCCACCCCGTGGCGCTGGGTCGGCGCCCTGCTCGGCCTCGTCGCCCTCGCGCCCGCCGGCCAGGGACACGCCGGCGCGGCCACCTTCACCCAGTTCCGGATCAGCGCCTCGTAACACACCCGAAGTCGTACGCCTGTTGGGAGCCGCAATGACGCACTTCCGTAGCAAGCGCTTGTCGAGACCGGGGCACGGCAAGGTCGTGGCCGCCGTGCTCGGCCTCGTCGCCGCGCTCAGCCTCGGGACCCTCGGGGACGCACAGGCAGCCCCGCAGTCCCGGGCCGTGCCCGCCGCGGACCGCTGGACCGACCGGCCGCACGGCTTCGCCTCCCTCGCCGGCGGCACCACGGGCGGCGCGGGCGGCAAGGTCGTCACCGTCACCGACCAGGCCGCGCTCGCCAAGTACGCGGCGGCCGAAGAGCCGTACGTCATCCGCGTCAAGGGCTCCCTGGACATGGACCCCTTCGGCACGGAGATACCCGTCGCCTCCGACAAGACCATCATCGGCGTGAGCGACACCGCCGAGATCGTGCACGGCGGCTTCACCCTCGACCCCGGCACGCACAACGTGATCATCCGCAACCTCGCCATCCGCGACACGGCCATCGAGGGCAACTGGGACTGCAAGGACACCGACTACGACGGCATCCGCCTCGACACCGCCCACCATGTGTGGATCGACCACATCCGCTTCTCGCGGATCTGCGACGGCCAGCTCGACATCCGCAAGGACAGCGAGTACGTGACCGTCTCCCACAACCAGTTCACGAACAACAACAAGACCTTCGGCATCGGCTGGACCCCGAACGTCAAGACGCAGATCACCGTCGACCACAACTGGTTCCGCGGCACCAAGCAGCGCAACCCGTCCGCCGACAACGTCGCCTACGCCCACCTCTACAACAACTACCTGTCCTCGCAGCTCTCCGACGGCGACCCCGTCTGGACGTACGGCAACTGGTCGCGCGGCCGGACGAAGATGGTCATCGAGAACAGCTTCTACGACGGCGTCCAGCACCCCTACCAGGCCGACGCCACCGCCGAGCTGGTGCAGCGCGGGTCGATCCTGCGGAACACCACCGGCCGGCACGACGCGTGGGGCACGGCGTTCGACCCGCGCGCGTTCTACGACTACCGGCTCGACCCGGCCGCGGCCGTGCCCGCGCTGGTGAAGCGGTTCTCCGGGCCGCAGAAGCGGATCGGCGGCCCGGTCGTGCTGCACGTCCCGGGCGACTACCCGACCGTGCAGTCCGCCGTGGACGCCGTGCCCGAGGGCAACGACACCCCGCTCACGATCGCCGTCGCGCCCGGCACGTACCGCGAGAAGGTGTTCATCCCCGCGACCAAGCCGCACCTCGTGCTGCGGGGGACCGGACAGGACCGGTCCGACACCGTCATCGTCTTCGACACGCCCGCCGAATACGGGGGTTCGACCGGAAGCGCCACTGTCCGGATCGCCGCGAACGACGTGACGGCTCGCAACCTCACCTTCGGCAACGACTTCGACGAGGCCGCGCACGAGCTGAAAGGCGAGCAGGCGCTGGCGATGAAGACGACCGGCGACCGGATCGTCTTCGAGGACACCGCCTTCCTGGGCAACCAGGACACGCTGATGACCGACAGCCCCAAGCTGACCACCGTCAGCCGGGTCTACGTCCGCGACTCCTACATCGAGGGCGACGTCGACTTCGTCTACGGCCGGGCCACGACGGTGATCGAACGGTCGGTGATCCGGGCGCTGAGCCGGGGCTCGGACACCAACAACGGCTACATCACGGCGGCTTCGACCTGGAAGGGCAACCCGTACGGGTTCCTGATCACCAGGTCGAAGATCGTCAGTGACGCCCCCGCCGGGAGCTTCCACCTGGGCCGGCCCTGGCACCCGGGCGGCGAGCCCGACGCGATCGGCCAGGTGCTGATCCGCGACACCGAACTGCCCGCCGCGATCAAGTCCTCGCCGTGGACCGACATGAGCGGGTTCTCGTGGAAGGACGCGCGGTTCGCCGAGTACCGCAACCACGGCCCGGGCGCGACGGTCACCGCCGACCGTCCGCAGCTGAGCGACCAGGAGGCCCGGTCCCACACCGTCGCCGCCTACCTCAGGGGCACGGACGACTGGGCACCCCACGCCCGCCACTGACCCCCCACACCTTCAAGTCCCGCTGGATCCAGAAGAAGAGAGCCGACCAATGAAGATCAGCAATCGCAGAAGCAGGCGCGCCGCCACGGCCGTCGCCCTGGGGGCCGTACTCGCGCTGACCGTCACCGCCTGCGGCGACGACGGCAGCGGGGCGGGCGGCGACAAGGGCGCCGACGGCAGCGGCAAGGGAAAGATCGTCTTCTGGGACAACAACGGCGGTGTCCGCACCGAAATTTGGAAGGAGGTCATCGCCGACTTCGAGAAGGCCAACCCGGACATCAAGGTCGAGTACGTCGGGATCGCCTCCACCGAGTACCAGTCCAAGGTCGACACCGCCCTCCAGGGCGGCGGTCTGCCGGACGTCGGCGGGGTCGGCGCGGCGATGCTCGCCGGGTTCGCCGCACAGGGCGCGCTGGAGCCGCTGGACGAGCGGCTCGCCAAGTCCTCGCTCAACGGCAAGCTCAACAAGGACATGGTCGAGTCGCTGAAGGCGGCCGGCGGTGGCGACGACAAGCTGTACTCGATCCCGACCTCCGCGAACAACGGTGTGCTGTACTACCGCACCGACCTGTTCAAGAAGGCGGGGCTCCAGGAGCCGACGACCTGGGACCGGTTCTTCGAGGCCGCGAACAAACTCACGAACAAGGGCAAGAACGAGTTCGGCTACACCATCCGCGGTGGCGCGGGCTCCATCGCCCAGGCGCTCGACGCGATGTACGGGCAGTCCGGGATCACCTCGTTCTGGGACTCCAGCGGTGAGAAGACCACCGTCAACGACCCCAAGAACGTGGCGGCGCTGGAGAAGTACGCGGCGCTGTACAAGAAGGTCACCCCCGCGGCCGACCTCAACAACGACTTCACCAAGATGGTCGCGCAGTGGGACTCCGGCACGATCGGGATGCTGAACCACAACCTCGGGTCGTACCAGGACCATGTGAAGGCGCTCGGGGTCGACAAGTTCCGCGGTATTCCGCAGCCGACCGGTCCCGGCGGGAAGCGGGTCCAGGTCTCCAACCCGGTCGACGGCATGGGGCTGTTCAAGAGCTCCAAGAACAAGGACGCCGCGTGGAAGTTCATCGAGTTCGCCACGTCCAAGGCGGAGAACTCGAAGTTCAACGAGGCGGCGGGGCAGGTGCCGTCGAACACGGACGCGGCGAAGGACGCGTGGATTTCCAAGGCCGAGCCCACGAAGCTGGCTGCTGACGCGTTGTCGGACGGATCGACGACGATCGTGCAGCTGCCGTACTACCTGCCGGACTGGAACACGATCTCCAAGGCCGACAACGAGCCGAACCTCCAGAAGGTGCTGCTCGGGAAGATGAGTGCGAAGGAATTCCTGGACACGTTGGCTGAGCAGCTGAACACCGCGCAGGAGGAGTGGAACCAGCAGAAGGGTTGATTTTCGCTGGGTTTCGCCGTGGGACGGCCTGTGGTGTGCAGGGTGCGGGCCGTCCCTGGCTTGTCGCGCCCACGCGGCGGAGCCGCAAATCGATACAGCCCCGCGCCCCTAGGGAGTTTCATTCATGTCTCTCAGTCGAAGACAAGTCGCTGTCGCCGCTGTCGCCTCCGTACCTCTCGCGTTTTCCGTCACCGGTACCGCACAAGCCGGCGGTCACCGTCATCGCACCCTCTACATCGCCGGTGATTCCACCGCCGCCCAGAAGTATGCGAACGCCACTCCTGAGACCGGGTGGGGTATGGCGCTTCCGTTCTTTCTCGGCAAGAACAGGCCGGTCGCCAATCACGCTGTGAACGGGCGGAGTTCCAAGAGCTTCGTCGACGAAGGGCGGCTGGAGGTGATTCTGTCCGCGATCCAGCCCGGCGATTTCCTCCTCATCCAGTTCGGTCACAACGACCAGAAGGCGGAGGACCCCACTCGCTACACCGAGCCCTGGACGACGTACCAGGACCATCTGCGGATGTACGTCGAGGGGGCCCGGGCCCGTGGGGCGCGGCCCGTGCTCGCCACCTCCGTCGAGCGGCGGAGGTTCGACGGCGCCGGGAAGGCCGTGACGACGCACGGCGAGTACCCGGCGGCCATGCGGGCGCTCGCCGCCGAGGAGCGGGTCGCGTTGCTCGACATCCAGGCGCTGTCGCTCGCCCTGTGGCAGGAGCTCGGGGTCGAGGAGACGAAGAAGTACTTCAACTGGACCGCCACCGAGCAGGACAACACGCACTTCAATCCGCCGGGCGCCATCGCCGTGGCCCGGCTGGCGGCGAGGGAGCTGCTCCGGACCCGGGTGCTCGGGCCGCGCGATGTGCGCCGGCTGGACGAGCGGATTCCCGAGTCGTGGATCACCTGGCCGGAAGCCGCCGCGTAACACCCCCCCGACGCAGTAGGAAGAGAGCCGCACCATGAACGTTCGGAAGTGTCATGATCATGCCAGAGTGAAGGTCGCCGCGGTGGTCGGGTGTGCCGCGCTGGTGCTGTCCCTGAGCGGTACCGCCGCGCAGGCCGGGCCCCGGGACGTGGCCCGCCAGACGCTCGGGGCCAATGACGGGTGGGGGGCGTACGGCACCGGTACCTCGGGCGGTGCCGCGGCCGATGCCGCGCACGTCTACACCGTCACCACCTGGGAGCAGTTCAAGGCCGCCCTGAAGGACGGCGGGTCCGCGCCCAGGATCATCAAGGTGAAGGGGATGATCGACGCCGTCTCCCAGGGCTGTGAGGCGTTCGAGGCCGAGGGGTACGACTTCCAGAAGTACCTCGCCGCCTACGACCCGGCCGTCTGGGGGCACGACAAGCCGGTCAGCGGTGAGCAGGAGGAGCTGCGGGCCGCCTCAGCCGCCCAGCAGGACAAGGCCATCAAGGCGAACGTGCCCGCCAACACCACCATCATCGGCGTGGGCAAGAACTCCGGGATCCTCGGCGGCAGCCTCCAGATCAAGGGAGTCGACAACGTCATCGTCCGGAACCTGACCATCGAGGCCCCGGTCGACTGCTTCCCGCAGTGGGACCCTACCGACGACAACAAGACCGGTGCCTGGAACAGTGAGTACGACGGGGTGGTGGTCTACGGCTCCACGCACGTGTGGGTCGACCACAACACCCTGACCGACGGCCGCTACCCCGACAGCTCCCTGCCGTCCTACTTCGGCAAGACCTACCAGCAGCACGACGGGCTGCTCGACGTCGTCCGCGGCTCCGACCACGTGACCGTGTCCTGGAACTCGTTCAAGGACCACGACAAGACCATGCTGATCGGCAACAGCGACAGCGCCACCGCCGACGACACGGGCAAGCTGAAGGTCACGCTGCACCACAACCGCTTCGAGGGCATCGTCGAGCGGGCGCCGCGCGTGCGGTTCGGGCAGGTCGACTCGTACAACAACCACTTCGTGGTCACCAAGGGCCAGAAGTGGGGTTACGTCTACGGCATCGGCAAGGAGTCCCGGCTCGTCGCCGAGCACAACGCGTTCACGCTGGCGCAGGGCGTGAGCCCGGCGAAGATCCTCAAGAAGTGGAACGAGGCGCCGGTCACCGCGGGCGGCAACCACGTCAACGGCAAGGCCGTCGACCTGATCGCCGTGCACAACGCGGAGATCCCCGGCGAGACGCTCCAGTCGGGCGCCGGCTGGACTCCGACGCTGCGGGCCGGCGTCGACCCGGCGAAGGCGGTCCCCGGCATCGTCGGTGCCCGCGCGGGCGCCGGCCGCGTCTGCTGACCTGACCTGACCGGCCTGTGAACCGGCCGGGGCGGCCCGCATCGCACCCCCGCCCCGGGGTGCGCCCGCCCCGGCCCTTTCCCAGCTCACCACAGCCACCCCGCACCAGCCGCACCGCGAAGGAGCACCCGTATGCTCTCGCAGCCCCATGTCCCCCTCTCCCGCCGCAAGTTCCTCCTCACGACCGCCGCAGCGGGTGCCGTCGGCGGCCTCGCCGCCGTCCCCGCGCGGGCCGCCGGCACCCGGCCGCGCCCGTTCGGCCGGTACGGCTCACCGGCCGCCCGCCTGACATCCAGGACCCTGTACGTCCACCCGGGCGGCGCCGGTGACTTCACCACCGTCCGGGATGCCGTCGCCGCGGCGCACGGCAGCGGACACACCCTCGTCATCGCCCCGGGCACGTACCGGCAGACCGTCGCCGTCGACTCCGCCCGTACGGAGATGACCTGGATCGGGGCGAGCGAGAACCCCCGTGACGTCGTGATCGTGTACGACAACGCGGCCGGGACGCCCAAGCCCGGCGGCGGCACCCACGGCACCACCGGCTCCGCCACCACGACCGTGCAGGCCGACGGCTTCACCGCCCGCTGGATCACCTTCGCCAACGACTGGCTGCGCGCGGACCACCCCGGGACCACCGGCACCCAGGCCGTCGCCATCAAGGTCCAGGGCGACCGGTCCGCCTTCCACCACTGCCGGTTCCTCGGCCACCAGGACACCCTGTACGCCGACTCGATGGCGCTGGGCATCTTCGCCCGCCAGTACTTCGCCCACTGCTACGCCGAGGGCGACGTCGACTTCGTCTTCGGGCGGGCGACCGCCGTCTTCGAGCACTGCCGCTTCCGGACACTGAACCGGACCGACCTGTCGGCCGCCCCGTACGGCTTCGTCTTCGCCCCCTCGACGGCCGGTGCCAACCCCCTCGGGTACCTGGTGACGAGGAGCCGCGTCGACAGCGAGGCTCCCGACGGCCACTACAAGCTGGCCCGCCCCTGGGTGCCCAGCTCCGACACCACCGCCCGTCCCATGCTCACCGTCCGGGACACCTGGCTCGGCCCGGGCATCGACGCGGTCGCGCCCTACACCAACATGTCGAACGCCCACCCCTGGCAGTCGATGCGGTTCGCCGAGTACCGCAACACGGGACCGGGCGCCGCCGTACCGGTTCCGGAGAACCGGCCCCAGCTCACCTCCGAGCAGGCCCGGTCGGCCACCCGCGCCGGTTATCTCGGCGACTGGGAGCCGTGGAAGGAGGCGTGCTGAGTGCGCCGGCGCACCCTTCTCACCGGACTCGCCGGCGGCCTGGCCGCCACCGGCGCCGCACCCGCCTTCGCCGCGCCCGGCCGTCACCGCGTCCTCCACGTCCGGCCCGGCGACTCCGTGCAGGCAGCCGTGGACGCCGTGGGCGGGCCGCGCTGGACCGTCGTCGTGCACCCGGGGACGTACCGCGAGGTCGTCAGCGTCCCGGCGGGGAAGGCCGGACTGACCCTCAGGGGTGCCACCCGGGACCCGCGTGACGCCGTCATCGTGTACGACAACGCCAACGGCACGCCCAAGCCGGACGGCTCGGGCACGTACGGCACGGCGGGCTCGGCGACCTTCACCTCCGCGGCCCCCGGGCTGACCGTCCGCGACCTGACCCTGGCCAACGACTGGCTGCGCGCCGACCATCCGGAGATCACCGGCACACAGGCGGTCGCGGCGTACACGTACGGCGACCGCACCCGCTTCGAGAACGTCCGGCTCCTGGCCCACCAGGACACCCTCTTCGTCGACACGACCGCGCTCGGCACCTTCGACCGGCAGTACTTCCGGCACTGCTACATCGAGGGCGACGTCGACTTCGTCTTCGGGCGGGCCACGGCCGTCTTCGAGCACTGCCGTTTCCGCACGCTGGCACGGGACGTGGACTTCACCCCCAAGGGCATGGTCTTCGCCCCCTCCACGGCCCGGGCCAACCCGCACGGCATCCTCGCCGTCCGCTGCCGGATCACCTCGGGCGCCGAGGACGGGGCGTACAAGCTGGCCCGGCCCTGGGTCCCGTCGTACGAGACCACGGCCTGGCCGTCGCTGGTGGTGCGGGAGACCCGGATCGGTCCGGGCATCGACGCGGTGGCTCCGTACACCAACATGCGGGACGCCCACCCCTGGCAGACCATGCGGTTCGCCGAGTACCGGAACTCGGGGCCGGGGGCGGCGGTTCACGTTCCGGAGAACCGGCCGCGACTCACCCGCGCACAGGCCCGGTCGCACACCAGGGAGACGTACCTCGGCGACTGGCGGCCCTATGCGTAGGGCCGCTGCTCTCCTCCTCGGCCTCTGCCTGCTCTGGCCGGTCTCGCCGGCCTCCGCCGCCGAACGCGCCCCCGTCGGCTGGGCCTCGACCGGCTCCGGCACCACCGGCGGGGCGGGCGGTACCACCTGGACGGTGGACACCCGCGCCGAGCTCAAGCAGGCCCTGGCGAACGGCGGCGCACCCACCGCGCCCAAGGTCATCCGGGTCGTCGGTGACATCTCCGGGCACGAGGCGGACGACGGTTCCCTGCTCGGCGAGCAGGACTACGCGCCCGGATACGACCTCGGCAAGTACATGTCCTGCTTCGGCGAGGACGGCGCCGTCTGGTCCGACACCCGCTTCGACCACTGCAAGCAGCAGCGGCAGTTGCGCCAGACCGGGTCGAACAAGGAGAAGGCGCAGATCCAGCTCACCGTGCCGAGCAACACCACGCTCGTCGGCGTGGGCCGGGACGCCCGGCTGCTCGGGGTGTTCCTGACGGTCAACACCGGCAGCGACATCATCGTGCGGAACCTGCATCTGGAGGCGCCCGTCGACCACTTCACCAGCTGGTCCCCGGACGACGGCACACACGGAAGCTGGAACGCCCGCTTCGACGCGCTCACCGTGATCACCGGCAAGAACATCTGGATCGACCACTGCACCTTCACCGACGGCCGCTTCCCCGACCGCGAGGCGCCCCTCGGCTTCCACGGCGAGCGCGTGCAGCGGCACGACGGGCTGCTGGACATCGAGGACGGCTCCGACTTCGTCACCGTCTCCGACAGCCGGTTCGTCGATCACGACAAGGCGATCCTGATCGGGTCGGGCGACGGGCGCGGCGACCGGGACCGGGGGCACCTCAAGGTGACCTTCGTCCGCAACCTGTTCAGCGGCATCGTGCAGCGCGCCCCGCGTATCCGCTTCGGGCAGGTGCACGTCGTCAACAACGTCCACCGGGGGCAGGCGCCTCTCTACGCCCTGGGCGTCGGCGTGGAGTCCGCGATCTTCTCCGAGCGCAACGTCTTCCGGTACCCCGGGGGCCGGCCGTCGCTCGCCGTCGCGGACTACGGGGGCGAACGGTTCCGCGACACCGGCTCCTGGTTCAACGGCCGGCCCGCCCGGCTCGACGCCGTGGCGAGCGGTCTCGGCCTCGGGAGCGACGTCGGCTGGGATCCCGCCGACGTGTACGACTACCGCGCCCTGACGTCCCCGTCGGCGGTCGAGCGTCACGTGCTGCGGCACTCCGGAACAGGGAGGTCGTATGGGTACCCATGAGCCGCTCGGCCGGCGGACGTTCGTGGTCGGGGCGAGCACGGCCCTGCTGGCCGGGGGAGCGGTGAGCGGGGCGGAGGCGGCGGTCGTGGACGGCCCGCTGCCCGACTTCCACCCGGCACTGAAGGACGCCCTGACCTTCCCGCTCGCCTGGGGGCGATCCCCGGTCCGCGACTTCCGCGCCTGGCGGCGTGCCGCCCGGGCCATGGTCGAGGAGCACCTGCTCGTCGAACGGCAGGACGGGACGCCGTACACACCGGAGACCGGTGGTCGTGCCCAGGGCGAGGGATATACGCGGCAGTTGGTCACCGTCTCCCTCACCCGCTACGAACGGGTACGCGGCGCCCTTCTCACCCCGCACGGCAAGGGACCCTTCCCCGCCGTGCTCCTCCTGCACGACCATGGCGCCAGGTTCGACATCGGGAAGGAGAAGCTCGTCCGGCCCTGGTACGACGACACGCGGCTCGCCTCCGCCCGGGCCTGGGCGGACAAGTACTTCAGCGGGCGGTTCGTCGGGGACGAACTGGCGCGGCGCGGCTATGTGGTGCTGTGCCTGGACGCGCTCGGCTGGGGCGATCGCGGGCCTCTCGCCTACGAGCAGCAGCAGGCCCTCGCCTCCAATTTCTACAACCTAGGCTCCTCGCTCGCCGGGCTCATGGCCCGGGAGGACCAGCGGGCCGCCGCCTTCCTGGCCGGACTGGACCACGTGGACGCCCGGCGGGTCGCGGCCGTCGGCTTCTCGATGGGCGCCTACCGCGCCTGGCAGACCGCCGCCCTCAGCGACCACGTCGCCGCCGCCGCGAGCGTCTGCTGGATGACCGGCCTGAAGGAGATGATGGTGCCCGGCAACAACACGCTGCGCGGGCAGTCGGCGTACTACATGCTCCACCCGGGGCTCGCCCGGCACCTCGACATCCCCGACGTGGCGAGCATCGCCGCACCCCGGCCGATGCTGTTCCTCAGCGGCGGGCTCGACACGCTGTTCCCGGCCGAGGGCGTACGGGTCGCGTACGACAAGCTGCGTGCCGTCTGGCGGTCACGCCACGCCGAGGACCGGATACGGACGAAGACGTGGCCGGAGCTCGGCCACGTCTTCACCCACGAGATGCAGGACGAGGTCTTCAACTGGCTCGACGACGTCCTGTGAGGCTCATCGCCGTACCGGCTTGATGCCCTCCAGCGTCGGCACCACCGGCTTGATGCCGCCGTCGGCCGCGAACTCCATGCGGTCGATGGTGGTCTCCCGGTGCATGCCGTCGCCGCCGGGCCTGCCGGGGCCGTTGAGGGCGAAGCGGTGGTAGACCATGTACCAGTCGTCGGTGCCCGGGGTGTTCACCACCGAGTGGTGACCCGTGCCGAGGATGCCGTACTCGGGCCGCTTCTCGAGGATCGTCCCGCGCTTGGTCCACGGGCCGAGCGGGGACGGTCCCGTCGCGTACGCCACGTGGTAGTTCTCGCTGCGGGTGTCGTCCTCCGACCACATGAAGTAGTACGTGCCCTTGCGCTTGATCACGAAGGAGCCCTCGCGGAAGTTGTCCGGGGTGATGTCCTGCACCTTCGACGCGTCGAAGGACACCATGTCGTCGCCCAGCGGCACGACGTACCCGCGTCCGTTGCCCCAGTACAGGTACGCCTGGCCGTCGTCGTCCGTGAAGACCGACGGGTCGATCATCTGGCCCTTGAGCGCCCCGCCCTTGGCGACCAGCGGCTTGCCGAGCGCGTCCTTGAAGGGGCCGGCGGGGGAGTCGGCCACCGCCACGCCGATCTGCTGCTCGGCGCAGAAGTAGAAGTAGTACTTGCCGTCGCGCTCGGCGATCGCGGGCGCCCAGGCGTTCTTGTCGGCCCAGGTCACGTCCGGCCCGAGGTCGAGGATGACGCCGTGGTCCTTCCAGTTGACCAGGTCCTTCGACGAGTACGCCTTGAACTTGGTGCCGCTCCAGCCGGGGAAGCCGTCCGTCGTCGGGTAGATCCAGTACCTGCCGTTCAAGTACTGCACGTCCGGGTCGGCGTTGAGGCCGGGCAGGAGCGGGCTGCGGGTACGGACCGCCTCGACCGTCCAGGTGCGCTTGGTGCCGTCGGCCGCCGTCACGGTGTACTTCTGCGGCTTGCGGAAGTCGCGGCGCGTGCCGGACTTCGGGCTCAGCACGGCGCCCTCACCGACCCACAGCTTCGGGGCGAGGCCGCGCAGATCGGCATCCGGCTCCATCGGCAGCACGACCTTGGACGCGCTGTCCGTGACGATCGAGTAGCCCTTCTGGTGCTTGGCCGTCGCGTCCACGACCGAGGTGGGCGTGGCCGGGTAGGCCGCCAGCAGCCGGTCGTACTCCTTCTGTGTCACCGGGAGCACCGTGCCGTGCCGGGGGCTCGCCGGGAGCTGGTAGTTCGTGGACGGGGTCCACTTGCCCGAGGCGAGGTCGGTGGTCTCGAACGGGATGTAGCCCCGGCCGCCGTACTCGTCGCTGAACAGGTACCACTTCTTCTCGGTGTTCGACTTGAACACCGTCGGGCCCTCACCGCGGTCCATCGCGCCCTTGCCGATGCAGTCGGCCACGAACTCGTACTTCGTCGAGGTCAGGGACGTCGACTTCTCACCGGTGATGAACTTGGAGCAGGGGCTGGAGGAGCTGGGGTCCCGCTCGTCCTTGGTGTAGCGGTAGTACTCGTCCTTGTACTTCACGACCGTGGAGTCGATCACCGAGTAGCCGGGGTCGTTCCAGATCTTCGGCTCGCTGAAGGTGCGGAAGTCCTTGGTCGTCGCGTACATCATCTTGTTGTACGTGTTGCCCTTGTGCTCCGGGTCGTCGTCGGCGTACAGCTTCGACGCCCAGAAGACGACGTACTCACCGAGCTCGTCGTCCCAGTAGGCCTCCGGGGCCCAGGTGTTGCCCGCGTTGTCCGGGGAGACCTTCACCAAACGCTGGTCGGTCCAGTTGACCAGGTCGGTGGACTCCCAGACCATGATCGACTTGCTGCCGTGCCGCTGCACCTGGTCCCAGCTGCCGCTGGAGTTCTTGTACATCCGCAGGTCGGTGGCGATCAGGAAGAACTTGTCGCCCTCGGGGGAGCGGATCACGAACGGGTCGCGCAGGCCCTTCTCGCCGATCGTCGACGTCAGGACCGGCTTGCCGGCGTTCAGCTCACGCCAGTGCAGCGCGTCGTTGCCCCGGCTGAGGGCGTAACGGATCTGCTCGCCGTCGGCGGTGCCCTCGCCCGTGAAGTAGGCGAAGAGATAGCCGGCGTACTTGGAGTGCTTCACGGGTGGTGCTCCGGAGTCCGCGGCGCCGGGTGGCGCCGTGAGAAGGGTCAGGAGGAGGCCGGTCAGGGCCAGGAACGGGAGCAGGAGCGTGCGGGGGCGCATGACACTTCCTGTCGGAGTCTGGGGGATTCTGTTGGGTAGCGGCCATCGGAGTTTCACCGGACGGGGACAGGGCGTCAACGGGTGTGCATGAGGCGGGTGGTTCCGAAACTTTCGCAAGCTCGGGCACGCCGGTGCACGTGACGGCGGCAACCCTTTCGCGGCGCGGCGGCGACTGCTGGTCGGAAACGGGACGGAGCGGGCCCCTCCGACCGTTTCCGTTCCCGTTCCCCAGGAAAGGACCGCTTCGTGCTGCTCAGCGCAGGACGCCACCGCAGGACCCGTACGCTCGCCGTCGCCGCCGCGGTGGTCTGCGCCTCGGGGGCGGGCGGCGTCTACCTCGGGCTCTCGGGAGGCGGCGCGCAGGCCGCCTCGTCGACGGTCACCGTCTCCACCGCGGCCCAGCTCGAAGCGGCCGTGAAGAACGCCACCGCGGGGACCACCATCCAGGTCCGCGGCGGCACCTATTATCCGGACGCCACCCTCAAGTCCACGGCCAGCGGCACCAGTTCGGCACGCATCACCCTGCGGGCGCACGGCGGCGAGAAGGTCCGGATCGACGGTTCGAAACTGCCCGCCGGCTCCTGGCTGGCCGCCGTCCACGGCGACCACTGGACCGTCGAGAACCTCGCCTTCGTCAACTCACCCGCCCAGGGCTTCGTCGCGACGTCCTCCGTCGGAGGCGTCTTCAGGAACCTCGTCACCGCGGACAACGGCGACTCCGGCTTCACCCTGCGCGGCGACGGCACGACCGGCAACCTCGTGCAGAACCTGGACAGCCACGGCAACTACGACCCGGCCGGCCACGGCCGGAACGCCGACGGCATCGCCGTCAAGTTCGGCTCAGGGACGGGCAACAGGATCACCGGTGCCCGGCTGTACGACAACTCCGACGACGGCCTCGACCTCTGGCAGTTCTCCTCACCGGTCACCATCGAGCACTCCTGGGCCTTCGGCAACGGCGAGAACCGCTGGAACGACCCGGCCTTCGAGGGCAACGGCAACGGCTTCGAACTGGGCGGCGGCGGAGCGTCCGTCGCCCATGTCGTCGACAACAACGCCGCCTGGGGCAACACGCTGCACGGCTTCACCGAGAGCTCCAACACCGGCGCCATCGCCATGAACCGCAACACCACGTACGCCAACGCCCACAACGGTTTCCACTTCGCCACCGGCAAGGCCCGCCTCGGCAGGAACCTCGCCGCGAGCGACGAGGGCGGGCCCGCCGAGCTGGGCACCTCGGCCGTCTCCGCAGGCAACGACTGGGACGGCGGCGTCGCCGCCCCGCCCTTCAGGTCGACGGACGCGACCAGCGCGTACGGAGCGCGCCGGGCGGACGGATCCCTCCCCGCGACGACATTCCTGACCACCGGCTCGACGACCGTCGGCTCGACGATGGACTAGAGGCTCTCGCCGCATGGCGACGCCCCCGCCGGTGTGAACCGGCGGGGGCGTCCTGCCGTCTGGCCGAGGGGGGCTCGGCCAGGGCTGTTCGACCGTCCGGAGGGGGGCTCCGGAGGGTCGGGGTGCCGGGAAGTCCGACTGGGGGCCCGGACATCCGGCATCCGGCCGGCCCGAGGGGGATTCGGGCCGGCCGGAGCTCACACGTGCTGCGGCATCACTGGTAGCTGATGTCCGAGGCCTTGAACTTGCAGGTCTTGCCGTCCGGCCCGGGCGGGGTCAGCTCCTTGGGCTCCTTGCCCGTGTTGTTGCCCTCGAAGCGCACACACGTCTTGATCTTCTTCTTGCTGTCGCCGTGGATGCGGATCTTCGACAGCGTGGCCGTGTCGCCGTAGTTGGCGTTCACGCCGACGATCGAGTTCATGGGCGCCGTGACGTCGATGTCGTTCAGCACGACCGTGCGCTTGTACTGCGTCTTGCAGTTGCCGCAGGAGCGCACCAGCTTTCCGGCGTTCTGCACCTGGAAGCCCGAGACGTTCAGCGTGCCGGCGCCGTTGAACTGGAGCACCTTGTCGTCGGCGTTCTTCGCGCCGCCGCCGATCACCTTGTACACGGCCGACGACGACTTGCCCTTGAAGCTGGCCGCGTCCTCGCCGACGTCCATCCACCACACGTTCTGGAGCGTGCAACTGCCCTTGCAGTGCACGCCGTCCGCGGCCGGGGTGCCGATGATGACGTTCTTGAGGGTCGCGCCGTCGGCCAGCTCGAAGAGGGGGGCCTGGCCCTCGTCCTGGCTGTCGCCGCCGAGCGCGCCGGAGCCGTAGAACATCTTCATCCCGCCGTCGCGGACACCGGAGACCGGGATGGTCTCCGACACGGGCGTCTTGCCCTTGTCCGTGGGCCAGGAGGACGCGGCGCCCGCGGTGGACAGCATCGACGTGGTGACGATCGCCGCTCCCGTGATGCCGAACGCCGATAACCCGGCGATCATGGCCCGCCGCTTGGTGACCCGGCGACGATGGCGGACGCGCTGTTCTGCTGGTGCAGTCATGTACCGATTCCTCAATGGGTGGTGACTCTTGCGCCTGGTGGTCGCCACCGGTGAGGGAAGGGTTGCCGTTGCCTTCAGAAATTTTTCACGAGTCGTCGTCGGTGTCGTCCACGGCCGCGAAACCGCCGCCCACGGACAGCCGCTCCGCACCGGCGGCGGCCGTCACCGTGTAGCGGTCGGCGCCGGCGTCACGGCCGCCGCGCTCGTGGTCGAACTGGCCCGCGAACACCCACTCGCCCGCCGGGACCTTGCGGCCCTCCTTCAGGGTCCAGGTGTAGACGAGGAAGCCGTCCCGCTCGCCGACCGTGAGCGTGAAGTCCTGCTCGGGCAGCGACCGCCACGCTCCCGCGTCGGACACCCCGCCGGTCTGGGCGACGCTCAACCGCACGGTCAGCGCGGTCAGTTCCTCGCGCGTCTTGACCGTGATGTTGCTCTGCGCCCAGAAGTCGTTGCTGTGCGGGTCGACCGAGCCGTCCGACCACAGCGGCCCGTCCTCCGTGGCGGCGGGCGGCCGCCCCGTGACGGAGGTACTCGGCGTCCGTGAGGGCGGCGGAGCGGACTCGCGGCGCTCCGGCGGGGCGGACGGCGTGGGATCCACCGGCGGCGCGGGGGCCCGGCTCGTCGCCTCCGGCGACGGCGTGGGCGTGGGCGTCGTCGCCACGCCCTGCTGCTGCGGGGCGGTCTCCTCCTTCACCGCGGACGCGACCGCGTAACCGCCCACCGCCAGCACACCCGCCACCGCGGCCGTCGCACCGGCCACCCGCATCCACCCGAACACCGGCGGACGCGTCACCCGGTGGCCGGAACCGGCCGGACCGGCCATACCGCGCTCGACCCGGGCCAGGATCTGCTCCCGGTCGGGCTGGTGCGTCCCGGCCGCCTCGTGCAGCCGGGCGCGCAGCTCCTCGTGCACGTCCCGCCGCATCGTCATCGGTCCCTTCCTCCGCCCTCACCGGTGCGCGCCCGCAAGCTTTCCACGACCGGCGGGCAACGGGGAGTGCCCACCGCCGCGTGCATCCGCTGCGGTACTCCCTGTGTGCCCAGCAACCGCTGGAGTTCGGCCATTCCCTTGGAGGTCTGGCTCTTCACCGTACCCACCGAGACGCCGAGCGCGAGCGCGGTGTCCTTCTCCGAGAGGTCGAACGCGTGCCGCAGCACCACACAGGCCCGCTTGCGGAACGGCAGCCTGCGCAACGCCTTCTGGACGTCGACCACGCCCGCGACGTCCGGGTTCTCGGTGTTCTCCTCGCGCTGCGACCAGAACAGGGCGATGCGCCGCCGCTCCCGCACGGCGCTGCGGATCCGGGTCCGGGCCAGATTGGCGACCACACCGCGCGCGTACGCAGCCGGATGGTCGGCGGAGCGCACCCGGTCCCAGCGGTGCCACAGCGCCAGCAACGCGTCCGCCGCCAGGTCGTCGGCGGTGTCCGACTCGCCCGTCAGCAGGTAGGCCAGACGGGACAGTTCGGCGTAGTGACGCTCGAAGAAGGCGTGGAACTCCACGGAGGCGGCGTCGTCGACGACTGTGCCCACGGGCGACCTCTCCTCGCAGCGGCTTCGGGCACTCCGGGCCGGGGTGCCTATGCGTGTCATGTAGATGACATGTGATCATCCGGGGGAGGTCCGGACGAGATCGGGAAGCGTAGCAGCGTTCTCAGGATGGTTCGTACGGAGCTTCGAACGGCGTATGGCAGGCCGGACTCTGATTCCGTAACACGAAGAAAACCTGAATGTGGTTCAACGCGGGAACAATCCAGCCAGCATCCGCACCCCGATCACCCAGGCACCGAGGAGCACCCGTCATGTCCGAATCCCAGAAGGTGGCCGACCGGCCCGACGCCGCACCACCGGCGGTGAACAGCGTCGACCGGTTCTTCAAGATCTCCGAGCGGGGATCCACCTTCGGCCGTGAGATACGCGGCGGCTTCGCCACGTTCTTCACGATGGCCTACATCCTTGTCCTGAATCCCATCATCCTGGGCAGCGCGAAGGACAAGTTCGGGCACCAGCTGGACGCCGTCCAGCTCACCACCGCCACCGCCCTGGTGGCCGCGGTCATGACGATCATCATGGGCGTGGGCGGCAATCTGCCCCTCGCGCTCGCCGCCGGACTCGGCCTGAACGCCGTGGTCGCCTTCCAGATCGCCCCGCTGATGAGCTGGGACGACGCGATGGGCCTGATCGTCCTCGAAGGCCTGCTGATCTGCGTGCTGGTGGTGACCGGCCTGCGCGAGGCCGTCATGCACGCCATACCCCAGCCGCTCAAGCAGGCGATCAGCGTCGGTATCGGCCTGTTCATCGCCTTCATCGGCTTCGTCGACGCCGGGTTCGTCAGCCGCATCCCGGACGCCGCGAACACCACCGTGCCGGTTCAGCTGGGCGGCACCGGAACGCTCGCCGGGTGGCCGATGCTGGTCTTCTGCCTCGGCGTTCTGCTGACGATCGGCCTGCTCGCCCGCAAGGTCAAGGGCGCCATCCTGATCAGCATCGTCACCATGACGGCGCTGGCGATAGTGATCAACTCCATAGCCGACATCAAGAGCTGGGGCCTGACCACACCGTCCTGGCCCGGCAAGCTCGTCGACGCTCCCGACTTCGGACTCATCGGCGACTTCGACCTGTTCGGTGCCTTCAGCGCCCCCGGCGTCGGGGTCATCACCGTCGTGCTGCTGATCTTCACCCTGATCCTGTCGGACTTCTTCGACACCATGGGCACGGTCGTCGGCATCAGCGCCGAGGCGGGCCTGCTCGACGAGGAGGGCAAGGTCCCGAACCTCGGCCGGGTGCTGCTGATCGACGGCGCCGCGGCGGTCGCGGGCGGCGCTGCCTCGGCCTCCTCGGCGACCTCCTACATCGAGTCCGCGGCCGGCGTCGGCGAGGGCTCGCGCACCGGCTTCTCCAACCTGGTCACCGGCTCACTGTTCGGCCTCGCGCTGTTCCTGACCCCGTTGCTCACCATCGTCCCGCTCCAGGCGGCAGCCCCCGCCCTGGTCGCCGTCGGTTTCCTGATGATGACCCAGGTCAAGCACATCGACTGGGACCGCTACGACATCGCCATCCCCGCGTTCCTCACCATCGCCGTGATGCCGTTCACCTACTCCATCACCAACGGCATCGGCGCCGGCTTCCTCGCCTACGTCGTCATCAAGACCGTGCTCGGCAAGGCCAAGGAGGTCCACTGGCTGCTGTGGGGTACCTCGGCGCTGTTCCTCGTGTACTTCGCGATCGACCCGATCGAGCAGCTGCTGGGAGCGAAGTAACGATGACGGGCCGCCCCCGGGGGGAGGGGGGCGGCCCGTCTCGTCTCTACAGACGGCTTATCGGCAGCTGAGGTTCATTCCTTGAGCGCCGCTTCCATCATCGCCTTGGCGACCGGCGCCGCCAGGCCGTTGCCGCTGACCTCCGAGCGGGCCGCGTTCGACTGCTCCACGACGACCGCCACGGCGACCTCCTTGCCCGACGAGTCGGACTTCCCGTACGAGGTGAACCAGGCGTACGGCACCTGGCTGTTGTTCTCGCCGTGCTGGGCCGTACCCGTCTTGCCGCCCACGGTCGCGCCCGGGACCTGGGCGTTCGTGCCCGTACCCTGGTCCACGACCGTCTGCATCGCCGACTGCAACTGCTCGGCGGTCGAGGAGCTGACGATCTCCTTCGAGCCCGCCTCGTCGTCGTAGTCCTGCAGCACATCACCACCGCTGTTGGTGATCTGCGCAACCATATGCGGCGAAACCAGCTTGCCGCCGTTGGCTATGGCCGCCGACACCATGGCCATCTGGAGCGGCGTCGCGGTGACGTCGAACTGGCCGATGCCCGTCAGCGCCGTCTGCGACGGGTACATGCCGGACGGGTACACGCTCGTGTAGGCCCGCACCGGCACGTCCAGCTTGTCGTCGTTGAAGCCGAACTTCTCGGCCATCGACTTCACCTTGTCCTGGCCCAGCTGGACGGCCATCTTCGCGAAGACGTTGTTGCACGAGTACTCCAACGCCGTACGGATGGTGGCGTTCGTGCAGGGCGCGTTCGGGTTCTCGTTCGTCAGCTCCCGCGTGGTGCCCGGCAGCGTGTACGGGTCGGGGCTGTCGGTCGGGTCGTCCACCGACGCGTACAGGCCGTCCTCCAGCGCGGCCGCCGCCACCACCAGCTTGAATGTCGAACCCGGCGGCAGCGGCTGCCGCAACGCACGGTTGACCAGCGGCTTCTCCGGGTCCGCCGTGAGCTTCTTCCAGGCCGTACCGCCGGTGTTGGCGTCGGTCAGCGACGAGGGGTCGTACGACGGGGACGACACGACCGCGAGGATCTTCCCGGTCTTCGGGTCGATGGCGACGGCCCCGCCCTTCTTGTCGCCGAGCGCGTCGAACGCCGCCTTCTGCACGTCCGGGTCGATCGTCGTGACCACGTTGCCCGGGTCGGCCCGCTGGTTGGTGACGGTGTCCATCACGGACTTCAGCCGGCTGTCCGTGCCGTTGAGCAGGTCGGTGTAGATGCCCTCCAGTTGGGTCGGCGCGTACGCCTGCGACGCGTAGCCCGTCACCGCCGCGTACAGCTCGCCGTCCCTGTATGTGCGCTTGTACTTGAGGTCGCCGGTCGTCGTCGGGGCCGAGCCGGTGACCGACCGGCCGCCCACGATGATGTTCCCGAGCGGCGCCGAGTACGTCTCGATCGCGTTCCGCCGGTTGTCCTTGTCGTCTGCGAGCGCCTGGCCCTCGTAGAACTGCACCCAGGTCGCCCTGACCAGCAGAGCGAACACCAGCAGCAGCGCGAAGACCGATGCGCGCCTGATCGTCTTGTTCATCCCGAACTGAGGACGAGCAATGCCGGGCGGATCGTTCCCGCCCGTCCTGTTTCTCATCCGACGTTCAGGAACCCTGCCTCGTAGGCCGCGATGACCGCCTGCGTACGGTCCCGGGTGCCCGTCTTGGCCAGCACCGCCGCCACGTGCGACTTCACCGTGGCGGGGCCGACCTCCATCCGGCGGGCGATCTCCGCGTTGGTCAGCCCCTCCGCCATGTGCCGCAGCACTTCCCGCTCGCGCCCCGTCAGCTTCGCCACCCACGCGGGCGGCGCCGGGTGCGCGCGTGCGTGCTCGGTCGCGAGGGTGCGGACGGCCGCCGGGAACAGCAGGCTGTCGCTGCGCGCCACCAGCCGGACCGCCTGCACGAGCGCGTCGGCGTCCGACCGCTTCAGCAGGAACCCGGCGGCTCCGGCGCGCAGCGCGTCGTACACGTACGAGTCGTTCTCGAAGGTCGTCACGACGACGATCCGGGGCGGCTCGTCCAGGGTGGCGAGGATCTGCTCGGTGGCGCGGATGCCGTCGATCTCCGGCATGCGGACGTCCATGAGGACGACGTCCGGCCGCAGGTCCCGCACGACCGACACGGCCTCTGCACCGGTGGCCGCCTCGCCCACCACCTCCAGGTCCGGCTCGGCGGAGAGGATGGCGCGCAGCGCGGTGCGGACCATGCGCTCGTCGTCGGCGAGGACGACACGGATCGGCGTCGGGCGGGTCATGCGGTTCCTTTCATCGGCAGACGTACGTGCAGCCGCCAGGTCTCTCCGGCCGGTCCGCGCGATCCGGCGGCCGGTCCGGCCGTCATGGTCCCGCCGAGCAGCCTGACCCGGTCCGCGATGCCGCGCAGCCCGTGGCCGCCGCCGGGGCGGGAGGACGCGGGGCCGGTGACCGTCGCTGGTCCGGTGACCGTCGCTGGGCCGGTCACCGGATTCTCCACGGTGATCTCCAGCCACCCGTCCGCCACCGCGATCCGGACGTCCACGGCGGCCCGGTCGCCCGCGTGCTTGAGGGCGTTGCTCAGCCCCTCCTGCACGATCCGGAAGCCCTCGCGGGACAGCAGAGGGGGCAGGGTCTCCGGGTCGGCGTCGACCGTGGCCGTCACGCGCTGTCCGCCCGCCCGGGTGCGGCGCAGCAGACCGTCGAGGTCGGCCGCGAGGGTCGGCGCCGGGGCCGTGCCGGGGGCGCCGCCCTCGCGCAACACGCCCAGTACGGCGTCGAGTTCGCCGACGGTACGCCGGGTCGTGTCCTCGATCGCGGCGAGGGCCTCACGGACGAACTCCGGGTCGGAGTCGAGGACGCGGCGCGCCGCGCTCGCCTGGAGGGTGACGGCGCTCAGCGCGTGGCCGACGGAGTCGTGCAGCTCCCGCGCCAGCCGGTTGCGGACGGCCAGGTCGGCGGCGCGTGCCTCGGCGGCCGCGAGCCGTCCCTCGGGAGACGGGCCGAGCAGCGCGGGCGCCCAGCGGGCCAGCAGCGCACCGCTGCCGGCGGCGCAGCCGGCGAGGGCCACGAGCATCGCCGCGCCAGCGACCGGCGCGAGCGCCAAGGCCCAGGCGTGGTGGAAGACTTCGGGCAGCCCGAGCCGGGTGCCGCCGAGTCCGGCGAAGACCGGCAGCAGGATCAGCACGGTGGCGAACGGCGGCACGGCCAGCGACATCCCGGCGATGATCCCGCCGAACCCGAGATGCAGCGTGAACCAGCCCGCCGTACGGCCCTTCTCGCCCCGCGTCCGGGCCGGTCCGAAGGCGAGCCGGTCCGCGTCGACACCGCACAGCCAGCGCGCGGCGGCGGCCTCCAGCGGCCGGGTCAGCGGGAACACGGACGTGACGGCGGCGAGCGGCAGCCCCACGCCGAAGGAGGCGAGCTGGAGCGGAAAGGACCCGAAGACGTTCGTGCCGCCGGTGGCCGGACCGATGATCACCGAGCCGACCAGGACGTACGGCATGGCGAGCGCGCCGCCGAGGATCAGATGCACCCAGCGCAGCCGGGCCCGCCGGCCGAACAGGGACCGGGCGGCCTGTCTCACGCGGCCCGCCGTGCGGCCCGGGCCGAGCGCTCGGCGAAGTAGTAGACGCCGATGGCGGCGACGAGGAATCCGACGAGCATCTGCCCAGCGTAGGCGAGGTTCATCAGCGGCGTGGGGCGGTCGGCGATGTCCTCCACGCCGCCGAGGGAGGCGAGCGTCAGCCAGCCGCCCCAGCAGGCCACGGCGCCCGAACCGACCCAGGCCAGGCCGAGCGGCACCGCCACGGGCAGCGCCCGGCCGCGCCGGAAGGCCAGCAGGAAGCCGCCGGAGACGGCCGCGACGAGGAACACCGCGTAGACGGCTTCCAGGACGTGGAAGTCACCGCCCCGGTCCGCCGCCCGGCCCTCGCTGAGTCCGGCGGTGACACCGCAGGCCCAGAGCACGTGGAGGGTGAGGGGCAGCAGGGCGAGCACGGCGGCCACGGCGGCGAGGGCCCGGTGCGCCGGCCCGACGACACCAGCGGGCAGTTCCCAGACCCGGCCCCGCCACAGATGCCCCCAGCGGTCGCGGGCGTAGAGCACGAAGAGGCCGCCGAGGGCTAGCCCTTGGAGGATGAACCCCGAGTACACGACGGTGAACACCCACTCGTGGAGGAAGGGCTCCTGGGCCTGGTCCGATACGGAACCGCCTCCGAACGCCCTCACGACCAGTTGCGCCGGGAACCCCGCCATGATCGGCGCGAGCAGCCCGGTGGCGATCCACATGGGAAACGCCAGCAGCCACGCGGGCACCCGCAGCCCCCACGGCCGGGTCAGCACCAGCGCCAGCACGATCACCGCGCTGTCCACCAGCACGGACAGTCCGTTGATCACGGCCATGCCCACCCGGTCGTCGAGCAGGCCGCTCCCCTCGGGGATCCCGACGTGGCTCCCGGCGATCCAGGCGGCCTTGAGCCCGAGGTACGGCACGCAGGAGAGGACGGCGACGGCACGGAGGATCCGCCGGGGCCCGCTGAGACGGACGGCGGTGACGGTTGCGGGAGCGAGTGACTGCGTCATGCACTCAGGCTCCCGCGAGGCAGGCCGGCGGCACCTCCTGCACGACGACGATCCGCCTCCGCCGGACGGGGGAGAGGCGGGCGCCGCCGCTCAGCCCTCCAGGAGCAGGACCGTCTCCTCGATCTCGGCACCCCGCGCGCTGGCGTACCCGCTGGCCGTGGCGACGGTACGGAAACCGCACTTCTCCAGTACGCGCAGCGAGCCCGCGTTGTCCGATGCCGCCCGGGCGTACAGGGGGCGCTCGGGGACCTCCGTGACCAGCGCCCGCAGCGCCGCCGTGGCGATGCCCTTGCCCCAGTACGCGCGGTCGACCCAGTACGTCACCTCGCGTTCGCCCGGCACGCCGTACACCGCCGCGCTGCCGACCACGTCGCCGTCCGCCAGCACCGTGCGGACCACGGCGTCGGAGGACCGGATCTTGGCCCAGTGGGCGTCGAAGGCGTCCCGGTCGGCCGGTTCCTCGGGGGTGAAGGCCGCCATATGGAGAGCCTCCGGGTCGTTCATCTGCCGGTAGAAGACCGGCAGATCGCTGTCGTGGACCTGGCGCAGCTCGACATTCATGTCTCAGAGCCTACGGGTGGCCAGTGTCAGCCGGTCCCGCGCGTCGAACAGCGCGTCCTTCACGAGCTGTTCGTGCGCCGGGGTCAGCCGGGCCACCGGCACCGAGCAGCTGATGGCGTCCCGCGCCGGCGTGCGGTACGGAATGGCCACCCCGAAGCAGCGCAGCCCCAGCGTGTTCTCCTCGCGGTCCACGGCGAAGCCCTGCTCCCGGACCTGGTGCAGCTCCTCGATGAGCTTCTCGCGGTCGGTGATCGTGTTCTCGGTCAGCGCGGGCAGCGTCTCCGGGAGCATCTTGCGGACCTGCTCGTCGGAGTAGGTGCTCAGCAGCGCCTTGCCGAGGGACGTGGAGTGCGCGGGCAGCCGGCGGCCGACCCGGGTGAAGGGACGCAGGTAGTGCTGCGACTGGCGGGTGGCGAGGTAGACGACGTTCGTGCCGTCGAGGCGGGCGAGGTGGATCGTCTCGGTGGTGTCGTCCGAGAGCCGGTCCAGGGTCGGGCGGGCCGCCGCCACGACCTCGTCGCCGTCGATGTAGGAGGTGCCGACCAGCAGGGCCCGCACGCCGATGCCGTACCGCGTGCCCGTCGCGTCGGTCTCCACCCAGCCCAGCTCGACGAGCGTGCGGAGCAGCATGTAGAGACTGGACTTGGGGTAGCCGACGGCCTCCTGGACCGCCGCGAGCGAGTGCATACCGGGACGCCCGGCGAAGTATTCGAGCAGTTCAACCGTTCGTACCGCGGACTTGACCTGCGCCCCGCCGCCCGTCTCGCCAGCCGACATCGCCCTTGACCCCTTCGTTCGACGGGAAATAGTCTCCACAGCATATTCATCATCAGAGACAGCGTTCAGTATATCGAACGCCCCTGGTGGATGACCCAGTACTGCGGCATTACATGTGTGGAGGGACCCGCGGTGGCAGCAGCACCAGTCTGGAGTGTCGACCCCCGAACCGGGAAGCAGCGTGAACAGGTTGCGGTGGAGGCCACAGCCCAGGAGGTCGACGCCGCCGTCCGCGCCGCGCACGAGGCGCGCGGCTCACTCGCGGACCGTACCGTGCGCGCGGCCTTCCTGCGCAGCGCCGCCGAGGAGCTTCAGGCGGCCAAGGACGGTCTCGTCGAGACCGCCGACGCCGAGACCGCGCTCGGCCCGGTCCGGCTGACCGGTGAGCTCACCCGCACCTGCTACCAGCTGCGGGCCTTCGCCGACATCGTCGACGAAGGCGCCTTCCTCGACGTCGTCATCAACCACCCCGACGACACCGCGACCCCGCCGATCCCGGACCTGCGCCGCTACAAGGTGCCCCTGGGCGTCGTCGCCGTCTACTCGGCGTCGAACTTCCCGTTCGCCTTCTCGGTCGCCGGCGGCGACACCGCGAGCGCCCTCGCGGCCGGCTGCCCGGTCGTCGTCAAGGCGCACCCGGACCACCCGGCCCTGTCCGAGTACGTCGCGAAGGTGCTGCGCCGCGCCGCCGCCCGGCACGACATCCCCGAGGGCGTCGTCGGGCTGGTGCACGGCTTCGAGGCGGGCGTCGAGCTGATCAAGCACCCGCTGGTCTCGGCGGCCGGCTTCACCGGGTCGGTGCGCGGTGGCCGGGCCCTCTTCGACGCGGCCGCCGCCCGCCCGGTCCCGATCCCCTTCCACGGCGAACTGGGCTCGCTGAACCCGGTCGTGGTCACCGAGGCCGCGGCCGCCGAGCGCGCCGAGACGATCGGCGCGGGCCTCGCCGGGTCGATGACGCTGGGCGTCGGCCAGTTCTGCGTGAAGCCGGGCCTCGTCCTGGCGCCGGCCGGCGCCGCCGGTGACGCCCTGCTGAAGTCGCTGACCGACGCGGTCAGCGACACCGACGCCGGGGTCCTGCTCGACCACCGCATGCGCGACAACTTCGTCGCCGGCGTCGCCGAGCGGGCCGAGCTGCCCGACGTCGACTCCCCGGTCACCCCGGGTGCGGGCGGCGAGCACACCGTCAGCGCCGGGTTCCTCACGGTTCCGGCGAGCAGGCTGGCGCAGGAGGGGGAGCACGACCTGCTCCTGGAGGAGTGCTTCGGGCCGGTCACCGTGGTGGCCCGCTACGAGGACGAGGCCGAGGTGAAGGCCGTGCTGTCGCGTCTGCCGGGCAACCTCACGGCGACGGTGCAGCTGTCCGAGGAGGAGGCCGCCGGCCAGGGCCGGGGCGCGGAGCTTCTCCAGGAGCTGACGCCGCTGGCCGGGCGCGTGCTGGTGAACGGCTGGCCGACGGGGGTCGCCGTCGCGCCGGCTCAGCATCACGGCGGGCCGTACCCGGCCACGACGTCCACGTCCACGTCGGTGGGCGGGACGGCGATCGAGCGGTGGTTGCGGCCGGTGGTGTATCAGAACGCGCCGGAGGCGTTGCTGCCGGCGGAGCTGCGGGACGAGAACCCGTTGGGGCTGCCTCGTCGGTTCAACGGGCGTTTGGAGCGGTAGCGCCGTAGGGGTGCGGTGAGTTGCGGGCTGCCGGTTCTTTGTGGCTTGTCGCGCCCACGCGGCGGAGCCGCACATTGACACCGTCCCGCGCCTCTGGAGGCCGGACCTGAAAGACTTGGCCGAATGGATCTCGAACTTCCCGAACTTCCTTTCCCCCTGCGCTCCTACGGGCCCGAGGCCCATTGGTCCTACGAGGACGGGGTGCTGACCGGGTGGGCCGGGGCTCGGCAGGACCGGTTCGTGCCGCCCACCGGGGAAGGGCTGGACCCCGCCTCCGACGCGCCGCGGCTGCTCGGGGCGCCCGAAGGGGACTTCCAGCTGATCGCCCGGGTCACGGTCGGGTTCGGCGCGGCCTTCGACGCCGGGGTGCTCTACGTCCATGTCGGCGAGCGCGCCTGGGCCAAGCTCTGCCTGGAGTACTCCCCGGACGTGCCCACCGTCTGCACGGTGGTCACCCGGGGCCACTCCGACGACGCCAACTCCTTCACCGTCGACGGCAGTTCCGTCTGGCTACGGGTGAGCCGCACCGGCCGCGCCTTCGCCTTCCACGCCTCCCGCGACGGTGAACGGTGGACCTTCGTCCGCCTCTTCACGCTGGGCGACGAAAAGGAGACGGGCGCGGCCCTGATCGGCTTCATGACCCAGTCGCCGATGGGGGAGGGCTGCGTGGTGACGTACGACCACGTCGAGTTCAGGCCGCACTGGCCGAACGACCTGCGCGACGGCAGCTGAGGCCTGTCGGGGAACCACGTCCCGGCCGGGGGCGTCCTGCGTTGCATGATCATGAACCGAGTGACTCCGGAGAGAGTGATCCGTACCGCCCTGCCCGCCGAGGTGGCGGACGTCGTCGCGCTGCACGCGCGTGCCCGGGCGACGTACTACCCCGACGGGCTGCCACAGGACGGCACCGACTGGCTCGCCATCTGGGAGAGCGCCCTCGCGCGGCCGGAGGGGCGGGTGTTGTGCGTGGTGGAGGCAGGGCGCATCGTCGGCCTGGCCTCCTTCCGGACTCCCGAGGGCGCCCCGGCGGACACGGTGAAGCTGTTCCAGTTCCACGTCGACCCCGACCACTGGCGCGGCGGCATCGGCACCGCCCTGCACGCGGCGTGCGTCGAGGAGTGGCAGACCGACGGCCGGCGGATGGCCGTTCTCGACGTGCATGTCGACAACGCGCGGGCGCAGGGGTTCTACCGGCGGCAGGGGTGGGTGCCGGAACCGGCCGAGCCGCGGGATCACCATCTGACGATGCGGCTCTCCCTGGCCGCGGAATGAAATCGTCTGCTTGAACGTTCACCAACTCGGCGGAGGGAGCCTCCGCACCCCGTACGAGCTGGAGAGAGCCGAAGACATGCGCGTCGAGATCTGGAGCGACATCGCCTGCCCCTGGTGCTACGTGGGCAAAGCCCGCTTCGAGAAGGCGCTGCGGGACTTCCCGCACCGTGACGACGTCGAGGTGGTGCACCGCTCCTTCGAGCTGGACCCGGGCCGCGCCAAGGGCGACATCCAGCCCGTGATCACGATGCTCACCAGGAAGTACGGGATGAGCCCGGCGCAGGCCGAGGCCGGTGAGGACAACCTGGGCGCGCAGGCCGCCGCCGAGGGGCTGGACTACCGCACCCGGGGCCGCGACCACGGCAGCACCTTCGACATGCACCGCCTGCTCCACTTCGCCAAGGAGCAGGGGCGCCAGGAGCAGCTGCTCGACCTGCTGTACCGGGCGAACTTCGCCGAGGAGCGCTCCGTGTTCGACGACGACGAGCGGCTGGTGGAGCTCGCCGTGTCCGCCGGGCTGGACGCGGAGGCCGTCCGTGCGGTGCTCGCCGACCCCGGGGCCTACGCCGACGAGGTACGCGCCGACGAGCGCGAGGCCGCGCAGCTCGGCGCGAGCGGTGTGCCGTTCTTCGTGCTCGACCGCAAGTACGGCGTCTCCGGTGCCCAGCCCGCGGAGGTCTTCGCCCAGGCCCTGACCCAGGCGTACGGCGAGCGCTCGCCGCTGAAGCTGGTGGACAGCGGGGACGCGGACGCGTGCGGCCCGGACGGCTGTGCGGTGCCCCAGCGCTGAAACCGCAGGTCGGGGCGCATTTATAAGCGCTTCTTAGCGGCATCACGCAGAAATCGGCAATGGACGGGGAGATCCAGGGGACGCAGAGTGGTTCCATGGAGACCTTCGAGAACCTCGTCCGTGCCGAGTTCGCCCCGAAGCACACCTACCTCAACACCGCGAGCAACGGGCTCCTGCCCGCCCGTACCGTCACCGCCGTACAGCAGGCGGTGCGGATGCGCGCGGAGGGCACACCCCTGGGTCCCCTGTACGAGGACGTCGAGGCCGCCCGCGCTTCCTTCGCCCGGCTGGCCGGCGTGCCGGCCGAGCGGGTCGCCACCGGCGCCTCGGTCGCCGAGTACGGCGGACTGATCGCCGCCTCGCTGCCCGCGGGCGCCGAAGTCCTCACTGCGGAGGCCGACTTCGCCTCCCTGGTGAACCCCTTCCACGCGCGCGGCGACCTCAAGGTGCGCGCCGTTCCCCTGGAGCGGCTCGCCGAGTCGGTCCGCCCCGGCACCGCGCTCGTCGCGGTCAGCACCGCCCAGTCCGCCGACGGCCGGCTCGCCGACCTGCCGGCCGTGCGCGAGGCGGCCCGGGCGCACGGCGCCCGTACCTACGTCGACGCCTCCCAGTCGGCCGGCTGGCTGCCGATGGAGGCCGACGCCGACGACTTCCTGGCCGCCGTGGGCTTCAAGTGGCTGCTCGGGCCGCACGGGGCCGCGTTCTTCGTCACCCCGCAGGACTTCGGCGGGCTCACGCCGCTGCTCGCCGGCTGGGTCGCCGGTGAGGTCCCCTGGGAGAGCTGCTACGGCCCGGTCGAGGAACTCGCCCACTCCGCACGGCGCTTCGACATCAGCCCCTCGCTCTTCACCTACGCCGGGCTGCGCGCCTCCCTGGAGCTGCTGGAGGAGATCGGCGTCGACGTCGTGCACGCCCACGACGTCGCCCTCGCGGACCGCTTCCGCGTCGGGCTCGCCGAGCTGGGCCACGCGCCGGTGCCCGCGCCGGGCTCGGCGATCGTGTCCGTGCCGGGGCTCGGCCACCGGCAGCAAGAGCTGAGCCGCGCGGGCATCCAGGTGTCCGACCGGGCGGGGAACCTGCGGGCGGCGTTCCACCTCTACAACACCCCGGCGGACGTCGACCGTCTGCTGGAGGTCCTGGCCGCATGACAAAACCGGGCGGGGCCTCCCGTCCCACACGAGGAGGCCCCACCCGGCAGCTGTGTCATCCGGTCACTTCACCGGCGACCAGCGGTCGCTTCACCGGCGCGCAGCGGTCACTTCACCGGCGACCAGTGGTCACCGCACCGGCGTGAAGTCCCGCGCACCGATGCTGTGTTCTCCGGGGGCCAACCCCCGGACCCCCGGCCGGGGGGTCGTTCACCGCACCGGCGTGAAGTCCCGCGCACCGATGAACTCCGGTCGCCGCACCGGCGCCGCGAACGGTTCCACCGCCGTGTTCTCCACGCTGTTGAACACGATGAACACGTTGCTGCGCGGGAACGGCGTGATGTTGTCGCCGGAGCCGTGCATGCAGTTGCAGTCGAACCAGGTCGCCGAACCGGCCTTGCCCGTGAACAACTTGATGCCGTGCTGCGAGGCCAGCAGGGTCAGCGCGTCGTCCGACGGCGTGCCCGCGTCCTGCATCTGCAACGACTTCTTGTAGTTGTCCTTCGGCGTGGCCCCAGAGCACCCGAGGAACGTCTTGTGCGACCCCGGCATGATCATGAGTCCGCCGTTGGTGTCGTAGTTCTCGGTCAGCGCGATCGAGACCGACACCGTGCGCATCCGCGGCAGACCGTCCTCGGCGTGCCACGTCTCGAAGTCCGAGTGCCAGTAGAAGCCACTGGCCCCGAAACCCGGCTTGACGTTGATCCGCGACTGGTGGACGTAGACGTCAGAGCCGAGGATCTGCCGCGCCCGGCCGACGACCCGCTCGTCCCGCACCAGCCTGGCGAACACCTCGCTGATCTTGTGGACCTCGAAGACCGAGCGGATCTCCTGGGACTTCGGCTCGACGATCGACCGCTCGTCGGCGCGGATGTCCGGGTCGTTCATCAGCCGGTTCAGCTCGTTGCGGTAGACGGCGACCTCGTCGTCCCCGATGAGCTCGTCGATGGCGAGGAAGCCGTCACGCTCGAAGGACAGCAGGTCGGCCGGCGCGACCGGACCGGGCGCGTCGGGAGCGCCCCAGACGACCGGGTCCTGGCGCGGGGTGAGCACCTCGGTGGCGCCACGACTGGGGTACAGGTCGGGGATACCGGTGGTGGTGTCGGTGATGGCGGTCATGGAAACGTCACACCTCCTCGGTGAGCAGCGGGTAGACGCCGTTCTCGTCGTGGTCCTCCCGTCCGGTCACGGGCGGATTGAAGACGCAGAGGCAGCGGAAGTCCTTCTTGATCCGCAGCGTGTGCTTCTCGTGCCCGTCCAGGAGGTACATGGTGCCGGGAGTGATGGTGTACGACTTCCCGGTCTCGCGGTCGGTCAGCTCGGCCTCGCCCTCCACGCAGACGACGGCCTCGATGTGGTTCGCATACCACATCGACGTCTCCGTACCCGCGTACAGGATCGTCTCGTGCAGGGAGAAGCCGACCTTCTCCTTGGCGAGGACGATGCGTTTGCTCTCCCACGTGCCGGACGCCGACTTCACGTGCCGGTCGGTACCTTCGATCTCCTTGAACGAACGGACAATCACGGTGCTGCGATGCCTCCTAAATGGGGTGGTGCCGGTTGCTCGGTCAGGCGGTCTCGCGGACGGCGCGGGCCAGCGTCGACAGGCCCTCGTCCAGTTCCTCGGGCGTGATGGTCAGGGCGGGGAGCAGTTTCACGACCTCGCTCTCCGGCCCGGACGTCTCGATGAGCAGGCCGAGTTCGAAGGCGCGCTTGGCGACCTTGCCCGCGCGGTCCTTGTCGTGGAACTCCATGCCCCACACCAGGCCGCGGCCCCGGTACTCCTTCACGTCGGCCAGGTTCTCCTCGGTGATGGAGATCATGGCCTGCTCGACCTGCTCGCCGCGCTTGCGGGTCTGCTTCTCCATCGCCGAACCGTCGGCCCAGTACGTCTCCAGGGTCGCGGTGGCCGTCACGAACGCGGGGTTGTTGCCGCGGAAGGTGCCGTTGTGCTCGCCGGGCTCCCAGACGTCGAGCTCCGGCTTGAACAGGCACAGCGACATCGGCATGCCGTAGCCGCTGATCGACTTCGAGACGGTGACGATGTCCGGCACGATGCCCGCCTCCTCGAAGGAGAAGAAGGCGCCGGTACGGCCGCAGCCCATCTGGATGTCGTCGACGATCAGCAGCATGTCCTGGCGCTGGCACAGCTCGGACAGGGCGCGCAGCCACTCGGGCCGGGCCACGTTGATGCCGCCCTCGCCCTGCACGGTCTCGACGATCACGGCGGCCGGCTTGTTCAGGCCGGAGCCCTGGTCCTCCAGCAGCCGCTCGAACCACAGGAAGTCCTCGACGGTGCCGTCGAAGTAGTTGTCGAACGGCATGGGCGTGCCGTGCACCAGCGGGATACCGGCGCCGGCCCGCTTGAAGGCGTTGCCGGTCACGGCCAGCGAGCCCAGCGACATGCCGTGGAAGGCGTTGGTGAAGGACACGATCGACTCGCGCCCCTTCACCTTCCGCGCCAGCTTCAGCGCGGCCTCCACGGCGTTGGTGCCGGTCGGGCCGGGGAACATGACCTTGTACGGCAGGTCGCGCGGCCGCAGCAGCAGGTTCTGGAAGGCCTCCAGGAACGTGCGCTTGGCGGTGGTCGACATGTCGAGCCCGTGCGTGACGCCGTCCCGCTCCAGGTAGTCGATCAGGGCGCGTTTCAGGACGGGGTTGTTGTGCCCGTAGTTCAGTGACCCCGCTCCGGCGAAGAAGTCGAGGTACTCATGGCCGTCCTCGTCGTACATGCGGCTGCCCACCGCACGGTCGAAGACGGTGGGCCAGCCGCGGCAGTAGCTGCGCACCTCGGACTCAACGGTCTCGAAGACACTCAGGTCGGGCTGGGTGATGGTCACGACGAATCGCTCCTCGGTACGTGGGGGAAGTCTGCGGGAGTCCGGCGGGAAGTCAGTGGGACAGCGGGCCGATGCGGTACAGGACCTCGGGGTCGTGCGGCCCGTCGGGGAACACGGCCGTGTCGAAGAGCACCTCGCGCTCCAGCCGGGCGCCGTGACGCTCGGCGAACGACGTGAACAGGCGCTCCGAGGCGGTGTTGCCCGGGGTGATGGTGGTCTCCACCGTCGTCACCCCGCGCTCGGCGACGGTCCGGGCGACCAGACCGTCGAGCAGCGTGGCGGCCAGCCCGCGCCCGCGGTGCGCCTCGTCCACGGCCACCTGCCAGACCAGCAGGGTGTGCGGGCTGTCCGGCCGCACGTACCCGGTGATGAAACCCATCGGCTCGCCGTGCTCGTCACGCGCCACGGCCGACGTGGCCGCGAAGTCGCGGCACCACAGCAGATAGCTGTAGGACGAGTTCAGGTCGAGAACCTTCGAGTCCTTCGCCATCCGCCAGAGCGCGGCTCCGTCAGCCACCGTTGGGCGGTCGATTTGCGGATCTGCTTGTACGGCAGTCATGCGAATTGAACTTACCCAGGGAAATTCAAAATTGCATCGCCGACAGGGGTTACGTATGAGCCAGGCCTGTGTTATCGCGCGGGCGCGAGGGTTCGCGCAAAAGGGCAGAGGTATGCCCGATATTGCCCGGGTAATACCGGGCAAAACAGTCACGGTGTGTAACGCGTCACAGCCGTGTAATCACCACGAGATCTGCCCGAATTCCTTCTCCAGGTGTCCTCAAAATCTTTGGGTTTAGGATCAGGAAAAGCGGGCAGAAGAATACGGGAAGCTGTTCTTGAAACAATTCCTAATTGTGTGCCAGCTTACATGTGGGCCGTCTCGGAAACACGTTTAATTCAAGCCCCGGTCACTCCGTCGATACGTTCCCGCAGGAGATCGGCGTGACCGTTGTGCCGGGCGTACTCCTCGATCATGTGGATCAGCACCCAGCGCATGCTGACCTCCATCCCGGGCACCGGCCCCTCGGCGACCCGCCCGATGTGGTCCAGCGGCAGCCCCGCACACAGCTCCCGCCCCCGCTCGATCTCCCGCCGCCAGATCCCGAGCGCCTCGTCGATCCCCCGCGACGGGTCCAGCGTGTAGCCGGTGCCGTCCTCGTACACCGGCGGCACATCGAGGCCGACGGCCACCCGCTGGAACCAGTTCCGCTCGACCTCGGCGAGATGCTGCACCAGCCCGAGCAGCGTCAGCGTGGACGGCTCGGCCGACGCGGTCCGCACCTGCGCGTCGTCCAGCCCGGCGCACTTCAGCGCCAGCGTGGCCCGGTGGAAGTCCAGCCAGCTCTCGAGCATGGCCCGCTCGTCACCGGTGAGGTGCGGGACGGGACGGCCGTCGGGAAGGGTGATGGGGGTCTCGGCGGGGGTGTTGGTGGTCATGCGGGGAGCTTGGCACGAGCCACCGACAACGGCGGGCCCTCTAGAGGGTTTCCCGCCACGCCTCCCCGGCCGCCCGCAGCGCCCCCTCCACGTCCATCGACAGCCCGGCCTCCGAGAGCGCGGCCCCCAGCGCCGCCAGACTCGCCCGCACGGCCCCCGGCGTCGCATCGGGCCCGTAGTGGTTGACCCGGATCATCTCCTTGGCCAGAGCACCCCCGCCGGCGGCGACCGGCACCGCCGGATCCGCCTCCAGCGCCCTGGCCACCAGCTCCGACGCCACCACCCCGGACGGCGCCCGGAGCGTCGTGGCGACGGGCGCCGCGTCCCGCGCCTCGTACACATACGGCTCCAGCCCGCCACCGAGCGCGACCGCCCCGGCCCGCGTGGCCGCCGCGGCCGACGCGTGCCGGGCCATGACCGCCTCCAGGCCCACCGCCTCGATCCGCTCCACGCACGCCTCCAGCGCCAGCATCTCCAGCTGCGCCGGAGCGTGCAGCAGCGCCTTGCGGCCGCCGTCGATCCACCGCTCCTTCCAGTCGAGCAGCGACAGATACGACCGGCGCGGCGCCCGCGGGTTCGCCGCCATCCGGGCCCAGGCCCGCTCGCTCACCGACACGGCCGATACACCCGCCGGGCCGCCCATCGCCTTCTGCGCCCCGATCACGCACAGATCCACGCCCCACGCGTCCGGCAGCACCGGCTCGGCACCGATCGACGCCACCGCGTCCAGGTAGAACAGGGCCCCGTGCGCGCGCACCACCTCGCCGATCTCCGCGACCGGATTGGTGTTTCCGGTCGCCGCCTCCGCGTGCACCAGGGACACGAAGTCGATCTCCGGATGCTCGGCGAAGGCCTGCCGGATCTGCTCGGCCGTGACCGCCGTGTGGAAGGGCACCGCCAGGTCGACCACCGTCGCCCCGCAGTCGCGCAGCCAGTCGCCGAAGGTCTGCCCGTACGGCCCCGTGATGACGTTCAGGGCCGTCGTGCCCGGACCGGCCGCGGCACGGATCGCGCCCTCCAGCGGCAGCAGCGCCTCACCTTGCATGATCACGACGTCCTGCTCGGTGCTCAGCAGCCGCGCCACACGGTCCTCGATCGCGGCGAAACGGTCCGCCCCGAGCGGGGCCAGGTCCAGAAACGGATGCGTCACGGTGGCACTCTCTTCACGTGCGGGGACAACTCGCGGGACTACTCGCGGGAACAACGGGAACGAGCGTAACCGCCGCGCCCCAGCCCGCCACGACCGCGCCCCAGCCCGCTACGACCGGTGACTTCGCAGGCCCGACGTCCTCGCGGCCATCGGATTGTTTTGAGCCACTCAAACTTCTCCTTATGATCGGAACCCACAGTTCACTCACAGGAGGCTCGCCGTGAACACGCACCCCGGGCACCGGGCCCGCATCCTGGCCGCCACCACCGCGACGGCCGGGCTGCTGCTCGTGGCCGGCTGCACTTCCACCGACGACGGCGGCAGCGGCTCGAAGACGGCCGCGGGCGGCGTCGAAGTCGTCAAGGCGGGCAAGCTCACCACCTGCACCCACCTGCCGTATCCGCCGTTCCAGTCGGAGATCGACGGCAAGGTGCAGGGCTTCGACGTCGCGCTGATCGACCTGGTCGCCAAGGACCTGGGCGTGCAGCAGGACATCCTCGACACACCCTTCGAGAACTTCAAGACCGGCGCGTTCCTCAACTCCGGCGAGTGCGACCTCGCCGCGGCCGGCATGACCATCACCGAGGAGCGCAAGAAGAACGTCGACTTCTCCGACCCGTACTTCAACGCCACCCAGGCCGTGCTGGTCGACAAGAAGAGCGGCATCTCCTCCTTCGCCGGCCTCAAGGGCAAGAAGCTCGGCGCCCAGGCACAGACGACCGGTGAGGACTACGCCAAGAGCAAGGGCCTCGACCCGGTCTCCTTCGAGTCCTCCGACGCCGTCCTCAACGGCCTGCGCACCGGGCAGGTCCAGGCCGTCGTCATCGACTACCCCGTCGTCCAGGGCTGGCTGAAGGACAAGGCCAACGCCGACGCCTTCGAGGTGGTCGACAACCTCGACACCGGTGAGCAGTACGGCTTCACGGTGAAGAAGGGCAACACCAAGCTCCGCACCGCGATCAACAAGGCGATCGAGGACGCCAAGGCCGACGGCACGTACAAGAAGCTGTACGAACAGTGGATCGGCCCGTACGACGAGTCCGCCGCGTCGCCCGCCGCCTCATGACCGACACGGCCACGCCCGAAGTCCAGCCGAAGAAGAAGGGCCTCACCCGGCGGCAGAAGCGCGGCATCTCGCGCGGCGTCCAGTACGCCGTCTTCGTCGCGGCCGTGATCGTCTTCGCGGTCTCGGCCGACTGGGACCGGCTCCAGAACCAGTTCGCGCAGGCGGACATCGCCGAGCGCATGTTCCCGGACGTCATCGAGCTGGCGCTGAAGAACACCGTGCTCTACACGGTGACCGGCTTCGCCGTGGGGCTGGCCCTCGGCATGGTGATCGCGCTGATGCGGCTGTCCTCCGTGGGCCCGTACCGCTGGCTCGCCGGGATCTACATCGAGATCTTCCGCGGTCTGCCCGCCCTGCTGATCTTCATCTTCATCGGCGTCGCCGTGCCGCTGGCCTTCCCCGGCACCGAGATCATCGGCGGCACGTACGGAAAGGTCGCCCTCGCGCTCGGCCTGGTGGCCGCCGCCTACATGGCGGAGACCATCCGCGCCGGCATCCAGGCCGTGCCCAAGGGGCAGATGGAGGCGGCCCGTTCGCTCGGCTTCTCGCCCACGCGGGCCATGGTCTCCATCATCATCCCGCAGGCGTTCCGCGTCATCCTGCCGCCGCTCACCAACGAACTGGTGCTGCTGTTCAAGGACTCCTCGCTGGTGCTGTTCCTCGGCGTCACCCTGGAGGAGCGCGAACTGTCCAAGTACGGCCGCGACCTGGCCAGCCAGACCGCCAACTCCACGCCGATCCTGGTCGCCGGACTGTGCTACCTGCTGGTCACGATCCCGCTCGGCTTCGTCGTACGCCGTATGGAGGCGAAGGCCCAGGAGGCCGTGAAATGAGCCGACCCGAGATCGAGGTACGCGCGCTGCACAAGTCGTTCGGCGCCAACGAGGTGCTGCGCGGCATCGACCTGGAGATCGGCCGGGGCGAGGTGGTCTGCGTCATCGGCCCGTCCGGCTCCGGCAAGTCGACACTGCTGCGCTGCGTGAACCTGCTGGAGGAGCCGACCAAGGGGCAGGTGTTCGTCGGCGGTACGGAACTGACCGACCCGGACGTCGACATCGACGCGGCACGCCGCCGCATCGGCATGGTCTTCCAGCAGTTCAACCTGTTCCCGCACCTGACGGTGACCGAGAACCTCACCCTGCCGCAGCGGCGGGTGCTGCGCCGCGACAAGGCGGCGGCCGCGAAGGTGGCCGCCGAGAACCTGGCGCGCGTGGGCCTGTCCGAGAAGGCGGCCGCCTACCCCTCCTCCCTCTCCGGCGGCCAGCAGCAGCGCGTCGCCATCGCCCGGGCCCTGGCCATGGGTCCCGAGGTGATGCTGTTCGACGAGCCGACCTCGGCGCTGGACCCCGAACTGGTCGGGGACGTCCTCGCGGTGATGCGGATGCTCGCCGACGAGGGCATGACGATGATGGTCGTCACCCACGAGATGACCTTCGCCCGCGAGGTCGCCGACCGGGTCGTCTTCATGGACGGCGGCGTGATCGTCGAGGACGGCACCCCCGAGCAGGTCATCGGCGACCCGCGCCACGACCGCACCCGCCACTTCCTCTCCCGCCTCCTCGACCCCGCCATGGCCGAGGTGGAGGAGGAGACCTCGGACCAGGTGGGCAAGGCCGACTAGCGGCTCACTAAGGTGCCGTACATGAGCGATCGCACGGTGCTGCACGTGAAGGGACGGGTGCTCGTCGGACCCGAGGAGGTCCGCGACGAGCTGTGGGTCGTCGACGGCCGGATCTCCTACGACCGTCCCGCCGGCGCCCGCGACATCCGTACCGTCAGGGGCTGGGCCCTGCCCGGCCTCGTCGACGCGCACTGCCACGTGGGCCTCGACCGGCACGGCGCGGTCCCCAGGGACGTCGCCGAGAAGCAGGCGCTGACCGACCGGGACGCGGGCACGCTGCTGATCCGCGACGCGGGCTCGCCCTCCGACACCCGCTGGATCGACGACCGCGACGACCTGCCGAAGATCATCCGCGCCGGGCGGCACATCGCCCGCACTCGCCGCTACATCCGCAACTACGCTTGGGAGATCGAGCCGGACGACCTGGTCGCCTACGTCGCCCAGGAGGCGCGGCGGGGCGACGGCTGGGTGAAGCTGGTCGGCGACTGGATCGACCGCGACCTCGGCGACCTGTCGGCCTGCTGGCCGCGCGGGGCGGTGGAGGCGGCGATCGCCGAGGCGCACCGGCTGGGCGCCCGGGTCACCGCGCACTGCTTCTCGGAGGACTCCCTCCAGGACCTCGTCGAGGCGGGCATCGACTGCGTCGAGCACGCGACGGGCCTGACCGAGGACCTCGTCCCGCTGTTCGCCGAACGGGGCGTCGCCATCGTCCCGACGCTGGTCAACATCGCGACCTTCCCGCAGCTCGCCGACGGCGGCGAGGCCCGGTTCCCGCGCTGGTCGGCCCATATGCGCCGGCTCCACGAACGCCGCTACGACACCGTGCGGAACGCCTACGACGCCGGGATCCCGGTCTTCGTCGGCACCGACGCCGGCGGCGGACTCGCCCACGGCCTCGCGGCGGCCGAGGTCGCAGAACTGGTCACCGCGGGCATCCCGCCCGTCGAGGCCCTGGCCGCGGGGACCTGGACGGCCCGGACCTGGCTCGGCCGCCCCGGCCTGGACGAGGGCGCCCCGGCCGACCTCGTCGTCTACGACGAGGACCCGCGGAAGGACGTGGGCGTGCTGGCGGCACCGCGCCGGGTGGTGCTGAACGGGCGCGTGGTCGGGTAGCCGCGCCGCTGGAGCCGGCCTCGAAGTCCCGGGCCGGGATGGCGGGGCCGGGGACCTACCGGGACGCACACGGCCGGGACGCCGCCCGGCGGTGAGCCGTCAGCCCGCCAGGGCACGCTCCAGGGCCCGCAGGAACCCGTCCACCGTTCCCCGGTCCCGCACCGCCAGCCGCAGCCACTCCTCGTCCAGGCCGGGGAAGGTGTCCCCGCGCCGCACGGCGTAGCCGAGGTCGCGCAGGCGGCCGCGGACGGTCGCCGCGCGCGGAAGCCGGATCAGGACGAACGGGCCCTGCGCGGGCTCGACCACCCGCAGCCCGGCCGGGGCGAAGCGGGCGAGGCCCGTCACCAGGTGGGCCCGGTCCGCGGCGACGCGGTGCGCCGCGTGGGCCGCCTCCGCCACCGCCCGCGGCCCCACGCACGCCTGTGCCGCCGCCAGCGCCGGCGTCGACACCGGCCACAGCGGCTGCGCCCGCTCCAGATCCTCGATGGTCTCCGGCGCCGCCAGCACGTACCCGATCCGCAGCCCGGCCAGCCCCCACGCCTTGGTAAGGCTGCGCAGCACCACGAGCCCGGGCACGTCGACACGGTCCGCCAGGGCCTCCGGCTCGCCCGGCACCGCGTCCATGAACGCCTCGTCCACCACCAGCAGCCGCCCGGGCCGGGCGAGGGAGGCGATCACCTCCGCCGGGTGCAACACCGACGTCGGGTTCGTCGGATTGCCGATCACCACCAGGTCCGCGGCCTCGGGGACGGCCGCCGGGTCCAGCCGGAAGCCGTCCTCCTCCCGCAGCAGCACCCGGTCGACCGTGTGCCCCGCGTCGCGCAGCGCGGCCTCCGGCTCCGTGAACTGCGGGTGGACCACGACCGGCCACCGCACCTTCAGCGCCCGCGCCAGCAGCACGAACGCCTCCGCCGCCCCCGCCGTCAGCAGCACCCGCTCCACCGGCAGGCCGTGCCGCGCCGCCACCGCCGCGCGCGCGGCCCGCCCGTCCGGGTAGGCCGCCAGCCCGCCCAGCGACGCGGCGATGTGCTCCCGCAGCCACGGCGGAGGGGTGTCCGCGCGGACGTTCACCGCGAGGTCGACGAGCGAGCCGCCGTCGTCCCGGACCTCCGCGTCCCCGTGGTGCCGCAGATCGTGGCCGCCGTCAGTGGGCATGGGAGTGCGCCCCGTGCTGGTGGCCGTGGCCGTGCCCGTGGTGGTGACCGTCGTCGTCCGGGTGGAAGTGCGGCTGCTGCGGCATCCCCACCTTGTCCTCGAAGCCGGGCAGCGCGACGCGGTACACGCACGAGTCGCAGTTCATCCGCAGATCACCCTCGACGGCCTCCGCGTACCGCTCCCACACCAGGTCCAGCAGCTCCGGCTCCGGCCCGATGACGTCGGCCGAGCGCACCTCGACCTCCGGGTGCGCCGCCGCCCAGCCCTCGGTCTGGAGCCGCACCCGGTCCGGCAGGATGCCGGTGAACAGGAAGTAGGGGAGCACCACGATCCGGCGGGCGCCCAGCCGCGCGCACCGGTCGAGCCCGCTCGGCACGTCCGGCGCCGCCAGCGACACGAACGCCGTCTCGACCCCCGCGTACCCGCGCCCCTCCCACAGCAGCCGCGCCGCCTTGTGCACCTCGGCGTTGGCGTCCGGGTCCGTCGAGCCGCGCCCCACCAGCAGCACCGTCACATCGGCCCGGTCACCCGGCCTGCGTCCCGCCGCGCCGCCCAGCGCCTCGTCCAGCCGCCGCTCCAGCACGTTCAGCAGCGCCGGGTGCGGACCGAGCGGACGCCCGTACGTGTACGAGATCCCGGGGTGCCGCTCCTGCTCGCGGGCCAGCGCCGCCGGGATGTCGCCCTTGGCGTGCCCGGCGGACACCAGCATCAGCGGCACGGCGGCGAACCGCCGTACGCCCCGCTCCACCAGCTCGGCGACGGCCTCGCCCAGCGGCGGCGGGGACAGTTCGATGAAGCCGCCCGCGACGGGCAGTTCCGGGTGGCGGGCCCCCAGCTCCCGCACGAAGTCGCGGAACGCCTCGGCTCCGGCGTCGTCACGGGTGCCGTGGCCGGCGATGAGCAGGGCGGGCGGGGTGGTCACAGGTTCTCCTCGGCGGACGTGGGGCGGTGGACGCGGTTCACTCGGGCTCCTCCTGCCAGCGGTAGCCGCGCGGCGTCACCATCCGCCCGGCGATCTCCCGGGTCGCGGTGTTGCCCACGGTGACGACCGTCATCATGTCGACCGTCGCCGGATCGAGCGCGGCCAGCGTCGTGAGCCGGGCGGACTCGTCCGGCCGCGAGGCGTTGCGCACGACACCGACCGGCGTCGTCGGTGCCCGGTGCTCGGCGAGGATGCCCAGCGACTTGGGCAGCTGCCAGTCGCGGCCACGCGAACGCGGATTGTAGAACGTCACCACGATGTCGGCCTCGGCCGCCGCCCGTACCCGCCGCTCGATGACCTCCCACGGCGTGTGCAGGTCGGACAGGCTGATCGACACGTGGTCGTGGCCCAGCGGCGCGCCCAGGATCGCGCCGGCCGCGAGCGCCGCCGTCACGCCGGGCACGCCGACCACGTCGATGTCGTCGGAGGCCTCGGCGAGCGCGGGGGAGGCCATGGCGTACACGCCCGCGTCCCCGCTGCCGATCAGCGCGACGGCCCGCCCCTGGCGGGCCTCCTCGACGGCCGTGCGCGCCCGCTCCTCCTCGGCCCCGAGACCCGACTCCAGGATCCGGGTGCCGGGCCGCAGCAGATCGCGGATCTGGTCGACGTACTGGTCGAGTCCGACGAGCACGGCAGCGCGACGGAGTTCCGCCCTCGCACGCGGGGTCAGCAGATCCCGGGCACCCGGCCCGAGACCGACCACCGCGAGCCGCCCGCGCCCCGGGCGCCGTACGACGGCACAGGTCGCCATGGCAGGGCTCGCGGCCGACTTCCGCTTGGGGACGAGGAGTTCGCCCCCGCGCACCAGTGCGGCGGCCTCCGCGACCGAGGGCGTACCGACGGCGGCGAGCGGCGCGTCGGACGGATTGGGCACGTCCACACCGGCCAACTCACCGGCGGGGTACGTCACCAGGGGCACACCGAGCCGCCGTGCGGCCTCGACGAGGCCGGGCTCCCCGGCCTTGGCGTCGACGGTGGCGAGCTCGGCGACCGACGCCGCGGCCAGCCCGGCCTCCCGCAGGACGTCCTCGACCAGTCCGAGCACCTCCTCGACGGGGGCACCCTTCGACGCCCCGACCCCGACGACCAGCGACGGCGGGCGCAGCACCACCTCGCGCTCGGCCGCCCGGACGAGCCGGTCGGTCAGCCGGATCGTGTACGACCCCTCGGCGGCCACCGGGAGCGGCGGCAGCGGCCAGGCCACCTCGGCCCGCAGCGCCACCGCCTCACCGTCCAGCAACGCCCGGGTGACCCCGGCGACATCGCCCTCCACGGGCAGGCCGAGGGTGTCGAGGCCGGGCAGGTCCACGGCGTCCGTCGCCGTCGTCACGACCGGCTCGGCGCCCAGCAACTCCCCGACCTCCCGGGCGAGTTCGTTGGCCCCGCCCGCGTGCCCGCCCACCAGGGACACCGCGAACCGGCCGCCCTCGTCGACGCACACCACGCCCGGGTCCGCCGTCTTGCCGGCCAGCAGCGGAGCCACCAGCCGTACCACCGCCCCCGTCGCCAGGAAGCACACGAGCTGCTCGCACTGCGCGAACGCCGCCCGCACGGCGTCCCCGACGGGACCCTCGTACACGCGCGTGCGGTCCGGCCAGGCGGCGGCCAGCCGGTCTCGCGCGGCCGCTCCCGCCGCGGTTGCGGAAATGAGGCCGATCACTGCGCGACTCCTTCTTCGAGGTCCTCGACACGTACAGGAGGCCGGACGATCATCGGCCGGCACCCCGTTCACGCAGGGCCCTGCGGGCCTCGGGGTCGGCCTTGCGGTAGCCGTGGAAGTGACCCGGGTGGTACAGGTGCGAGCGCGTGCCGTGCGCGTCGAGCGCCGGGCCGACCAGGAACAGCGTGTGCTTCCAGAGCTTGTGTTCCTTGACCGTCTCCTCCAGCGTGCTGATCGTGCACTTCACGATCAGCTCCTCGGGCCAGGTCGCCTGGTAGGCGACGACGACCGGGGTCGTCGTCGGATATCCGCCCTCCAGCAGTTCCCGCACCAGCTGCCCGCTGCGGGCCGCGGAGAGGAAGATCGCCATGGTGGTGCCGTGCTTGGCGAACTCGCGGACCTCCTCCCCGGGCGGCATGGGCGTCTTGCCACCGCCGAGCCGCGTCAGGACGACGGACTGCGCGACCTCGGGAACGGTCAGCTCGCGCCCCGCGAGCGCGGCGACGGCGGAGAAGGCGGACACCCCGGGCACGACCTCGGTCGCGATGCCGATCCCGGCACACCGGTCGAGCTGCTCCTGGGTGCCGCCCCACAGGGCGGGGTCACCGGAGTGGATCCTGGCGACGCGCAGACCCTCCTCCCGTGCTCGGCGGTACACGGCCACGACGTCCTCCAGGGACATGGCCGCCGAGTCGAGGACCTCCGCGTCCTCGCGCGCGTGCTGCAGGACCTCCGCCTGGACCAGGCTCGCCGCCCAGATCACCACGTCGGCCTCGGCGATGGCGCGCGCGGCACGGAACGTCAGCAGGTCGGCGGCGCCGGGGCCGGCACCGACGAAGGTCACCTTGCCGGTGGGGGCGTCGGCCATGGAGTGGTCCTCTCGTACAGGGGGGTTCCGACAGGCGGGGTGACGGACGGGCGAGTCAGAGCTTTCCGCCCCGTCCGCCGTCGCGCCGCGCCGGTGAGATGAGCGTCGACAGGTAGGGCAGGGGAACGCCGCCGAGTTCGGCGGCCGACCGGATCGACTCCTCCGCCAGCCCCAGCGCCGACCCCCACACCGCGTCGCCGATCCGCCCGGTCTCCCGCAGCGCCTCGGCGACCTCGTGCGCCTGCCGGCCGAACTTGTAGGCGACGACCGTCCCGGGCCCGGCGAGGGCCTCCTTGAGCACCGTCTCCCCCGCCGTGACGGGCACCAGCGTGAGGGGCTCGGTCCCCTCGGTCAGTACGGCGCCCGACCGCGCGGCGAGGTCCTGCATGGCGGTGATCCCGGGGACGGTCTCGACGACGGTGCCAGGCACCAGCTCGGCGACGGTCTGCGCGAGATACGTGAACGTGGAGTACACGTTGGGATCCCCGATGGTCGCGAAGGCGACGGCCGCGTGCCCGCGCAGCAGCTCGGCGACCCGCTCGCCCGCCGCGTCCCAGGCCGCTTCCCGCCGAGCGCGGTCGCTCCGCTCGTTCAGCGCGAACACGACCCGGACGACCTTCTCCTCGGGCACGTAGTGCAACACGGTCGCCTCGGCGCGTCCTCGCTCGCCCGTGTCCATCACGGGCACGACGACGACCTCGGCTTCCCGCAGGGCGTTCACGCCCTTGACGGTCACCAGCTCCGGATCCCCGGGCCCGACCCCGACACCGACCAGCCTGCTGCTCATGACGTCCGGCACCTCTCCACGAACCGACGGGCGACACCGGGCTCCGCGGCCCAGTGCGTGTGCAGATAGCTCGCGTGCACACCGCGCTGCACGAACCCCTCGACGCGCCGCTGAGGGGTCCGCAGGCCCCAGGCGGGTTCGGCCCCCGCCCCGGGCTCCACGGCGGTCCGGTGGAACTCGTGGCCCCGCATCCGCGTCCCCGCCGCCGCGAGCACACTGTCGCCGACGGCCACGGCGTCCCGGTACCCCAGGGTCAGCCGCCCGGTCATCCGCGCCCCGGCGTCCAGCACCCCGCACATGGGCAGTCCGTCCAGCTCCCGGCACAGATACAGCAGCCCGGCACACTCGGCGGCCACCGGAGCGCCGCTCTCCGCCAGGTCGGCGACGGCCTTGCGCAGGGGCTCGTTGGCGGACAGCTCGGCGGCGTACACCTCGGGGAACCCGCCCCCGATCACCAATCCCCGTGTCCCTTCGGGCAGTTCCTCGTCCCGCAGCGGATCGAAGGGCACGACATCGGCACCGGCGGCGGCGAGCAGCTCGGTGTTCTCGGCATAGGAGAAGGTGAATGCCTCACCGCCGGCGACGGCGAGGACCAGCCCGTCCGGCGTTTGAGGACGAGGCGGTTCAGGCCGATCGGGGGTCCAGGGGGCGGGGCCCCCTGGCGGGGTCGAAGGGGCGGAGCCCCTGGAGGACGGGACGGGTAGGGGCGGCGGGGGCGAGCAAGCCACAGCCGCAGCCGCATCCCAGGCCTCGCACGAAAACACCCCCGCACTCCGGGCCAACTCCATCAGCCCGCCGAGATCACAACCGTCGGAGACCTGCGCGGCCATCGCCGCAACCGCCTCCACAGCCTCGGCCCGCCGCTCGGCGACCGGCACCAGCCCCAGATGCCGCGACGGCGTGTCCACCTGCGGAGCCCGCCGCAACACCCCGAGCACCGGCACCCCCGTCTGCTCCAGCGCCTCCCGCAGCATCACCTCGTGCCGGTCCGACGCGACCTTGTTCAGGATCACGCCCCCGACCCGCACCTCCGGATCCCAGGAGACGAACCCGTGCACGAGCGCCGCCACCGACCGGGACTGCGACGACGCGTCGACGACCAGCACCACCGGCGCCCGCAACAGCTTCGCGACATGAGCCGTGGAGGCCAGCTCCCCCTCCCCGGCGGCCCCGTCGTACAGCCCCATCACGCCCTCGACGACGGCGAGATCGCACCCGCGCGCCCCGTGCAGGAACAGCGGCCCGACCAGCTCCGGCCCGCACAGGTACGCGTCGAGGTTCCGCCCCACCCGCCCGGTCGCGAGCGCGTGGTACCCGGGGTCGATGTAGTCCGGCCCGACCTTGTGCGGGGACACGGCGAGCCCCCGCGCGGCGAACGCGGCCATCAGCCCCGTGGCGACGGTGGTCTTGCCACTGCCCGAGGAGGGCGCGGCGACGACCAGCCGGGGCACGGACGAGGACGTCACCACTCGATGCCCCTCTGTCCCTTCTGCCCCGCGTCCATCGGGTGCTTCACCTTGGACATGTCGGTCACGAGGTCGGCGAAGTCCACGAGCTTCTCGGGAGCGTTGCGCCCCGTGATGACCACATGCTGGGTGCCGGGCCGGTTGCGCAGGACGTCCACGACCTCGTCGGTGTCGATCCACCCCCAGTGCATCGGGTAGGCGAACTCGTCCAGCACGTACAACCGGTACGTCTCCGCCGCCAGGTCCCGCTTGACCTGCTCCCAGCCCTCCCGGGCCTTCTCCTCGTTGTCGAGCTGCGCGTCGCGCTGCACCCAGGACCAGCCCTCGCCCATCTTGTGCCAGGCGACGGACCCGCCCTCGCCGGAGGCGCCGAGCACACGCAGCGCGTTCTCCTCGCCGACCTTCCACTTCGCCGACTTGACGAACTGGAACACCCCGATCGGCCAGCCCTGGTTCCAGGCCCGCAGCGCGAGCCCGAAGGCGGCGGTCGACTTGCCCTTGCCGACGCCCGTGTGCACGACCACGAGCGGCCGGTTCCGGCGCTGTCGGGTCGTCAGACCGTCGTCCGGAATGACACTCGGCTGTCCCTGCGGCATTACGCGGCCCTCCTCGAAGTTCCCTGCACATCCCTGACCAGCCCGGCGATCGAGTCGGCCCGCAGCTCGTCCAGCGTCACAGCGGTGCCGCCCAGTTCACCGGCGAGCTGCCCGGCGAGCCCGAGCCGCACCGGCCCGGCCTCGCAGTCCACGACGACGGACGCGACGCCCTCGGCCGCGAACAGCCGTGCCGCCCGCCCGGCCAGGGCGACCGGCTCCGGGCCCCCGGTGGCCCGCCCGTCCGTCACCAGCACGACCAGCGGCCGCCGTGCCGGATCCCGCAGCCGCTCCACCCGCAGCACGTCGTGCGCGCGCAGCAGCCCGGCGGCGAGCGGCGTGCGCCCGCCGGTCGGCAGCGACTCCAGCCGGCCCGCGGCCGCGTCCACGGACGAGGTCGGCGGCAGCGCGACGTCCGCGCCCGAACCCCGGAACGTCACCAGCCCCACCTTGTCCCGCCGCTGGTAGGCGTCCAGCAGCAGCGACAGCACGGCCCCCTTCACGGCACTCATCCGCTGCCGCGCCGCCATCGACCCGGAGGCGTCCACGACGAACAGCACGAGATTGCCCTCGCGCCCCTCGCGGGTGGCCTGCCGCAGATCGTCCCGGCGCACCACCAGCCCCGGCCCGGACCGCCCGCGTGCCCGCTGGTGCGGGGCCGCGGCCTGCACGGTCGCCGCCAGGTGCAGCTTCGTGAGGGTTCCCCGGGGCCGCCGGGAGCCGGTCGTGCGCCCGTGCTCGGTCCGCGCCCGCGAACGCCGCCCGGCGGCGCCCTCGCCGATCCCGGGCACGCTCAGCACCTTGGTCCGGAACGGCTCGGCCGACCGTACGGCCGACTGCTCACCGGCGCCCGACGGCTGCGGCTGCCCGTTCTCCCCGGCCTCGGGCGTGGCCCCGGTGTCGTCGCCCTGCGACCCGTCGTCGGGCTCCGGCTGCCCGCCGCCCCCACCGGGCCCGTCCGGCCCCTGGTCCGGGTCCGGGTCGGGGTCCTGGTCCGGGTCGTCGTCCCCGGAGAACTCCTCCAGGGTTTCGTCCAGCTTGTCCTCGTCAAGACCCGGCGCGTCGAAGGGGTTGCGCCGCCGCCGGTGCGGCAGCGCGAGCAGCGCGGCCTGCCGGACGTCCTCCGCGAGCACGTCCGTACGCCCCGCCCAGGCCGCCAGCGCCGTCGCCGTGCGCGCCATCACGATGTCGGCGCGCATGCCGTCGACCTCGAAGGCCGCGCAGGTCGCCGCGATCTGCCGCAGCGCCCCGTCGCCCAGCCGCACGGACGGCAGCAGCTCCCGCGCCGCGACGATCCGCGCCCGTACGTCGGCCTCCTCGTCCGCCCACCGGGCCGCGAAACCGGCCGGATCGGCGTCGTAGGCGAGCCGCCGCCTGACGACCTCCACCCGCTGCTCGGGCTCCCGCGAGGCCGCGACCTCGACGGTCAGCCCGAACCGGTCGAGCAACTGCGGCCGCAGTTCGCCCTCCTCGGGGTTCATGGTGCCGACGAGCAGGAAGCGGGCCGCGTGCCGTACGGAGACGCCTTCGCGTTCCACGTACGAGGCGCCCATCGCGGCCGCGTCCAGCAGCAGGTCGACCAGGTGGTCGTGGAGGAGGTTGACCTCGTCGACGTAGAGGATGCCGCGGTGCGCGGCGGCGAGCAGGCCCGGTTCGAAGGCCTTCACGCCCTCCGACAACGCCCGCTCGATGTCCAGGGCGCCCACCAGCCGGTCCTCCGAGGCGCCGACGGGCAGCTCGACCATCCGGGCCGGACGGGACCGGCCGTCGGCTCCCGGCGCGTGCGGCCCGTCCGGGCAGGCGGGGTCGGGGGAGCCGGGGTCGCAGGAGAAGCGGCACTCGGGGACGACGTCCACCTCCGGCATGAGCGCGGACAGCGCCCGCACGGCCGTCGACTTGGCGGTGCCCTTCTCACCGCGCACCAGCACACCGCCGACCGCCGGCGACACGGCGTTCAGCAGCAGCGCGAGCCGCAGGTCGTCCTGGCCCACCACGGCCGTGAACGGGAACGGGGTGCTCACTTGTCGTCACCTTCCAAGTCGCCTTCGAGCTCCAGGTACGTGGCACGCAGCCGGTCCAGCGTCTCCGCGTCCGGCTCCGCCCACAGTCCGCGGTCGGCGGCCTCCAGCAGCCGCTCGGTGATGCCGCGCAGCGCCCAGGGGTTGGACGTCTTCATGAACTCCCGGTTCTCGGGGTCGAAGACGTACTCGGCGCTGAGTTTCTCGTACATCCAGTCGTCCACGACCCCGGCCGTGGCGTCGTACCCGAACAGGTAGTCCACGGTCGCGGCCATCTCGAAGGCGCCCTTGTAGCCGTGCCGCCGCATGGCCGCCATCCAGCGCGGGTTGACCACGCGGGCGCGGAACACCCGGTGCGTCTCCTCGCCCAGCGTGCGGGTCTTCACCTGGTCCGGGGTGGCCGAGTCGCCGACGTACGCCTCGGGGCTCGCGCCCGTCAGATGGCGGACCATGGCGACCATGCCGCCGTGGTACTGGAAGTAGTCGTCGGCGTCGACGAGGTCGTGCTCACGTGTGTCGACGTTCTTCGCGGCGACCGCGATCCGCCGGAACGCCGTCTCCATGTCCCCGCGCGCGGCCCGTCCGTCGAGCCCCCGCCCGTAGGCGTAGCCGCCCCACACCGCGTACACCTCGGCGAGGTCCGCGTCGGAGCGCCAGTTGCGGGCGTCGATCAGCGGCAGCAGACCGGCCCCGTACGCCCCCGGCTTGGAGCCGAAGATCCGGGCGGTCGCCCGGCGCCGGTCGCCGTGCTCGGCGGTGTCCTCGTCGGCGTGCGCCCGGACGTAGTTCTGCCCGGCGGGCTCGTCCAGCCCGGCGACCTTGCGGACGGCGTCGTCGATCAGCCCCACCACGTGCGGGAACGCGTCCCGGAAGAAACCCGAGATGCGGACCGTCACGTCGATGCGCGGCCGGCCGAGCTCCTCCGGGGGGATCACCTCGAACCCGGTCACCCGGCGCGAGGCGTCGTCCCACACCGGCCGGCAGCCCAGCAGCGCCAGGATCTCGGCGATGTCGTCGCCCTGGGTGCGCATCGCCGAGGTGCCCCACACCGTCAGGCCTACGGACTTCGGGTACTCACCCGTGTCGGTCAGATACCGCTGCACCAGCGAGTCCGCGAGCGACTGCCCGACCTCCCAGCTCAGCCGGGACGGGATCGCCTTCGGGTCGACGGAGTAGAAGTTGCGTCCCGTCGGCAGGACGTTGACCAGGCCGCGGGTCGGCGAACCGGAGGGACCCGCGGGGACGTAACCGCCGTCCAGGGCCCGCAGGATGTGCCCGATCTCGTCGGTGGTCCTGGCCAGCCGCGGCACGACCTCGGTGCAGGCGAACTCCAGCACCGCCACGGCGTCGGCGACGTCCCTGCCGAGCACCTCCCGGACCAGCGCCGGGACCTCGGCGACCGCCCAGCCGCGCTCCTCCATGCCCTGCGCGATCCGCCGGCACAGCTGCTCCAGCAGGTCGATCGCGTCGGCGGCGGTGCGGGCCGGTCCCGCCACCAGGCCCGTCAGCCCCGCCGGCACCTTCACCGGAGCGCCCGGCTCGGCCAGCAGATCCTTCTCCACCAGCCCGAAGTGCTCCGCCAGTGCCGCCCTGAGCCCCGGCAGCGCGTCGGCCTGCCCGCCCCACACCTGCGAGGCGCGCAGCACCGCCAGCACGAGGTTGACGCGCGGTTCACCGACCGGGCCGCCGCCCAGGATGTGCAGGCCGTCCCGGATCTGCACGTCCTTGATCTCGCACAGATAGCCGTCGATGTGCATGACGAACTCGTCGAACGCCTCGTCGTCCGGCTGCTCGTCGACATGCAGGTCGTGGTGCAGCTCGGCGGCCTTGACGAGGGTCCAGATCTGCGCGCGCACGGCCGGGGCCTTCGCCGGGTCCAGGTCGGAGACGAGCGCGTACTCGTCCAGGAGCTGCTCCAGCTTGGCCAGGTCGCCGTAGGTGTCGGCACGGGCCATCGGCGGCACCAGGTGGTCGACGACCGTGGCGTGCCCGCGCCGCTTGGCCTGGGTGCCCTCTCCCGGGTCGTTGACGATGAACGGGTAGATCAGCGGCAGCTCCCCGAGCACGGCGTCCGGGGCGCACCCGCCGCTGAGCCCGAGGCCCTTGCCGGGCAGCCACTCCAGGGTGCCGTGCTTGCCCATGTGCACGATCGCGTCGGCGCCGAAACTGTTCTCCAGCCAGCGGTAGGCCGCCAGGTAGTGGTGGGACGGCGGCATGTCCGGGTCGTGGTAGATCGCGATCGGGTTCTCCCCGAAGCCGCGCGGCGGCTGGATCATCACCACGACGTTCCCGAACTGCAGCGACGCCAGCACGATGTCGTCCCCGTCGACGTAGAGGCTGCCCGGCGGCTCGCCCCACGCCTCGGTCATGGCGTCCCTCAGCTCCGGGTCGAGTTTCTCGAACCAGGCCCGGTAGTCCGCCAGCGGCACCCGCGCGGGCGCGGCGGCCAACTGCTCGTCCGTCAGCCACTCCACGTCGTGCCCGCCGGCCGCGATGAGCCGGTGGATCAGCTCGTCACCGCCCTCGGGGTACTCGGTGAGGCCGTACCCGGCGTCCCTGAGGGCGTCCAACACCCGTACCGCCGAGGCCGGGGTGTCCAGCCCGACGGCGTTGCCGACCCGGGAGTGCTTGGTCGGGTACGCGGTGAAGACCAGCGCGAGGCGCTTGTCGGCGTTCGCCTTGTGCCTCAACCGCGCGTGCCGTACGGCGATCCCGGCGACCCGTGCGGCCCGCTCCGGGTCGGCGACGTACACGGGCACGTCGTCCGCGCCTTGCTCCTTGAAGGAGAACGGCACGGTGATCAGCCGCCCGTCGAACTCCGGGATCGCCACCTGCATCGCGGCGTCCATGGGGGACAGGGCGGCGTCGGAGGCCTCCCAGGCGCGCCGCGAGGACGTCAGGCACAGCCCTTGCAGCACGGGGATGTTCAGTTCGGCGAGGGCGCCGATGTCCCAGGACTCCTCGTCACCGCCCGCCGAGGCCTGCGAGGCGTGGGCGCCGCCGGCGGCGAGGACGGTGGCGACGAGGGCGTCCGCCCGCCCGAGGATCTCGTACAGCCCCGCGTCGGCCCCGCGCAGCGAACCGCAGTACACGGGAAGCGCGTTGGCGCCCCGTGCCTCGATCGCGTCGCACAGGGTGTCCACGAAGGCGGTGTTGCCGCTCAGTTCGTGCGCCCGGTAGAAGAGCACGCCGACGGTCGGCCGGCCCCCGGCCCGGGCGCGCTCGCCCCGGACGCCGTACTCCGGCATCCGCTGCGGCGCGGCGAAGCCCTCGCCCGTGAGCAGCACGGTGTCGGACAGGAACCGCGCCAGCTCGGTGAGGTTGGCCGGCCCGCCCTCCACGAGGTACTTCAGCGCCTCCGCCACGACACCGGCGGGCACCGACGACTCGGCCATCAGCTCCGCGTCGGGCACCGCCTCTCCGCCCAGCAGCACGGTCGGGACGCCGGACGCCTTCAGCGCGGCGAGCCCGTCCTCCCAGGCCCGCTTGCCGCCGAGCAGCCGCACGACGGCGATGTCCGCGCCGTCGAGGAGTGCAGGAAGCTCCTCCTGGACGTCCACACGGGTCGGGTTGCCGATCCGGTACGAGGCTCCGGCGGCGGCCCGGGCCGCCAGCAGGTCCGTGTCGGCGGTCGACAACAACAACACAGTGCTCATGCGGGCGCTCCCGGTGGAATGAAGGGCAGTCCTCGCGGCGCGCCCGACTCGATGAGCCGCCACAGCGCGTCCGTGTCCGCGTGCTGTTCGATCAGGTCGCCGAGCCGGTCGAGCTGCTCCTCGCGCAGCGCGGCGAACGAGGTGTCCGGCGCCGGTACGAAGCGGCGCCCCGCGGCGGCCGCCACCTCGCGCAGGAAGGCCCGCCGGAACCCGTCCGACTCCAGCGAGCCGTGCCAGTGCGTGCCCCAGGTCTGGCCGACCCGGCAGCCGTCCAAGAAGGAGGCCCCTCCGGTGACGTCGGCGACGCCGTGATGGATCTCGTAGCCCTCGACGCGCTCCCCGAGGGCCTCGCCCGCAGGCCGCGTGAGGGTCTTCTCGCGGGCGAACCGCACCCGCACGGGCAGGATCCCGAGGCCCTCGACATGACCCCGGCGGCTCTCCACGTCGTCCTCGATGTGCTCGCCGAGGATCTGGAAGCCGCCGCATATCCCGAGGACGGGCCGCTGCTCGGCGGCCCTGCGCACGAGCGCGCCGGCCAGCCCGCGCTCCCGCAGCCACTCCAGCGCACGGACCGTCCCCCGGGTCCCGGGCACGATGACGAGGTCGGCGTCGGCGAGTTCCTCCGGCCGGTCCACGAACCGCACCACGACACCCGGTTCGGCGGCCAGCGCGTCCACGTCCGTGAAGTTGGACATCAGCGGAACGGCGCACACGGCGACGCGCAGCACGTCCTCGCCGACCGGCGGGGCCACGACGGACTCCCGGACCGTCCCCCGCAGGGAGACGCGCAGCCCGTCCTCCTCGTCGATCCCCAGCCCGTGCCGGAAGGGCAGAACGCCGTACGTACGCCGCCCGGTGAGCCCCTCGAGCATGTCGAGGCCCGGCTCCAGCAGGGACACGTCCCCCCGGAACTTGTTCACGAGGAACCCGGCGACGCACTCCTGGTCCTCGGGCGACAGCAGCGCGACGGTCCCGAAGAACGAGGCGAAGACACCGCCCCGGTCGATGTCGCCGACGACGAGCACGGGGAGCCCGGCGTTGCGGGCGATCCCCATGTTGACGATGTCGGTCCGCCGCAGATTGATCTCGGCGGGACTGCCCGCCCCCTCACAGATCACCGCGTCATACGTGCCCCGCAACTGCTCCAGGCAGTCCAGCACGGTCCCGAGCAGCTTCTGCTGCCGTCCGCCGTGGTACCCGCGTGCGCTGAGCTCCCCGACCGGCTTGCCCAGCAGCACGACCTGACTGCTCCGCTCGCCACCGGGCTTGAGCAGCACCGGGTTCATCAGCGCGGTCGGCTCGACGCGGCAGGCCTGCGCCTGCATGGCCTGCGCCCGCCCGATCTCGGCGCCTTCCTTCGTCACGAAGGAGTTGAGGGACATGTTCTGCGCCTTGAACGGCGCGACCTTGACGCCCTGCCGCACCAGCCACCGGCAGATCCCGGCGGTCACGACGCTCTTGCCCGCGTCGGAGGTGGTACCGGCGACGAGAAGCCCACCGCCCGTCATGACGTACGCCCTTTCACGATGTGGCGCGCGGCGACACAGACGCCGAGCGCGAGCCAGCCGACACGCCTGGACAGCCGTACGGCCCGTTCGATGTCCCGGGTGCCGACACCGCGCCCCGCCCCGTTGAGCACGGGCCGGTGCTCGACGCGCCCGCCGTACGACAAGGTGCCGCCCAGCCGCACCCCGAGCGCCCCCGCGAACGAGGCTTCGACGGGCCCGGCGTTGGGGCTCGGATGCTTGCCGGCATCGGCCCGCCAGGCTCGTACGGCTCCCCGTGGGTCGTCCCCGGCCAGGGTCGCGAGCACGGCGGTCAGCCGGGCCCCCGGCCAGCCCGCGAGATCGTCCAGCCGCGCGGAGGCCCACCCGTAGCGCCGGTACCGGGCCGACTTGTGCCCGACCATGGCGTCGAGGGTGTTGACGGCCCGGAAGCCGAGGAGCCCCGGCACACCGCCGGCGGCCCCCCACACGAGCGCCCCCACGACCGCGTCGGAGGTGTTCTCGGCGACGGACTCGACCACGGCCCGGGCGATCCCGTCGGCGTCGAGCGCCTGCGGATCCCGCCCGCACAGGTGCGGCAGCCGCGCCCGGGCCCCGTCGACGTCCCCCGCCTCCAGGGCACGCCCGATGGCCCGCGCCTCCCGTGCGAGCGAAGTCCCCCCGACCACGGCCCAGGTGGCGGCGCCGGTCAGCGCGACGGAGGCGACGGCGGAGTCACGCGCGGCACGCGCGGCGACGCCCCCGAGCGCGACGGCTCCTCCGGCGCACACCACGGTGTGCAGCGCGCCCCACCCCCGGTGGTCCCGCCACAACACCCGTTCCACGGCGCCCGCGGCCCGCCCGAACACGGCGACCGGATGCCCCCGGCGAGGATCGCCGAGCAGCAGGTCACCGATCAGACCGGCGGCGGCGCCGTACGCGAAGACGCGACCGGCACCCATGGGCTCAGCCGGTCACAGGAGCGGGCAGGGGTGGGGTGCTGAACCTCGATCGGCAGCCGCGCATGGCGATATGTCCTCACTCAGGGTGTCCACGCCCTGGTTCGACTAGACCGGCGGTGAGAGTTCCTGGCTCCCGGGGATCGCTACCCCGGTGACAGTGGCGGGACCGCGCCGGACTTCCACCGGCTTCCTCTCCTGCCGCCGTTACTGGCCCCGGCAGTCCACCACGGCCGGGAACAGCCGTCAACTTGCCGTTGACCTGCGAGGGGAGACTGTGGAGAAGCCCACACCGCCCCCTGCCACACGACGACCGGGCGGGACAGGACCGAAGTCCTGTCCCGCCCGGCGGGAACCTCGTGCGGACAGGCCGTCAGGCCACGATCAGATAGATCCCGTATCCCACAGCCGCCGCGCACGCGGCGAAGCACGCGTACGCGCCGGTGACCGCGAGGCCCGCGGATCCGCCCTGGGCCACCGCCCGTTCGCGGCGGGACAGGCCGGTGATGCCGAGGGTGAACAGGGCCACCAGGGCCACGGTGACCACGAGGCTGACACCGAAGACGGAGCCGAGGGCCGCCCAGTCGATCTTCATATCGGAGACTCTTCCTTGTTACCGGTCGGCGGGGTCAGACGGTGGTGGTCGTCGAGGGCGTCCGCTCGGCGGCGGCCTGGGCCGGGAACGACGGCACCGGGTCCTCCGTCGCCGTGCCGGCCGGCGGCGGCGTCACCGCGGCCATCGCCGTGGTCACCACACCGGCCGGCTCCGCCTCGTCGGTGTCGTTGACGTTGGTGTGGTCGACGACCTCACGCCGCGAGATCTTCCAGATCGCCGCGCTGGAGGCGACGAGGAAGACGGCCACCACCGCGGTACCCCAGCTGCCGAAGCCCGTGACGTACTCGGCGAGCGCGGCCACCAGGGCCGCCGCCGGCAGCGTCAGACCCCACGCGACGAACATCCGCGTCGCCGTCGACCAGCGGACGACGCCGCCCTTGCGGCCGAGGCCCGCGCCCATCACGGAGCCCGACACGGAGTGGGTCGTGGAGAGCGAGAAGCCGAGGTGCGAGGAGGCCAGGATGACCGTGGCCGCGCTGGTCTGGGCGGCGAAGCCCTGCTGCGGCCGGAGGTCGGTCAGGCCCTTGCCCATGGTGCGGATGATGCGCCAGCCGCCGAGGTACGTGCCGAGCGCGATGGCGATACCCGCCGACAGGATGACCCACATGGGCGGGTCGGAGTCGGGGGCGACGGCGCCGCCGGCGACCAGGGCGAGGGTGATGACACCCATCGTCTTCTGGGCGTCGTTGGTGCCGTGGGCCAGGGAGACCAGGCCCGCGGAGGCGATCTGGCCGGCGCGGTAGCCCTTCTCGGAGGCCTTGCCGTCGGCCTTCTTGCCGAGTGAGTACGTCAGCCGCGTGGCGAGCAGCGCCGCGATGCCCGCGACCAGCGGGGCGGCGATCGCCGGGATCAGCACCTTGGTGACCAGGACGTCACCGTGCACCGCGCCGACGCCCGCCGAGGCGATCGTGGCGCCGATCAGGCCGCCCATCAGGGCGTGCGAGGAACTCGACGGCAGGCCGACCAGCCAGGTCAGCAGGTTCCAGAGGATCGCGCCGACCAGGGCGGCGAAGATGACCTCGGGACGGATGCCGGACTCGTCGACGAGCCCCTTGGAGATCGTGTTGGCGACTTCCACCGACAGGAAGGCGCCGACCAGGTTGAGGACGGCGGACATGGCGACGGCGACCTTGGGCCTCATGGCACCCGTGGAAATGGTCGTCGCCATGGCGTTCGCGGTGTCGTGGAAACCGTTCGTGAAATCGAACGCGAGTGCGGTTACCACCACAATCGCGAGGATCAGCGAGAAGCTTTCCATTTACCCAGGCAATCGTTCGAGGTCATTGGCTGGACGAACGTAGGTAACCCGAGTGAACGGAAGATGAACTGGGAGGGGCGCAGGGGTGTCCGCAATCGAGGGTTAACGTTCCGCCCTGCTGTCAGGCTCCCCGCGCCCCCACGGGCTAGGCCCCGCACGCGAACTGTTTCAGTCGATCGAGTGACCCGTCGAAGAGATCCTGATCACCCGGCAGGCTCGGCATGTCGAGGGCCTGCCTGGCAGGATCGCCGCATGGCTGAGCAGCGAGATGACGGGCGGGACGCGAGGGACCTCCGGGGCGGCGGACAGGATGCGAGGGAGCCGCAGGGGAGGGGTGTGCGCCCCCAGGAGGCGCGCGCCTGGGAGGAACTCGTCGCGACGGCCCGCCGGACCGTCTCCGACGGACTCGTCGTCGGCACCTCCGGGAACGTCTCGGTGCGCGTCGGGGACACGGTCCTGGTCACGCCGTCGGGCGTCCCCTACGACCGCCTGAAGCCGGACGACGTGACCGGCGTCGACCTCGACGGCCGGCAGGTCCTCGGCACGCTCGTCCCGACCAGCGAGCTGCCCATGCACCTCGCGGTCTACCGCACGACCGGCGCCCGCGCCGTCGTCCACACCCACGCCGTGCACGCGACGGCCGTCTCGACGCTCGTGAGCGAGCTGCCGCTGATCCACTACATGGCCGCCGCGCTCGGCGGACCCGTCCGGGTTGCCCCGTATGCCACGTACGGCACCGACGAGTTGGCCGAGAACATGCTCCGCGCCCTCGCCGACCGCTCCGGCTGCCTCCTCCAGAACCACGGCACCGTCACCCACGGCACGACACTGGACCAGGCCTACGACCGCACCGCCCAGCTGGAATGGATGTGCCGCCTGTGGCTGACCGCCGCATCGGTACCGGGCCTGTCCCCGAGCCTGCTGTCCGGGGAGCAACTGGCGGAGGTCCAGGAACAGCTGCGCGGGTACGGCCAGCGCCGCTGACCTTCCGAGCGCGCACGACAGCGTGCGTCTCCCCACCCTCCGGGCACGGCCCCCGATGCCCCGGTGCGCGTACCTGCTCTATGCGCCGGGGCGTACGCGGGGCTTCCCGGCCGAGTGTCACCGCCCCTCCCCGATTCCGTCGCCGTCACCCCGCCGCTTCCTCCCACTGGTCGCTCGCCCGGTCCGCCAGGACACTGGAGCCGTGCGCACTGCCAGAGCGACGGCCGCTGCCGTCACCGCCGTGATCGGGGTCGGCGCGGCCGCCGTGGCCGCCGGGCGGTTGGCCAGCGGCGCCGCGCTCAAGGCGCCTCCCGGGCGGCCCCTGCCCACCGAACCCCGGCTCACCGTGCACGGCACCGCCGCGGGGCAGATCAGCCTCACCCGGGACCTGGCCGCCCTGCGGCCCGGCCGCTACGGCCTGTCCGGCAACGGCACCCACGCGGTCGTCGGCCCCGTCCTGGCCGGCGCCTCGGACACCGCCGACACCGTCGTGCGCCGCCTGGAGAGCGTCACGCACGGCACCCTGAAACCCGGCGACAAGGCCTGGCTCACCCCGAACGTCCACGTCGGCAACCCGAGCTCCGCCCTCGGCCTCGAACACGCCGACATCGACATCCCGGGCGAACTCGGCGCCCTGCCCGCGTGGTTCGTACCCGGCGCCCGGGACACCTGGGTGATCGCCGTGCACGGCCTCGGCACCACCCGGGAACTCGCCATGAACGTCATGGAGTTCCTGCACAACAGCCACTTCCCGGTGCTCGCCCTCGCCTACCGCGGCGACCTGGGCGCGCCCCGCCCGCCCGACGGCCTGAACCACCTCGGCGAGACCGAGTGGCGCGACCTCGACGCGGCGATCCGCTACGCCGTGCGCTACGGCGCCCGGCAGGTCGTCCTGCACGGCTGGTCCACCGGCGCCACCATGGCCCTGCGCGCCGCCGCCCGCTCGGGACTGCGTGACCGTGTCTCCGGGCTCGTCCTGGACTCCCCGGTGCTCAGCTGGGAGACCACCTTGCGCGCCCTCGCCGCGGCCCGCCGCACCCCGGGCGCCCTGCTGCCCCTGGCGGTCCGCGCCGCACAGGGCCGCACCGGCCTGTACGGCGACCGCGGCGGGAACACGGACCCCTCCGCCGGGCTCCGGATCCCGGCGCTCCTCTTCCACGGACCGGGCGACACGGTGGCCCCCTGGCAGTTCTCCCGCCGGCTCGCCGACGCCCGCCCCGACATGGTCGCCCTCCGCACCGTCGGCAACGCGCCCCACGGAGCGATGTGGAACGCCGACCCGCAGGGCTACGAGGAGGCGCTGCGGCGTTTCCTGACACCCCTCATGTGACCCCTGCTCATGTGCCCCCTGCCCTCGCATCTCAAGTGCCCCCTGCCCTCGCACACCCCCCGTTCACGCCCCCTGCGCCCCCTCGCAACCACGTCCCGTCCCGCTCCCTACCGACCGGTCGTGATGATTCCGTTTAGCGTCGTACCACTGGCCTGTTTGCGGCCCTCGACCACTCACGGGCGCCCGTGCGTTGGCCATCCCCGTCGCCCGCCGTGACATTCCGTTTGGGTTTTCGGACCGTCAACCGGAAGACTGCCCCCGTGACGTCCCGTATCCCGCGCGACTCCAGGCTTCGACTCGTCCGCCCGCGACCCCTGGCCGCCGCCCCCCAAGCGATGAACCAGCGGCGCTCGCGCCGACCCGCACCGCGCCCCCCGGAGGGCACCCCGGCACCGGCGGAGCTGGCCAGAATGGCACGCTCAGGTCTTGCCGACGCGGCCCGCGTCGCCCGCTGGGCCGACACCGAGCTCGGCCCCGGCCGGGGCAGCGCCACCGCCGACGGCAAGGCCACCCTCTCCGCCGCGACCGCCGAACGGGCCGCCCACGAGTTGGGTCTGACCCCGGATCAGGTCAGAGCCGACTGGGACACCGCCCGTCTCGCCGGTCTCGTCGAGGTGCACGGCGACAGCGCCCGCCCCGGCTGGCGGCTGCGCGCCTGGGACCGCGACGACAGTGCCGTACTGCGCGGCTGGGTCGCCCTCTTCGACGCCTGGTCGCTCGCCTGTCCGGAACCCCGGGACCACGAGCCCGCCGCCGTCGCCGAGGTCGTCTCGGCCATGCCGCAGGTGCTCTCGTTCCTCCAGCTGTCCGCCGGCCCCGTCCCCGTGGAGCAGCTCCTCGACCTCCTGGAGCAGCGCGTCACCGAACTGCGCACCGCGCGCTGCGAGATCCCCTACGAGCCGCAGGCCGAACCGGCGCCCACCGACGCCCCGCTCGCCCCGCTCCTCGACTGGGCCCTGCGCGCCCTCGCCTCCGTCGGCGCCCTCACCTACGGCGACGGCCAGGCCACGCTCACCCCGCTCGGCAGCTGGGCGGTCTGGGTCAAGCTGGAGCAGATCTGCGTCGCCGCGCAGAGCCCCGCCGGGAACATCGAGCAGGCGGCCGAGGACATGCTCCGCGGCTGCGCCCAGCTGCGCCCGAACGCTGCCCGCGCCGAGTACCGGGCCTGGCTCGCCGCCCGGACCGTCGGCAGCGCCGTCGCCGAACTCCTGGCCGCCGCCCGTGGCGAGGACGCCCTGCTGCGCGGTCTCGCCTTCGAGGCGCTGCGCGTGGTCGGCGCCCCCGCCGAGCCGGACGTCCGCGCCGTGCTGGACGAGCCGACGCTCAGGCCGTACGCGCTGCTGTGGCTGGCCGAGCACGACGGGACCGACCCCGAGGACGCCCACGAGGTCCTCACCCGGGAGGAGGCGACCTGGCTGTGGGTGGACACCGCGGCCGCAGTCGCCGACCACGGCGAGGCCCCGCTGCTCGTGCGCCACCTGGAGTCCGCCGTGCAGCCGACCGTCCCGATGCTGCTCGACGAGGTGCGGGCCGTGGGACACCCCCGGACCGTGCAGGTCCTGGTCGCCCTCGCCGCGGCCCACCCTGACCCGGCCCTGGCCAAGGCCGTACGCCGCGCCGCGTTCCAAGTGCACACCGGAGGCAGCTAGCCGAACCCGCCGTGGGCCGTCAGCCCGGTATCTCCGGCGCGTACGTCCCGAAGCTCCACACGTTGCCCTCGAGGTCCCGGGCCATGTAGTCCCGCGAGCCGTAGTCCTGGTCCGTCGGGGGCATCAGGATCTCCACGCCGTGGTCCAGGGCGCGGCGGTGGTGTGCGTCCACGTCGTCCACCACGACGTACACCCCGGTGGTGCCCGCGTCCTTCATGGCCGCGTCGAACACACCGCCCCGGCCCTTGCTGCCGACCATCACCGCGCCGTTGCCCTGCACCAGCTCGGCGTGCAGCACCGCGCCGTCCTCGCCCTCGAACACCGACAGCTCCGTGAAGCCGAAGGCCTCCGTGAGCTGCCGGATCGCCGCTTTCGCGTCGGCGTACAGCAGCGTCGGACAGATGCTCGGGCGCGCGCCGGACGTGCCTGCCATACCGATCACTCCCTTGTGTCGGTTCGCCGGAAATCCGATGATCCGGCCCTGTTGCTCAGTCTCGCACCCACCACTGACAGCGACCCGGCGAGACGAGACCCGGCGAGACCAACCGAACACCCGCACGCAGAAAAAGTGCTTGCACCGCCCCGTTAGACTGTCCCCCATGGCCTTTCTCCTCGCGCATTAGACGGCGGGAACGTCCTCAGCCGCCCATCCCGCCCCCGTATCCGCCCTGGAGTCTGTCCGTGATCTCCGCCTCCGGTATCGAGCTGCGCGCCGGTGCCCGCGTCCTCATCGAAAACGCCACCTTCCGAGTCGCCAAGGGCGACCGCATCGGCCTGGTCGGCCGCAACGGCGCAGGGAAGACCACCCTCACCAAGTGCCTCGCGGGCGAGGGCATGCCCGCCGGCGGCACCATCACCCGCTCCGGCGAGGTCGGCTACCTCCCGCAGGACCCCCGCACCGGCGACCTCGACATCCTCGCCCGCGACCGCATCCTCTCCGCGCGCGGCCTCGACGTACTGATCCGCAAGATGCGCGACAACGAGCAGCGCATCGCCAACGGCCAGGGGTCCACCCGCGAGAAGGCGCTCAAGCAGTACGAGCGCCAGGAGACGGAGTTCCTCACCAAGGGCGGGTACGCCGCCGAGGCCGAGGCCGCCACCATCGCCGCCGCGCTCAACCTGCCCGACCGGGTGCTCGGCCAGCCCCTGCACACGCTCTCCGGTGGTCAGCGCCGCCGTATCGAGCTGGCCCGGATCCTGTTCTCCGACGCGGACACGCTGCTGCTCGACGAGCCGACCAACCACCTCGACGCCGACTCGATCATCTGGCTGCGCGACTACCTCAAGACCTACCGCGGCGGCTTCATCGTGATCTCCCACGACGTCGACCTGGTCGAGACGGTCGTCAACAAGGTGTTCTACCTGGACGCCAACCGCGCCCAGATCGACGTCTACAACATGGGCTGGAAGCTCTACCAGCAGCAGCGCGAGGCCGACGAGAAGCGCCGCAAGCGCGAGCGGCAGAACGCCGAGAAGAAGGCCTCCGCGCTGCATTCGCAGGCCGACAAGATGCGGGCCAAGGCCACCAAGACCGTCGCCGCGCAGAACATGGCCCGCCGAGCGGACAAGCTGCTGGCCGGCCTGGAGGCCGAGCGGAAGTCCGACAAGGTCGCCAAGCTCCGCTTCCCCGAGCCCGCGCCCTGCGGGAAGACCCCGCTGATGGCCGAGGGTCTGTCGAAGTCGTACGGCTCGCTGGAGATCTTCACCGACGTCGACCTGGCCATCGACAAGGGCAGCCGCGTCGTCATCCTCGGCCTCAACGGCGCCGGCAAGACCACCCTGCTGCGGCTGCTGGGCGGCGTGGAGCAGCCCGACACGGGCGCGGTCGTCCCCGGCCACGGTCTGAAGCTCGGCTACTACGCGCAGGAGCACGAGACCCTCGACCCGGAGCGCACGGTCCTGGAGAACATGCGCTCGGCCGCCCCCGACCTGGACCTGGTGGAGGTCCGCAAGACGCTCGGCTCGTTCCTGTTCTCCGGCGACGACGTCGACAAGCCCGCCGGTGTCCTCTCCGGCGGCGAGAAGACCCGCCTGGCGCTCGCCACCCTGGTCGTGTCCTCGGCGAACGTGCTGCTGCTCGACGAGCCGACCAACAACCTCGACCCGGCCAGCCGCGAGGAGATCCTCGGCGCGCTGCGCACGTACAAGGGCGCGGTCGTCCTCGTCACCCACGACGAGGGCGCCGTCGAGGCGCTCCAGCCGGAGCGGATCATCCTGCTGCCCGACGGCGTCGAGGACCTGTGGGGCGCCGACTACGCGGACCTCGTCGCCCTCGCTTGATCGAATGCGTGATCAACGGCGTATGGATCATTCGGCCTAGCGGTGATCCATCATCTGTGTGAGATCTCCTCGTACCGAGGTGTGTCCTACATCGATTTCGCGGCCGAGCCCCCGATTCTTCCGGGCTCGGCCGCGACGCCTTTCTGACCTGGCATTTCCCGTGGCGATCCGTTCGGGTGTACGGACGCCACTCTTCGGAATTTCTTATTCCACTTGTGGGCACGCGCTCCCGTCGTCACAACCTTGTCTCACGGACCTTGCCGAATGGGTGGCCATCAGGGCCCGGAGGGGTGATCATGAGGAGACCAGAGCGCACTTCCCATGAGGAGGCACGGGTGGCCGAGACTCTGAAGAAGGGCAGCCGGGTGACCGGCGCCGCGCGCGACAAGCTCGCGGCAGACCTGAAGAAGAAGTACGACGCCGGTGCGAGCATCCGGGCGTTGGCCGAGGAGACCGGCCGCTCGTATGGCTTCGTGCACCGCATGCTCAGTGAGTCGGGCGTCACGCTGCGAGGGCGTGGCGGGGCGACACGGGGTAAAAAGGCCACGGCCTGACCCCGGGTGGCCCCTTCGGCTTCGATGGTGGCCACCCGGTCGGTCGACTGATCGGCCGGGTGGTTACTGTGCAGTCACTTAGCTGACCGCACACATCGGAGGCGTCCCATGGCTTCGCCCGACAAGGACCTCGTTCCCGTACTCGACAAGGACGGCGTACGGCTCACCGTCGACGACGCGATCGCCACGGTGACGCTGGCCAATCCGGCCAAGCGCAACGCGCAGAGCCCCGCTCTGTGGCGGGCGCTGACCGAGGCCGGGCGGCAGCTGCCGGGCTCCGTCCGCGTCGTGGTGCTGCGGGCCGAGGGCAAGTCCTTCTCGGCCGGTCTCGACCGGCAGGCGTTCACGCCCGAGGGCTTCGACGGGGAACCGTCGTTCATCGACCTCGCGCGTGGGAGCGACGCCGAGCTGGACGCGGCCATCGCCGAGTACCAGGAGGCGTTCACCTGGTGGCGGCGCAGCGACATCGTCTCCGTCGCCGCTGTCCAGGGGCACGCCATCGGGGCGGGCTTCCAGCTCGCCCTCGCCTGCGATCTGCGCGTCGTCGCGGACGACGTGCAGTTCGCCATGCGCGAGACCAGCCTCGGACTCGTGCCCGATCTGACGGGCACGCATCCGCTGGTGGGACTCGTCGGATACGCCCGCGCGCTGGAGATCTGCGTGACCGGGCGCTTCGTCACGGCCGAGGAGGCCGTGAACACCGGGCTGGCCAACGTGGCCGTGCCCGCGGACCAACTCGACGACACGGTCCGCGACCTCGCGTCGGCCGTGCTCGCCGCGCCCCGCGACGCGGTCGTCGAGACCAAGGCACTGCTGCGCGGCGCCCAGGACCGCACCTACGAGGACCAGCGCACCGCGGAACGCCAGTCCCAGGCCCGCCGCCTGCGGGACCTCGCGGGCATCGGGGACTGAGCCGGGCGGCTTCCCGGCGTCACCAGGGGAGTTGCCGCCGACTGGGCGATGCCCGCGCCCCATGGCGGGTGTTGGCCGGTCGGCTGTTCCTGTGCGCCGGGGAGCCATGGTGGGCTGTCCGGTCCTTGCGATCCGTGGCGCTTGCTGGCCGATCGGCTGTTCCCGTGCGTCTTGGGCGCCACGGCCGGCTGTGCGGTCATCGCGATCCGTGGCGGGTGCTGCCCGGTCGGGTGTTCGCGTGCGCCGGGGCGCCACGGTCGGCCGTGCGGTGCCCGTGACCCACGTCGGGTGCCGCCCCTCAGCCGATCCCGCTCACCAGGACCGCCACCGTCGGGTGGTCCGACAGTGACGTCCGCACCGCCCTGCGGACCTCGCGCGCCACGTCCCGGGACCGGTGGTCCTCGCGCGCCGCGATTTCCAGCCGGACGTGGCGGTGCGACAGCGCGGCCCCGCCCGGGAGTTCCTCGATGTGCACCGGGTGGCCCAGCGCGCCGGTCAGGTGAAGCACGCCCGGGACCTTGAGCGCGGCGGCGGCGACGCGGCCCTCGTCGTCGCCCTCGGCCCGCGCGGCGCGCGGCGGCTCGGGGAGGGGCGCGGCGGGCCCGGGTCGTTCCGCCTCCTCGTCCAGCAGGCCCGTCACGCGCAGATCCACCTCCGTCACCGCCAGACCGAGCCGCTGCGTCGCGGCCGTCGCGAGCGTCGCCCGCAGCAGGGACGCCGTCGTCGGCAGCGGCTGCGAGGCCGTGGCCGCGAACTCAGCCGTCACCCGCAGCGGCCCGGGCGGCAGAGCGCTCGGCGGGGCCGGCACGGCCGGGATCCCGGTGCCCGCCGGATCGGCGAGCGCGACCCGGAGCGCGTCGAGGCGCACTCCCGGGGCGTCCCATGCCGCGCGCCGCAGCACCGCCTCTGCCGCCCGCTCGGCGATCCAGGCGCCGTCGCGCGCATCACCCAGCGGCAGGAGCCTGCCGAGGCCCAACTGTTGTCTCACTGCCTGTGTCCACCGATCGGCCGTCATTCCTCCAGCCTGCCGCATCAAAGGCGCGCAACCACGCAACCGTGCTTACGGTGGTCGCAGGACGACAACCGAAAAGGACGAACGGCGATGACTGACATGACCGAGAACCGGGGCGGGGAGACCGAGACGTCGGCGGCGCGCCGGAGCCCGCTGACCAAGCGGGGCGGGGGAGACCCCGGCTCCCGCGGGCGGACGACCATCGCGGACGGCGTCGTGGAGAAGATCGCCGGGCTCGCTGCCCGCGATGTGGACGGCGTGCACGCCATGGGCAGCGGCCTGTCCCGCACGTTCGGAGCAGTGCGCGACCGCGTGCCCGGCGGCGCCAAGTCGGTGTCGCGCGGTGTGAAGGTCGAGGTCGGCGAGGTCCAGGCCGCCCTCGACCTGGAGATCGTGGTCGAGTACGGCGTGTCGATCGCCGATGTGGCCCGGGACGTACGGGAGAACGTCATCACCGCCGTCGAGCGGATGACGGGCCTCGAGGTCGTCGAGGTCAACATCGCGGTGAGCGACGTGAAGCTGCCGGACGAGGAGGAAGAGGAACCGGAGCGCCGGATCCAGTGAGGCACCGGCCACCGGACATCGCAGCCAATGAGGAGCTGAGGAGCGCAGCATGAGCATGGCCGTCGTCGGCATGATCGCCGGCATGGCACTCGGATTCGCCGGGTACTTCGGCGGGTTCGGCGCCTTCCTGCTGGTGGCGGCGCTGGGCGCCGTCGGCTTCGTCGTCGGCCGGTTCCTGGAGGGGGACATGGACTTCGGCGACTTCTTCCGTCCCCGTGAACGGCGGCGGTGACGGCCGTGAGCGCGGGGGCCGGTGAGCTCGACAGACCCTTGACCGTCGTCCCGCCGGGCGAGCGGGGCGCGACCCGGATCGCCGACCGGGTCGTCGCGAAGATCGCTTCCCAGGCGGCCCGCGAGGCCGTCGGAACGCTGCCGCCCGACGCCGACAGGCCGTCCGCCACCGTCGTGGTCCACCGCGAGGTCGCGCACGTCCGTGTGCACGTCGAACTCGACTACCCCTGCGACGTCGGCGCGCGCTGCCGCCAGGTGCGTCGTCACGTCGTCGAGCGGGTGGGCGCCCTGGTGGGGATGCAGGTGCCGGAGGTCGTCGTCCAGGTGGAGGGGCTGCACCTGGTCGCCGGGCCCGGCGAGGGACAGGGGAGGACGCGATGAACGAACCCCGGGGCACCGAACCGCCCGAGCCCGAGGGCGCCACACAGCGCCTGCCGGTCCTCGACAAGTCGCAGACCGGCACCGGACCCGACCGGTCCGCGTCGGCGGACGAGAACGGAACGCCGCCCGTACCCGACGGCGAGGGCGGCCGCGAAGGCCGCTTCTGGTCGGCGCGCCGCGTCCCTGCGGGCATCGTCGCCCTGCTGCTCCTGGGACTCGCCGGACTGTTCCTCTACGACATCGCGTCCGTGCGCGCCGACCGGCCCGTCATGAGCTGGCGCCGGGAGCTGGCCCGGCAGCTCGCCGACCGGCCCCTCGACGACATCTGGGTGCTCGTCGGGGCCGGGGTCGCCGCCGCTCTCGGGCTCTGGCTGCTGGCCCTGGCCGTGACGCCCGGCCTGCGTGACGTGCTCCCGATGCGGCGCACGCACGCCGACGTACGCGCCGGACTGGACCGGGAGGCCGCCGCGACCGCGTTGCGCGACCGGGCCATGGAGGTGGCGGGCGTGCAGTCGGCGCGGGTGCGGGTGCGCCGGAGGCGGGCGCGCGTCCGTGCCATGTCGCACTTCCGTGAACTGGACGACGTTCGAACCGACTTGGACGCCGTGCTCACCGACGCGGTCCGCGGACTGGGACTCTCCCGGCCGCCCGCGCTGTCGGTGCGCGTCCGGCGGCCCGGCCGGAAGGGGTGACAGCGATGCTCAGAGTCGTCAACCGCGTGTTCCTCGGGATCGTGGGCCTCGTGCTGCTGGTGCTGGGCGGCTCCGTGCTGGCCGTCGGCCTCGGCGCTCCGGCACCCTCGTGGTGGATCCACGACAGCCGGCACGACGTGCTGATGAGCGACGCCGAACGCACCCGCTGGCGGGACGACGGCTGGTGGTGGCCGATCGTCATCGCCGTACTCGCCGTTGCGATGCTGCTCGCCCTGTGGTGGCTGGTCTCGGTACTGCGCCGGCGCCGCCTGGCCGAGGTCCTCGTGGACACCGGCGACGGCGAGGGAGCCCTGCTGCGCGGCCGGGCCCTGGAGAACGTCCTCACCGGGGAGGCGTCCCGGGTCGACGGCGTCGACCGGGCCCGCGCACGTCTGACGGGCCGCCGCAGCGCACCCGAGGCCCATGTACGGCTCGCACTGGAACCGCACGTGGACCCGGGCGCGGCCCTGCACGACCTGACGACCGGTGCCCTGACCCACGCCGGAACATCGGCGGGTCTCGCGTCACTGCCGGCGGAGGTACGGCTGCGGGGCGTCAAGCACCGTGCGGGGAGAGTGAGCTGACGGCCCCCGGCCGTACCCGGCGCTCAGAACCCGTGCCGCGCTCCGCCGTCCACCGGCACCATGACCCCGGTCAGATAGGAAGCCGCCGGAGACAGCAGGAACGCCGCCACCCGCCCGAACTCCTCCGGCGCCCCGTACCGCCGCAACGGAATGCGCGACTCCGACGCCGCCCGGGTCGCCTCGGGATCCGCCGACAACGCGTCCAGCTCGCGCACGCGATCCGTGTCGATGCGCCCGGGAAGCACGCCGACCACCCGGATCCCCCGCGGCCCCAGTTCGTCGGACAGCGACTTGGCGAACCCGGCCAGCCCCGGCCGCAGCCCGTTCGAGATCATCAGTCCCGGAATCGGCTCGTACACCGACCCCGACAGCACGAAACCGATGACACCCCCCGACTCCAACTCCGCCGACGCCGCGCGAGCCAGCCGCACCGCGCCGAGGAACACCGATTCGAACGCCGCCTGCCACTGCTCGTCCGTGTTGTCCGAGACGAACCCGGCCGGCGGCCCGCCCACGCTGACGAGGACACCGTTGAAGCGCCCGAAGTGCTCCCGCGCGGCCCCGATCAGCATGGCCGGCGCGTCGGGGTCGGCGTTGTCGACGGCCACCCCGACCGCGTTCGGGCCCAGCGCGGCCGCCGCCTCGGCGACGCTCTTCTCGTCCCGCCCCGAGACGACCACCTTCGCCCCGTCCGCGACGAGCTCGCGCGCGGTGGCGTTGCCGAGGCCCCGTGTGGCCCCGGTGACGACGTACACCCGGTCTTTCAGTCCAAGATCCATGGTCCCTATCCTGCCCCGTCCTCACCGAACAGGGCCATGGCGGTGTTCACCAGGCCGATGTGGCTGAACGCCTGCGGGAAGTTGCCGAGCTGCCGGCCGGTCACCGGGTCGAACTCCTCGGAGAGCAGGCCGACGTCGTTGGTTAGCCCCACCAACCGCTCGAACAGCTCCCGGGCCTCCTTCGTACGGCCCGTCATGTGCAGGGCGTCCGCGAGCCAGAACGAGCACACCAGGAAGGTGCCCTCGGAGCCGGGCAGTCCGTCGATCTCCGCCTGGTCCGAGTCGGTGGGGCTGTAGCGGTGCAGCAAGCCGCCGTGGTCCAGCTCCTTGCGCACCGCGTCGATGGTGCCGATCACCCGTGGATCGTCGGGCGGCAGGAAGCCGACGCGCGGGATGAGCAGCAGCGCGGCGTCCAGTTCGCGCGAGCCGTAGGACTGCGTGAACGTGTTGCGCTCGGGGTCGTAGCCCTTGTCGCACACCTCGCGGTGCACCTCGTCGCGCAGCGCGCGCCAGCCGTCCAGGTCGCCGTCCAGCTCCGGATGGCGCTCCAGGGTGCGCACGGCACGGTCGGCGGCGACCCACACCATCACCTTCGAGTGCACGAACTGGCGCCGGCCGCCGCGCACCTCCCACAGTCCTTCGTCCGGCTGCTGCCAGTGGCTGCGCAGAAAGTCCATCAGGGCCGTCTGGAGCGCCCACACGTCCGGCTGGGCGGACAGGCCCGAGATGCGGGCCAGCGACAGGGAGTCCATGACCTCGCCGTAGACGTCCAGCTGTAGCTGTTTCACGGCGTCGTTCCCGACGCGTACGGGGGCGGACCCGGCGAAGCCGGACAGCCACGGCAGCTCGAACTCGGGCAGCCGTCTCTCGCCCGCCAGGCCGTACATGATCTGGAGGTCCGCCGGGTCGCCCGCGACCGCGCGCAGCAGCCAGTTGCGCCAGGCCTCGGCCTCCTCCTGGTAGCCCGCAGCCAGCAGCGCGCCCAGGGTGAGGGTGGAGTCGCGCAGCCAGCAGTAGCGGTAGTCCCAGTTGCGCACCCCGCCCGGCTCCTCGGGCAGGGAGGTGGTGGCGGCGGCGACGATGCCGCCGGTCGGGGCGTAGGTGAGCGCCTTGAGGGTGATCAGCGAGCGGACGACGGCGTCCCGGTACGGTCCGTCGTAGCGGCAGCGCGCTGCCCAGGCCCGCCAGTCCTCGACGCTGTGGCGCAGCGACTCGTACGGGTCGACGAGCGGCGGGCGCTGCTCGTGGGAGGGGTGCCAGGTGAGGACGAACGCGACCTTCTCCCCTTTCCGGACCGTGAACTCCGCGTGCGTTCCGAAGTCCTCGCCCCAGCTGCGCACCTCCGGCTCGCTGCGCAGCCAGGTCGAGTCGGGTCCGGCGACGGCGACGCGGTGGCCGTCGGCCCGGCGTACCCAGGGGATGATCGAGCCGTAGTCGAAGCGCAGCTTGAGGACGCTGTGGAGCGTCACCTCGCCGTCCAGGCCCTCGACGACGCGCACGAGGTCGGGGGCCTCGTCGCGCTGCGGCATCAGGTCGGTGACGCGTACCGTCCCCTTCCCGGTCTCCCACTCGGTGTCCAGGACGAGGGTGTCGCGGCGGTAGGCGCGCCGGGTGCACCGGTCCGCGCCCACGGGGGCGATGCGCCAGAAGCCGTTGTCCTCGTCGCCGAGCAGCTTGGCGAAGCAGGCGGCCGAGTCGAAGCGGGGCAGGCAGAGCCAGTCCACGGATCCGTCGGTGCCGACCAGGGCGGCGGTCTGTTCGTCGCCGATGAGCGCGTAATCCTCGATGCTCGGGTCCACGGAGTGCGGGTTCCCGGCAAGTCGGCGCGGCAATCAGGGCGAGGGCCGGGGGAGTGACGTGCCCTCGGCGACCGGGGCGCCCGTGCCCGAGAAGATCACCCCCGGGTCCGACGGGGCCTGGTTGAGCACCCACAGGCCGATCAGGGTGGCCAGCGTGAAGACGACGGTGATGAGCACGGCGAGCACGAGGCGCCGCCGGCGCTCGCGCCGCAGCCAGTCACCGCGTGCCGTGCGGTACGCGTCGGGGTCGGGGAGCACCCCGCCCGCCAGGACCCGGAGCGCCTCGCGGAGCTCCTCCTCGGTGCGGCCGTGACCGGCCCGGTCCGGACCGGTGCCACGCGACGGGGTCTTGTCTCGATGCGTCATCGCCGGGCCTCCATCGCCTGGGTCAGGGCGGCGATGCCGCGTGCCGTGTGCGTCTTGACCGAACCGCCGGATATGCCCATCGCGGCGGCTATCTCGCTCTCCTTGAGACCGAGCCAGTGCCGCAGCACCAGAGCCTCGCGCTGCCGGGGCGGCAACTGCTGGAGCGCGTCGATCAGCACGCGCTGGTCGTCCCGCAGCAGCGCGGCGTGCTCGGCGGAGGCGACCGTGTCGTCCGGCGGGTTCTCCTCGTGTCTGCGGGCGACTTGGAGGTGCCGGATCCGCATCCGCGTCAGATTGCAGACGGTGGAGCGCAGATACGCCTCCGCCGCGGCCGCGTCCCGCAGTCGCCGCCACTTGCGGTAGATCTGGTAGTACGCCTCGGCCACCACGTTCTCCGGATCGTCGGCGCCGAGCAGGACGGCGAGGCGCAGCATCGAGGAGTAGTGCAGCTCGAAGAGGTGGGCGACACCGGCCTCGCGCTCCAGGTCCGCGGAGTCGCCGGCCGGGGGAGCGAGGGGCTCGGCCGGTGCCGCTGCCGGTGCCGGTGCTGGTGGCAGTGTGGGGTTCTGTCTGCGTCTCACGGGTTCTTCGCTCCGGTCTCCGGGCGTCGCCGGACGGTCAGGCGGGACGGCAGGTCGGTCGCGTCGGCGCCGCGCGGGACGCCGAGGCGGGTCAGCACCGCGGTGCCGGCCACCGCGACGGTCAGGTTGAACAGCAGGGCAACGAGCCCTGCGTAGATCTCCAGCGGCTGGGCGCCGGTGCCGAGCGGCACGATCGAGGAGAACCCCTCGCGCACCACCAGGTACGTCCCCGACGCCATGCCCACGGCCCACCCGGCGAGCAGCGCCCGCGGGTGCAGCCACCCGGTGAACAGCCCGACGGCGACGGCCGGGAAGATCTGCAGGATCCACACGCCGCCGAGCAGCTGGAGGTTGACGGCGTCCTGGTCGCGCAGCCCGAACACGAACGCCACGGCCCCCACCTTCGCGGTGAGCGACACCGCCTTGGCGATGCGCACCTGCCGCTTCGGCGTGGCCGTCGGATGGACGTACTCGACGTACACGTTGCGGACGAAACTCGTGGCCGCGGCGATCGACATCACCGCCGCCGGGACGAGCGCCCCCACGGCGATCGCGGCGAACACCAGGCCGGCCAGCGGCGCCGGCATCAGCCGGTCCACCAGCATCGGCACGGCGGCCTCGGCACCGCCGCGCGGCGCCCGCACCCCCGCGGCGAGGGCGGCGATACCGAGGAACCCGAACAGCGCGAGCAGCCCGGTCCAGGCGGGCAGCGCCACCGAGACCTTGCGCAGGGTGCCGGGTCCGTCGGCGGCGAAGCCGGCGGTGAGCACGTGGGGGTACATCAGCAGGGCGAGGGCGGAGCCGAGCGCGAGCGTGGCGTAGGCCGGCTGCTGCGCGGGGGACAGCAGCAGCGCCGGGCCGCCCAGCCGCTGCGCCGCGCCCTCGAAGACCGGGCCCGGTCCGCCCAGCCGGGCGAGGACCAGCCAGGTCACCGCGGTGAGCGAGACGAACACCGCGACCGCCTTCAGCGCGGAGATGACCGCCGGCGCCCGCAGTCCGTGCCGGTACGTGGCCACCGCGAGCCCCGCGAACAGCGCGACCAGCACCAGGTCCCCGGCAGCGCCCCGCGGGTACACGCCCCCGGCAGTCAGGACCGCCCTGATCCCCAGCAGTTGCAGCGCCAGGTACGGCATCGTGGCGAGGATCCCCGTCAGCGCCACCACCAGGGCCAGCGGCGGCGACCCGTACCGGCCGCGCACGAAGTCGGCGGCGGTGATGTAGCCGTGCCGCCGGGCCACGCTCCACAGCCGGCTCAGCAGCACGAAGGCGAGCGGGCAGACGATCACCGTGTACGGCACGGCGAAGAAGGCGGGCGCGCCGTTGCCGTAGGCCAGTCCGGGTACCGCGGTGAAGGTGTACGCGGTGAAGATCGTGCCGCCCAGCAGCAGCCAGGTCCAGCCGGGGCCGAGGGAGCGGTCGGCCAGGGCCCAGCCCTCCAGGGAGGGCAGCCGGTCGACCGGGCGCAGCCGCCGTGCGGTGACGGCGAGCAGGGACGCCCCGCCGATCACGGCGAGGAACGTCGCGGTCATGGCGCCGTCAGCCATGGGTCACCGTCCTTGGTGTGCCTGTGCCCTCGCGCGAGAGTTGCGCGGACGGCCCGTCCGGAGGACAGGAAACCGGCGGGAAATCTTTCTCGAACGTCCTGTCAACCACTCCCGGCGAGTGCGCAACTCTTGCACAGACCGACAGCGAGCGGGAGAGGAGCACAGGTCATGGCACGCACCGGGCACCCCCGGCTACGGCGCGTCGCCGTCGCCCTGCTGCTGCTCGCACCCGCGGCCGGGTTGCTGTGGGTCCCGCTGTACGCCGGTGCCGGTCCGCGGCTCGCGGGGACGCCGTTCTTCTACTGGTACCAACTCGCGTGGGTACCGGGCTGCGGCCTGTGCCTGCTCGCCGCGTACGCGCTGACGGACCGACACCGCTGATCCGCACTCCCTGTTGTGCACACCCGTCGAGGTGAGGAGCCGCCATGCCCGTATCAGCCCTTCCCGAATCCGAACCAGAAGTGCCGGAAAGGTCCAGAATGCGGCCGATTCTGCTCTGGGCCGCCGTCTCCCTCCTGGGTGCGGTCGCCTGGGGCGTCCTCGCCCTGGCGCGTGGCGAGCGGATCTCCGCGGTCTGGCTGGTGATCGCCGCGCTCGGGTCGTACGCCATCGCCTACCGCTTCTACTCCCGGTTCATCGCCCGCCGCGTCCTGGAGCCGGACGACCGCAGGGCCACCCCCGCCGAACGCCTCGAGGACGGCGTCGACTACCACCCCACCGACCGCCGGGTGCTGCTCGGGCACCACTTCGCCGCGATCGCCGGCGCCGGGCCGCTGGTGGGGCCGGTGCTCGCGGCCCAGATGGGCTACCTGCCGGGGACCCTGTGGATCGTGGCGGGGGTGATCTTCGCGGGCGCGGTGCAGGACATGGTCGTGCTGTTCCTGTCGATGCGACGGGACGGCACGTCGCTCGGGCAGATGGCCCGCGACGAGATCGGCCGGGCCGGCGGGGCCGCCGCCCTGATCGCCGTGTTCGCCATCATGATCATCCTGCTGGGGGTCCTGGCGCTGGTCGTCGTCAACGCCCTCGCCCACAGCCCCTGGGGCACCTTCTCCGTCGCGATGACCATCCCCATCGCCCTGTTCATGGGCTTCTGGCTGCACGTCATCCGCCCGGGCCGGGTCGTCGAGACCAGTCTGATCGGCGTGGTCCTGCTGCTGCTCGCCATCGTCGGTGGCAGCTGGATCCAGGAGTCCTCGCTGGCCTCCGCCTTCACGCTCAGTCCCACGACCTTGGTGTTCTGCCTCGTCGGCTACGGCTTCGTCGCCTCCGTCCTGCCGGTGTGGATGCTGCTCGCGCCGCGCGACTACCTCTCCACCTTCATGAAGATCGGCACCATCGCCCTGCTCGCGGTCGGCGTGGTCGTCGCGGCGCCGGTCCTGCGCACGGACGCGGTGAGCGACTTCGCCTCGTCGGGTGCGGGGCCCGTCTTCGCCGGAGCGCTGTTCCCCTTCCTCTTCATCACCATCGCCTGCGGCGCGCTGTCCGGCTTCCACGCGCTGGTCTCCTCCGGGACCACACCGAAGCTGATCCGGAAGGAGTCCCAGGTCCGGATGATCGGCTACGGCGCCATGCTGATGGAGTCGTTCGTCGCGATCATGGCGCTGATCGCCGCGGCGACCCTGGAACCGGGCCTCTACTACGCCATGAACGCCCCGGCGGCCCTCCTCGGCACGACGGCCGAGTCGGCCTCCCACGCCGTCGCCGGTCTCGGCTTCACCATCACCCCCGACCAGCTCACCCAGGCCGCCAAGGCCGTGGAGGAGCAGACGCTGATCGCCCGCTCCGGCGGGGCCCCGACCCTGGCCGTCGGCATGTCGGAGATCTTCTCCGGGGTCTTCGGCGGCGCCGGGATGAAGGCCTTCTGGTACCACTTCGCCATCATGTTCGAGGCGCTGTTCATCCTGACAACGGTGGACGCGGGCACCCGCGTCGGCCGCTTCATGCTCCAGGACATGCTCGGCAACGTGTGGAAGCCGGCCGGCCGGGTCAACTGGAAGCCGGGCATCTGGGTGTGCAGCGCCCTCGTCGTGGCGGCCTGGGGCTACTTCCTCCACACCGGCGCCACCGACCCGCTCGGCGGGATCAACCAGCTCTTCCCGCTCTTCGGCATAGCGAACCAGCTCCTCGCCGCGATCGCCCTCGCCGTCTGCACCACGATCCTGATCAAGTCCGGCCGGCTGCGCTGGGCGTGGGTCACGGGCGTCCCGCTCGCCTGGGTCGTCGCGATCACCTTCACCGCGGGCTGGCAGAAGATCTTCTCCTCCGACCCGAAGATCGGCTTCTTCGCGCAGCGCGCGCGGTACGCCGACGCCCTCGACGCCGGTCAGGTCCTGCCGCCCGCGAAGAACCTCGACGACATGCACACCGTGGTCACCAACTCCACGGTCGACGGTGTGCTGATCGCCCTGTTCCTGCTGCTGGTCGCCGTGGTGATCGGCAACGCCGCGGTGGTCTGCGTGCGGGCGATACGGGCCCCGGGCTCGACCCCGGTCACCGAGGCGCCGTACGTCGAGTCCCGACTCGACGTGCCGGACGAGCCGTTGGCGGGAGCCCGGACGTGAGGGCGGTGCGCTGGGCACGGGCGGTGCGCTGGTACGTGCGGGAACTGGCCGAGGTACTGAACCGGTCGCACCGGGAGGAGTGCCGGCAGGGACGCTGCTGCTGACGCGGCCGGGGGAGGCCGGCGGGGGTCACACCGCCGCCGGCTCCGCCTTGCTCGCGTCGGCTTCTCTGGCCGCCGCCTGCGCCCGGTCCCGGGCCTCGCGGCGGGCCAGGACCACCCAGCCGACCGGGACGGCGGCGGAGAACAGCCACCACTGGACGGCGTACGCGTAGTTCAGCGCCGCGTCCTCCTTGCCGGGGTCGCCGAGCAGCTCGGGGGTGTCGCCCTCGGGCTCGGGAGCCGTCTGCGCGATGTAGCCGCCGAGCACCCGCGCGTCCAGGCGCCGGGCCTCCTGCTCGCTGTTGATCAGCATGATCTGCCGGTCCGGCAGGCCCTTGAGGTTCTTGATGCCGCTCGCCGCGGTCGTCTCACTCGGCATCAGCCGACCCTCGACGGTCACCTCGCCGCCCGGCGGTGCGGGAACCTTCGGGAACGTGGTCTGGCTCGGGCCGTCCGAGGGGATCCAGCCCCGGTTGACCAGCAGGACCTTGCCGTCGTCGAGGACGAACGGGGTCAGGACGTGGTAGCCGACCTCGTCGTCGGAGTTGGTGCGGCGGCGGACGACGACCTCGTCCTCCGCGTCGAAGCGGCCCTTCGCGGTCACGGTCCGGTACCGCTCGGCGCTGGTGACGGTGTGCCCGGGCGCGGTCAGCTTCTCCACGGGGACCGGCTCGGCCGCCAGTGCGTCGGTGACCAGCTGGTTCCGTGCGGTGCGCTCCTCGTAGCGATGCATCTGCCAGATGCCCAGCCTGATCATCGTGGGGATGAGAAGCAGGGCGACCAGTGTGAGGATCACCCACTGCCGGGACATCAGGAAGCGGTACACCCCACGACCGTACAACTCGGTCGTGGGGTGTATTCAGGCGGGTACGGGTTCAAACCTTGTCGACAATTCCCGCCTTTCCCTCCGCGCGGGCGCAGTGGGCACCGCAGTACCACTGGCCGTCGACCTCGACGCCCTGGCCGATGATCTGTACCCGGCAGTGCTCGCAGATGGGGGCCATGCGGTGGATCGCGCAGGCGAAGCAGTCGAAGACGTGCACCGCCCCCTGTGCGTGCACCTCGAAGGTCATTCCGTACTGATTGCCACATACCTCACAGGTCGCCATGCGCCACAGGGTGAGCCGTCGCCCCGGCCCGGGCGAGCGGCCGCCGGGCGAGTCGCCCGCCAATCACCCGTCCGTACGTCGCCCCGGCGACACCGCTCCGCGTAAGGTCACCCCTCCGACGCCGGCTCCACATCCCCGAGGAGTTGCCCGAACGCCGCCTCGTCCACGACCGGTGTGCCGAACTGCCGGGCCTTGACCACCTTGGACGTGCCCGAGTCCGGGTCGTTCGTGACGAGCAGGCTGGTCAGCCGGGACAGGCTGGTGGCCACGTGCAGCCCGGCCTCGGTCGCCCGGTCCTCCAGCAGCTCGCGCTCGGTCGAGGTGTCACCCGAAAAGGCGACCCGCATGCCCTGCTTGAGCCGCCCGCCCGCCTCGTAGCGCCCCGGGTTGGGGTAGGGGCAGGCGGGGCGCTTCCGGGAGGGGCGCCAACCGGTCTGGCGGTAGCCGCCGTAGCTCCGCGGGCCCGCCTGCTGGCCGATGCGGGGCGTGGCAGGGCGGTCCGACCACTCCGTCAGCGGCCGGCACTCGTGCAGCGGCAGCCGTACGCCGCTCGCCGCCGCGGCCCTGAGGCTGGGCCGGAACGCCTCCGCCAGCACGCGCGCGTCGTCCAGCGCGTGGTGCGCCCGCCGCTGGACGACGCCGAAGTGCGCGGCGAGGGACTCCAGCTTGTGGTTGGGCAGCGGAAGGCCGAGCTCCTTGGAGAGCGCGATGGTGCACAGCCGCTGCCGCACGGGCGCCTCGCACTTCGCGCGCGCGTACTCCCGGGCGATCATCTGCCAGTCGAAGACGGCGTTGTGCGCGACGAGTACCCGCCCCTCAAGCCGGGCCGTGAACTCCTCGGCGATGTCCGGGAAGAGGGGCGCGCCCTCGAGCGCCTCGCTCGTCAGTCCGTGGATCCACACGGGGCCGGGGTCACGCTCGGGATTGACCGTCGTGTACCAGTGGTCCTCGACCTCGCCGCGCGCGTCCAGCCGGTAGACGGCCGCGGAGATGATGCGGTCGTCCCGGGCCAGGCCCGTGGTCTCCACGTCAACGACCGCGTACCCCTTGGGATACGCGGCCGGCCACGACGTGGGAGAGAACGCCGCGGTCGTCAGGTCTTCCAGCATGGTCACTGAGGATACGGGCCGGGACTGACAGCCCGGTCCGTCAGGTGCCGTGCCGCGTCCGCCGTGGCCGGGCAAGAGGAACCGGGGGATTCCGCTCGCGGTTCTCCGGGCATCCCGCATGCAGTTGACGGGACATCTGCTGTGGCGGGTGGAGGGCAACGGGGCTGCGGAGCAAGGAGCGGAGCCGGATGTGCCGCATCTCTCCTGTGCCATTCTTGCCCGTGCCGCGCAGTGGTCGAAGGGGGACGAGCGGGCTGATGGGGGAGAGCAGGCAGGCGCTGATCGTCGCCGTTCCGCAGTACGAACTCTCGGAGCGCTTCCACGACCTGACGGAGACGGTGGGACGTGACGTCGAATTGATGACCGGGGCGCTGCGCTCCTCCGGGTACAGCGTCGAACGGATCGGGGCGACCCCCGACGAGCCCGCCCTGCGCTCCCGGATCCGCAGTGCGATCAGCAGGGTCTGCGCCACCGCGCCCGAAGACGGCACGGTCCTCATCCACTTCACCGGACACGGGCTGTCCGTGGACGGCGCTGACCACCTCGTGCCCGCGGACGCCCAACTCACCTGGGCGACCACGCCGCCGCAGGTGGCGCTGGACAGCCTCATCGGCCTCGACCTCGCCCAACTGCTCCAGGGGTGCCGTGCCGGTACGGTCCTGCTGACCGTCGACGCCTGTCGCGAGGAAGCCGCGTCGGGCGGCACGTCGTACGGCGGGCCGGCGACGAACTTCCCGGCCGGGCGGGAACGGGTGGCCGTGCTCTTCGGCTGCGGCCCCGGCCAGACCTGCGGCTCCGACAAGGAACTCGGCAGCCACTTCACCCGCGCGCTCGCCGACGCCCTGCAGTCGGACACCGCGCCCCGCACGGTCGCCGACGTCATCGCCCACACCGTCCGCAGGACCGCCGAGTTCGCCCGCGCCGCCCGCCAGCGGCAGACGCCGACCGCCCACTACGCGCCCAGCGGCCCGGAGGCGATCCGGAAGGTCGAACTCTGCGCCGGCCGCACCCTCCACGAGGAGTGGGCCGCGGCAGTCCGCGACCCCGAACTCTGGTCGGCCGTCGAGGGTGGCGGCGACGCGCGTCGCACTGAACTCCAACGCGTCCTCGTGCGGTTGACGGCAGAGTGCGCCAAGTGGCGCAGCACCGCGTTCGCGAGGGTCCCCGACCCCTGGGCGGACGACGACTACCCGGTGCGCGTGCTGGCCCGCGGGCTCAGACCCCTGCTCGCACCCTCACAGACACAGGGCGGCCCGCTCCTGGACCCGGGCGAGTTCGCGGTGCTCGCGGCCGCACCCTTCGTCCGCGAGGCCGTGTACGCCATGGGCGTCAAGGAGACCACTGCGGTCGAGCCCTTCCGGCTGGATCCGGAAGCCGGCTCCCTGGGGCGCGACCCGGAACGCGTCGACCTGGAGCACACCTTCGCCGCGCACGCCCTGCTCTGGCGGAAGGGCCGCGAGCTGGCCGGACGCGACCGGGCCGAGGACGCCGCGGCCGTCGCCGCCTGGCTGCTGCACCGGCACGTCGGAGGCAAGGAGCAACTGTGGGACACGTACGCGCCCCAGTTGCTCGCTCCGCTCGCGAAGGCGCTGATCGGTCCTGACTCCGCACCGGCCCGGACCGAGGAACTGACCGACGAACTCGTACGGGTCTGCCGGCAGATCGCGGTCGCCCCCACCGAGCCGGACCAGGGCGAGCGGGACCGCACCGACACCCACTGGCGCCTGGAGGAACTCGCCCGCGCGGACGGTACGACGGAGCGCTGGCGCCCCCGGGAGCTGACCTGGCTGCTGGGCGTCGCGGGCCTGCTCGGCGGCGACCTGAGGCAACTGCCCGGTGTCCTGGTGGACAACATCGGGGTCGCCGACGGGCTGCGGCCGGGCGAAGCCGTGGCGAGTGTCCGGGAGTTGCGCTGGGCGCGGGACCGGCTGAGCAAGACACTCGACCTGGACCTGCCCTGCCCGCACCCCGCGGTGCACGCCGCTCTGGAGACGCTGGCCGCCTGGGCCGACGAGGCCGTACAGAACGTGCGACGGCACCTCACCTCCGCCCAGCCCGCCGCGCTCCTCGCCCACGTGCCCGACCGGATCACATGCCGTCGGCTGCGCCCGCGGTACGACAGCGCCGTCAAGGGCGACGCCTACGGTGTCCCGCTGATGCGGTTCAGCCTCGCCGAGGACGAGATGCGCGAACTGCTCATGGGCACCCATCTGTACGGCGACCCGGTCCTCGCGCTCCGGGAGATGTACCAGAACGCCCTGGACGCCTGCCGCTACCGGCAGGCCCGGCTGCGCTACGGAAAGGCCGACGGGAGCGTCCCGTACACCTGGCAGGGCGAGATCGTCTTCCGGCAGGGCACGGACGCGGAGGGGCGCTCCTACGTGGAGTGCGAGGACAACGGCGTCGGCATGGATCACAAGAGCCTGCGGGGCACCTTCTCGCGGGCCGGCCGCCGCTTCGAGCAGTCCCGCGAGTACCGCAGGGAACAGGCCCGCTGGCGCCGCGCGGACCCGGACCTGCGGGTCTATCCAAACAGCCGTTTCGGCGTCGGTGTGTTCAGCTACTTCATGCTGGCCGACGAGATCAGCATCTGGACCCGGGCGACCGACGAGTACGGGCGCGCGGACACGGACGGCGGACTGCGCGTGGACGTGGCCTCGACCGGCAGTCTGTTCCGGGTTCGCAGGAACGACGGGGCGCAGCCCGGGGGCGGCACCCGAGTGCGGCTGTACCTCCAGTCCGGCGACATCGACGTGGCGGAGGAGCTGGCCAAGCGGGTGTGGCGGTCCGAGTTCGCGATGCGGGTGGAGCGGGACGGGGAGGCCGTGCGCACGTGGGAACCAGGAGCGCTGTACTACTTCGGTGATGCCCGGCGCCCGCTTCCCGCAGGCCCCGACGCGTGGTGGGTGGAAGGAAAGGGATGCCTCCTGGCCGACGGCATCCTCGTGGATCCGGCGTCCATGACCCAGGAGGACAGCAGCGCCGCCGCCTGGCTCCGCACCAGCGCCGGGAAGCTGGACCGGCACAACAGTGCCGGCAAGAACTGGCACGACCTGGACGGGCATCCCTTCGGCTTCGTGATGGACCTGCGCGAGACGCACGCTCCGGACATCAGCACCGACAGGACCAGGATCCTCTCGTACGACCGGGCCTGGGTGGACGAGCAACTCCTGGACAGCGCCCGCGCGTTCGGGGCCCCGGAGTGGCTGACACTGGAGTGGCTCTGGGCGTTCGCCCGGCTGCACCCGGCTGCGGCGGTCCGGGTGACAGCGCGACTGCTGGCGGCCGATACCCGTCTGACCAGCAGAATCGGCTGGGACCGGGCGACGGTCCTCGACTTCCGCAGGGTGGGGTGCTTCCCGTTGGACGTGGGGCTGGTGCCGCTGCAGGACATCGGGGTGGCCGTTCTGCCGGAGAAAACCGGGGTGCTGTCCTGGCGGGCGGCGGTTCTGCGCAACGTCGGGATCGAACTGGGCGACCGGGCCTGGGAGAGACTTGCGTTGCCGGAGTCCGTGGTCGGCTATCCCGCTCCCGAGTCCTGGGAGGCCGCCGTCAGCCCGCGGGAGGTGTGGCTGTCCGGTGCCACGAGGCAGGCGGCTCTGCCGCGGTCGCCGGACGAGAGCATCACTCTGGGGGAACTCATGAGGCGGTTGCGCCGGTACGTCATCGCCGGCCTGGACGTGCCCGCCGTCACCGGACTCGACGCGGCGCACCGGATGCTGCTCGACGCCACGGACCGCCGGATCCTCCTCGGCGGTGAGCGCTATGACGCGTTGCTGCGCGAGGATTACGCACGCCACTTCGTCAATGATGCAGTCGCGGTGCTCCGGAGGTTCAGCGTCGTGGAGGGTCTGCCCCTCCGGGAGGCCCTGGACAGGGCCAGGCGGTTCGCCGAGGCCGGATTCCCCCTGCACGTACCGGACGACACCGATGCCGTCCCCGCCGACGTCATCGCCACCCACGAGGAGCTCAACGTGCTGGCCTGGCACCCCCGGTTCACGGCCCCGGGGAAGCGGAAGGCGGGGACGCCACCGGCCCAGGAGAAGTACGAGGAGATCCTGCGTCGGTACGCGTGGCTCGGCTGGCCTGCGGAGGGACCGGCTCCCGCCGGAGCTCCCGCCGCCACGCCCTACAGATTTGACGTACCCCGGTCCTGGACGCAGGAGCAGCGCACCGAGTTCACGATGTGCCTCGGCATCGCCGCCTACGACGCCGATCTGGACCTGTCGCCCCGGCAGATGGCCAGGGCATCGGGGTTGCTGGGGATCCCGGTGGCCGAGGTGCCCGAACGGTTTGCGGATGTCCTCGCGGCGCAGCAGCTGCGCGTCCCGCCTCCCGGGGACCAGGACGACCGCGTCTTCACCAGGCTCGACAGCGACCTCCTCGGCGCCGTCATCGACGACAGGTCCACCGACAGCTGGCCGTGCGACCCGACCGGATGCCCCGCGCCCCTGCTGGAGACGGCTCAGGCCGTGCGGAAGGTCCGGGCCGACGGCGCGCTGGTGGCGGAACGGCTCACGGAACTCGCCGAGGCGGGCTTCGTGGACGGACGCGCGCCGGCGCTCGTGGAGCAGTGGCGCGCTGTCTCGGCCGGTGACTGGTACCTGCTCATGTGGCCGGAGCGAGACGTGCTGTCACGCCGAAGGTATTACGACGCCGACGAGTCGTTGCAGTTGAGCAACACGGGCGACGCGGTCCGCGCCGTCGCCGTGCGCCATGGCCTCGACGTCTTCTTCGTTCTGTATGCCGCGGCGATGACCCGCAGCACGCTCGGCTCCGCGATCGAACGGCTCACCGCGCTCGGCCCGCTGGTCGGGCTCGACGTCTCGGCGCTGGACCGGCTGGCCGACGAGGCACCTGCCGATCTGCGACCCACCGCCGCTGACGTCGTGGCCTGCTGCATGCCGGAGCAGACGGACGAGGACAATGCCTTCCTCCTGTCCAGGCGGGGTGGGCATGTCCCGCGCTGGCGCCCCCGTCCGAACCCTGCCGTCCTCGTGCCCCACGCCCGGGCCAACGACGCGACCCTCGGCGAAAGCGTGGCCGTCCTGGCCCGCTACGCCCCTCTCGGAGCCCCCTGGCGGGAACCCGCCGACGGCGCCGAGGGCGGATCCGACGCCTGGCGCGAGCACCGGCCCACCGAGCACGACAGCGCCTCGTTCCGGCCGGACCTCGTCGGCGACGGACCGGTCGGCCCGCTCGAACTGCTGCGCGTCGCGGCCCGCTTCGGCTGGGCGTTGACCAAGGCGTGGGACCGGCTCGCGCTCTACCGTCCCTTCGGCCTCCGCCTCCTGGTGGAACGGCCGGGAGCGGACACGGACACGGTGCCGACCTGGCAGGACCTGATCATGCTCACCGAGCAGTACACCGGGCGGGCGCCCGCGCTGAGCGGTGAGGTGACGGCCGACCGCGTCGCCGTAACCGCGCGAGAGCTCGGGCAGCCGCCCCGCGGGGTGTACGACCGGCTCGCCCGGTACGCGCCGCTGTTCGGCCTCGTCCTGCCGCCGGACTGTCCCGCCGAGCCGGCCCCGACGCCGCCGGCGGAGCCTTACCGGGCTCGATGACAACCGTCAGGCCGGTCAGGCCGTTGACACAACCCTGCGAGGAGCCATGCCCGATCACGTTCCGACCGAGTTCCGTGAACAAGAGGTCGCAGTCGACCCGGAGGAGCCCTTCACCGTCGCACGGTCCGAGGACGGCCGCTGGTACACCGTGACGGGACTCTGCCCGACGTGCAGAGCGGCGACCGTCTTCCGGGTGGCGTACGGAGTGCTGGGCCCGCCCAAGCGGCTGTGGCGCCGGGACCGGAGCGAGCCCGAACCCCTCACGGGCTCCATCCCGGTCTACTGCGCCTGCGGTTACCCCCACCCGGAACGGCCGCCGGAGTCCCCCGACTCGGGCTGCGGTGCCTTCTGGGACGTTCCGGTGCCGCCCGCGCGCGCGGCGGCGTCGTGAGCGACCTCGCCAGGAAACGGTTCGCCCAGCTCGGGCAGCAGCTCCAGTACGACCAGCTCGGCGCCGTGCGCCGGCAGGCCGAGGGCTGGCGCAACGGGCTGACCGGGCTCACGGGGCTGGTCGGCGTGGTCTTCGTCCTGAAGGGCCGCGAGAGCGTCGCGGGCATGCCGGGCGCCTGGCGCTGGACCACGGCACTGCTGCTGGTGCTGGCCTTCGTGCTGCTGCTCTCCGGTGCCCTGGGAGCCGTGCGGGCCGCCCACGGTCCGCTCGGACGGCAGACCTGGCTGAGCGGTGACCGGCTGCTCGCCGCCGTCCTGGACGAGGTCGTGCGCACGCAGGCCGCCCTCATCCGGGCGCGGCGGCTGTCCGTTGCCGGGCTGTGCGCGATCGTCGCCGCGATCGCGGTCTCCTGGCTCGTGCCCGTCGATGATCCCGCGAACTCCCAGCAGGGCGGGCCGTACGTGGTGGTGACCACCGAGGGCGGCGTGCGGTGCGGGGAGCTGGTGATGAGCGACGCCACGGCGGTGACCATCAAACCGGCGAAGGGAGGCGCGTACAGCAGTATCCCGATCGGCACGGTCCGGTCGGTCACGCCGACGCGGCGGTGCTGACGGCGCGGCGATTGGCGGAGATCGCCAAGAAGCAAGCGCGTACCGTCGGTAATACTTGTCGGTAACAACGTCTAGCCGGGGCGGAACGGCGGTCCTACGGTTCAGGCATGCCGAACCTGCCCGATGTCGTGCTGTGGTCGATACCCGCCTTTGTGCTGCTCACCGTGGTCGAGATGGTGAGCTACCGTCTCCACCCCGACGAGGACGCGGCGGGCTACGAGGCGAAGGACGCCGCGACGAGCGTCGGCATGGGGCTCGGCAGCCTCGCCTTCGACTTCCTCTGGAAGATCCCGATCGTCGCCCTCTACACGGCCCTCTACGAACTCACCCCCCTGCGCGTGCCCGTGCTGTGGTGGACCGTCCCGCTGATGCTGCTCGCGCAGGACTTCTTCTACTACTGGTCCCACCGCGGCCACCACGTCATCCGCATCCTGTGGGCCTGCCACGTGGTCCACCACTCCAGCCGCAAGTTCAACTTCACCACCGCGCTGCGTCAGCCCTGGACGTCCCTGACGGTGTGGCCGTTCTACGTGCCCCTCATCGCCGCCGGAGTGCACCCGGCCGCGCTCGCCTTCTGCTCCTCCGCGAACCTCGTCTACCAGTTCTGGATCCACACCGAGCGGATCGACAAGATGCCCCGGTGGTTCGAGTTCGTCTTCAACACCCCGTCGCACCACCGTGTCCACCACGCATCCCAAGGCGGTTACCTGGACCGCAACTTCGGCGGCATCCTCATCGTCTGGGACCGGCTGTTCGGGTCCTTCGCCGCCGAGACCGTGCGGCCCGTGTACGGACTGACCAAGAACATCGACACGTACAACCCGCTCAAGGTGGCGACGCACGAGTACGTGTCCATCGCGAAGGACCTGAAGGCGGCGCGCGACTGGCGCGAGCGCGCGGGGCGGGTGTTCCGGGGGCCGGGGTGGGGGCCCGCGCCGGCCGCGGCACCGGTGTCCACCGCCGGCACGCCTGCCGAGAGCACGTCGGCGTGAGCCACTCCCGACTCCTCCTCGGCGCCCTCGCTCTCGCCGTCGCCGTCGACCTCGGCTCCCTCGCGGCCGGCTTCGACGCCGGGCACACCGTCGCCAAGCCGCTGCTGATGCCGCTCCTGGCGCTCTGGGCCGTCCTGCGCCGGGCGCCCCGGCCGCTCGTTGCCGCCCTGCTGTTCGGCTGGGGCGGTGACGTGCTGCTGCTGTCCGACGCCGAACCGGCCTTCCTCGCCGGCATGGGCTGCTTCGCGGCGGGACACGTCTGCTACCTCGTCCTCTTCCGGGCGCACGGCAGCCGGTACGCGGTCCCACGCGCGCGTGCGGGCCTGCTCGCCCTGGGCTACGCCACCGCCCTGGTCACCACCGTCGCGCTGCTGTGGCCGGACCTGCCCGCGGACCTGCGCCTGCCCGTCGCCGGGTACAGCCTCCTGCTCACGGCCATGGCGTACAGAGCCGCCGTCCGGCTCGGTCTCTTCGCCGGGCTCGGCGGTGCGCTCTTCCTGCTCTCCGACACACTCATCGCCACCGGCGTCGCCGACTGGCCGCAGCCGCCCGTGCCGAACTTCTGGATCATGCTCACGTACATCGCCGCACAGGTCCTCCTCGCCGGCGGCACGATCGAGGCGCTGAACGCGCGCAGGGCGCCGGCCGCGACGTACGGAGAGATGCGCGCCGTCTGAGGCTCGTCGGCGGTCGGGGAACGGCACCAGTGGGTCCGGGAGCGTCACCAGCGGATGGGGACCGGCAGGGCCGTCAGCAGTCCGGACACGGCGACCACCAGGCCCAGCGCGACCACCTCCGCCCGGGCCGGCGCACAGGCGGTCAACGGGTCGGCCGCCCGGCGCAGCCGCCGCCGTGCCCACAGGGCGAGGGCGGCCACGGCGGCCACGAGGAGGACCTTGGCGAGCAGGACGCGCCCGTACGCCGTCGCCGTCAGTTGCCCCAGCACCGTCTCCGGGGGCATCCGGCGCAGTGAACTCCACACGCCCGTCGCGGTGATGACGGCGAGCAGAACGGCCGCCACGCGCGCGTAGAGGCCCAGCAGGGCGGCGCCCGCCTCCGTGCCGTACCGGCAGCGCCACAGCCGCAGGGTCCGCAGCGCGTGCAGCAGACCGCCCGTCCACAGCGCCGCACAGGTCAGGTGGACGAGGGTCAGTCCGGAGCCGGTCAGCGGGGCGTGCTCGGTCGCGGGGTGCGCGCGCAGGGCCTCGGCGACGACCACGGCGGCCAGCGGCCACAGCTGCGTGGCCGGCCGGCGCGACACGGCACACAGCCCCGCCACGAGGAACGCGTTGACCTCCAGCAGGGCGAGCTTGCCGTCCCGGGACGCGTAGAGCCCGCCCACGTCGATGTCCGACAGGCCGTCAGGGACGAGATTGCCCGTGGCCACGACCGAGGCGAGCCCGAGAGCGGCGAGGAAACCGGCGGCGGCCGCGGGCGGTGACCAGCTACGAGGCACGGCTGGTCGGCCGGTGGCCGTGCCCGACACGGAACGCGCCAGCCGGTCCACGAACAGCTCGCCGATCGGTACGCACAGGGCCGCGAACAGCACGGTGCGCAGCAGCGCTATCCCGCCGACGCCTGGCACGGAGGCCTCCCCGGTGCCGTGCAGCGCGGTGGACGGGCCGAGCAGCGGGATGAGCGCGGCCAGTGCCACCAGCACCAGGACGGCGACGGGTCTTGTCAAGGTCACCTCGAGATCTTCACCAGCCTTCACATGGCTGGCAAGTCCGCGAGAGCGAACTCAGGCGACCTTCGACGCGGCCGACCACCACAACCGGACTCCCTTGCGCACGTCCGTCGGCCGCAGCTCCCATCCCTGCGCGAGCGCCACCTCGGCGACGTACCAGCCGCCCACACCGCGGTAGGCGCGCAGGCCTATCGCACACTCCACGGGCGGGCGCGGCTTGTTCGGGTCGACCGGGGCCGAGGCCCGGGCGGTCCACTTCGCGACCGCCTTGTCCACGCGCGCCTTGTAGAACCCGGCGTCACCCTCGTGGCGCAACTCCGGCCAGGACACGCACCAGGAGGCCAGGCGCGCGACCCGGTTCAGCATCACGTCCATGGCGCCGAGATAGCCGCGTTCGAGGGTGTTGCTGAACGCCGTGATCACCTCGGCGAACATCCCGACGACGATGAACGCCGCCGCGACCGCCCCCCACAGCACGCACACCAGCGGGAACCACACGATGCTCCCCGCGAACCGCAGGGCCAACTGCCACCGGTCTCACCGGTTCGGCGGTCCAGGTCGAGGGGGCTTCATACACGTCCATGACAAGGAATCCTGCCGCAGGGACGCAGCGGGCCGGGCGGGTGTCCCCGCCCGGCCCGGACTACCTCCACACGAGCTCTACTTGGTCACCGCGTCCAGCGCGTCCGCGATGCCCCACCCGTAGAAGCCGTTGCGGTTCTTCGAACCCTCGCACACCGCGTCGATCTTGCCGTCGGCGTCGATGTCGTACGGGTCCGTGCAGGCCTTGGCGTCGGCCTGCGCGTACAGCAGGGCCTTCACCAGGGCCGGAGAGGCGTACGGGTGCGTCGACTTGATGAGCGCCGCGACGCCCGCGACGTGCGGGGACGCCATCGACGTACCGGCCATGTAGCCCCACTTGCCGCCCGGCAGCGTGCCCAGGATCAGACCGCTCGTGGCGGGCGGCTCCGGCTTCTGGTAGGCGGTCGAGTCGCCGCCCGGGGCGGCTATGTCGGCGACGCCGAGGCCGTAGTTGGAGAAGGACGACTTGAGGCCCTTCGCACCCGTCGAGGCGACCGTGACGACACCCGGCAGCTGGGTCGGGATGTCGAGGCACTCGGACGGGTCGACGACCCGCTCACCCGGCGTGGTGTCGTTCGGGGACGACGGGTCGGTGATCTCGTCGGAGGCCAGGTCGTAGTTCTCGTTGCCGGCCGCCGCGACGTTGACCGCGCCCTTCTTCTCCGCGTACCGCGACGCCCGCGTGACCGCGTCCAGCAGCGCCTTCTGGTCCGGGTCGTTCTTGCAGTTGAAGTACCACGGGTCGGTGTAATAGCTGTTGTTCGTCACGTCGACGCCGTGCTCGGCCGCCCAGACGAAGCCGCAGACGACGGCCTCCGTGTAGAAGAAGCCGTCCGGGTTGGACACCTTGATGCCGGAGACCTTCACCCCGGGTGCGACGCCGGTCATGCCGACACCGTTCTTCGCGGCCGCGATCTCACCCGCCACGTGCGTGCCGTGCGGGCTCTCCGAGGCGCTGGGCCGCCAGGCCCCGTCGGCCGTGTCCGGCTTGCCCGACACGCAGTTGACCGACGCGCCGCGGTCGAAGTTGGGCGCGATGTCGGGGTGGGTGTCGTCGACACCGGTGTCGATCACGGCGACCGTGACCTTCGAGCTGCCCAGCGACTTCTCGTGCGCCTTGTCCGCCTTGATGGCGGGCAGGTCCCACTGCTGGGGCTCCAGCGGGTCCTGTCCGGCGGGGGCCTCCGCCCTGGCGACCTCGGCCGCGCTCAGCGCCTTCGGCGTGCCCAGGTCGGCCGTCACGGCCGTGGGCAGCGGCGCGGTGCGGGTGGCGCCGGCCGACTGCACGCCGCGCACCTTGCGGATCGTCTTGGCGAAGTCGGCGTTGGAGGAGTGGACGACGATGACGCCGATCTGGTCGTACGACGTCACGATCGTGCCGCCGGCCTTGCCGACGGCCTTCTTCACGTACGCCGAAGTGCCGTGGCCCGGCTTGACGTTGACGACATAGCTGAGCGGGGTCGCGTCGGCCGAGACCACCGCGGGTGCCTCGTCGGCGGCCGTGGCCGTGGTGTTCGGCAGGAACGCCAGGGCCGTGGCCATGGCCATCCCGGCCGGGATCGCGACGGCGCGGCGGTAGCGCGCGTGCGGCGCTGTCATGGTGTCTCCAGTTCGTTCGCGGTACGAGCGGGCTGTGCGGGAGGTCTGGGAAGCGCGCGTCACTTGACCGCGCGCAGCGCGTTGACGATGCCGTACCCGTAGAAGCCATTGACGCGCTTGCCGCCCTCGCACACCGCGTCCTGCGTGCCGTCACCGTCCTGGTCGTACGACTCGGGGCAGGCCGTCCGGTCGGCCTGCGCCTTCAGCAGGGCCTGGAGCTGCGCCGGGGACGCCCAGGGGTGCTTGGACTTCAGCAGCGCCGCAACACCGGAGGCGTGCGGGGAGGCCATCGAGGTGCCCTGGAGGAAGCCCCACGCGCCGTTCGGCATGGTCGACAGGATGCGGCCGTCCTTCGAGGGCGTGTCGGGTATCTGGTAGCGCCGGTCACCGCCCGGCGCCGCGACGTCGACGACGCCCTTGCCGTACGTCGAGAAGTACGACTTCTCGTTGTCGACGCCCGTCGAGCTCACCGTGACGACACCCGGCAGCTGGGTCGGTATGTCGAAGCACTCGTGCGGGTCGATGGTGCGCTCGACGGGGGTGGTGTCGTTCGGGCTGGAGGCGTCGTCGATCGCGTCCGCGTCCAGGTCGTGGTTGGAGTTGCCCGCCGCGGCGACGTGGAGCGTGCCCTTCTTCTGCGCGTACAGCTGCGCCCTGTTGACCGCGTCGACGATGGCCCGCTGGTCCGGGTCGTCCATGCAGTTGTACAGCCACGGGTCGACGTAGTAGCTGTTGTTCGTGATCTCGACGCCGTGGTCGGCGGCGAACACGAACGCGCACACCACGCTCTCCGGGTAGAAGAGGCCGTTCGCCCGGTCGGTCACGTTGATGCTGGAGACCTTCACACTGGGAGCGACGCCCGCCACGCCGATTCCGTTGCGCGCGGCGGCGATCTCACCGGCCACGTGCGTGCCGTGGTAGTCCTCCGGGGTGTACGGCCGCCAGGCGCCCTCGCTGGTGTCGGGCTTGCCGCCGGCGCAGTTCGCGGACTGGGAGGCGGAGAAGTTCGGGGCGATGTCGGGGTGGGTGTCGTCCACGCCGGTGTCGATCACGGCGACGGTCACCTTGCGGCTGCCCGGGTTGATCTTCGCGGCCTTGTCGGCGCCGATCGTGCGCAGGTCCCACTGGTCGGCCTCGAGGGGCTCGCTCTCGGGCGTCTGCGCCGAGGCGGCCTCGGTGCGCTCGGCCTGGGCGGCCGTCAGGTACTCGACCGCGCCCTCTTCCTTGGTCCCCGCGGCGGCCAGCGGCGCCGTCCGCGTCGCACCCGCCGACTGGACCCCGCGCACCGTGCGGACGGTCTTGGCGAAGTCGGGGTTCGAGGAGTGGGCGACGATCACGCCGATTCGGCCGTACGTGGCCACGACCGTGCCGCCGGCCGCGCCGATCGCCTTCTCCACCGACGCGATCGTGCGACGGTCCACCTTGGTGTTGACGACGTACGCCAGCTTCGGCGCGTCCGCCGTCTGCGCGGCCGACTCGGCGCGCGGGGCCGCCGACGCGGCAGCGGGCAGGAAGCCCAGCGAGGCCGTCAGTGACAGTACGACGGGCACGGCGAGGGCGAGCCGGCGTCTGGAACGCAATTGAGACATGGGGTCTCCACATCCTCCGGAAACGAAACCGGCCCGAGGCACAGGTGGTGCTCGGGCAGGTACATGACGAGGTGGTGCAGGGTGAAGCTATCCCGCGCTCTCGCTGGCCAGCAACGTTTTGCCGAAACGACTTCGGAAAGAACGGCGGGCAGTTGAACCGGTTCTCGCGTGCCGCCGTGACGTTGGACAAGGAGCGCGAGGACACTCGCCTCCGTCCCTGATCAAAACCGCTTCCGTCATCGCGAGGAGACGCTCCGTGGCCACCGACGCACCGCCCCCCTCGAAAGAGCAACACAAACTCCCCTCACCCGAGGAGTTCACCGAGGTGCAGGAGAGCGCGGAGTTCGGTGAACTGCGCCGCTCCTACCGCTCCTTCGCCTTCCCGCTGACCGTCGCCTTCATCGCCTGGTACCTGCTGTACGTCCTGCTGTCGAACTACGCGGGCGGCTTCATGGGCACCAAGCTGTTCGGCAACATCAACGTCGCCCTCGTCTTCGGCGTCGCCCAGTTCCTCACCACGTTCCTCATCGCCTGGTGGTACTCGAAGCACGCCGCCGCGAAGCTCGACCCCAAGGCCGAGGCCATCAAGTCCCGGATGGAGGGCGGCGCATGAGCCCCGCACAGCAGACCCTTCTCGCCGCGAACGAGGCCAGCGAGCACCGCCCGCTGATCATCACCCTGTTCGCGCTGTTCGTCCTCGCCACCCTCGGCATCACCATCTGGGCGGGCCGCCAGACCAAGGACGCCGCCGACTTCTACGCGGGCGGACGCCAGTTCAGCGCCTTCCAGAACGGCCTCGCCGTCTCCGGCGACTACATGTCGGCCGCGTCGTTCCTCGGCATCGCGGGCGCGATCGCCATCTTCGGCTACGACGGCTTCCTCTACTCCATCGGCTTCCTGGTCGCCTGGCTGGTCGCCCTGCTCCTGGTGGCCGAGCCGCTGCGCAACTCCGGCCGCTACACCATGGGCGACGTCCTCGCGTACCGCATGCGCCAACGCCCGGTCCGCACCGCCGCCGGCACTTCCACCATCGTCGTGTCGATCTTCTACCTGCTGGCCCAGATGGCCGGCGCGGGCGTCCTCGTCTCACTGCTGCTCGGCATCACCTCCGACGCGGGCAAGATCCTCATCGTCGCCCTCGTCGGCATCCTGATGATCGTCTACGTCTCCATCGGCGGCATGAAGGGCACCACCTGGGTCCAGATGATCAAGGCCGTGCTGCTCATCGGCGGCACCATCCTGATCACCTTCCTGGTGCTGCTGAAGTTCAACTTCAACATCTCCGACCTGCTCGGCACGGCCGCCGAGAAGAGCGGCAAGGGCGCCGCCTTCCTGGAGCCCGGCCTCCAGTACGGCGCGACCGGCACCTCCAAGCTGGACTTCATCTCCCTCGGCATCGCCCTGGTGCTCGGCACCGCCGGCCTGCCGCACATCCTGATCCGCTTCTACACGGTGCCGGACGCCAAGGCCGCCCGTAAGTCCGTGAACTGGGCCATCGGCATCATCGGCGGCTTCTACCTGATGACGATCGCGCTCGGCTTCGGCGCCGCCGCGCTCATCTCGCAGGAAGAGATCATCGCGTCGAACCCGTCCGGCAACACGGCGGCACCCCTGCTCGCCCTGCACCTCGGCGGCGTCGACTCGACCTGGGGTGCGATCCTGCTCGCCACGATCTCGGCGGTGGCCTTCGCGACGATCCTCGCCGTCGTCGCCGGTCTCACCCTCGCCTCGTCGTCGTCCTTCGCCCACGACATCTACGCCAACGTCATCCGCAAGGGGAAGGCCTCCGGCGCCGAGGAGGTCCGCGCGGCCCGCTGGGCGACCGTCTTCATCGGCGTCGTCTCCATCGGCCTGGGCGCCCTCGCCCGCGACCTGAACGTGGCCGGCCTGGTCGCGCTCGCCTTCGCGGTCGCGGCCTCCGCCAACCTGCCGACGATCCTCTACAGCCTGTTCTGGAAGCGGTTCACCACCCAGGGCGCCCTGTGGTCGATCTACGGCGGTCTGATCGTCGCCGTCGGCCTGGTGCTGTTCTCGCCCGTCGTCTCCGGCGACCCCAAGGCGATGTTCCCCGAGGTCGACTTCGCCTGGTTCCCGCTGAAGAACCCGGGCATCATCTCCATCCCGTTCGGCTTCCTCATGGGCTGGCTCGGCACGGTCCTGTCCAAGGAAGAGCCGGACGCCAAGAAGTTCGCCGAGCTGGAGGTCCGGTCCCTGACCGGCACCGGCGCCCACTGAGCACGAACCCCCGCGCGCGGCCGCGTCGTAGGAACCTCCAGGTCCCTGCGGCGCGGCCGCGTCCCGCGTCGTGGGATCGGGCCTGTGGTGATGTCAGTGGTGTCACGTAGGCTCGCAGGTGCCGGGGAAACATGGCTCCGGGCACGATCCGCGTCGAGGGAGGGGGCCCACGTGCTCATCGACACCTACGGCCGAGTGGCCACCGACCTGAGGGTCTCGCTGACCGACCGGTGCAATCTGCGCTGCACGTACTGCATGCCCGAGGAGGGTTTGCAGTGGCTGGCCAAGCCGGACCTGCTCACGGACGACGAGATCGTCCGCCTGATCGACATCGCGGTCACCTCCCTCGGTATCGAGGAGGTCCGCTTCACCGGTGGTGAGCCCCTGCTGCGCCCGGGCCTTGTCGGCATAGTCGAGCGTGTCGCGGCCCTCGAACCGCGCCCCCAGATGTCCCTCACCACCAACGGCATCGGCCTCAAGCGCACGGCGGCCGCCCTGAAGGCGGCGGGCCTGGACCGGGTCAACGTCTCCCTCGACACGCTCCGCCCGGACGTCTTCAAGACCCTCACCCGCCGCGACCGCCACAAGGACGTCATCGAGGGCCTGCACGCCGCGCGCGACGCGGGCCTCACGCCGGTCAAGGTCAACTCGGTCCTGATGCCGGGCCTCAACGACGACGAGGCCCCCGACCTCCTCGCCTGGGCCGTGGAGCACGACTACGAGCTGCGCTTCATCGAGCAGATGCCCCTGGACGCCCAGCACGGCTGGAAGCGCGACGGCATGATCACGGCCGGCGACATCCTGACCTCCCTGCGCACGCGCTTCGAGCTGACCGCCGAGGGCGACGAGGCACGCGGCTCGGCACCGGCGGAGCGCTGGCTGGTCGACGGCGGACCGCATGTCGTCGGCGTGATCGCCTCCGTCACCCGGCCGTTCTGCGCGGCCTGCGACCGCACCCGCCTCACGGCCGACGGACAGGTACGCACGTGCCTGTTCGCCCAGGAGGAGACCGACCTGCGCGCCGCCCTGCGCTCGGACGCCCCGGACGAGGAGATCGCCCGCATCTGGCGCCTGGCGATGTGGGGCAAGAAGGCGGGAGCGGGCCTGGACGACCCGGCCTTCGTGCAGCCGGACCGGCCGATGTCAGCGATCGGTGGTTAGAGGTACTCAGGCGCGAAGCCTCAGCCGTCGGTCGCTTCCCACTCCTTGAGAAGCACCACGTCCTTCAAGAACCCCCGCACCCCGAGGAACTGCGACAGATGCTCGCGATGCTCCTCGCACGCGAGCCACGTCTTGCGCCGCTCCGGCGTATGGATCTTCGGGTTGTTCCACGCCAGCACCCACACGGCATCCGCACGGCAGCCCTTCGCGGAACAGATGGGCGTCTCGTCACTCACAGCTTCGTCTCACCACAGCACACAGAAAAGGCGACGCCGAGCAGCCACGGGGGGAGCTGCCCGGCGTCGGTCCGTCGCTCCGACGGGGGATGCGGAGCGCGTACGAAGTATGTCACGGGTAACCCCGGGCCCGGCACCTGAACAGCATGATTGATCTGAGCTTTTCTTGAGCTTGGCGGGAAGATGACTTCCGTTTGTGATCGTCCCCGAGCGCCCCTACCGCTCCTGCGACTCGGTCCGTGCCCCCGGTGCCGTCCCCGGCACGGCGTCTTCCGCGACGGATTCGCCGGGAGGGTCCTGCGTCCCCGACGGCGCGATCATCGGCCGCACCGGCGGCACCACGAACGTCGACGGCAGGGACGGCGCGTTCTCACGCCCGGCGTTCGCGATCACCACCGCGATGTACGGCAGCACCAGCCCGAGCACCAACGCCACGACGGCGACGTGCCGTTCGACGTTCCACAGCGTGGCCGCGAGGATCACGGAGATCGTGCGGACCGTCATCGAGATCACGTACCGGCGCTGCCGCCCGCGGACGTCCTCCTGGAGTCCGGCCCGGGCACCGGTGATCCGGAACACCTGGGCATGTCCGTCGCCATGCTGCTTCCGCATCGCATTCCACCATCCGCCCGTATCGGATCTCCCCGCCCCGTAGCCGTCCTCGGCCGGCCGGGGAACCTGGCCGGGACAGCTTCCACGTTACGCCGCGCCTGCGTCGGCTACGAGACCGGGGCCGGTCCGGCCCGGGCGAACGGACTGGTCCGCGCCCCGTACGGCCATCCCCGGCATGCGGCGTAGGGCACCTGGGCCGACACTGGGCGTAGTGCTCACGTCGAGCCGTACGAGGAGGCAGCGATGGGCTGGTTGTGGGCGATCATCGTGGGACTGGTACTCGGTCTGCTCGCCAAGGCGATCATTCCGGGCAAGCAGCACGTCCCCCTGTGGCTGACCGTCATCCTGGGCATGATCGGCGCCATCGCCGGCAACGCCATCGCCCGGGCGGCCGGTGTCGACGCCACAGCGGGCATCGACTGGTGGCGGCACGTCTTCCAGCTGGTGATGGCGATCATCCTCGTCGGTCTCGGCGACCGGGCCTGGACGGCGGTCAGGGGAAGCAGACGAAGGGCATGACGGGGCACACGGCGAAGGGGGCGGTCTCCGTCACCGGAGACCGCCCCCTCGCCCGCGCGCTCAGGCGCCGGTGACCTCCACCGCCGCCAGGTTCTTCTTGCCCCGGCGCAGCACCAGCCAGCGGCCGTGCAGCAGGTCCTCCTTGGCGGGGACCGCGTCCTCGCCGGCGACCTTGACGTTGTTCACGTAGGCGCCGCCCTCCTTGACCGTGCGCCGCGCGGCCGACTTGCTGGCCACCAGGCCGACCTCGGCGAACAGGTCGACGACCGGGCCGAGCTCGGCGACCTGGATGTGCGGCACCTCCGACAGGGCCGCGGCCAGCGTCCGCTCGTCGAGCTCCGCCAGCTCGCCCTGCCCGAAGAGGGCCTTGGACGCGGCGATCACGGCGGCCGTCTGGTCGGCGCCGTGCACCAGCGTCGTCAGCTCCTCGGCCAGCGCACGCTGCGCGGCACGGGCCTGCGGACGCTCCTCGGTCTGCTTCTCCAGCTCCTCGAGCTCCTCACGGGAGCGGAAGGACAGGATGCGCATGTACTTCGAGACGTCCCGGTCGTCCACGTTCAGCCAGAACTGGTAGAACGCGTACGGCGTCGTCATCTCCGGGTCGAGCCAGACGGCGCCGCCCTCGGTCTTGCCGAACTTGGTGCCGTCCGCCTTGGTCATCAGCGGCGTCGCCATGGCGTGCACCGTGGCGTCCGGCTCCAGCCGGTGGATCAGGTCCAGGCCCGCCGTGAGGTTGCCCCACTGGTCGCTGCCGCCCTGCTGGAGCGTGCAGCCGTACCTCCGGTACAGCTGGAGGAAGTCCATGCCCTGGAGGAGCTGGTAGCTGAACTCCGTGTAGCTGATGCCCTCGGAGGACTCCAGGCGCCGGGCCACGGAGTCCTTGGTCAGCATCTTGTTGACGCGGAAGTGCTTGCCGATGTCCCGGAGGAACTCGATCGCGGAGAGGTTCTCCGTCCAGTCGAGGTTGTTGACCATGACGGCCGCGTTCTCGCCCTCGAAGTCCAGGAACGGTTCGATCTGCGAGCGCAGCTTGCCGACCCAGCCGGAGACCGTCTCCGGGTCGTTCAGCGTGCGCTCCGCGGTCGGACGCGGGTCGCCGATCAGGCCCGTGGCACCGCCGACCAGCGCCAGCGGCCGGTGCCCGGCCTGCTGGAGCCGGCGCACGGTCAGCACCTGCACCAGATGCCCGACGTGCAGCGACGGCGCCGTCGGGTCGAAGCCGCAATAGAACGTGACGGGACCGTCCGCGAGCGCCTTGCGCAAAGCGTCCTCGTCAGTGGACAGGGCGAACAGCCCGCGCCACTTCAGCTCGTCGACGATGTCCGTCACGGTTCTCGCGTCTCCTTGATGATCTTCGGGCAGTCGGGTGACAGCCGACTACGAGGTTATACGCCCTGACTGACAGAGCTCATATTGAAATCCGGGACGCGCAGCGCGGGCATCGCGGCCCTGGTGAACCAGTCGCTCCACTCCCTGGGCAGCGTCTTCTCGGTCCGCCCGGCCTCCGTGGCCCGCCCCAGCAGCCCCACCGGCGACTCGTTGAACCGGAAGTTGTTCACCTCGCCCGTCACCTCGCCGTTCTCGACCAGGTAGACGCCGTCCCGGGTCAGGCCGGTGAGCAGCAGCGTCGCCGGATCGACCTCCCGGATGTACCACAGGCAGGTCAGCAGCAGCCCCCGCTCGGTGCTCGCGACCATCTCCTCCAGGGAGCGGTCCTCGCCCCCGTCCAGGACGATGTTGTCGATGCCCGGCGCCACGGGCAGCCCGGTCAGGCCGGCGCTGTGGCGGCTGGTCGTCAGATGCCGCAGCTCGCCCCGGCTCATCCACTCGGTGGCCGCGAGCGGCAGCCCGTTGTCGAACACCGACTGGTCGCCCCCCGAGGAGTGCGCGATCACGAAGGGCGCCGACTCCAGACCGGGCTCGTTCGGGTCGCTGCGCAGCGTCAGCGGCAGGTCGGTCAGCTTCTCGCCGACCCGCGTACCGCCGCCCGGCTTGGAGAACACCGTGCGGCCCTCCACCGCGTCCCGGCCCGACGCCGACCACATCTGGTAGATCAGCAGGTCCGCCACGGCCGTCGGCGGCAGCAGCGTCTCGTACCGCCCCGCGGGCAGCTCCACGCGCCGCTCGGCCCACCCGAGGCGCACCGCCAGCTCCGCGTCCAGCGCCGCCGGGTCGACGTCCTTGAAGTCCCGGGTGGAGCGACCGGCCCAGGCGGACCGGGTCCGGTCCGGCGACTTGGCGTTCAGCTCCAGCGTCCCGTTCGGCTGGTCGTGCCGCAGCCGCAGCCCCGTGGACGTCCCCACGTACGTCGACACAAGTTCGTGATTGGCGAAGCCGTACAGCTCCCGGCCACCCGCACGCGCGCGGGCGAAGGCCTCGCCGAGCGCCGGAGCGAAGTCGGCGAACACGGCGGAGGAGGTCTCGGCGGGCGCCTCCATGAACTCCGGCGCCTGCGTGACGCCCGTGACCAGCGGCTGCGCGTCCTCGGCGGGCCCGGCGCCGCGCGCGGCGGCCTCGGCGGCCCGCACCAGGGGCTCCAGTTCGTCGGCCGTCACGGCGGACCGTGACACGACCCCCGAGGCCGTGCCCTCCTTGCCGTCGACCGTCGCGATGACGGTGAGCGTGCGTCCGCGCGTGACGCCGTTCGTGGTCAGCGCGTTGCCCGCCCAGCGCAGGTTGGCGGTGGACTGCTCGTCCGCGATGACGACACAGCCGTCCGCCCGGGACAGTTCTAGGGCGCGCTCGACGACCTCGTGCGGCTTGCTGGTTCGCGCGCTCATCGACCGGCCTCCTGGGTCGTGTTGAGGATGTTGACGCCCTTGAAGAGGGCCGACGGACAGCCGTGCGACACGGCCGCGACCTGGCCCGGCTGGGCCTTGCCGCAGTTGAAGGCGCCGCCCAGGACGTAGGTCTGCGGACCGCCGACGGCGGCCAACGAGCCCCAGAAGTCGGTCGTCGTCGCCTGGTAGGCCACGTCCCGCAGCTGCCCGGCCAGCCGCCCGTTCTCGATCCGGTAGAAACGCTGCCCGGTGAACTGGAAGTTGTACCTCTGCATGTCGATCGACCAGGACCGGTCGCCGACGACGTAGATGCCCCGCTCCACGCCCCCGATCAGGTCCTCGGTGGACATCCCGGCCGGGTCCGGCCGCAACGACACGTTGGCCATGCGCTGCACCGGCACGTGCCCGGGGGAGTCGGCGTAGGCGCAGCCGTTGGACCGCTCGAAGCCGGTCAGCCTCGCGATCCGCCGGTCCAGCTGGTAGCCGACGAGAGTGCCGTCCTTCACCAGGTCCCAGGACTGGCCCGCCACGCCCTCGTCGTCGTACCCGATGGTGGCGAGCCCGTGCTCGGCGGTGCGGTCGCCGGTGACGTTCATCAGCTCCGAGCCGTAGCGCAGCTTGTTCAGCTGGTCGAAGGTGGCGAAGGAGGTGCCCGCGTAGGCGGCCTCGTAGCCGAGCGCCCGGTCCAGCTCGGTGGCGTGCCCGATGGACTCGTGGATGGTCAGCCACAGGTTGGACGGGTCGACGACCAGGTCGTACAGGCCCGCCTCGACGCTCGGCGCGCGCATCTTCTCGGCGAGCAGTCCGGGGATCTGCTCCAGCTCGCTCTCCCAGTCCCAGCCGGTGCCCCGCAGGTACTCCCAGCCGCGTCCCACGGGCGGCGCGAGGGTGCGCATCGAGTCGAACTCGCCGCTCGACTCGTCCACCGACACGGCGTTGAACACCGGGTGCAGCCGCACCCGCTGCTGTGTGGTCACGGTCCCGGCGGTGTCGGCGTAGAACTTGTTCTCGTGGACGGTGAGCAGCGAGGCGTCCACGTGGTCGACCCCGTCGGCCGCCAGCAGCCGCGCGCTCCACTCCGCGATCAGCCCGGCCTTCTCCTCGTCGGGCACGGTGAACGGATCGATCTCGTACGACGAGACCCACGTCTTGTCGGCGTGCACCGGCTCGTCGGCCAGCTCGACGCGCTCGTCGGACCCGGCCGCCTTGATCACCTGCGCGGAGAGCTTGGCCATCGCCACGGCCTGGGAGGCCACCTTGGCGGCGGCGTCGAGGCTGAGGTCGACACCGGACGCGAACCCCCACGTACCGCCGTGCACGACGCGCACCGCGTACCCGAGGTCGGTGGTGTCCGAGGACCCGGCGGGCTTGGCGTCCCGGAACCGCCAGGAGGCGTTGCGCACCCGCTCGAACCGGAAGTCCGCGTGCTCGGCGCCCAGCGCACGCGCGCGTGCGAGGGCCGCGTCGGCGAGGGCGCGTAGGGGGAGGGCCGTGAAGGCCTCGTCGATGGTATGAGGCACCGCCGTCTCTTTCTGTCGAGGTGACCGGGTTGCCGTACGTCGTGACTGCTCCGATCATGTCGCCTCATCCCGCGCGCGGGCCACGAGTTTCCCGACCCGGGCGGGTGGCTTTCTGTAGGGACCCGACAGTGAGTCCCGTTCGCCACTGTCGGTGCCCGATTGTCCGCGGGCGTGTCCGGACCGATAGGTTTTCGAGGAAGCCGCCTGTCATCGCCGCCTGTAGTCCAGGCGCCCGGGCGGGGTATCAGACCGCTACCGAAAGGGTGATCCGTTGAGCCGCTCGGTTCTCGTCACCGGAGGCAACCGGGGCATCGGCCTCGCCATCGCCCGCGCTTTCGCCGATGCCGGCGACAAGGTCGCCATCACGTACCGCTCGGGTGAGCCGCCCGCGGGTTTCCTGGCCGTCAAGTGCGACATCACCGACGCCGAGCAGGTGGAGCAGGCCTACAAGGAGATCGAGGAGGCCCACGGCCCCGTCGAGGTCCTCGTCGCCAACGCCGGCGTCACCAAGGACCAGCTCCTGATGCGGATGTCCGAGGAGGACTTCACGTCCGTCCTCGACACCAACCTCACCGGCACCTTCCGCGTGGTCAAGCGCGCCAACCGCGGCATGCTGCGCGCCAAGAAGGGCCGCGTCGTCCTGATCTCGTCGGTCGTCGGTCTGCTCGGCTCCGCGGGACAGGCCAACTACGCCGCCTCCAAGGCCGGCCTCGTCGGCTTCGCGCGCTCCCTCGCCCGCGAGCTGGGCTCGCGCAACATCACCTTCAACGTCGTCGCGCCCGGCTTCGTCGAGACCGACATGACCGCGGTGCTCTCCGACGAGCAGCGCGCCGGCATCGTGAAGCAGGTCCCGCTCGGCCGGTACGCGCAGCCGGAGGAGATCGCCGCGACGGTGCGGTTCCTCGCCTCGGACGACGCCTCGTACATCACTGGAGCCGTCATTCCGGTTGACGGCGGACTGGGAATGGGTCACTGATCACCATGAGCGGAATTCTCGAGGGCAAGCGCGTCCTGATCACCGGTGTGCTGACGGAGGCCTCCATCGCCTTCCACACCGCCAAGCTGGCCCAGGAACAGGGCGCCGAGGTCATCCTCACGGCGTTCCCGCGGCCCACGCTGACCGAGCGCATCGCCAAGAAGCTCCCCAAGCCCGTCAAGGTCATCGAGCTCGACGTGACCAACGACGAGCACCTCGGGCGCCTGGCCGACATCGTCGGCGAGGAGCTCGGCGGCCTCGACGGTGTCGTGCACTCCATCGGCTTCGCCCCGCAGGACGCCCTCGGCGGCAACTTCCTGAACACGCCGTTCGAGTCGGTCGCCACCGCCATGCACGTCTCGGCGTACTCCCTGAAGTCGCTCACCATGGCCTGCCTGCCGCTGATGCAGAACGGCGGCTCGGTCGTCGGTCTGACCTTCGACGCGCAGTTCGCCTGGCCGCAGTACGACTGGATGGGCCCGGCCAAGGCCGCCCTGGAGGCCACCAGCCGCTACATGGCGCGCGACCTGGGCAAGCAGAACATCCGCTGCAACCTGGTCTCGGCCGGCCCGCTCGGCTCCATGGCCGCCAAGTCCATCCCGGGCTTCAGCGAGCTGGCGTCCGTGTGGGACTCCCGCTCCCCGCTGGAGTGGGACCTGAAGGACCCCGAGCCGGCCGGCCGCGGCGTCGTCGCGCTGCTGAGCGACTGGTTCCCGAAGACCACCGGCGAGATCATCCACGTGGACGGCGGTCTGCACGCCATCGGAGCCTGATCTCCCGTACGCCGTAGGCGCCCCGTTTCCCGCAGTAAGCGGGGAGCGGGGCGTCACCCGTTCGGCTCATCCGGCCGGGCGGGAGAGGCTCACAGCCGGGCACCCTGGAGTACGCGTTCACCACGCGGTCCCCTCCCCAGCACGGCCGAGGAGGTCCCCTTGTGCGCTTGTCCCGCCGAACGGCCTCACTGTCCCTCGCCGTCGCTCTCGTGATGACCCTGGCGTACGAGGCGGTGCCCCACGCGCGCGTGCCCGCCGCCGAGCAGGAGTCGGCGGAGCCGTTCGGCGCCGCGTGCCGGACCCGCGTCACCGGCTCCCGGGTGACCGCGTACTGCCACAACCCCTATCCGGAGCCCGACCGCGTGAGCCTGCACGTCGAGTGTGCACGCTGGTGGGACATCGACACCGACAGCTCCCCGGTGGAGGCCGGGCCCGCGCAGACCGTGCGGCTGACGGGACGCTGCTGGAAGGAAGTAGGCGAGGTGTGGATCAGTCACCGGCGGGCGAGCTGATCCCGCCCAGGCGGCACAGGAACGGGTAGCGGGCGGCCTCGACGGCCGCCTGCGCCGCGTCCCCCGCGCGGATCGCGTCGAGCAGCCGTCCGTGCTCCATGTACGTCTCCGGTGTCAGCTCCTCGCCGACGTCCTCGCGCAGCCAGTCCCGCAGGACCTCGCCCAGGTCCGCGTACATGGCGGTCATCACGTCGTTGTGGGAGGCGGACACCACCGCCAGGTGGAAGGTCGCGTCCGCGGTCACGAACGCCTCCGCGTCCCCCGACTCCCAGGCCTCCTCACGCCGCACCAGCAGCGCGTCGAGCTGCTTGAGGTCCTTCTCCGTACGCCGCTCCGCGGCCAGCCTGGCGGCGGACGACTCCAGCGTCGACCGCAGCTCGGCGATGTGCCGGGGGTCGGCACCGGCGAACCGCCGCTGCATCACCCCCGCCAGCTCACTCGTCGCCACGACGTACGTGCCCGAGCCCTGGCGGATGTCCAGCAGGCCGTTGTGTGCGAGGGCGCGGACGGCCTCCCGCACCGTGTTGCGGGCGACTCCGAGCTGCTCGACCAGTTCGGGCTCGGTCGGGATGCGCGAACCGACCGGCCACTCGCCGGAGGTGATCTGGGCCCGCAGGGCGGCGATGACCTGCTCGGAGAGCGCTGAACGTCGGGGATGGCTCAGTGGCATGGCACACCTTCGCACGACCGAGGAGCCGGAGGGCAGCCGGGGACGGGACGGACTGGACAGTCAATCATCCTATGATTCTATGATGGGCCTCATGCCTGGCGAGGAAACCCGGACGAAGACGCACCCGACCGTACGCAGCTCGGCCGCGCCCGAGGCCCGGGAACCCGGCGGTACGTCCACGCGCGCGTGGACGACGCGGCTGCTCGTCCTCGGCATCGTGCTGTCCGCGCTGAACCTCCGCCCCGCCATCACCAGCCTCGGCGCCCTCCTGGAGGAAGTCCGCGACGGGCTCGGCATGAGCGGCAGCGTGGCCGGGCTGCTCACCTCCGTGCCGCCGCTGTGCTTCGCCGTCTTCGGCGTCATGGCCCCACGGCTCGCCCGCCGCTTCGGAGCGGGCGCCGTCGTGTGCGCCGGCATGGCCGCCATCGCCGCCGGCCTGGCGATCCGGCCGTACGCCGGCGGCGCGGCGGGCTTCCTGGCCGCCAGCGCCCTCGCCCTCATGGGCATCGCGGTCAGCAACGTCCTGATGCCGGTCATCGTCAAGCACTGGTTCCCCGACCGCGTCGGCTCCATGACCGGCCTGTACTCCATGGCGCTCGCCCTGGGCACGGCCCTCGCGGCCGCGGTCACGGTGCCCGTGACCGACGCCCTGGGCGGCAGCTGGCAGTCGGGCCTCGGCCTGTGGGCGGGGCCGGCCGTGGCGGCGGTCCTGCCGTGGCTGCCGTTCGTACGGGGGCGTGGGGCGGGCACGGCGGCGTCCGCGCCAGGGGAGCGGACCGGGGGCGAGACCGGGCCGGGGAAGCGGGCCGGGGGGCCGGAGACCGGGCCGGGGGAGCGGAGCCGGGCCACGGAGGCCGGGCCGGAGCGGGCTGGCGGCTCGGAGACTCGCCTCGGGGACCAGGCCGTGAGCCCGCAGGCCGACGGCGACCGGCAGACGCGGGACCGGCCGGCACGGGACCGGCAGACGCGGGACCGGCAGACGCCGGGCTCGGCTCCCGCCGGATCCGCCGCCGGGGAGGCACCGCGGCTGCGGATCACCCGGAGCCGCACCGCCTGGGCCCTGGCCGTCTTCTTCGGGCTCCAGGCCACCGCCGCCTACATCACCATGGGCTGGATGGCGCAGATCTTCCGGGACGCCGGTGTTCCCGCGGGCACCGCGGGGCTGCTGCTGGCGGTCACCATGGTGATGGGCGTGCCCCTGGCCTTCGTCATACCGCGCCTGGCCACGCGGCTGCCGCACCAGGGCCCGATCGTGCTCGCCCTGGGCGTCTGCGGCCTCGCCGGCTACGCCGGGCTGTACCTCGCGCCGGCCGCCGGCGCCTGGGCCTGGGCCCTGCTGCTCGGCGTCGCCAACTGTGCCTTCCCGCTCGCCCTCACCATGGTCGGCATGCGGGCCAGGAGCGGCCCGGGCGTGGCCCAGCTGTCGGCGTTCGCGCAGAGCACCGGCTATCTGATCTCCATCCCGGGGCCGCTCCTGGTGGGCGTCCTCTACCAGCACAGCGGCGGCTGGGGCCTGCCGATCGCGCTGATGAGCGCCCTGATGATCCCGCAGATGGCGGTCGGATTCCTGGCGGGCCGGGACCGTACGGTGGAGGACGAGGCGGGCCGCTGAGCCCCCCCTCGGGGGCTCGGGGGCACCCCCGGGCGTCAGGCGCCCGGGGCGGGTGCGAGACTTGCCCCATGCCAGTGCTCGACCCGAATCCCCAGCACGGTCAGAAGAAGATGCTGCTCGTCTTCGGAGCCTTCTTCGCGATCTTCATCATCATCGGCGTCATCGCGACCATCGCCTCGCCCTGACCGGCCCCCGCCCGGCCCATGGTGGGGCTAGCCCCCGTGTCCCCTAGGGGGCGAGGGTCAGGGTCAAGTGGGTGGATCACCGGATGGGTTGACGCCCGGAGACTCCGTAACTTCGACGTGTGACCGCGAGACGCGGGCCACGGACCATTCGGAGAGCGGAGGCACCCATGTCGGCTCCTGTGCACACCCGGCCCCATCCGGCGACCCGGGTGGGCGCCGACAGCCGGCTGCCCTGGTGGGCCCTCGCCCTGCCCACGCTCGCCTTCGCCGCGCTGCTCCTGCTGATCCTGAACCCGTCCGATGCCCAGGCGGCCACCGGTGACCCCTTGATCACTCACCTCTTCGAGTGGGTCCAGCAGCTGATATCCCGCTGACCACGGCTGAAGACGGTGGTCAACTCCCTGCGCCCGATGGCCTGTTTCGTGCGAAGCTGGATCTTATGAGCGTCGCAGAACCCCGCAGGATTGTCCTCTTCCGCCATGCGAAAGCCGACTGGCCACAGGTGAGCGATCAGGAGCGTCCGCTCGCCGACCGGGGCAGAAAGGAAGCGGCGGAGGCCGGGCGCAGGCTGGCCGACACCGGCATCCCCTTCGACCTGGCCCTCTGCTCCACCGCGGTCCGGACCCGGGAGACCTGGAAGCTCGCCGTCCAGGAGTTCCCGCAGCGGCCGAAAACCATCTACGAAGAGCGGATCTACGAGGCCTCGCCGGGCGAACTGATCGCCGTGCTCAACGAGACCCCCGACGACGTGCAGAACATCCTCGTGATCGGCCACAACCCTGGCATCCAGGGCCTCGCCGACATCCTGGCGGGCACGGCGGAGGGCGACGCGCGCGACCGGATGAGCCGCCGCGGCTTCCCGGCCGCCGCCTTCGCCATCCTGTCCTTCAGCGGCTCGTGGAAGAGCGTGGAGCCGGGCGTGGGCACGCTGCTGGACTACTGGGCGCCGACCGAGTGACCGACTCCGGGTGACCGGGGCCCGGCACCGGCGCGGTGCCGGGCTCTCCCGAGACGCCGGGGCCGGATGCCGTTCAGACCGTGTGTGCCGCTTCAGACCGTGTCGACGGTGTCCGCTGCCTCGACCTCTTCGCGCGTGATGCCCAGCAGGTACAGCACGGTGTCCAGGAAGGGGAAGTTCACCGCGGTGTGCGCGGCCTGGCGCACCACCGGCTTGGCGTTGAAGGCGACGCCCAGACCGGCCGCGTTCAGCATGTCCAGGTCATTGGCACCGTCACCGATCGCCACGGTCTGCGACAGCGGCACACCCGCCTCGGCGGCGAACCGGCGCAGCAGCCGGGCCTTGCCGGCACGGTCGACGATCTCGCCCGTGACCTTGCCCGTCAGCTTCCCGTCGACGATCTCCAGCGTGTTGGCCTGGGCGAAGTCCAGCCCGAGCCGTTCCTTCAAGTCGTCGGTGACCTGGGTGAAACCGCCGGAGACGACGCCGACTTGGTAGCCGAGCCGCTTCAGCGTACGGATCAGGGTGCGGGCGCCCGGCGTCAGCCGCACCTCGCTGCGCACCTTGTCCACGACCGAGGCGTCCAGCCCCTCCAGCAGCGCCACGCGCGCGTGCAGGGACTGTTCGAAGTCCAGCTCGCCGCGCATCGCGGCCGCCGTCACCTCGGCGACCTGGTCCTCGCAGCCGGCGTGCGCGGCGAACAGCTCGATGACCTCGTCCTGGATGAGCGTCGAGTCGACGTCCATGACGACCAGGCGCTGCGCGCGCCGGTACAGACCGGCGGCGACGACCGCCACGTCGATGCCGAGCTTGGCCGCGTCGGGCGCCAGGGCGGTGCGCAGCGGCTCGGTCTCCACGCCGGACACGGCGAACTCGACGGCGGTCACGGGGTACTTCGCGAGCCGGAAGATACGGTCGATGTTGCCGCCGGTCTTGGTGATCCGCGCGGCGACCGCAGCCGTCGCCTCCGAGGTGAGCGGATGTCCGAGCACGGTGACCAGGGAGCGGCCCAGCCCGCGCGGCCGGTTGTCGCCGAGGCCGGAGATGATCTCCGCCTGCATCTTCATCGACTCGGCCCAGCTGTGGACGGTCGCCCGCAGATCGCCCTCGAGCCCCCGGGGCGGCTCGGTCACGAGCGCGCACAGCACCATTCGTCCACGGGTGACGACCTGCTCGATGTCGACGACGTCGACGGAGTAGGCGGCGAGGGTGTCGAAGAGGCCGGCCGTGATGCCCGGGCTGTCCTTGCCGAAGATCTTGACGAGGAGGGTGGGGACGTCGGAGGACGAGGTCTGCGAAGCGCTCATGGTGGTTCCACCGTATCCGGCGGGCAGGTCGTACCGCCCGTGAGGTCCGCCTGGCGGACAGCGAACAGTGGGTGTCGTGTGGGTGGCGCGAACCTTGCCTTCCGGTGCGGAGTCCCTGTCCCGCCGGATCACTTGCCGCCACGCGGTTTCCGCGGCGGCGGGGGAGGAGGCGGCGGAGGCGGCGGCCCGTCGTCCGGCCGGGCCGGCGGCCGGTTGCCGCCCTTGGGGCCGGGCGGCTGCCGGGGCCCGCGCGGGGGCGGCCCCACCGGCCGGGCCACCGTCGGCGCGCCGTACATGTCACCGTCCCGGCGCGCGGCCGGGTCACCGTCCGGGTGGGCCTCGTGCGGCGGGCGCCGGCTCTCCCCTCGCTGCCGGCCCTCACCGGCCCGCCGTCCGGGCTCCGGCGTCCCATCGGGCGGCCCTTCCTCACCGACAGGCCGCGCGTCCTCCGGCTCGCGCAGTTCCTCCGGTACCCGGAGGTACGGATTGGTGGCCGGGTTCGGTGGCCGGTACGGCGTTCCCGGCACGTACGGCCCGGCCTCGTCCCCGTACGACGATGCCCGGCCGCCGCCGGAGCCGCCCCGGACGCCGGACCGCCCGGCGCCGGCGTCCGGGGCGGTCTGCCCTGTGCCGGCTCCCGCTCCCCCCTGCCCGGCACCGGCGTCGCCTCCAGCCTGCCCCGTATCGGCCCACGGCCGGGCCTGCCCGGCCCCCGCCACGTACCCCACCTGTCCCACACCGCCCCCTGCCGCAGCCGGCCCGGCCCCCTGCCCGTACCCGGCCCATCCAGCCCCCGACCGGCTTCCCGCCCCACCGGCCCCGGGCGCACCGGTCTCGGGCGCACCGGCCTCGGGAGCACCGGCCCCGGTCACACCGCCGCCCGCCACCCCCTGCCCCCGAGCCAAAGCCGTCGCCCACCGTCCGGCGGCCCCGCTCGCCCACGCGAGCAACGCCCCCACCGCCCCGGCCCCCGCACCCCACACCGCGCCCAGCAGCAGGGCCATGCCGAGGTGCCCGTGCAGTTCGATGCCCGCGCCGAACGCGTCGAAGCCGAGCACGGACAGGGAGGCCGTCACGGACACGTCCGTCAGCCGGACGAGCAACGGCAGGGACAACGCGGTCGCGACCCCCAGCCCCAGAGCACACCGCCCCGCGAAACCGAGGGCACCCGGACCCCATACACCCCCAGGCCCTCCTGACCCGCCCCCCACCGGCGTCCGCACCGCCGTCAGCACCCCCGCCAGCACCATCGTCAACGCCGCCGCCACCCCCAGCAGCCACACCCGCCCGTCCAGCTCGGCCAGCCGCCCCAGCGTCACCGGCTGGTCGGAGCGGACCGCGAGCAGGTCGTCCAGCGGGTCCGGCAGGAGACGGGTCAGTTCACCCGTGGCCCGGCCGTCCCACGGCACGAGCAGGCCGATCGGGACTCCCAGCCACACCCCGTTCGGCGCCCCGAGCAGCGCCGCGCCGGCGATGCGCCGGGGATGGTCGTCGCCGGTCGCCGCGTACGCCGCCGCCGCGAGCCCCGCCGCCACCGCCACCAGCAGCACGGTCACCACCGCGGAAACGGCGGGCCGTACGACCCGGTGCACGGCCTCCCAGCCCCGCGGCAGCGGCGTGCGGCGCGAGGCCAGCAGGGCGATGAGGAGGATCCCGGCCGACCAGCCGAGCCCGCCGAGCAGCGTGGGCGCGGTGTCGACCGTGAAACCGACCGCCGCCTGCGCGTCGACCAGGTCGCCGAGCCGGTCCGGCAGCAACCCCCCGATGTCCCCCAGCCCGGGAATCTCCAGGCCGCCTCCACCTCGACCGCCCCCGCCCGTCAGGTCGTCCAAGCCCAGCGCGCCGCCGTCGATCGTGATGACGTCGTGACCCGCCCAGGCGAGCCCGCCCAGCATCGCCACGAACAGCGCGACCACCGCACCCGCGCGTGCGAGGAGTTCGGCCGGCGCTATCACAACTCCCGCCGCGCGCAAGGACCTCAGGAAGAAGTACGACAGCAGCAAGGCCCCGACCAGGCTCACCCCCAGTGGCGTGATCTCGATGGCGGTCTCCGCCTCCGCGCCCGTGAGACCGAAGGCCGACACGTCACCGGACGGCGTGACCGAACCACCCGCCCCAAGGGCCACCACCGCCGCGGTCATCGGCCCCAACGAGCCCGCCGTATCCGCCTCCAGCAGCCGTAGACCCAGCGCCGCCGTACCCGCCATCCCGATCAACGCCCAGCTCACGGCGGCGACGGCGGACATCAGCACGTCCGTCCACGGCACGCGCGTGCCGTCCCTCGCCGTCCCGACACCTGTACCGGCACCCATGGCAGACCCCCCGATCCGCTGAGCGGCGGGGACCACCGCGCATGTCCCCCTCGCGTCGAAATACCACTCTCCGGCCCGTTTTCAACCCCGTCAACGGAAACGGCCGAAGCGTCCGAACGCGGTCTTCACAAGGCCCGACTTTCGGTCAGGCGGCCGCTACTGAAATAGTTCCACCCGATGTTCGACATCCCTAGACTCCCCATGTCGGGGGTAACTCGGGGGACAACTCAGTGGGGCATGGAGTGCCGGAACTCGTACTGGAATCAAACGGACGTACCTGGACGCTCGATCCGTCCAGGGCATACACCCTCGGACGTGATCCGCAGGGGGACGTCGTCTTCGACGACGCCAGGGTCTCCTGGCGTCACGCCACGGTCAGCTTCAACGGCCGCAGTTGGGTCATCGAGGACCATGGCAGCACCAACGGCACGTTCGTGCAGGGGCAGCGGATCCATCAGATGGAGCTCGGCCCGGGATCGGCGGTGCACCTGGGCAACGCGACCGACGGCCCGCGCCTGAACCTGTCGGACGCCGCGGCCGGCGTCGCCACGCCGCAGGCCCAGCCCCAGCAGCAGCCGTACGCGGCGCAAGCCGCGAACCCCGGCTGGGCCCAGCAGGCACCCGCCCAGCAGGCGCCCCACCAGCAGTCCCAGGCCCCGCAGCAGCAGGCCCAGGCCGGCTGGCAGCAGCCGCAGCAGCAGCCCGCGGCGCACATCCCGCCGCAACAGCAGGGCCCCGGTGGCGTCGCGGGGGCGCCGCCGGTCTACGGCGACCGCAGCCCGACCACGTTCCACCAGTTCTCCCTCGGCCGCGTGATGCGCATCGGCCGTGCCCTGGAGAACGAGCTGGTCGTCTCCGACCTCCAGGTCTCCCGGCACCACGCCGAGTTCCACTCGACGCCCGACGGCCGCATGGAGATCCGCGACCTTGGCTCGCACAACGGCACGTACGTCAACGGCCAGCCGATCCCCAAGGGCGGCACGCAGCTGCTCGGCCCGGCCGATGTCGTCGGCGTCGGCCACTCGACGTTCCGCATCGTCGGGGACCGGCTCGAGGAGTTCGTCGACACCGGTGAGGTTTCCTTCTCGGCCCGCCACCTGACCGTCACGGTCGACGGCGGCAAGCAGATCCTCAAGGACGTCTCCTTCGGCGTCCCGGAGAAGTCGCTGATCGCGGTCATCGGCCCGTCCGGATCCGGCAAGTCCACCCTGCTCAAGGCGCTCACCGGCTACCGCCCGGCCGACCAGGGCGAGGTCCTCTACGACAACCGCAACCTCTACAAGCAGTTCGCCGAGCTGCGCCAGCGCATCGGTCTGGTCCCGCAGGACGACATCCTGCACAAGGAGCTGACCGTCAAGAAGGCCCTCAAGTACGCGGCCAAGCTCCGCTTCCCGGCCGACACCACGGCCGCCGAGCGCGACGCCCGCATCGACGAGGTGCTGCGCGAGCTGAAGCTGGACATCCACAAGGAGAAGAAGGTCACCTCCCTCTCCGGCGGCCAGCGCAAGCGCGTCTCCGTGGCCCTGGAGCTGCTCACCAAGCCGTCGCTGATCTTCCTGGACGAGCCGACCTCCGGCCTCGACCCGGGCATGGACCGCGACGTCATGCAGCTGCTGCGCGGCCTGGCGGACGACGGCCGTACGGTCCTCGTCGTCACCCACTCCGTGGCGGAGCTGGCGATCTGCGACAAGCTGCTGGTGATGGCGCCGGGCGGCTCGGTGGCCTACTTCGGCCCGCCCGAGGAGGCGCTGAACTTCTTCGGCTACGACACCTGGGCCGATGTCTTCTCCGCCTTCGAGAACTACCGCGACTACGACTGGGCGGGCCGCTGGAAGGGCTCGCAGCACTACCAGATGTACGCCGCGGACATCGACGCCGTTGCGCCGCAGTCCGTACAGGTAGCGCCGATGCAGGCGATGAAGCCGCCGAAGCCGCAGGGCTGGATGTCCCAGTTCGTCACGCTCGTGCGGCGCTACGTCTCGGTGATCGCGTCCGACAAGGGCTTCCTCGCCCTGATGGTGATCCTGCCGGCCGTGCTCGGCGCGGTGAGCCTGCTCATCGACGCGGACCGGGGTCTGCTGCCCAACCCGCCCAACCCGCAGACCGGCCGGATCATCCCGAACGGCACCGCCACCACGGTCCTGCTGATCCTCGCCGTCGGCGCCTGTTTCGCGGGCGCGGCGAACTCGGTCCGCGAGCTGATCAAGGAACGGGTCATCTACGAGCGGGAGCGCGCGACCGGCCTGTCGCGCTCGGCGTACCTGATGTCGAAGGTGTTCGTGCTCGGCATGATCACCGTCCTCCAGGGCCTGCTGGTCGGCGTCATCGGCTTCTCCAGCCGGGAGATCCCCGAGGAGGGCCTGGTCCTCGGCAGCGCGACCCTCGTCGAGCTCTCCATCCCGATCATGGCGCTGGGCTTCACCTCGATGATGTTCGGCCTGATCATCTCGTCGCTGGTCAAGACCGCCGAGAAGACCATGCCGCTGCTGGTGATGTTCGCGATCATCCAGGTCGTCTTCACGGGCTGCCTGTTCACGCTGCACGGCTCGATCGGCGTCAACCAGTTCTCGTTCCTGATGCCGTCGCGCTGGGCGGTCGCCGCTTCCGGTGCCACGCTGGACTTCAACAAGATCAGCCCGCCGGAGACGGCCGGCGACACCGACCCGCTGTGGGAGCACACGGTCGGGGCCTGGGCCATGGACATGGGGGCGCTCCTCGCCCTCGGCGTGATCTGCGGCTTCTTCGTGGCCCGCTTCCTGCGCCGCCACGAGCCCGAGGTCATGCGCAAGTAGTCACCGCCGCACCACGCCCGAAGGGCGGCACTCCGGCAGGAGAGTGCCGCCCTTCGGCGTTCGGTCCAGCGAGCAGAGGTCCGCGCCAGCCTCAGTACGCGCCGAAGACGTTGTCCATCGAGCCGTACTTGTCGGCCGCGTAGTTGCAGGCGGCGGTGATGTTGGCGACCGGGTTGTAGATGTCCCAGGAGGTGCCGGGGACGTGGTACGCCTTGAAGGTCGGCGGGATGACCTGGAGCAGGCCCTTCGACGGGACGCCGTTGATGGCGTTGATGTCCCAGTTGTTGATCGCCTTCGGGTTACCCGAGGACTCTCGCATGATGTTGCGGTGGATGCCGTCGTAGGACGCCGGGATGTCGTGCTTCTTCAGGATGTCGAGCGACTCGCGGATCCAGCCGTCGAGGTTGTTCGGGTAGCTCTTGGCGGCGGCCTTCTTGACCTGGGCGCGCTTGGCGTCCCGGCTCGCCGCCTCCTTGGCCTTGCGCGCGGCCTCGGCCTTCTTCTTCGCCGCCTCGGCGGCGGCCTTCTTCTTGGCGGCGGCCGCGGCGTCGGCCTTCTTCTTCGCCGCGATCTGCTCCGCCTTGACCGTGGCACCGGCCATCTGGTCGGTGACGCTGGCCTTGACGTCCTTGATCTGCTCGGTGCTGAACGCCACCGCAGCCGGCTGAGCGGCCTCGGTCGTGGTCTTGGTCGACGCCCCGCTCGGCACCGCGGAGAAACCGATGGCGGCGGCGCCGAGGGTGGCGACACCCGCCATGGCGATCTTGTGGTGACGGGTCAGGGTACGACTGCGGCCACGGCTGAAGATGTTCTTGGGCATGGTGGTGGGACCTCTTCGAATAGCGCGGGAGTCGCTCGGCGTCCGGCGTTGGACTCGGTGTGTTTCCGACACGAACGCCGCGGAGGTGAACCCACGGCGCTGAGCGACGGCAGCCATTCTTAGCGGCCGCAAAATGGGGTGGCAAAGGTGTGACGTACGAAGCCCGATAGTGGATCAGGGAAGGGCAAATCGGGGCAGACTGGACCGTATGAGCCGCTCAAAAGGTGGGGCTTTGTCTCCTATGCACTTTCGTACGTGACGTGGGTCCTATGTGAGGGCTCACATCGGGAGGCACGCGTTCTCACCACCCGTTGCACAAGCGATGCTGTGTGTGAGGGCCTTTCACGGCAGGAGGAGGTGCACGTCCCCGAACTCGTGCCACAGGTACCGGCCCTGGAGCGCGGCCTGGTAGCCACGCTCGATCGCCGACCGCCCCGCGACCGCCTCCAGCATCAGCTGATGCGAGGCCTCCGGCTCGTGCAGCCCGGTCAGCAGCCCGTCCACCACCCGCACGCCGCGCTCCGGCGTGACGACGAGATCCGTCCATCCCGCACGCGCGCGTACGGGCCCGTCGATCCCCGCACGCGCGCGTACGGGCCCCTCGGCGCCCACCGCCGACTCCACGGCCCGCACCGCCGTCGTCCCGACCGCCACGACCCGGCCCCCACCGGCCTTCACGGCGTTGATCAGCCGTGCCGACGTCCCGGGCACCGAGAAGCGCTCCGGGTACGGCGGCTCGTGCACCTCCGCCGACGCCACCCCCGTGTGCAGCGTGACCGGCGCGAACCACACGCCCCGGCTCACCAGCTCCGCCACCACCCGCGCCGTGAAGGGCCGCGCCGCACTCGGCATCTCCGCACTGCCCGCCCCGTCCGCGTACGGCAGTGCGAACACCGTCTGATAGACGGACAACGGCTGGTCGCGTTCCGTGTAGGAGTAGCGAATGGGCCGCCCGCGCTTCCGCAGCAGCCCCGGCACGTCAGGCCCGGTGACCCGCGCCCACCACAGCCGCCCGCTCAGCGGCTCCTCCAGAACCAGCCCTCCACCTCCCGGCAGGCACACCTCCGTACCCGTGGGCCCTCCCGCACGCGCACGCGTGGTGCCCCGCCCATCGGGCTCCCGCAGCTCCACCGCCCAGCGGCCGTCATCCCCCCGGGTGGAGAAGTGCACCACCACGCGCGCGTGCCCGATCCACCCGTCGACGGCCGCCGCCAGCGTGGCCGAGGTGTTGACCACGAGCAGATCCCCCGCCCGCAGCAGCCGCGGCAGCTCCCTGAACGTGTGATGCGCCACCTCCGCGCCCCGCGACACCAGCATCCGCACGGCGTCCCGGTCCAGCCCCGGCCCCCGCTGCTCCACCGGCACCCGGGCCGACAACTCCTCCGCTACCCGCACGGTCGGCGTCATCGGATCCCGTCCACCAGAGCCGGAGCCCCGTACCGCCCGCTCACCGGCCGCTCGTCCAGCAGCCGCAGGAACCCCGGCACCACAGTCGCCGGCGTCGGCCGCGGATCATGATCGTCCGGTACGGCCGCCGCGTACAGGTCCGTGGCCATGTCCCCGGGATCCACCGCCCAGACCCGCAGACCCGGCTCCTCCACGGAGAGCACCGCCATCAGATGGTCCAGCGCCGCCTTGGACGCCCCGTAGCCGCCCCAGGTCTCGTACGCCTCGGCGGCCGCATCGGAGCTGACCGCGATGACGGTGCCCGCCCGCGAGGCCCGCAGCAGCGGCAGCGCCTCCTGGACCAGGCCCAGCCCCGCCACCAGGTTCACCTCCAGCGCCCGCCGCAGCCCCTCCAGGGTCAGCTCCTCCAGCCGCACCAGCGGCTCGGCACCCAGCGCGCTCGCGTTGTGCACCAGCAGGTCCACACCGCCGAGCCGCCACGCCGCCGACACCAGCGCCGCCCGGTGCGCGGCGTCCGTGACGTCCCCCGGCAGCGCGGTCACGCGCGTGCCGTACGCGGAGACGGCCTCTGCCGCGTCCCCCAGTGCCTCGGCGCCCCGGGCATCGAGCACCAGATCCCAGCCCCGCCCGGCCAGGGCCTCCGCGAGCGCCCGGCCCAGGCCCTTCGAGGCCCCGGTGATGATCGCAACCGGCATGACCCGCTCCCTCGTCGTGATCGTGTCCACTCAACGTAGGAGCGCGGCCACCCGGACCGCCTCGGACGCGGGCCGCAGAGCACCGGGTCCCTTCGCCCTACGCCCCCGCGCCCCCGGCCGTACGCCCCCTGTCGGCATCCTCGGCCCTGCGACCTAGGCCCACCGGACCGGGCGCCCGCCGCCGGCGGTCCGATCCGCCCTGTCACAGCCCGCCGGTACCGTGAGGACATGAGTCACGGTCCCCGGTCCGGCCTCGCCGCGGTGAGCTCCGCGTTGCTGGCCATGAGCAGGCATCTCGAGGTGCGCGACGTCCTCAAGACGATCGTCGCCTCGGCCCGCGAGCTGCTCGACGCGCAGTACGCCGCGCTCGGCGTCCCGGACGACCACGGCGGCTTCGCCCAGTTCGTGGTCGACGGCGTCAGCGAGGAGCAGTGGAAGGCCATCGGCCCCCTCCCGCGCCAGCACGGCATCCTCGCCGCGATGCTCCGCGAGGCCAGGGCCGAGCGCCTCGCCGACGTCCGCAAGGACCCCCGCTTCGAGGGCTGGCCGAGCGCCCACCCCGACCTGGTCGACTTCCTGGGCCTGCCGATCCGCGACGGCGACGAGGTCATCGGCGCCTTGTTCCTGGCCAACAAGAACTGCCCCAAGCCGGAAGGCGGTTGCGGCTTCACGCAGGACGACGAGGAACTGCTCGGCATCCTCGCCCAGCACGCGGCGATCGCCCTCACCAACGCCCGCCTCTACGAACGCAGCCGCGAACTCACCATCGCCGAGGAACGCTCCCGCCTCGCCCACGAACTGCACGACGCGGTGAGCCAGAAGCTCTTCTCCCTCCGCCTGACCGCCCAGGCCGCGGCCCGCCTGGTGGACCGGGACCCTTCCCGTGCCAAGGGGGAACTCCAGCAGGTGGCGGCCCTCGCCGCCGAGGCCGCCGACGAACTGCGCTCGGCCGTCGTCGAGTTGCGCCCCGCCGCCCTCGACGAGGACGGCCTCGTCGCCACCCTCCGGACGCAGGTCCAGGTCCTCGACCGCGCCCACTCCGCCCGCGTCACCTTCACCGCCCGCGGTGTGAAGGCCCTGCCCGCCTCCCAGGAGGAGGCCGTCCTGCGAGTCGCCCAGGAGGCCCTGCACAACGCCCTGCGCCACTCCGGCGCCGACCACGTCGACGTGACCCTGGACCGGCACGGCGGCGGAGCGGTCCTGCGGGTCACGGACGACGGCAGCGGATTTGACCCGATGGCGGTCCGCCGCGCGGGACGTCATCTGGGCCTGGTCTCGATGCGGGACCGGGCGAGCGGGGCGGGCGGCACGCTGACCGTGGAATCGGGGCCCGGCAAGGGCACCACGATCGAGATGGAGGTCCCCGGTGGCTGACGCAATCAAGGTGCTGCTCGTCGACGACCACCAGGTCGTCCGCCGGGGCCTGCGCACGTTCCTGGAGGTACAGGACGACATAGAGGTCGTCGGCGAGGCGGCGGACGGCGCCGAAGGAGTCGACCGCGCGGAGGAGCTGCGGCCCGACGTCATCCTCATGGACGTCAAGATGCCGGGCATGGACGGCGTCGACGCCCTGCGCAGACTCCGCGAACTGGACCACCCCGCGCGCGTGCTGATCGTCACCAGCTTCACCGAGCAGCGCACGGTGGTCCCGGCCCTGCGCGCCGGCGCCGCCGGCTACGTCTACAAGGACGTCGACCCCGACGCCCTCGCCGGAGCCATCCGCTCCGTCCACGCCGGGCACATCCTCCTCCAGCCGGAGGTCGCCGACGCCCTGCTGTCCCAGGAGGAGGCCAACTCGGGCCCTGGCAGGGCCGGTTCGCTCACCGACCGGGAGCGCGAGGTGCTCGGCCTGATAGCGGACGGCCGCTCCAACCGGGAGATCGCCCGCGCCCTCGTCCTGTCCGAGAAGACCGTCAAGACCCACGTCTCGAACATCCTGATGAAACTCGACCTGTCCGACCGAACGCAGGCCGCTCTGTGGGCCGTTCGCCATGGCGTGACCGGCTGACACGCTCATTCCCCGGCAACACGGAGGGTTCCATTCCGAGCTGAGATTCATACTGTCGTGGGAACGTCCCTCACATGGCGCAACCTCGGTGGATCTCCGCCGTTCTCCAGTGCGTGCTGCGGCGCCTGCCGCGGCGATCGCAAGGAGGGCTCAGAAGTGAAGAACCTGAAGAAGGCCGCTGCCGTGACGATGGTGACCGGTGGCCTGCTGGCCGCGGGCGCGGGCATCGCCTCCGCCACCAGCGCGCACGCCGACGGCCAGGCCGTGGGCTCCCCGGGCGTCGGCTCGGGCAACGTCGTCCAGGCCCCGGTGCACGTCCCGGTCAACGTGTCCGGCAACAGCGTGAACGTCGTGGGCGTCCTGAACCCCGCCTTCGGCAACCTCGCCGTCAACCACTGACGCCCCACCTCCGTCTCCGAGCCGGAGGTGCCACCGGCCTCCCGGGCTTGCCCGGGAGGCCGGTCAGGACTTTGCGCGCCTGGCTGAGCCTGCGGGCAGTCGTGCCTCCCCCAGTGCCTCAAGGGCCTGGGAGGTGCCCCCAGGGCGGCACGGGTGGGCGCAGGCGGCACCCCGCTCCGCCGGGCTGCGCAACGCCCCGGCCTCAGCCTCAACGCCGAGCACCTTCACAACCGGCAGTCACGGCACCGCACCCCGCTCAGCACCAACGCCGAGCACCTTCACAACCGCCGGTCACCGCACCCCCCGCTCCCGCTCCTCCACAACGGAGTTGTACGCCGCGACCTGCGCCCGCCGAGCCGTCCGCTCCACCGCCCGCAACGCCTCCCGCCGCGCAGAGATCTCCGACGCACTCACCGCACCCCCGGCCCCGCTCTCCGTCGCCACAGCGATGAGCGCCCCCACCCGCTGCGCCAACTCCAGCACCCGCACCGCCCGCGGCGGATACCCCGGTGCCAGCACTTCCCGCCCCCGCTCGGCCCGAGCCCGGTACGCGTCGACAGCCGCCTCCGCCACCGGCCCGGACCCGGCCACATCCAGCCGCGTCAGCACCTCGGTCGCCTCCCGGAGGGCCTCCGCGAGCTCCCGCTCCGCCTCACCCAGCGACGGCACATCCGCCGGCGGCGCCTCCCGCACGGGCAGCACGTGCCACACGACCTCGACCTGCACACCCTCGGGTCCGGCCTCGTACACGTCCGGCACCAACCCCAGGGCGGCCCCGTAACAGACCACGGCCTCCTCGGCCTCCAGCGCCCGCGCGTTGAACTCCGGCGGCCCGCTCAGCCCCAGCGGATGCCCCGGCGCGGGCAGCGCCACCCGCAGCCCGGTCACCCCGAGCGTCCGCAGCCGCCCCAGTGCGAGCGTCAGCCCGACCTGGCCCGACTCACTCGGCAGCCCCTCCACCCGATGCACCGCGTCCTCGCCGACGATGGCGAGCACGGCGTCGTCCGGTGAGACAAGTCCGGCCAAAAGTGCATTTCCCCATGCAGCGAGACGTCCTGCGCGCGGTTCCGTGAGCATGTCCCCACCCTAGGACCCTCCAAGGACCGGACCGAGGGAATGTCCGGGCCGACCGGTGGCGTAGATTTCATGGAGGGCTGCGCCCACCGGCGCGGCGGACCGAGCCACAGGCTTACGCGACAGCCGAGACCGGCCACACTGCAAGGGGAGACAACGCGCTCATGAGCGATGTTCTGGAGCTTCAGGACGTATCTGTGGTCCGCGAGGGCCGGGCTCTGGTGGACCAGGTCTCCTGGTCGGTCAAGGAGGGCGAGCGCTGGGTCATCCTGGGCCCGAACGGCGCCGGCAAGACCACCCTCCTCAACCTCGCTTCCACCTACCTCTTCCCCAGCTCGGGCACCGCCGCCATCCTCGGCGAGACCCTCGGCAAGCCCGGCACCGACGTCTTCGAGCTGCGCCCGCGCATCGGCATGGCCGGCATCGCCATGGCCGACAAGCTCCCCAAGCGCCAGACGGTCCTGGAGACGGTACTGACCGCCGCGTACGGCATGACCGCCACCTGGCACGAGGACTACGAGGAGATCGATGAAAAGCGCGCCCGCGCCTTCCTCGACCGCCTCGGCATGAGCGAGTACCTGGAGCGCAAGTTCGGCACGCTCTCCGAGGGCGAGCGCAAGCGCACCCTCATCGCCCGCGCCCTGATGACCGACCCCGAGCTGCTGCTCCTCGACGAGCCCGCCGCCGGCCTCGACCTCGGAGGCCGCGAGGACCTCGTCCGCCGCCTCGGACGTCTCGCCCGCGACCCGATCGCCCCCTCGATGCTCATGGTCACCCACCACGTCGAGGAGATCCCCCCGGGCTTCACGCACGTCCTCATGATCCGCCAGGGCAAGGTGCTGGCCGCCGGCCCGCTGGAGCTCGAACTCACCTCCCGCAACCTCTCCCTCTGCTTCGGCCTCCCGCTCGTTGTCGAACAGGCGGGCGAGCGCTGGACGGCACAGGGCCTCCCGCTGTCCTGACCCGGCCCCTCATCCCGCAAATCCCAAAGTAAGAACGGCATTTCACACGCCGGGCGCCCTGTCGGCGACAGGGGCGTCGGACCTACCATGACCACGTGGAAATCGACGCATGGCTGTGGTGGCTGATCGGCGCGACGGCGCTCGGCATCGCGCTCGTGGTCACCGCGATGCCCGAACTCGGCATGCTCGCGGTGGGCGCCATCGGCGCCGCGGTGGTCAGCGGCGTCTTCGGCGGCGGAGCCGTCGCCCAGGTCGTCGTCTTCGCCGTCATCTCGACCGCGGGCATCGCCGTCGTACGGCCCATCGCCAACCGGCATCGCGCCCAGCGACCGCAACTCGCCACCGGCGTGGACGCGTTGAAGGGCAGACAAGCCGTCGTCCTGGAACGTGTCGACGCTTCCGGCGGCCGGATCAAACTGGCCGGAGAGGTCTGGTCGGCCCGCGCCCTCGACACCGACCGCGCCTACGAAGTAGGCCAGGAAGTGGACGTCGTGGACATCGAAGGAGCCACCGCGATCGTCATGTGACCTCGCAGGACGTAACTGGAGCGAACTCCTCGCCAGCTACGCGACGGTCTGACAGACTCGACCAGCAAGATCTTCGACAACCATAGATCTGCCGAAGGCGCCGAAGCGGAGAAGGGATACGGGGAACGACGATGGAACCGGTCATCATCGTCCTGATCATTCTGGTGGTGTTGGTCTTCATCGCCCTGATCAAGACGATCCAAGTCATCCCACAGGCCAGCGCGGCCATCGTCGAGCGCTTCGGCCGCTACACGCGGACGCTGAACGCCGGCCTCAACATCGTCGTCCCGTTCATCGACACCATCCGCAACCGCATCGACCTGCGCGAACAGGTCGTCCCCTTCCCGCCGCAGCCGGTGATCACCCAGGACAACCTGGTCGTCAACATCGACACCGTCATCTACTACCAGGTGACCGACGCCCGCGCCGCGACGTACGAAGTCGCCAGCTACATCCAGGCGATCGAGCAGCTCACGGTCACCACGCTCCGCAACATCATCGGCGGCATGGACCTGGAGCGGACCCTGACCTCCCGCGAGGAGATCAACGCGGCGCTGCGCGGCGTCCTCGACGAGGCCACCGGCAAGTGGGGCATCCGCGTCAACCGCGTCGAACTCAAGGCGATCGAGCCGCCCACCTCCATCCAGGACTCGATGGAGAAGCAGATGCGCGCCGACCGCGACAAGCGCGCGGCCATCCTCCAGGCCGAAGGTGTCCGGCAGTCCGAGATCCTGCGCGCCGAAGGCGAGAAGCAGTCCCAGATCCTGCGCGCCGAAGGTGAGGCCAAGGCGGCCGCCCTGCGCGCCGAGGGCGAGGCCCAGGCCGTCCGTACGGTCTTCGAGGCCATCCACGCCGGCGACCCGGACCAGAAGCTGCTCTCCTACCAGTACCTCCAAATGCTCCCCAAGATCGCCGAAGGCGACGCCAACAAGCTCTGGATCGTCCCCAGCGAAATCGGCGACGCCCTCAAGGGCCTCTCGGGTGCCATGGGCAACTTCGGCGGCCTGGGCGGCGGTTCCGGCGGCAACTCAGGCGCGTCCGGAGGCGGCGTCCCCGCCCAGGAACGCCGCGAGAAGCCGTCCCTCGACTGACCCGACACCGCATGAAGGGGCCCGCTTCCCGGAGGAAGCGGGCCCCTTCATGCGACTGCCGGGCTAGGCCGCAGGCTGGGCCAGCCACTCCGGCAGCGCGTCGAAGTCGTCCTGCCCCAGCGCCAGGAGCATCGCGTCCGCCGGAGTCGGCTCGAACGGCTGCCGCAGCAGCGGCATCCCCGCCTCCTCCGGAGTCCGGTTGGCCTTGCGGTGGTTGTCCTGCGCACATGAGGCCACCGTGTTCAGCCAGGTGTCCTGACCGCCCTTCGACCGCGGCACCACGTGGTCGACGGTCGTCGCCCGCCTCCCGCAGTACGCGCACCGGTGCCGGTCCCGGACCAGCACACCCCGCCTCGACCACGGCGCCCGTCTTCGGAAGGGCACCCGTACGTACTGGCAGAGCCGGATCACACGGGGCGCCGGTATGTCGACCGCGGCTCCTCGCATCCGCAGTTCGGGGTGGGACTGCTCGACGACGGCCTTGTCCTGAAGCACCAGAACGACGGCTCGGTTAAGCGTCACCGTCGACAGCGGCTCGAAGCTCGCGTTGAGTACCAGCGTGTCCCGCATACCAGCCCACCTCCTGTGTGCACCGGCCCACCCCCTGGCGGGCTGGGATCAACTCTGGCCGGGCACGCCGAGATGGACAACGCAATATCTGCTGCTCCCGCGAGAGGTGACCCCCGCGACCCCCGGCAACAAAAATGCCCGCTCCTGATCAATTCCAAGACCAGGAGCGGGCAAACGTTCCGTGAACGCCGGGATGGCGGGGCGGCTCACTCAGCTTTCGGCGGGCACCTCGTACTCACCGATCAGCTGGGCCCGCCCGATCGTGTGGAACCGCAGGTTGAAGCCCACAACGGCCGGCGACGCCTCCGCGTCCGGACCGAGCTTCTCCTGGTCCACGGCATACACCGTGAACACGTACCGGTGCGGCCCGTCCCCGGGCGGCGGCGCGGCACCGCCGAACTCCTTGCCGCCGTAGTCGTTACGAGCGTGGACCGCACCCTCGGGCAGCCCCTCGAACTTGCCGCTGCCCGCACCCGCCGGCAGCTCCGTCACCGACGCCGGGATGTCGAACAGCACCCAGTGCCAGAACCCGCTGCCCGTCGGGGCATCGGGGTCGTAGCAGGTCACGGCGAAGCTCTTGGTCTCGGGCGGGAAGCCCTCCCACCGCAGCTGCGGCGAGGTGTTGCCGGCCGCGTGGACCTGAGCGTCCTTGAGCGTCGCCCCCTCCTGGACGTCCTCGCTCGTCACCGTGAACGACGGCACGGGCGGATGGAAGTCGTGGGGGAGCGGCCGCCGCTTGAGCTCGGTCACCTCGGTACCTCCTGGATCGGTTCTTGCAGTCGATACCGAGCCTAGGGCCTTTCCTAGAACCAGTTGCGCTTGCTGCCGACCTCGGAGAGCCACTGGTTGAGGTACGCCGCCCAGTCGGTCCCCTGGTAGTCGTTGAGACCCACCTGGAACGAGCGGAAGGTGTCGCTGCCCTCGCTGAAGAGCCCCGGCCTCTTGTCCATCTCGAGCACCACGTCCATGGCCTGCGCGTCGGCCACGAAGCTCAGCTCGACCTGGTTCAGCCCCCGGTACTGCTGCGGCGGGTGGAACTCGATCTCCTGGTAGAACGGCAGCTTCTGCCGCGTACCCCGGATGACGCCGCGCTCCATGTCCGCGTTCTTGAACCGGAAGCCCAGCTGGATGAACGCGTCCAGGATCGCCTTCTGCGCCGGCAGCGGGTGCACGTTGATCGGGTCCAGGTCACCGGAGTCCACCGCCCGCGCGATCTCCAGCTCCGTGGAGACCCCGATGTGCATCGAGCGCAGCTCCTGCCCGTCGATCGTCGTGATCGGCGTCTCCCACGGAATCTCCAGCCCGAACTGGACCGCGTGCACCGCGTTCGCCTGAAGCTCGAACGCCCCTCCCAGCCGGGACTTGGTGAACTCGATGTCCTGCTTGTACTCCTGGTCGCCGCTCTCCACCTCGACCTTGGCCTGGAGCCCGACCGAGAGCCCCTCGATCTGCTGGTTCACGGACCCGCCCTGAATCCGCACCTCACCCTGGACGACACCGCCCGGCACGACGTTGACCTCGTGCAGCACCGTCTCGACGGAAGCCCCGCCGGCCCCCAGGCTCGCGAGCAGCTTCTTGAACGCCATGTCTCTCCCTCTCGCCCACTACGGGTGGATCCTTGATCCATACAAACGCGATCCGGCCGTGGCCGGTTCCATGCCCTCACCCTGGCAAGGCCGGCGCCCTGAGGCCACCCCACCGCACCACCCGTCTCCAGTACCCTCGGAGGGCATGATCGCGACCCCCGACCGTACGCCCCTGTCCAGGGAGTTCTTCGACCGACCCGTCCTCGATGTCGCCCCCGACCTCCTCGGCCGCATCCTGGTACGCACCACCCCGGACGGTCCGATCGCCCTCCGCCTGACGGAGGTCGAGGCTTACGACGGTGCCGACGATCCCGGCTCCCACGCTTATCGCGGCCGCACGGCCCGCAACGGCGTGATGTTCGGTCCCCCCGGGCACGTCTACGTCTACTTCACGTACGGCATGTGGTTCTGCATGAACCTGGTGTGCGGCCCCGAGGGCAGGGCGAGCGCGGTCCTGCTCCGCGCCGGCGAGATCATCGAGGGCGCCGAGCTGGCCCGCACCCGTCGACTCTCGGCCCGCAACGACAAGGAACTGGCCAAAGGCCCGGCCCGTCTGGCCACGGCCCTGAACGTGGACCGCTCCCTGGACGGCACGGACGCCTGCACCTCCGACGCCACACCCCTGAGGATGCTCACGGGCACGCCCGTACCCCGTGACCAGGTACGCAACGGCCCACGCACCGGAGTCGCGGGCGACGGGGGCAACGGCGACATCCACCCTTGGCGCTTCTGGGTCGCCAACGACCCGACGGTGAGCCCCTATCGGGCCCATGTCCCGAGGCGCCGCCGAAGTTGACGCGTCCCCTCAAGATGCGTAATGTAGCCCGAGCCGCTTGACCCGGGTACGGCATTCGCCAGCAGCCGGAAGCGGCCAACCCACTACCTAGCGACTCCCCTCAGCAGGGGCGAATTCGGCGTGCCCGCATGCCTGAATTCGGCGTCGACGGACTCGATTATGAGTTGGACGGCGAATCGGTTAACGTAGTGAATGTCGAAAGGCCGACGAGCGAAAGCCAAGGCCGCCCGGCAAATCCCTCCGACAGGGAATCGGATCGAGAAAAAGATCTGATAGAGTCGGAAACGCAAGACCGAAGGGAAGCGCCCGGAGGAAAGCCCGAGAGGGTGAGTACAAAGGAAACGACCGTTCCTTGAGAACTCAACAGCGTGCCAAAAGTCAACGCCAGATATGTTGATACCCCGTCTCCAGCATCAGCTGGGGCGAGGTTCCTTTGAAAAAACACAGCGAGGACGCTGTGAACGGTCGGGCCTATTCCGCCTGACTGTTCCGCTCTCGTGGTGTCGACCGGATTACCGGTACACATTCACGGAGAGTTTGATCCTGGCTCAGGACGAACGCTGGCGGCGTGCTTAACACAT
>NZ_BAAASE010000008.1:0-485968 GCF_039532725.1 Streptomyces coeruleofuscus
TAGAGAGGGTAAGGCTCCCAGTAGACGACTGGGTTGATAGGCCGGATATGGAAGCACGGTAACGTGTGGAGTTGACCGGTACTAATAGGCCGAGGGCTTGTCCTCAGTTGCTCGCGTCCACTGTGTTAGTTCTGAGACAACGAACAGTTGTCGGCTTTGAGCAGAACAAACAATTGAAGAGTGTGCTTGTTCGCTCGAAACCATTAGGGTTTCGGTGGTTATAGCGTAGGGGAAACGCCCGGTTACATTCCGAACCCGGAAGCTAAGCCTTACAGCGCCGATGGTACTGCAGGGGGGACCCTGTGGGAGAGTAGGACGCCGCCGAACAATCTTTGGAAGGACCCCTGGTCCCAGCGTTCAGCTGGGACCAGGGGTCCTTTTTCTTTTTGCACTGCGCGCTGGGCACCCGGCTGCGCGAGAATGACTTGCGGTACCGAAGACAGGAGTCACCATGTCCACCAACTCTCCCGACGACCGACCGGAGCGCGACCAGCAGCGACGGGAGGGGGACCGGAGCGACCGCGGCGGTCAGCGCGGTGACCGTGGAGACCGTGGCGGATTCCGCGGCCGGGACGACCGTGGAGGCCGGAGCGACCGAGGTGAGCGAAGCGACCGCGGGGATCGTGGTGGCTTCCGGCGTGACGACAACCGTGGTGGTGGCTACGGCCGGCGCGACGACCGTGACCGAGGTCCGCGCAGGGACGATCGTGACCGGGGAGATTCCCGTCGCGACGACCGTGGTGACCGTCCCTCCTTCCGGCGTGATGACCGTGGCGAGCGTCCCCCGTTCCGGCGTGACGACCGTGGCGAGCGTCCCCCGTTCCGGCGTGATGACCGTGGCGAGCGTCCCCCGTTCCGGCGTGACGACCGTGGCGAGCGTCCCCCGTTCCGGCGTGACGACCGTGGTGACCGTCCCTCCTTCCGGCGTGACGACCGTGGCGAGCGTCCCCCGTTCCGTCGCGACGACCGTGGTGAGCGGCGGGACGACCGGGGAGACAGGGGCGACCGGGGCGGTTTCCGGCGTGACGACAACCGTGGTGGCGGTTATGGCCGGCGCGACGACCGCCGGGGCGATGTCCGACGCGGAGACGACGACCGTGGGCAGCACGGTGGATTCCGTCGGGATGACCGTCGGGACGACAGGCGCGACGACCGTCGCGATGACAGGCGTGAGGGCGACCGCGGCGCATTCCCCCGCCGCGACGACCGCGGAGAGCGCCGGGACACCCGGGATCGCGGCTTCCGTGGCGACGACCGGGACCGTGGCTTCCGGCGCGACGGTGACCGTGGCGGGTTCCGGGGACGTGACGACCGCCGTGACGACCGCCGTGACGACCGCCGTGACGACCGCCGCGACGACCGTCGCGACGACCGTCGCGATGACCGTCGGGACGACCGGCGTGGGGACGACCGTGGGGACCGTGGCGGTTTCCGGCGTGATGATGCCCCTCGTGGTGGGCGTGGGAGTTTCCGGCGGGACGACACCCGGGGCGACCGCGACACTCGCGATACCCGCGGCGACCGTGGAGACCGTGGCGGCTTCCGCGGCCGGGACGACCGTGGCGGCGGGCGTGGGCCGCGCCGTGACGATCGCGGTGGGCGGCCCGGGGGCTTCCGGGGCCGTGATGACCGGCGCGACGACCGGCGGGACGACCGTCGTGGCGGCGGCCGGTTCCGTGACGAGCGCGAGCGGGACAGGGAGCCGATCAAGCGGCTGCCGATCCCCGAGGACGTCACGGGCGAAGAGATCGACAAGGACGTACGGCAGGAGCTCCAGAGCCTGCCGAAGACGCTCGCGGACGATGTCGCGAAGAACCTGGTGATGGTCGCGCGGCTCCTCGACGAGGACCCCGAGGGCGCGTACGGCTACTCCAGGGTGGCGCTGCGGCTGGCGTCGCGTGTCGCCGCCGTGCGGGAGGCCGCCGGGTTCGCGTCGTACGCCAGCCAGAAGTACGGCGAGGCGCTGGCCGAGTTCCGGGCCGCCAAGCGGATGACCGGGAACATCGATCTGTGGCCCGTCATGGCCGACTGCGAGCGTGGGCTCGGGCGGCCGGAGAAGGCGCTGGACATGGCCGGGGCGCCCGAGGTGCACAAGCTCGACAAGGCCGGACAGGTCGAGATGCGGCTCGTCGCGGCCGGTGCACGACGGGACATGGGGCAGCTGGACGCGGCCATCGTGACGCTGCAGAGCCCGGAGCTGGCCTCCAACTCCGTGCAGCCGTGGACCGCGCGGCTGCGGTACGCCTACGCGGACGCGCTGCTGGCGGCCGGGCGGGAAGGCGAGGCGCGGGAGTGGTTCGCGAAGGCCGTGGAGGCCGACCGGGACGGCAGCACGGACGCCTCGGACCGGCTCGCCGAGCTGGACGGGGTGGAGTTCGTGGACGCCCTCGGCGAGGACGAGGGTGAGGACGGCGAGGCCTCCGTGGAGGAGAAGGACTGACGTCGCGTAGCGGCAGAGGGGGGCGGATTCCGGTCGGGATCCCGCCCCCTTTCGTGTGTCAGAACCAGTGCGTCAGAGGTCCAGCGCGCGCAGCACCAGGCCGGAGGCCGGCTTCGGGCCGAACGACGTCGACTTGCGTGGCATCGTGACGCCCTGCCGGGCCAGGTCGCGGACGACCTCCTCGCGGACCGGGTGCATCAGGACGGCCGTGCCGCCGTCGCGTTCCGCCTTCGCCACCGTGGCGGCCGCATCGTGGATGTAGGCGATGTGCGCGGGGGAGTCCTCGGGGATGTGCCAGACCTGGTCGAGGAGCGTGGCGTGCAGGACCGTCGCGTCGAGGGTGCGCCAGGCGGTGGGGCGGTCGGCGGGGACCGTGCGGGCCAGGAGATCCGGATCCGGCTGGTCGACGAGGTGGAAGGCACCGTCGCCGGCGAGCAGGAACGCGTTGCCCGCGCGGGCCGCGTCCGCCAGTGCCTCCAGGGCTTGGGCCAGCGGGACTTCGAGGCGGCGCACGCCGAAGTGCCCGTCCAGGGCGGCCACGGCGTCGTCGACCGGCAGGTCGTGCAGGAGGCGGTGGATGGCGCGGACGCGGAGGGGGTAGCGGGCCGTGTCGACCAGGAGGACCAGGCCGTGGTCCCACGGGCTGGGGGAGGGGTGTTCCGTGCGGAGGCGGCGGTAGGTCGCCCAGCGGTGGTGGCCGTCGGCGATGAGGGCCTGGTGACGGGCCAGGCCGGCCTGGATCGTGGCCAGGTCGGCGGGGGCTGTGACCGACCACAGGCGGTGGCTGAAGCCATCCTCCGTGGTGGTCGCGAGGAGCGGTGGCTGTTCGGCGGTGCGCTCGATCAGGTCCGCCGTGGCGGTCGTGGAGTCGTCGCCGCGGTAGGTCAGCAAGAGGGGTTCGAGGTTCGCGGAGGTGGCCCGCATCAGGGCCGCGCGGTCGGCGACGATGTGCGGCATGACGTCCTCGTGCGGCAGCACCACCTGCTCGGCCGGGTCCGACACGCGCAGGGTGCCGATGACGCCGCGTTGCAGCATGCCGTTGCCGTCCCGCTGCTCGTAGACGTACAGGCCGGGATCCGGGTCGGTGGTCAGGACGCCCTCGGACAGCCAGCGGCGCAGGGTCTTGGCGGCCTGGTCGTTGCGGGCGCCGGGGGTGGCGGCCTGGGGGAGGATCAGACGGACGATGTTGTACGGGTCGGCGGACTCGAGATGGTGCACTCCGTCGGGGCGGACGACGACGTCGTACGGCGGGGACGTCACTGCGGCCAGGCTGCCGACCCGGTCGGGGTCGTATCGAAGGCCTCGGAACGGGGTGAGTTCCAGGCCTCGGCGCTCCGTTGCTTCCGAGTGACCTGCTGTGTTCATCCCGGCATCGTACGGGTGTCAGTGGCATGGGGGATGATCGGGGGAAAGCCGTCGAACGAGGAGCGATGCGGGATGAGCCGAAGCGTCAGGACGAGGCCCGAGGGCAGTGGGCAGGCCCTGAGCGAGGCGTACGACACGGCGCTGCTCGACCTGGACGGCGTCGTGTACGCGGGCGGGAGCGCGATCGCGTACGCGGTCGAGTCGCTGGCCACGGCCCGGGCGGGCGGAATGCGTCTGGCGTACGTCACCAACAACGCGCTGCGGACTCCCGGCACGGTGGCCGAGCACCTGACCGAGCTGGGCATACCGACGGGTGCGGACGATGTCATCACCTCGGCGCAGGCGGTCGCGCGGCTGATCAGTGAGCAGGTGCCGCAGGGCGCCCGCGTGCTGGTGATCGGCGGTGACGGGCTGCGGGTGGCGCTGCGCGAGCGCGGGCTCGTTCCCGTGGAGTCGGCGGACGACGATCCGGCGGCGGTGGTGCAGGGATACGGCGGTCCGGAGCTGCCGTGGGGCCGTTTCGCGGAGGCCAGTTACGCCGTGGCGCGCGGTGTGCCCTGGTTCGCCTCGAACACCGACTTGACGATTCCGAGCGGGCGGGGGATCGCGCCGGGCAACGGCGCTGCGGTGGAGGTCGTGCGGATCGCCACGGGCGCCGAGCCTCAGGTCGCGGGCAAGCCGCTGCCGCCGATGCACCGGGAGACCATCCTGCGGACCGGGGCCGAGCGGCCGCTGGTGGTGGGAGACCGGCTGGACACGGACATCGAGGGCGCGTTCAACGGGGACGTCGACTCGCTGCTCGTGCTGACCGGCGTGACCGACGGCGCGCAGTTGCTGGCCGCGCCGCCGCAGCACCGGCCGACGTATGTGGACGCCGATCTGCGCGGGATGCTCGGTGGTCAGCCGGAGGTCGCCGCGGCGGACGGCGGCGGGTTCCGGTGCGGTGGCTGGACGGCGACGGCCGGTGCGGACCGGCTGGAGCTCGACGGGGACGGCGAGGCGCTGGACGGGCTGCGCGCGTTGTGCGCCGCGGCGTGGACGGCCGCCGGTGCGGCTGTGTGCGAGCTGGACGGGGGGAAGTCGCTGGCGAGGCTGGGTCTTTGAGTGACGGTTGGATCCGTGGTGCGCGGGCACGCTCCGGCCGGGAGTGCGTGGCGGCGGCCGGACTCCGGATCGAGGCCGAATGGCAGGGTAGGCTAACCTAACCTGCGTGTTGGTCGACAGTCCCCCTGAACAGCGCGCGGAGACCGCCCCCGCGCCCCCGACCCGACGGGCGATACGGGCCTTCGGGCTCCTCCTGGCCGTCGCGATCCTGGTGCTCGTCGCGCTGGCGAGTATCGCGATCGGAGCGAAAGAGCTGTCCCTCGGGCAGGTCTGGCACGGCTTGTTCGAGGACTCGGGGACGTACGGCGACGTCGTCGTCGCGGAGCGGCTGTCGCGGACCGTGCTCGGGCTGCTCGCCGGCGCCGCACTCGGCCTGGCCGGAGCGGTTCTCCAGGCGCTCACGCGCAACCCGCTGGCCGACCCCGGACTGCTCGGCATCAACGCGGGCGCGTCCGCCGCGGTCGTCACGGCCGTCACGTTCCTGGGGATCACCTCGCTCAGCGGCTACGTCTGGTTCGCGTTCTTCGGGGCGGCCGCGGTGGGGGCGCTGGTGTGGTTCCTCGGCGGCAGCCGGGGCGCGACGCCGGTGCGGCTCGCGCTCGCCGGTACGGCGATCAGCGCCGCGCTCTACGGCTACCTCCAGGCCGTGATGATCATGGACGACGCGGCGCTCGGCAAGATGCGGTTCTGGACGGTCGGTTCACTGTCCGCGGCGAACGACTCGACCATCCGGCAGGTCCTGCCGTTCCTGCTGGCCGGCATGGTCCTGGCGCTGGCCCTGTCCCGGCCGCTCAACGCCATGGCCATGGGGGACGACACCGCCAAGGCGCTCGGCGCCAACCTGAACCGGACGCGGGCGCTGTCCATGCTGGCCGCAACCGTGCTGTGCGGGGCGGCGACCGCGGCCTGCGGGCCGATCGTGTTCGTCGGGCTGATGGTTCCGCACGTCGTGCGTTCCTTCACCGGGCCCGACCTGCGCTGGATCCTGCCGTACGCGGCGATCCTGTCGCCCGTGCTGCTGCTCGGCGCCGACGTCATCGGCCGGATCGTGGCCCGGCCCGCGGAACTCCAGGTGGGCATCATCACCGCGATCCTCGGCGGACCGGTGTTCATCTATCTCGTACGACGGCGGAGGACGGCCCAGCTGTGAAGACCACCAACCGTGCTGTGAGGACCCCGGGCGGGCTCTCCGTGCGCCTGGACGTGCGGGCCTTCACCGTCGTGTTCCTGCTGCTGGTCGCGGCGCTCACGGCGAGCGTCGTGCTCATCGGCACCGGCGACTTCCCGATCCCGGCCGCCGACGTGCTGCGGACGCTGTTCGGCGAGGGCAACGCGGGCCAGGAGTTCATCGTCAACGAACTGCGGCTGCCGCGGGTGCTGGTCGGGCTGCTGGTCGGCGCCTCGCTCGGACTCGGCGGCGCGCTGTTCCAGTCCATCTCCCGCAATCCGCTGGGCAGTCCGGACGTGCTGGGCCTCGGGCAGGGAGCGACGGCCGGCGCGCTCACGGTGATCGTGCTGTTCTCCGGGAGCGCGAACCAGGTCGCCGCCGGCGCGCTGGTGGGCGGACTGGTGACCGGCCTCGCCATCTACGTGCTCGCCTGGAAGCGGGGCGTGCACGGATACCGGCTGGTGCTGGTGGGTATCGGCGTCTCCGCGATCGTCACGGCGGTCAACGGCTATCTGCTCACCAAGTCCGACATCGTGGACGCGGCCCGCGCGGTCGTGTGGATGACCGGATCCCTCGACGGCCGTGACTGGGCCCAGGTCTGGCCGCTGCTCGGGCTGTGCGCCGTGCTCGTGCCGCTCGTTCTGTGCAACGCGCGCGGGCTGCGGATGATGGAGATGGGCGACGACGTGTCGTACGCCCTCGGGGTGCGGGTCGAGCGCGTGCGGCTGCTGCTGATGGTGGCGGCCGTGCTGCTGACCGCGTCCGCGACCGCCGCCGCCGGTCCCGTCAGCTTCGTCGCGCTCACCGCGCCGCAGCTGGCCCGGCGGCTGACCCGTGCGCCCGGCCCGAACCTGCTGGCCTCCCTGTGCATGGGCGCCGCCCTGCTGGTCATCGCCGACTGGCTCTCCCAGCGGGCGTTCGGTGCCGAGCAGTTGCCCGTGGGCGTGGTCACCGGCGTGCTCGGTGGCGTCTACCTGCTGTGGCTGCTGGTCACCGAACGCAGGGCGGGCCGGATATGAGCAAGAACCGAAGGAGCACCGTGAACCGTCTGTCTGCCGAGAACGTCACCCTCGCCTACGACCAGCGGGTGATCGCCGAGCAACTGTCGGTGGAGATACCCGACAACTCCTTCACCGTGATCGTCGGCCCCAACGCGTGCGGCAAGTCGACGCTCCTGCGGGCGCTGTCGCGGATGCTCAAGCCCAGCGAGGGCCGGGTGCTGCTCGACGGCCAGACCATCCAGTCGATGCCCGCGAAGAAGGTCGCGCGGACCCTCGGTCTGCTGCCCCAGTCGTCCATCGCGCCCGACGGCATCACCGTCGGCGATCTGGTGGGCCGGGGCCGCTACCCGCACCAGGGCCTCCTGCGCCAGTGGTCGACCGAGGACGAGCGGGTCGTCCAGGAGTCGATGCGGCAGACCGGCGTGGCCGAGCTGGCCGACCGGTACGTGGACGAGCTCTCGGGCGGTCAGCGCCAGCGCGTGTGGATCGCCATGGCACTCGCCCAGCAGACACCGCTGCTGCTGCTCGACGAGCCGACGACGTTCCTGGACATCCAGCACCAGATCGACGTCCTGGACCTGTGCGCGGTGCTGCACGAGGAGCAGGGGCGCACGCTCGTCGCCGTGCTGCACGACCTGAACCACGCCGCCCGCTACGCCACGCACCTCATCGCCCTGCGCGAGGGCCGGATCGTCGCCGAGGGCGCGCCGAAGGACATCGTCACGGCCGGCCTGGTCGAGGAGGTCTTCGGACTGCGCTGCCAGGTCATCGACGACCCGGAGACGGGCACGCCGCTGGTCGTGCCGGCGGCGCGGAAGGCACGCGTCGGAGCAGGGGCCGGGGCCGGGAAGGGAGCAGCTACAGAAGCTTCCTGAGCTGGAGCAGGTCCCGCACGCCCGCGTTCAGTTTCACCCGGCCCGAGCCCCAGGCCTTGGCGAAGCTCAGCTCGCCGTCGACCAGGGCGACCAGGTCGTCACCCGTCATGGCGAGCCTGATCTCGGCCTTGTCGGGCGGTGGTCCCTGGACCGTGTCGCGCACGACGATCCGGCCGCCCTGCATACGGCCGACGAAGGTGACGTCCAGGTCGGTGATGTGGCAGCTCACGGAACGGTCCAGGGCCGCGGCCTCGCGGACGTTCCCCTCGGCGTGCTGCATGTTGTCGGAGAGCTTGTCGAGTGCGCTGCGGCACTCCTCGATCGTGGCCATCGCGGTCGACGGTACCGCAGCGGTTCGCGGTAGCGTCGGGGCATGGACGACGCAGTTCCCGAGACCCCGGCGGTGGCGGAGGACGAGCCCGCTCCCGACTCCGGGTACGACCCCGCCTCTCCCGCCCCGCTGAACGTGCCCCGCACGCCCACCGGTGACGCCGGCGTGGACGCGGCCCTGGACCGGCTCGGCGACGCGGACCACCTCGCCACGGACGGACACGTCGAGGTGTACGAGGATGTACACCGGGGGCTGCGCGACGCGCTCACCGCGCTCGACGCCCGCCCGGGACCTCCGGCGCCCCCATCGACGCACCGACAGGGGAGCTGAACCGAACGTGGCAGGAGTCGCACGCCGCCGTCTCGACGCGGAGCTGGTCCGCCGGAAGCTCGCGCGCTCGCGTGAGCACGCCGGCCAGCTCATCGCCGCCGGGCGGGTCTCCGTCGGCAAGACCGTCGCGACCAAACCCGCCACGCAGGTGGAGACCGCGGCCGCGATCGTCGTGGCGGCCGACGAGAACGACCCCGACTACGTGTCGCGCGGCGGCCACAAGCTCGCCGGCGCGCTGACGGCGTTCCTGCCGCAGGGTTTGGTCGTCGAGGGGCGCAGGGCGCTCGACGCCGGGGCGTCCACCGGCGGTTTCACCGATGTCCTGCTGCGGGCGGGCGCCGCGCATGTCGTCGCCGTGGACGTCGGATACGGACAACTTGCATGGTCTCTTCAAAAGGATGAACGCGTCACCGTCAAGGACCGTACGAACGTTCGCGAATTGACACTTGAAGAGATCGATGGGGAGCCTGTGGATCTTGTCGTGGGGGATCTGTCCTTCATCCCGCTCGGGCTGGTCCTGCCAGCCCTGGTGCGGTGCGTGAAGCCGGACGCGGACCTGGTGATGATGGTCAAGCCGCAGTTCGAGGTGGGGAAGGAGCGGCTGGGCAGCGGGGGAGTCGTACGCAGCCCCCAGCTGCGGGCCGAAGCGGTGACGGGGGTGGCCGGTAAGGCCTGGGGACTGGGGCTCGGGGTGAAGGGCGTGACGGCCAGTCCGCTGCCCGGGCCGTCGGGGAATGTCGAATACTTTTTGTGGCTGCGGGCCGGGGCACCGGAACTGGACCCGGCCGATGTCGACCGTGCAGTGGCGGAGGGGCCCCGTTGACCGATAACCGAGCTCGTACTGTTTTCCTGCTCGCCCACACGGGGCGGCCCGCCGCCGTGCGCAGTGCCGAGCTCGTGGTGAAGGGACTGCTGCGCTCCGGTCTCGGCGTGCGCGTCCTGGAGGCCGAGGCGCGTGACCTGCCGCTGCCGGACGAGGTGGAGCTGGTCAAGGAGGCCACTCCGCAGTGCCTCGACGGGTGCGAGCTGCTCATAGTGCTGGGCGGTGACGGCACGCTGCTGCGCGGTGCCGAGTTCGCGCGGGCGTCGGGCGTGCCGATGCTCGGCGTCAACCTGGGGCGGGTCGGGTTCCTCGCGGAGGCCGAGCGGGACGACCTCGACAAGGTCGTCGACCGGGTGGTGACCAAGGCGTACGAGGTCGAGGAGCGGATGACCGTCGACGTCGTGGTGCACCGCAACGGGGACATCGTGCACACGGACTGGGCGCTGAACGAGGCGGCCGTGCAGAAGGTGTCCGCCGAGCGGATGCTGGAGGTCGTCCTGGAGATCGACGGGCGGCCGGTGACCGGGTTCGGCTGTGACGGGATCGTGTGCGCGACGCCCACGGGGTCGACCGCGTACGCGTTCTCCGCGGGTGGGCCGGTGGTGTGGCCGGAGGTCGAGGCGCTGTTGATGGTGCCGATCAGCGCGCACGCGTTGTTCGCGAAGCCGTTGGTGACATCGCCGGATTCTGTGTTGGCTGTGGAGGTTCTGCCACACATTCCGCCGGGCGTTCTGTGGTGTGACGGGCGGCGGACGGTGGAGTTGCCGCCCGGCGCCCGGGTGGAGGTGCGGCGGGGGGCTGTGCCGGTGCGGCTGGCTCGGCTGCATCATGCGTCCTTCACCGACCGGCTGGTGGCCAAGTTTGCGCTGCCTGTTTCCGGGTGGCGTGGCGCCCCTCATTAGCGTGGTTGCTCGTCGTCGGCGGGCGCGGGTCCGCTGTGGCTGGTCGCGCCCACGCGGCGGAGCCGCATATCGATACAGCCCCGCGCCCCTTGAGGTCCGTATCCACCCGCGTGGGTGACAGAGGCGGGCCAGTCGCAATTGCTTGCCTGGACCTCGTAAGGTCGTGTCCGTGTTGGAGGAGATGCGGATACGGTCGCTCGGTGTGATCGACGACGCTGTTGTCGAGCTGTCGCCGGGGTTCACCGCGGTCACCGGTGAGACGGGTGCGGGCAAGACCATGGTGGTCACCAGCCTCGGGCTGCTGCTGGGCGGGCGCGCGGACCCGGCGCTCGTGCGGATCGGGGCCGGGAAGGCGGTCGTGGAGGGGCGGATCACCGTTCCGCACAACGCCACGGCCGCCGTACGCGCCGAGGAGGCCGGGGCCGAGCTCGACGACGGGGCGCTGCTGATCAGCCGTACCGTTTCCGCCGAGGGGCGCTCGCGGGCGCACCTGGGCGGGCGCAGCGTGCCCGTGGGGGTGCTCGCCGAGCTCGCCGACGAGCTGGTGGCCGTGCACGGGCAGACCGACCAGCAGGGGCTGCTCAAGCTGTCCCGGCAGCGGCAGGCGCTCGACCGGTACGCGGGCGACGCGGTCGCCGTGCCGCTGGCCAAGTACGGCGAGGCGTACAAGCGGCTGCGGGCCGTCTCCGTCGAGCTCGACGAGATCACCACGCGCGCGCGTGAACGGGCCCAGGAGGCCGACATGCTGCGCTACGGGCTCGACGAGATCGCCGCCGTCGAGCCCCGGGCCGGTGAGGACGTGGAGCTCGCCGAGGAGGCCGAGCGGCTCGGGCACGCCGAGGCGCTGGCGTCCGCCGCCGCGGTCGCGCACGCCGCGCTCGCGGGCAATCCGGAGGACCCCGAGGGCGTCGACGCCGGGACCCTCGTCGCGGGCGCGCAGCGGGCCCTGGACGCCGTACGGTCGCACGACCCGGCGCTGGCCGCGCTCGCCGACCGCATCGGGGAGATCGGGATCCTGCTGCGCGACGCGGCCGGGGACCTGGCCGGGTACGCCGACGACCTGGACGCCGATCCGCTGCGGCTGGCGGCCGTCGAGGAGCGGCGGGCCGCGCTGACCGGGCTGACGCGGAAGTACGGCGAGGACATCGCCGCCGTGCTGGCCTGGGCCGAGCGGAGTGCCGCGCGGCTGACAGAACTCGACGGCGACGACGAGCGGATCGGGGAACTGACCGCCGAGCGGGACGCGCTGCGGGCCGAACTGGGCGGGCTCGCACAGGCGTTGACGGACGCGCGGACGGAGGCCGCCGATCGGTTCGCGGCTGCCGTGACCGCCGAGCTGGCCTCGCTGGCCATGCCGCACGCCCGCGTGTCCTTCGACATCCGGCAGACCGAGGACCCGGAGGGCGTCGAGGTCGGCGGGCGGCCCGTCGCCTACGGGCCCGCGGGTGCCGACGAGGTGGAGCTGCTTCTGGCCCCGCACCCGGGTGCGCCCGCGCGGCCGATCGCCAAGGGCGCGTCCGGCGGTGAGCTGTCCCGTGTGATGCTGGCGGTGGAGGTCGTGTTCGCGGGGACGGATCCCGTGCCGACGTATCTCTTCGACGAGGTCGACGCCGGTGTCGGCGGCAAGGCGGCGGTCGAGATCGGCCGGCGGCTCGCGCGTCTGGCGAGGACCGCGCAGGTCGTGGTCGTGACCCATCTCCCGCAGGTCGCCGCCTTCGCCGACCGGCAGCTGCTGGTCGAGAAGACGAACGACGGGTCGGTCACCCGTTCCGGTGTGAAGGTGCTGGAAGGTGAGGAGCGGGTCCGGGAGCTGTCCCGGATGCTCGCCGGCCAGGAGGACTCGGAGACGGCCCGGGCACACGCGGAGGAGCTGCTGGCGACGGCTCGGGCGGATCTGTAGGGGAGGAGCGGGCACGTCTGTCGAGGGAAGCGCCGATCTTCACTCGTGTGGGTGACTCGGCCCGGCGCATCCCCCCGGATGCCGCGCCCCCACTGTCGCGCCGCCGGGCTTCGAGCGTTCCCGGAACCCGCCTATGTCCTGGCATCCTTGGCGGAGTACGCGCGGGATTCCTGCGCGGTGACCGCCCGACCCGAACCAGGAGCCCGGCCACGTGACCCCCGTGAGCAGCCACTCACCGCATGGCCAGTCGCCGTTGCGCACCGTGCAGGTGCTGGGCGGAGGCAACGCGGCCAGCAGTGCGCATGTGCGTTCCCTGGCCGCGGGGCTCGTCGCGAGGGGCGTGAGAGTCACGGTGTGCGCCCCCTGTGAGGCGGATCGCTCCTACGACTTCAGCGGTGTCGGGGCCGACCATGTGCACGTGCCGCGCAGCAGTGACCCGGTGTCGGTGGCGGCTCTGAGGGCGGCCTGTGCCGACGCCGACCTGGTGCACGCGCACGGGCTGCACGCCTCGTTCCGTACCGTGCTCGCTCTCAGCGGGCGGCGCGTGCGGACTCCGCTCGTCGTGACGTGGCACGACCGGGCGCACGCCGACGGGGCCCGCGCCCATCTGCTGCGGGCCCTGGAGCGGCGGGTCGTGAAGGCGGCCACCGTGGTGCTGGGGACGACCTCGGCGCTCGTCGACCGGGCGCGGCGGACCGGGGCGCGGGACGCGCGGCTCGCGGCCGTCGCCCTGCCCGGCCCCCGCAGGCCCGCGGAGCCTGATGACCCCGACCGGCTGCGGCCCAAGGTGCGCGCCGAACTCGGCGCCATCGGACGGCCGTTGCTGATGGCCGTCGGCTCCCTGGAGCGGCACCGCGGGTACGACGTGCTGCTGGACGCCGCGCGCGCGTGGCGGCGGCTCGATCCCGTGCCCCTGGTCGTGATCGCGGGCGAGGGGTCGCTGCGCGGCGAACTCCAGGAACGGATCGAGGGCGAGGGGCTGCCCGTCCGGCTCATCGGGCGGCGCGACGACATCACCGACCTGCTCTCCGCCGCCGACCTCGCTCTGCTGCCGAGCCGGTGGGAGGAGGCGCGCTCCGTCCTCGCCCAGGAGGCCCTCCACGCGCGCGTGCCGCTCGTCGCGACCGACGTCGGCGGCATCCCCGAACTCGTCGGTGACGCGGCCGAACTCGTCCCGCCCGGCGACGCCGAGTCGCTCGCCGGCACCGTAGTACGCCTGCTCGGCGATCCCGAGCGCCGGGAACGGCTGAAGGCCAAGGGCACCCGGCAGGCGGCGACCTGGCCGAGCGAGGACGAGACGGTCGCCCAAGTCCTCAGCGTGTACGACGAATTGACCCAGATCCGGCCCCTCGCCTAGGCCCTGTCGTCACATACCCGTCGTCCGCCCGAAGGGCGCGTCCCGCGGCGTCAGGTGCGTGCTCTCGCCATGCCGGGCGCAGGCCCTCGTACTGGTTGTACGTGGGTCTGCGCCCGGTGCGGCGAGTGGGAGTCCCCCTGCTCCAAGGGCTTGGGGGAGCGTGCACGGCGCCGCGGGGCAGGCGGGAATGCGGCGACAGGTCCTAGAGCACCTCGGGGCTCTGGAGAACGTGCCTGCGGGCCCGCAGGGCCAGGCTCAGGGCCAGTACCGTCTGCGGGTCGTCGAGGTCCGTGCCCAGCAACTCCCCGATGCGCGCCAGGCGGTTGTACAGGGTCTGCCGGTTGAGGTGGAGCTCCCGGGCCGTCTCCGCCTTGCGGCCCGCGTGGGCGAGGTAGGTCGACAGGGTGGGCAGCAGGGGCGGCCGGGAGCGCCGGTCGTGCTCCAGGAGCGGGCCGAGGGCCCGGTCGACGAAGGCGGCCAGGTCCGGATGGCCGCGCAGCCGCCACACCAGCAAGTCGATATCCAGGCGCCGGGCGTCGTACCAGGGCCGGTCAGGCAGGCCCTGGGCCGCCGTGGCCGTCTCGGCGGCGTGCCGCAGGCCCGAGGCCGCGGATGTCCAGCCGCCGGCCACGCCCACGACCACCACGGGAGGCTGCCCGCCCGGCCGCAGCATCCCGGCTCGCTCCACACCGGCCCGCAGCGCCGCCGCGACCCGGTCCGCGAGCGTCGCCCGCTCCGGCTCCGAGCGCAGCCCCAGCAGGACCAGCAGCCGGCCCTCGACCGGCCGTACCCCGAGCAGCGCCGGCACGCCCACCGAGGCCAGTTCCCCGGACACCGCCCGGGCCAGCACCGCCCAGCCTCCCCCCGGCGACAGGGCGTCCCCGAGCCGCATGACCACCGGCAGCAGCGGGCCGTCACCCGGGCGGAAGCCCAGCACGCGCGCCTGCGCCGGGGCGTCCTCCGCCGTGACCCGGCCCTCGGCGAGGTCCGTGAGGAAGTCGCCGCGTCCGCGCGCCGCGAGCTCCTCCTCCTGCCGTGCCTGCATCAGCACCACGGCCAGGATGCCCGCGGCCCGCTCCGCCGCCATCCGGTGCACCGGCGCCAGGGAAGCCCGCACCGGAAGCAGGACGAGGCGGGCGCGGACGCCCCCGCTGCCGGGCCCGCCGCCCGGCACGTCCACCAGGACCGAGCCCGCGAGCGGCGGCTCGTCCTTGTGCTGGCCGCGCAGCCCCTCCCACACCTGGAGCGGATCCGCGCCCTGGGGACCGGCCCCGGCGGCGTACAGCAACTGCCCGTCCGCCGTCTCCAGGAAGACGGGATTGCCGCCGAAGTCGGCCAGGATGCCGAGGACCTGGGGAACCCCGCCGCCGCCCAGCAGGGCCTCCGTACACCGCCGGTGCACCTCCTCGGCCCGCTGGAGCAGCGCGTAGTGGCCGTTGACGATCTCGGTGTGGATCTCCTCCGTGACCGTGACGAACGGCACCTCGCGGTGGAGCTGTACGAGCGGCAGCCGGGCCGAACGGGCCGTGTCGACCAGGGCGGCGGGCAGCCGTGTGAAGCGCGGGCCGAGCTCCACGACCAGGGCGGCGATGCCGCGCTCGGCCAGCGTGCGTACGAACGCCCGCTGTTCGGCCGGGCGGGTGCCGAGGCCGTAGCCCGTGGTCAGCAGCAGCTCGCCGCCCTTGAGCAGCGAGGCGATGTGCGGCACCTCCCCGGCGTGCACCCAGCGCACGGTCCGCCCGAGCCGGTCGGCGCCCGCCAGCACCTCGGGCAGCCCGCTGCGCAGCCCCGGCAGCTCCAGTGCCCGCTGCACGGTGATCCCGGCGGCCTGGGTGCCGTAGCCGCTGTCCGTCCCGGTCTCCATGAGCCGGACGCTACCCGCGTGGGCGCCTCCCGGACATCTCATGGACCACGGAGTCCGGGAGTACGCCGGAGACGACCGGGTACGGGCGCGGTCATGGACATCAGCGTGGTCGCGGTAGGGCGGGAAGACGACAGTCCGGTCGAGGAGCCGCTGCGGGTGGCGGTGCTCGCCGACCGGCTCGGGTACCGGGAGGTGTGGGCGGGCGAGGGACCGACGTGGGACTCGTTCGTCCTGGCGACGGCGATCGGCGCGGCCACCGGGCAGGCGACGCTGACGGCCGGGCCCGTGCCGGTGTCGGTGCGCGACCCGCTCACCATCGTCCGGGGCGCCGCGTCCACCGCGGCCGTGACCGGCCGGCCGGTCGGCGTGGCCCTGGGCACGTCCAGCAAGCGGGTCGTCGAGGGCGTGCACGGCCGGCCGCGGACCCGGCCCGCCGCCGCCCTCGCGGAGTCGGCGGCGGCCGTACGCGCGCTGATGCACGGCGCGCCGGGCGAGCCGATCGTTCCCGGGAGCGGCTTCCCGCGCCGGTTGCCGCCGCCCGGGGGCGAGGTCACCGTCGCGGCGTTCGGCGAGCGCGCGATCGCCGCCGCGGTGGAGCACGCCGACCGGATGCTGCTCGACCTCGTCTCCCCCGAGCAGGTCCGCGTGCTGCGGGCCCGGATGCTCGCCGCCGCCGAGCGGGCCGGGCGTACGCCGCCGCGGCTGGCCGCCTGGCTGCCCGCCGCCGTGGACCCGGAACCGGAGACACTCAGGCAGGTCCTGCGCAGCGTCGTCGGCTATCTCGCCGTGCCGGGCTACAGCGACATGTTCGTCGAGGCGGGGCTCGCCGCGGTCGTCGAACTGGCCGCCAAGGGAGCCGACCCGGACACCCTGCTGGAGGCCCTGCCGCCCGAGGCCGCGAACACGGTCGCCCTCGTCGGCGATGCCGGCACCGTCCGCGCCCGCATGGACGCCTACGCCGAGGCCGGCCTCGACGAGATCGCCCTGGTCCCGGCCACGGCGGGTGACCCGGCGGGGGAGCGGACGCTCACGGCCCTCAGGCCGGCGTGATGTTGTGGTTGAAGCGGAACACGTTGTCCGGGTCGTAACGCCGCTTCAGCTCCGCCAGCCGCCGGGTGTTCTCGACGCCCAGACCGGCGACCACCCGCTCGGTGCCCTCGTCGCCGATGAAGTTCAGGTAGACCGCGCCGGTGCTCCACGGCCGCACGTCGGCGCGCACGTCCCGCACCCACCGCACGCACCGCTCGTCGTCCGCCGGGTCCGCCCAGATGCCGAAGGGTTGCACCGCCCAGGGCGCGTCCCGGTAGGGCACCGGATACTCGCCCGGGCCGCCGGCGATCGCCCCGCCCTGCGGGAACAGCACGTGCTGGGTGCCGGTCGGCACCGGCATGGACCCGGCCCGGGCGCAGAAGACGTCCACGAAGTCGTCGGGCGCGCCCGTCAGGTACTCCGCCGACCAGTAGTTCCGCATCCCCGGCGGGTCGTCGATCATGCACTGGACGTCGGCGTACGGCATCGCGCCGACGATCTCGGCCTCGTGCGGCAGCGCCAGCAGGGGCTGGGCGACCTTGCGCAGGTCGTCCTCGCCGCCGGCGTACGTCAGCAGCAGGCCGCACACGAGCCTGCCCACGAGGTGCTCGGGGACGAACTCCTCCGGCTGACCGGTGAAGTAGATGACGCCACCGCCCGCCTCTTCGGGCCCGTTCGTGATCACTTCGCGGTAGGTGCGGACCACCTCGGGGCCGTGTTCCGGCAGGTACAGCACCATCGCGATGGAGAACTCGGGCAGTTCGTACAGCCGCAGCGTCATCGCCGTGGCGATGCCGAAGTTCCCGCCGCCGCCGTGCAGGGCCCAGAACAGGTCCGGGTTCTCGTCGGCACTGGCGTGGACACGGGAGCCGTCGGCGGTGACGAGTTCGACACCGAGCAGGTTGTCGACGGCGAGCCCGCAGCAGCGGTCCAGCCAGCCGGTGCCGCCGCCCAGCACGAAGCCGCCGACACCGGTGGTGGAGGCACGGCCGCCGGTCGTCGCCAGTCCGTACGGCTGGGTGGCCCGGTCCAGATGGCTCATCGTGGCCCCGCCGGCGACCCGGACGGCCTGGGCCGCCGGATCGACGGTCACCTCGTGCATCCGGCGCAGGTCGACCACCACGCCGCCGTCGCACAGGGCCATGCCGGCCACGCTGTGGCCGCCGCCACGCACGGCGACGGGCAGATCCAGCTCCCTGGCGAACCGCACGGCCCGCACGACGTCGTCCTCGTCGGCGCAGTGCGCGAGCACGGCGGGCCGCCGGTCGATCATGGCGTTGAAGACGGCCCGGGCGTCGTCGTAGCCCGGGTCGCCCGGGGCGAACACGTCGCCGGTCAGATCCTCGCGCAGCGCGGTGAGGGCCGCGCCCGCCTTCGAGAGGGAAGCCATGGCCGCCCCCTTCCGGAAGGGGGAAATCATCCGGTTCCAGCCTAGGTGGCCGGGACCGGTCGGGCCCGTTCAGCCCCCGTAGGCCCCCGAAGCCGTCAGACGCAGTGCCGTGTCGATGAGCGGCACGTGGCTGAACGCCTGCGGGAAGTTGCCCACCTGGCGCTGGAGGTGCGGGTCCCACTCCTCCGCCAGCAGGCCGAGGTCGTTGCGCAGCGACAGCAGCTTCTCGAACAGCTTGCGGGCCTCGTCCACGCGGCCGATCATCGCCAGGTCGTCGGCCATCCAGAACGAGCAGGCGAGGAAGGCGCCCTCGTCGCCGGGCAGGCCGTCGACGCCCTCGTTGTCGCCCTGCGTCGGGTAGCGGAGGATGAAGCCGTCCGGCGTGGACAGCTCCCGCTGGATCGCCTCGATGGTGCCGATGACGCGCTTGTCGTCCGGCGGCAGGAAGCCCATCTGCGGGATCAGCAGCAGCGACGCGTCCAGCTCCTTCGAGCCGTACGACTGCGTGAAGGTGTTGCGTTCCTTGTCGTAGCCCTTCTCGCACACGTCACGGTGGATGTCGTCGCGCAGTTCCTTCCACCGCTCCAGCGGGCCGTCGGCGTCGCCGGACTCGATCAGCTTGATCGTGCGGTCGACGGCGACCCAGGCCATCACCTTGGAGTGCACGAAGTGGCGGCGCGGGCCGCGCACCTCCCAGATGCCCTCGTCCGGGTCCTGCCAGTGGTCCTCCAGGTAGCGGATCAGCTTGAGCTGGAGCAGCGAGGCGTAGTCGTTGCGCGCGAGACCCGTCATGTGGGCCAGGTGCAGGGCCTCGGTGACCTCACCGTAGACGTCCAGCTGGAGCTGGTGCGCGGCGCCGTTGCCGACCCGGACCGGGGTGGAGTTCTCGTAGCCCGGCAGCCAGTCCAGCTCCGCCTCGCCGAGCTCGCGCTCGCCGGCGATGCCGTACATGATCTGGAGGTTCTCCGGGTCGCCCGCCACGGCCCGCAGCAGCCACTCGCGCCAGGCGCGGGCCTCCTCGCGGTAGCCGGTGCGCAGCAGCGAGGACAGGGTGATCGCCGCGTCCCGGAGCCACGTGTAGCGGTAGTCCCAGTTGCGGACGCCGCCGATGTCCTCCGGCAGGGAGGTGGTCGGCGCGGCGACGATGCCGCCGGTCGGGGCGTACGTCAGGGCCTTCAGCGTGATCAGCGAGCGGACGACGGCCTCCCGGTAGGGACCGTGGTACGTGCAGTGGTCGACCCACTCGCGCCAGAAGTCCTCCGTCGCCTCCAGCGACTGCTCCGGCTCGGGCAGCGGCGGCGGCTCCTTGTGCGAGGGCTGCCAGGAGATCGTGAACGCGATCCGGTCACCCGGGGCGACCGTGAAATCCGCGTACGTCGTCAGCGACTTGCCGTACGTCTCGGCGGATGTGTCGAACCACACGGAGTCGGGGCCCGCCACGGCCACTGTGCGCCCCTCGTGCTTGTGCACCCACGGCACCACCCGCCCGTAGGAGAACCGCATCCTGAGCGCCGAGCGCATCGGCACGCGGCCCGAGACGCCCTCCACGATCCGGATCAGCTGCGGGGCGCCGTCACGCGGCGGCATGAAATCGGTCACCCGGACCGTGCCCCGCTGCGTGTCCCACTCGGACTCCAGGATCAGCGAGTCGCCCCGGTAGCTGCGCCGCGCGGCGGTGGGGGGCTGCTGGTCGGAGGCGTACGCGGGGCCGAGCCGCCAGAAGCCGTGTTCCTCGGTGCCCAGCAGGCCGGCGAAGATGGCGTGCGAGTCGAAGCGGGGCAGGCACAGCCAGTCGACCGTGCCGTCCCTGCAGACCAGGGCAGCGGTCTGCATGTCTCCGATGAGTGCGTAATCTTCGATGCGCCCGGCCACGTGCAACTCCAGTCGAACGGCCACGTCACCCCGCAAGGGGGCTGTCGCTAGTGCGGTCAAGGGGGATTTTCAGCAAGTCTTGCAATGCGTCGTTGAGCGATGAAGCAAAACAGGTCACTCAGCCGTGATGCAAAGCGCCAATTGTTGCTCAACGAACTGACGAGCTCACGTTGTTCCGGTACTTACGGGCGGGGGGTGGTGCCGTTGGGCCGGCGGGCTCGGCAGCGAGTGTCCGAGCAGGATACGACGCACGCCGATGTTCCGGGTGCCCGTCCAGGCAAGGCGAGTACGCCGAACGAGTGAGCAACGGGTGAGAGACCGGTGAGGGCGACCATCTCCGTGTCGGTGCGTGCGCGGAGCGTGGCCGGAAGCCATCGCCCCGCGGCGCTGATACGCTGGTAGCCCGTGGACCGGTGGGCAGCAAACCCCCGAACCGCAGCGACGGCGACCCCCCGGAATCCTCCGGCAGGCAGCCGTACCGCACCCCCAGACCGCGACCACGGGAGCCCCGTCTTGGCTATGCCGCCCGCCGCTTTTCGTAACTCGACGACCAAGCACATCTTCGTCACCGGGGGTGTCGCCTCCTCGCTCGGCAAGGGCCTGACGGCCTCCAGCCTCGGCATGCTGCTCAAGGCCCGGGGTCTGCGCGTCGTGATGCAGAAGCTCGACCCGTACCTGAACGTCGACCCCGGCACGATGAACCCCTTCCAGCACGGTGAGGTGTTCGTCACCAACGACGGCGCAGAGACCGACCTGGACATCGGCCACTACGAGCGCTTCCTCGACCGCGACCTCGACGGCTCCGCCAACGTCACCACCGGCCAGGTGTACAACACCGTGATCGCCAAGGAGCGGCGCGGCGAGTACCTGGGCGACACCGTGCAGGTCATCCCGCACATCACGAACGAGATCAAGCACCGCATCCGCCGCATGGCGACGGACGAGGTCGACGTCGTGATCACGGAGGTCGGCGGCACGGTCGGCGACATCGAGTCGCTGCCGTTCCTGGAGACCGTCCGCCAGGTCCGTCACGAGGTCGGCCGTGACAACGTCTTCGTCGTCCATATCTCGCTCCTGCCGTACATCGGCCCCTCGGGTGAGCTGAAGACGAAGCCCACCCAGCACTCGGTTGCGGCTCTGCGCAACATCGGTATCCAGCCGGACGCGATCGTGCTGCGCTGCGACCGCGAGGTCCCGACCGCGATCAAGCGGAAGATCTCGCTGATGTGCGACGTCGACGAGGCCGCCGTCGTCGCCTGCCCCGACGCCCGCTCGATCTACGACATCCCGAAGACCGTGCACGGCGAGGGCCTGGACGCCTACGTGGTCCGCAAGCTGGACCTGCCGTTCCGCGACGTCGACTGGACGACCTGGGACGACCTGCTCGACCGGGTCCACAACCCCGACCACGAGATCACCCTCGCGCTGGTCGGCAAGTACATCGACCTGCCCGACGCCTACCTGTCGGTCACCGAGGCGCTGCGCGCCGGCGGCTTCGCCAACCGCGCCCGCGTCAAGATCAAGTGGGTCACCTCCGACGACTGCAAGACCCCGGCGGGCGCCGCGGCGCAGCTCGGCGACGTCGACGGGATCTGCATCCCCGGCGGCTTCGGCGACCGCGGTGTGCTCGGCAAGGTCGGCGCGATCAAGTACGCCCGCGAGAACAAGATCCCGCTGCTCGGCCTCTGCCTCGGCCTCCAGTGCATCGTGATCGAGGCCGCGCGGAGCCTGGCCGACATCGGCGACGCCAACTCCACCGAGTTCGACCCGGCCACCGCCCACCCGGTCATCTCCACGATGGCCGAGCAGCTCGACATCGTCGCCGGTGAGGGTGACATGGGCGGCACCATGCGGCTCGGCATGTACCCGGCGAAGCTGGCCGAGGGCTCGATCGTGCGCGAGGTGTACGACGGCAAGGAGTACGTCGAGGAGCGCCACCGGCACCGCTACGAGGTGAACAACGCCTACCGCGCCGAGCTGGAGAAGCGGGCGGGCATCCTGTTCTCCGGCACATCCCCGGACGGCAAGCTCGTCGAGTACGTCGAGTACCCGCGCGAGGTCCACCCGTACCTGGTCGCCACGCAGGCCCACCCGGAGCTGCGCTCGCGCCCGACGCGCCCGCACCCGCTGTTCGCCGGGCTCGTCAAGGCCGCGGTCGAGCGGAAGACTTCGAAGTAACACACCAGTTGTACGGTGGCCGGGGTGCATCCCTTCAAAGGGTGTGCACCCCGGTTTCTTTTCGGCACGTCGGGCCCGGTACGCGGAGTCGCGCCGGGCCCGTGGGAGGACAGGCATGACGATCAAGGACACCCCGGAGGAATGGGAGATCCGGGCGACGGACACCCCCTTCGTGGGGAACAAGACCTCCGTCCGCACCGACGACGTGGTCATGCCCGACGGCACCGTGGTCGGCCGCGACTACCAGGTCCACCCCGGTTCCGTGGCCGTCCTCGCCCTCGACGAGGCCGACCGCGTCCTGGTCCTGCGCCAGTACCGCCACCCCGTGCGCCACAAGCTGTGGGAGATCCCGGCCGGTCTGCTCGACGTCCCCGGCGAGAACCCGCTGCACGCCGCGCAGCGCGAGCTGTACGAGGAGGCGCACGTCAAGGCCGAGGACTGGCGGGTGCTGACCGACGTCTACACGACCCCCGGCGGCTGCGACGAGGCCGTCCGGATCTTCCTCGCCCGCGGTCTGTCCGAGGCCGAGGGCGAGCGTTTCGCCGTCGCGGAGGAAGAGGCCGACATGGAGCTCGACCGGGTGCCGGTCGCGGACCTCGTCCGGGGCGTGCTGGCCGGGGAACTGCACAACAACTGCCTCGTCGTGGGCGTCCTCTCCCTGGTCGCCGCCCGCGCCGGCGACGGCCTGGACACACTGCGCCCGGCCCAGGCGCCGTGGCCGGCGCGTCCGTTCGAGGCGTGAACTCTCTCGAGGCGTGAATCCGCCGGGGGCGGCTGGATCCGGGCGGTGGTTCGGGGCCGGGTGGTGGTCCGGGGCCGGGGCGGTGGCTGTCGGCCGGGGCGGTGGTCCATGGGTGGGCGGTGCTCGTGGCCGGGACGGTGGTCCATGGCCAGGTGGCGGTCCCGGGCGGGACGGCGGTCCATGGCCGGGTGGCGATCAAGGGCGGGCCGGTCGTCCATGGCCGGGTGGTGCCCAGGGCCGAGGGGCAGGCTGGATGCGGGCGGCCCATGGTCGGGCGGGTGGTCCGGGGCCGGGCGGTGGGCCGAAATCCCGACGGTGGCCCAGGGCCAGGCGGTTCGGCTCAGGCGCCGTGGTCGGCGGGTCCGTTCGAGGCGTGAACTCTCTCGAGGCGTGAATCCGCCGGGGGCGGGCCGGATCCGGGGCGGTGGCTCGGGGCCGGAGCGGTGGTCCATGGCCGGGTGGCGGTCCAGGCTGGGGGTGGCGGCCCAGGGCCGAGCGGCAGGCTGGATCCGGGCGGCCCATGGCCGGGCGGCGGGCCGGATCCGAGGCGGTGGTCCAGGGCCAGGGGGGCGGGCCGGATCCGAGGCGGTGGTCCAGGCCAGGGGGGGCGGGCCGGATCCGGGCGGTGGTCCAGGGCGAGGTGACCGGTCCCGGTCGGGCAGTGGATCCGGCCGCCGGACACGTGCCCGCGTGACCGGCCCGGCCCCGGCGGCTCCGCGCGAGCGAAGCGGTGAGCTTGAGGAGGGCGGGCGCAGTGGCGCCCCGTCGCACCGGGCGGCGCGACGCCCCCCGGCCCACCTGCCGCAGGGGCCGGTCACCCCAGCGGCACGAGGGCCCGCCGACAGTTGCCTGCGAGCAGCTCCGATCTTGGTGTGAAGATCGGCTGATCCGATCGGGGGACGTGCCCGCCGTGCCCGTCGTGCTTCGGCCGGGGCGTTGCAGAGCGTGAACTAGGCTCTGTTCACGCCCGGACCGGAGTCCCGGCGGGCTTGTGCGTGTGGTGGGACGGGAGTGTGGCCCGTGACGGATCAGGTCGTGGAGACAGGCGACGTGCGGCTGACCGGACACGCTTCCGGGGAGAGCCGATTCCTGGGCCGCACACGCGAGTTGAAGGAACTGCGCGCCGACATCGAGCGCGCGGGGCTGGACACCCTCGCCGGCCGTAAGCCGCCCCACGCGCGCGTGCTGCTCATCGCCGGCCGGCCCGGCTCGGGGCGCACCGCACTCGCCGAGGAACTCGCACGGCAGGTCGCGGACCGTTACCCGGACGGGGTGCTGCGCGCCCGCCTGAGCGACGCCGACGGCACCCCCGTACCGGTCGAGCGCACCGCCCGGGACCTGCTCGCCGCCCTGGACCAGGAGGCCCCGGCCGGCGCCTGTGAAGACGACCTCACCGACGCCCTGCGCAGCGCCCTGGCCGACCGCAGGGCTCTGCTCCTGCTGGACGACGCGGCCGATGCCGAGCACGTCGACGCCTTGCTGCCCGACACCCCGGACTGCCTGGTCGTCGCGGTCTCCGGGGGACCGCTGACCGGCATCTCGGACGTCCGCCCGTGCACCCTGGGCGGCCTGGACGCCAAGTCCGGGGTGGAACTGCTGTCCCGGCACACCGGCTCGGTCCGCATCACCGTCGACCCCCGGGCCGCGGAGGGCCTCGCCGAGGAGTGCCAGGGGCAGCCGGCCGCGCTGATGCTGGCGGGTGGCTGGCTCGCCGCCCGCCCCCAGGCGGCCGTCTCCGACCTCGCCAAGCAACTGCGCGCCGAAGACGCCGAGGGGAACGCGCTGAACCGGGTCTTCCGGCTCGCCTACGCCGCCCTGCCCGCCACCGCCGCCCGGATGCTGCGCCTGCTCGCCCTCGCCCCGGCCGGACTCGTCGACCCGCAGACCGCCTCCGCCCTCGCCGGCTGCTCGGTCGCCGGCGCCCGCACCACCCTGGACGACTTCGTCGCCCTGGGCTTCCTGCACGCGGTGGACTCGCCGCTGCCGCGGTACGAGGTGCCGGGCTGTCTGCACGCGGAGCTCCGCGCCCTCGCCGAGCGCCACGAGCGCCCGGCCGAGCTCCAGCTGGCCCGCGCCCGCATGCTGGAGCGGACCGTACGCCTGCTCCAGGCCTGCCGGGCGATCACCGAGACCGACAGCCCCCAGGCACGCCAGAAGCTCCTCGACCTGCCGCGAGCCCTGCGCTTTTCCACGCCCCGGGCGGCCGCCGAGTGGCTGCGCGTGACCCGGCCCGCCCTGCTGGCCTCGGCCCGGCTCGCGGTCGCCGACGGGCAGCTGGACACCCTGGCCCGGCGGCTGATGTCCCAGCTGGTGCGGGCCATGGTGGCGCACGTCGGCACCCAGGCGGCGGCGCCCGACCTCTACGACATCCACAGCCTGGTCCTCGACGTGGCCGAGCGCCGGAACCTCCACCGCGAGCGGGCCGCCGCCCTGCTCAACCTCGGTGACCTCGACGCCCGGACCGGCCGCACGGCCGACGCGCTGGCCCGCTACCGGGCCGCGCTGGACGCCGGACGCGAGGTGAACGATCCGTACGCGACCGGCCGCGCGATGGAATCCGTAGGCGGTGCGCATCTGGAGCTCGGCGACTTCGACCGAGCCGCCGACTGGTTCGGCCGGGCCCTGGTCGAGCGGCTCGCCCGGGACGAGCGCGCCGAGGCCGCCCGGCTGTACGGGCGGATCGCCGCCGCCCACACCTACGCGGGCCGCTACGGCGAGGCCCTGCGGAACTGGCGCGCGGCGATCGCCGGGCACCGCAAGAGCGGCGACGTGGCCGCCCAGGCGCGGGCGCTGAGCGAGTTGGCGCGGGTCCAGGAGTACGCGGGCCGGCCCGAGGAGTCGCTGCGCACCTGCCGGGAGGCCGTGGAGTGGGCACGGCGCGCCGAGGACACGCGGTTGCAGGCCGCGCTGCACCTGCGGGTCGCCGACACCCTCGAGCACCTCGGCGACCCCACGTCGGCCCGGCTGCACCGGGGCGCCGCCGAGCGGATTCTCGGCGAGCACCAGGAGGACGAGGAAGAGCCCGCAGCGGCCTCGAACGGCGACTCACACCCGAAACCGGAACCTGACGCCTGCGAAATCCGTAGCGCATCCGCTGAAGATTGATGCAATGAAAGGCTAGACAGCGGGAACACCTTCATTAGACTGGCTCTGCCGCACGTTCTCCTGCGGTCTCTCCCGGTGTGCCCGTGCGCGCCCGGGTATGTCTAGTAATGCACCCATACCCTCTCAGTCAAGGACCGTGATCGACGTGAAGGTCGGCATCCCCCGCGAGGTCAAGAACAACGAGTTCCGGGTGGCCATCACCCCCGCCGGCGTGCACGAGCTGGTGCGTCATGGCCACCAGGTCGTCATCGAGCGCGGCGCCGGCGTCGGCTCCTCGATCGTGGACGAGGAGTACGTGGCCGCCGGTGCGCGGATCCTGGAGACCGCCGACGAGGTGTGGGCCGCCGCCGACCTGCTGCTGAAGGTCAAGGAGCCCATCGCCGAGGAGTACCACCGCCTCCGCAAGGACCAGACGCTCTTCACCTACCTGCACCTGGCCGCCTCCAAGGAGTGCACGGACGCCCTGCTGGAGTCCGGCACCACGGCGATCGCCTACGAGACGGTCGAGCTGCCCAGCCGCGCGCTGCCGCTGCTCGCCCCGATGTCCGAGGTCGCGGGCCGGCTGGCCCCGCAGGTCGGCGCCTACCACCTGATGCGCGCCAACGGCGGCCGCGGCGTGCTGCCCGGCGGCGTCCCCGGCGTGCCGGCCGGCCGGGCCGTCGTCATCGGCGGCGGCGTCTCCGGCTGGCAGGCGGCGCAGATCGCCATCGGCCTGGGCTTCCACGTGACCCTGCTCGACAAGGACGTCAACAAGCTCCGCGAGGCGGACAAGATCTTCGGCACGAAGATCCAGACCGTCGTCTCCAACGTCCTAGAGCTGGAGAAGGCCTGCCTGGAGGCCGACCTCGTCATCGGTGCCGTCCTGGTCCCCGGCGCCAAGGCCCCCAAGCTGGTCACCAACGAACTCGTCTCGCGGATGAAGCCCGGAAGTGTCCTTGTCGACATCGCGATCGACCAGGGCGGCTGCTTCGAGGACTCCCGTCCGACCACTCACGCCGAGCCGACCTTCCAGGTCCACAACTCGGTCTTCTACTGCGTCGCCAACATGCCCGGCGCCGTGCCGAACACCTCCACCTACGCGCTGACCAACGCCACGCTGCCCTACATCGTGGAGCTGGCCGACCACGGCTGGGCGGACGCGCTGCGCCGCGACCCGGCACTGGCCAAGGGTCTCAACACCCATGACGGCAAGGTCGTTTACAAGGAGGTCGCCGAGGCGCACGACGTGGAGCACGTCGAGCTGACCTCGCTGCTCGGCTGAGCCCCGCGGGCCGCTGAGTCGACCAAGTCACCAACTCGTAAAGGCGATACGTCAACACAGGTCGTCAACGCCGCGCACCCGGCCGGACCTTGCCCGACAAGGTCCGGCCGGATGTGTGTATGGTCACTTCGCGATTCTCGGGCAACTCGCCTCGAACGTAACCCTTCAACCGATTCGCACACCGGTGAAACCTGCCGTGCGACGGCCGTACGCCCTTGACAGCGGGATGTTTCATTGCCGACACATCGGGCCGGGTCCGGCGGATTGTGTTGCTGCGGACGCCCGACACGCCATAGAGTCGCCAACCGTCGGCATGGTGCCACGCTGACCTGTCTAGAAGTTTCCTGGTCACCAAGGAGGTAAGACGACTTGTGAATGAGTCGACATTTACTCCCGGGGGTGGTCAACCAGGAATGCCTGCACGGGGCCAGGGTCCCGCGGGGTTCGCTGCTGTCGGCTCCGTCGCTGTGCGCACCTTCGCAGCCCACCAGAGTCAGCAGGCGACTCACACTGCACACCAGAAGATGGATGGCCATCACGTGAACGCCATGGCCGGCGACGGAAGTGGCGCGCCCCACAACCACTTCGCCGACTACGACGAACTGCCCGAGGGGCACTTCTACGACCCCGACGCGGAGTACGAGCCCGACCCCGAGTACGCGGCCACTCTCGCGCCCGACGCGGCCAGACAGCGCCGGGAGCGCATCGGCCCGACCGGACGCCCGTTGCCGTACTTCCCGATCCCGGGCCCGCTGACCGATCACGGACCCGCGAAGATCATCGCGATGTGTAACCAGAAGGGCGGCGTCGGCAAGACCACGTCGACCATCAACCTGGGTGCCGCGCTCGCGGAGTACGGACGCCGGGTCCTGCTCGTGGACTTCGACCCGCAGGGCGCGCTGTCGGTCGGACTCGGCGTCAATCCCATGGAACTCGACCTCACCGTCTACAACCTGCTCATGGAGCGGGGGATGGCGGCCGACGAGGTGCTGCTGAAGACGGCGGTCCCCAACATGGACCTGCTGCCCAGCAACATCGACCTGTCGGCGGCCGAGGTCCAGCTCGTCTCCGAGGTCGCCCGCGAGTCGACCCTGCAACGCGCCCTGAAGCCGCTGCTGGACGACTACGACTTCATCGTCATCGACTGCCAGCCCTCGCTCGGCCTGCTCACGGTGAACGCCCTGACGGCCGCGCACAAGGTGATCGTGCCGCTGGAGTGCGAGTTCTTCGCGCTGCGCGGTGTGGCCCTGCTGACCGAGACCATCGAGAAGGTCCAGGAACGGCTCAACCCCGACCTGGAGCTCGACGGGATCCTCGCCACGATGTACGACTCGCGCACGGTGCACAGCCGTGAGGTGCTCGCGCGTGTCGTCGAGGCGTTCGACGACCACGTCTACCACACGGTCATCGGGCGCACGGTCCGGTTCCCGGAGACCACGGTCGCCGGTGAGCCGATCACCACGTACGCCTCCAACTCCGTCGGTGCCGCCGCCTACCGCCAGCTCGCCAGGGAGGTGCTCGCCCGGTGTCACGCCGAGTGAGTCTGCCGGGGGCCGACGAACTCTTCCGTACGACAGGGGGGATGGGGCTTCAGTCGTCCACGCCCAGGCGCCAGGCCAACGGCGACGCCCGGGTGCCCGCTCCGGCGGGGGAGGGCGACGCGGCGGCAGCCGGCGCGGAGGACGTGCCGCAGTCGGTGCCCGCGCAGGGCGGTGACGGCGAGGGCGCGGAGCATGTCGCTTCAGACTCGGAGTCGGCCGAGGCCGGGGAGTCCCGCAGCCGCTCCGGCTCCGCCCGGCGGCAGGCGGCGCAGGAAGGTTCTGCCGCGGGTGCGGCCGGTGCCGCCGCGGCGGCACCCCGCAAACGCGGGCGGGCCGCCGCGCGCCGTCCCAGCGGCCGTGAGCGGCACGACGAGAAGATCACGGTGTACGTGTCGGCCGAGGAGCTCATGGACCTGGAGCACGCCCGCCTCGTGCTCCGCGGCGAGCACGGCCTGGCCGTAGACCGCGGCCGTATCGTCCGCGAGGCGGTCGCCGTGGTCCTCGCCGACCTGGAGACCCGCGGGGACGCCAGCATCCTCGTACGACGGCTGCGCGGGCGGTAGCGGTAGCCTGCGGGGGCCATGACCTCGAACGCTTCCCCACCGCCCGTCGGCGGCCCGTCCGGCCGTCGGCGCGCGTTGGGGCGTGGGCCGGGGGCTCCGCCGGTTGAGCCGACGGATGTGCCCGGGCCCGGTGAGCCGCCCGAGGACACCGCCGAGTCGGGCCTGACGCCCGAGGCGATGGAGGCTCCCGAGTCGGGCGTGACCTCCGAGGTGACCGAGCCTGCCGCGTCGGGCGTCCGGTCCGAGGAGGAAGCGGTCGGCGCGCTGGCGTTGGTTGCCGAGGAGCCGCCCGGCGGTGTGGAGCGGCAGGTCCCTGGGGAGGCGGAGGCCGGGAGGCCCCGTCCGGAGCGTGCGACCGGGCCTGCCCGGGCGGAGTCCGCGGCTGTCGCCGCTTCCGTGGTGGGCCGTGAGGGCGTTTCCCCGGAGGGAGACGAGGCGTCCGGGCCCGGGCCCGACGCAGGTCGTCCGGCGGCGGGGCGTCAGCGTCCCGCCCTCGGGCCGGTGGCTGCGGCCGAGACCGCGGCCCCGGCCGCCGAGCCGGTGGAGACCGGGTCCCGGCGCGAGGCGCTCGCTTCCGCCCCTGGGGCCGATACCGACGCCGAGGTTGTTCCTGCGCAGGCCCAGGCCGAAGCCGGGGCGGCCCCCGGGGCGCAGGTCCCGCAGGGCCGGGACGAGTCGGCGGGCACCGCCCAGCGCTCGGACGACGGTGCCGGCGGCGATGACGGGGTCTTCAAGGTCCGGCTCGCCAACTTCGAGGGGCCCTTCGACCTGCTGCTTCAGTTGATCTCCCGGCACAAGCTGGACGTCACCGAGGTCGCGCTGTCGAAGGTGACCGACGAATTCATGGCGTACATCCGGGCGATGGGGCCGGACTGGGACCTGGACGAGACGACGGAGTTCCTCGTCGTCGCGGCCACGCTGCTCGATCTGAAGGCGGCACGGCTGCTGCCCGCCGCCGAGGTGGAGGACGAGGCCGACCTCGCGCTGCTCGAAGCCCGGGACCTGCTGTTCGCCCGGCTCCTCCAGTACCGCGCGTACAAGCAGATCGCCGACATCTTCAGCGGGCGGCTCGACGACGAGGCCCGGCGCTATCCGCGTACCGTCGGGCTCGAACCCCACCATGCCGAGTTGCTGCCCGAGGTGGTCATCAGCATCGGCGCGGAAGGGTTCGCCAAGCTCGCCGTGAAGGCGATGCAGCCCAAGCCCAAGCCGCAGGTGTACGTGGACCACATCCACGCCCCGCTGGTCAGCGTGCAGGAGCAGGCCGCGATCGTCGTCGCGCGGCTCCGGGATCTCGGCGAGGCCGTCTTCCGCGAGCTCGTGGCGGACACCGACGACACACTGACCGTCGTGGCCCGGTTCCTGGCGCTGCTGGAGCTGTACCGCGAGAAGGCCGTCGAGCTGGAGCAGGAGACCGCGCTCGGTGAACTCCTCGTGCGGTGGACCGGCGGCGACGGGGACGAGACACCGGCCGTCACCGACGAGTTCGACCGGCCGCCCGAGCCGCCGAAGGAGGAGAAGAAGGCATGAGCCAGGAAGCCACCGAGGTCCCGGCCGGGCTGAGTGCCGTCGCCGGCCTCGATCTCAAGCCCGCTCTGGAGGCCGTCCTCATGGTCGTGGACGAGCCCGCGACCGAGGAGCACCTCGCGAAGATACTGGAGCGGCCGAAGCGCCAGATCGCGGACGCGCTGCGCGAGCTGGCCGACGAGTACACCGTCCAGGGACGCGGCTTCGAGCTGAGGTTCGTGGCGAACGGCTGGCGGTTCTACACCCGCGCCGAGTACGCGCCCGCCGTCGAGCGTTTCGTGCTGGACGGCCAGCAGGCCCGCCTCACCCAGGCCGCCCTGGAGACCCTGGCCGTCGTCGCCTACCGGCAGCCGGTCAGCCGCAGCCGGGTCTCCGCCGTACGCGGAGTCAACTGCGACGGCGTCATGCGCACCCTCCTCCAGCGCGGTCTGATCGAGGAGGCGGGCACGGAACCCGAAACAGGTGCGATCCTGTACACGACGACGAACTACTTTCTGGAGCGGATGGGCCTGCGCGGTCTGGACGAGCTCCCGGAACTCGCGCCCTTCCTCCCGGAGGCGGAGGCGATCGAGGCCGAGACCCAGGAAGGCGTACCGTCGTTCGACCCGGACGCGCCTGATGACGACGTGCCGGGCCGCCCGGTCACCCCGGGTACCGACGACGAAGACGACCAGACGGAAATTTGATGCGAAGCAGCGGCAGCGGCAAGAGCGGCGGGCGCGGTAACCACCGCGGCGCCGGCAACGACAGGGACCAGAAGCAGGGGCAGGGCCGCCCCCGCAAGCCCCGCCCGGAGGAGCGCCGCTACGACGTGGGCCCCGGAGCGACCAAGGACGGCCCCAAGGCCGGACGCGGCGGCGCCGCGCGCGGCGGAGCCAAGGGCGGGCCCAAGCAGCCCCAGAAGGGCGGCCGTACGGCCCCGGCGCGCCCCCGCGAGTACGAGGCGAAGATCGAGGAGCGCAACCGCGACCGGTACGCCGAGAAGAAGGACGTCAAGCTCCCGAAGACCTTCCCGGGCGCCGAGCAGGAGGGCGAGCGCATCCAGAAGGTCCTCGCCCGTGCGGGCTTCGGCTCCCGGCGCGCCTGCGAGGAGCTGATCGACGAGGCCCGCGTCGAGATCAACGGCGAGATCGTGCTGGAGCAGGGGCGGCGGGTCGACCCGGAGAAGGACGAGATCAAGGTCGACGGCCTGACCGTCGCCACGCAGAGCTACCAGTTCTTCGCGCTGAACAAGCCCGCCGGGGTCGTCTCCACCATGGAGGACCCGGAGGGGCGGCAGTGCCTCGGTGACTACGTCACCAACCGCGAGACCCGGCTCTTCCACGTCGGCCGGCTCGACACCGAGACCGAGGGTGTCATCCTGCTCACCAACCACGGCGAGCTGGCCCACCGGCTGACCCACCCCAGGTACGGCGTGAAGAAGACCTACCTCGCGCACATCGTCGGCCCGATCCCGCGCGACCTGGGCAAGCAGCTCAAGGACGGCATCCAGCTGGAGGACGGCTACGCGCGCGCGGACCACTTCCGGGTCGTCCAGCAGACCGGCAAGAACTACCTCGTCGAGGTCACTCTCCATGAGGGCCGCAAGCACATCGTGCGCCGGATGCTCGCGGAGGCCGGTTACCCGGTCGACAAGCTGGTCCGCACCGCCTTCGGCCCGATCACCCTCGGCGACCAGAAGTCCGGCTGGCTGCGGCGGTTGTCCAACACGGAGGTCGGCATGCTGATGCAGGAAGTCGATCTCTAGGCTTACGCGCACAGCCCGGGTGCCGCGAGCTCCCCGTGCCTCTCAGGGCGCGGGGACGGAAGGACTTCTGACATGGCCACGCTCGTCTACAAGCAAGCCGCCACCGGAGCGCTGACCGGCCTCGCGCTCGGGGACGCGCTGGGGTATCCGACCGAGTTCAGCGACGTGGCGTCGATCGTCGCCAGGTTCGGTCCGTGGCGGCGGCTGGACCTGCCGGCACCGGCGATCGTCACCGACGACACGCAGATGACGCTGGCGCTCGGTCGGGGCATCCGGACGGCGATGGACCGGGGCGTGCTGGAGCCCGAGGGGATGGCCGACGCCGTACGGCGGGAGTTCATCGCCTGGAACCGCTCTCCGGAGAACAACCGCGCTCCCGGCAACACCTGTCTGCGGGCCTGTGCCCTGCTGGAGCACGCGGACCGCCCCTGGCAGGACGCCAGTCAGATCCACTCCAAGGGCTGTGGCGCCAACATGCGTGTCGCACCCCTGGGGTTGGTCCCCGGCTTGAGTGACGAACAGCGCGCGGGCGCCGCCCAGTTGCAGTCCGCCCTCACTCACGGGCACCCCACCGCGCTCGCCGCGTCCGACCTGACCGCGCACGCCGTACGGCTGCTCGCGCAGGGCGCCGAGCCGGCCGGACTGGTCGGTCTGCTCCGCTCGTACGCCCTGGAGAACCGCAGCCACTACCACGAGCGCTGGCTCGGCGACCTGTGGCGCCGGGCCCAGGACCCGAGCCCCGAGCAGTTCATCGCGCGCGGCTGGGACGAGTGCCTGGCGATCCTCGACCGGCTGGAGCACGCCGTGCGCACCGTCTCGCCGGAGACCGACCCCTGCCTGGCCACCGGCGAGGGCTGGATCGCCGAGGAGGCCCTGGCGACCGGGCTGCTGTGCTTCCTGCTCTTCGCCGACGAGCCGCTCACGGCCCTGCGCCGCGCCGCCTGCACCGCGGGCGATTCCGACTCCATCGCCTGCCTGGCCGGCGCCTTCGCCGGCGCGTACCTGGGCGCGGAGGCGTGGCCGGACGAGTGGGCCGACCGCGTCGAGTACCGGAGCGACCTGCTGACCCTCGGCGCGCTCTGGGACGCGTGACGGCCGACCGCCGTTCCGGAGACGGACCCGGCGCCCGTGGTGGCCGTGTGGGCGTACCCGGAAGCCTCACGCCAGCCGGACCGACTCTCCCTCCACCGTGATCTGCTCGGCCGGCAGCGGTCGTGTCGCCGGACCGTTGGCCACCGAGCCGTCGGCGATGCGGAACTTGCTGCCGTGGCAGACGCAGTTGATGGTGCCGTCGGAGACGGACGCCAGCGTGCAGCGCTGGTGGGTGCAGATCGCCGAGAAGGCCTTGAACCGGCCCTGCTCGGGCTGGGTGACCACGACCTCCTCGTCCTTGAAGATCTTGCCGCCGCCGACCGGGATCTCGTCGGTGGAGCCCAGCTCCTGACCGGCGGGGGCGCTCGTCCCCGTCTCCCGGTCGGTGGCGGAGTCCGTCGGGGCGGAGCCGCTGTCGTCGCCGCCCCCGCCGCAGGCCGCGACGAGCGCCGCCGCCCCTGTCGCGCCCGTCGCGAGGAGGACCGTGCGGCGTGTGGTGCTGGTGGTCATGTCGTCACTCCGTGGATGCCAGGGGGAGGGGATGGGGTGGATGCCGAGATCTCGAATAGGGGCAAATCGGAAATAGTTGCATCCTGACACTCGACGCGCCCGAGGAGAAGCAACCCGGGCGTCTCACCGGGCGGGCGCCGCGCACCCTGCCCGCGCCGGCTGACTAGGCTTGACACACAGAGCGACACGCAGTCACACGCACGTCAGCAAGGAGCATCGCCGTGGCGGTACGAGCGGTCCGGGGCGCCGTCCAACTGGAACGGGACGAGGCCGGGCATATGGACGAGCAGGTCGGCGCCTTGCTCACGGCCATCCTGGAGCGCAACGACCTCACCGCCGATGACCTGATCAGCATCTGGTTCACGGCCACGCCCGACCTGCACAGCGACTTCCCGGCGGCCGCCGCCCGCAAGCTCGGCATCGTCGACGTCCCGCTGATCTGCGCGCAGGAACTGGACATCGAGGGCGCCATGCCGCGCGTCGTCCGCGTCCTGGCGCACATCGAGTCCGACAAGCCCCGTGCCGGCATCGCGCACGTCTACCTCGGCGCCGCGGGCGCCCTGCGCAAGGACATCGCCCAGTGAGGACCGCACTCGTCATCGGAACCGGGCTGATCGGCACGTCCGCCGCCCTGGCCCTGTCCCAGCGGGGCGTCACCGTGCACCTCGCCGACCACGACGCGGAGCAGGCCCGTACGGCGGCCGCGCTCGGCGCCGGCACGGACGAGGCGCCGGACGGGCCCGTCGACCTCGCGATCGTCGCCGCCCCGCCCGCGCACGTGGCCGACGTACTCGCCGACGCCATGCGCCGCGGTGTGGCACGCGGCTACCTCGACGTCGCCAGCGTCAAGGGCGGGCCGCGCCGGGAGCTGGAGGCACGCGGGCTCGACCTGACGGCGTACCTCGGCACGCACCCCATGTCCGGCCGGGAGAAGTCCGGCCCGCTCGCCGCCACCGGCGACCTCTTCGAGGGCCGCCCCTGGGTGCTGACCCCCACCCGGGACACCGACACCGAGGTGCTGAACCTCGCCCTGGAGCTGGTCTCGCACTGCCGTGCCGTGCCGGTCGTCATGGACGCCGACGCCCACGACCGTGCCGTCGCCCTCGTCTCCCACATGCCCCACCTGGTCTCCAGCCTGGTCGCCGCGCGCCTGGAGCACGCCGAGGAGGCCGCCGTACGGCTGTGCGGGCAGGGCATCCGGGACGTGACCCGGATCGCCGCCTCCGATCCCGGGATGTGGATCGACATCCTCTCCGCGAACCCCGGGCCGGTCGCCGACCTGCTCACGGACGTCGCCGCCGACCTGGAGGAGACCGTGCGGGCCCTGCGCGCCCTCCAGTCCTCCGACGACGACAAGCGCCGTGACGGCACCACCGGCATCGAGGACGTCCTGCGGCGCGGCAACGCCGGGCAGATCCGCGTCCCCGGCAAGCACGGATCCGCCCCGCGGGCCTACGAGGTCGTGGCCGTGCTCATCGACGACCAGCCGGGACAGCTCGCCCGGATCTTCGCGGACGCGGGCAGGGCCGGCGTCAACATCGAGGACGTGCGCATCGAGCACGCGACCGGGCAGCAGGCCGGTCTGGTGCAGCTGATGGTGGAGCCGAAGGCGGCACCCGTGCTGAGTGCCGCGCTGCGGGACCGTGGCTGGGCGATCCGGCAGTAGGGCATGCTGGAGGTGGCTGACCGACGCGCGGCCGGACGAGTGACCCGCACCCAGTAACCTTGTGCGGGGCAGTCACGCCCTCACCCCCGCCAGCCCGGTTCAGGAAGGTCCCCCACTGTGGAAAGCGCCACGCCAGTGATCGTCGCCATCGACGGCCCGTCCGGCACGGGCAAGTCGAGCACCTCGAAGGCCGTGGCGGCACAGCTCGGACTGAGCTACCTGGACACCGGCGCCCAGTACCGGGCGATCACCTGGTGGATGGTCAACAACGGCATCGACACCGACGACCCCGCCGCGATCGCCGCCGCGGCCGGCAAGCCGGAGATCGTCTCCGGCACCGACCCGCAGGGCCCCACCATCACCGTCGACGGCGTCGACGTGGCCGGCCCGATCCGCACCCAGGAGGTCACCTCCAAGGTCAGCGCCGTCAGCGCGGTGCCCGAGGTGCGCGCCCGGATCACCGAGCTCCAGCGCTCGATCGCGGCCTCCGCGGCGAACGGCATCGTGGTCGAGGGCCGCGACATCGGCACGACCGTGCTGCCGGACGCCCACCTGAAGATCTTCCTCACCGCCTCCCCGGAGGCGCGCGCCGCCCGCCGCAGCGGCGAGCTGAAGGGCGCCGACGTGCACTCCACCCGCGAGGCCCTGATCAAGCGGGACACGGCCGACTCCAGCCGCAAGACCTCGCCGCTCGCCAAGGCGGACGACGCGGTCGAGGTGGACACCACCGAGCTCACGCTGGCCCAGGTCATCGAGTGCGTCGTCACCCTCGTCGAGGAGAAGCGGGCCGGGAAGTGACCGACCAACTGCCTTCCCCGCGGGGCGCCGACGTCGGGCGGCGCATCGGCGTCGGCCTGATGTACGGGCTGTGGAAGCCGCGCGTGCTCGGCGCCTGGCGGGTGCCCACGACCGGCCCGGTGATCCTCGCCGTCAACCACTCCCACATGGTCGACGGCCCGATGGTCATGGGTGTGGCGCCACGGCCGACGCACTTCCTGATCAAGAAGGAAGCGTTCATCGGCCCGCTCGACCCCTTCCTGACCGGCATCGGCCAGGTGAAGGTGGACCGCGACACCACCGACCGCACGGCGATCACCCGGGCGCTCGGCGTGCTGGAGAACGGCGGCGTGCTCGGGATCTTCCCGGAGGGCACCCGGGGCGAGGGCGACTTCGCCTCGCTGCGCGCCGGGCTCGCGTACTTCGCGGTGCGCAGCGGCGCCCCGATCGTGCCGGTCGCCGTGCTGGGAAGTTCCGACAGGCGGGGACGGTTGATAAAGGAGCTGCCTCCGCTGCGGTCCCGCGTCGACGTCGTCTTCGGGGAGCCCTTCGAGGCGGGCGACGGCAGCGGGCGCCGTACGCGCACGGCGCTGGACGAGGCGACCGGGCGCATCCAGAAGCAGCTCGCCGCCCACCTGGAAAACGCCAGGCGCTTCACCGGGCGCTAGACAACACTGAGTAGTGGACCAGCCCGCGATTCAGCGGGTACTCCACCGACCACCACGATGAACGACGAGGTACGGACTTCATGAACGACCAGATCCAGCCCGACGGCTCGGACGCGTACGAAGGCGCGCCCGAGCACGACCACGGGGCGCTCGGCGACGCCGAGTACGCGGAGTTCATGGAGCTCGCCGTGGAGGAGGGCTTCGACCTCGAGGACGTCGAGGGCGCGATCGAGGAGGCCGGGCACGGCCCGCTGCCCGTCCTCGCCGTGGTCGGCCGTCCCAATGTCGGCAAGTCGACCCTGGTGAACCGCATCATCGGCCGCCGCGAGGCCGTCGTCGAGGACAAGCCCGGTGTCACCCGCGACCGTGTGACCTACGAGGCCGAGTGGGCGGGCCGCCGCTTCAAGGTCGTCGACACCGGCGGCTGGGAGCAGGACGTCCTCGGCATCGACGCCTCCGTGGCCGCCCAGGCCGAGTACGCCATCGAGGCGGCCGACGCGGTGGTCTTCGTCGTCGACGCCAAGGTCGGCGCCACCGACACCGACGAGGCCGTCGTCCGGCTGCTGCGCAAGGCCGGCAAGCCGGTCGTGCTGTGTGCCAACAAGGTGGACGGCCCGAGCGGCGAGGCCGACGCGGCCTACCTGTGGTCGCTGGGCCTGGGGGAGCCGTACCCGGTCTCCGCGCTGCACGGCCGGGGCACCGGCGACATGCTGGACCAGGTCCTGGAGGTGCTGCCGGAGGCGCCGCGCGAGACGTTCGGCGGGGGCGGCATCGGCGGGCCGCGCCGCATCGCCCTGATCGGCCGCCCGAACGTGGGCAAGTCCTCGCTGCTGAACAAGGTGGCGGGCGAGGAGCGCGTCGTCGTCAACGAGCTGGCGGGCACCACCCGTGACCCGGTCGACGAGCTGATCGAACTCGGCGGCGTCACCTGGAAGTTCGTCGACACGGCGGGCATCCGCAAGCGCGTCCACCTCCAGCAGGGCGCCGACTACTACGCCTCGCTGCGCACCGCCGCCGCCGTCGAGAAGGCGGAGGTCGCGGTCATCCTCATCGACGCCTCCGAGTCCATCTCGGTCCAGGACCAGCGGATCGTCACCATGGCCGTCGAGGCTGGCCGTGCGATCGTCCTCGCCTTCAACAAGTGGGACACCCTCGACGAGGAGCGCCGCTACTACCTGGAGCGGGAGATCGAGACCGAGCTGGGCCAGGTGGCCTGGGCCCCGCGCGTCAACGTCTCGGCGCGCACCGGCCGCCACATGGAGAAGCTCGTCCCGGCGATCGAAACGGCCCTGGCGGGCTGGGAGACCCGGGTCCCGACCGGCAGGCTGAACGCGTTCCTCGGCGAGCTGGTCGCCGCCCACCCGCACCCGGTGCGGGGCGGCAAGCAGCCGCGCATCCTGTTCGGCACCCAGGCGGGCACCAAGCCGCCGCGGTTCGTGCTGTTCGCCTCCGGCTTCATCGAGGCGGGCTACCGGCGCTTCATCGAGCGTCGCCTGCGGGAGGAGTTCAGCTTCGAGGGGACGCCGATCCACATCTCGGTGCGGGTGCGCGAGAAGCGCGGCGCGAAGAGGAAGTAGCACGAAGCAGCGGAAGGGCGGCCCCCGCGGGGGCCGCCCTTCCGCTGTGCGGTGCTCGCTTCAGACGCCGCTCCGCCGACCCGGCGGCAGTGCGGCCGGCACGTGGTGCATCCCCGTGCCGTGCGAGCCGATGGTCCCGACGCGCTGCCATTGCGGCTGCTGTCCGGTGGCATGGCGGGCGCTCTGGGCCCCCGCGCTGTAGGCACTGTACGAGCTGCTGTGCGAACTGCCGTACGAGCTCGTACTGTGCGGGATGTTCCCGAAGGCGGTGAAGCCGAGTTTCTCCTCGCCACTGCGGTCGCCGGGAAGTGCGCGGAAGTTCTTGACGTACTCGGCGTAGAGCGCGTCGTAGATCGGCGTGGCCGATGGGCCGCCCTGGGAGTCCTGAGCCGAGCGTGCGGAGGGGATCGACGAGTAGGACTGGCGGCGGGGAACGTCGTATGCGTGCACGTATGTCCAAACGACCCCGCGGGTCAAGGGATGCGGCCCGGGTACGGCTTTCGCAGGGGTGCGGTCCGCCCGGGTGACGCGCCGCTCAGGTGCCGGCCAGCGGCAGCGCCGCGGCGACCAGCTTTCCGTTCGCCGCCGCCTTGTCCAGCGCGTCCCGCATCAGGTCCTCGCGCGGCTGGCGGCCGATCGAGCCGACCGGCGCGGCGAACATCAGCACCTGCTGGTGCTTGTTGGCGGCCGCGCGCCAGCCCTCGGTGACCTGGAGCGGCTGGTGCGCCTGCCACCAGGCCACCGGCTGACCGCCGTTGCTCCCCGGCTGGAGCACCGCGTGCAGCCGGCCCACGGCGAGCAGTACGGACCAGCCGTGCAGCACGGGCGGTACGGCGGACAGCTCCGTCAGCGGCATGAAGCCCTGCTCGATGAGCAGCGGCAGGAAATCGTCGCCGGAGCCCGTGGTGCCGGGCCGGGCGATGGGCGCGGTCGGCTCCACCACCAGGGCCGGGTGCAGCTCCCCGGCGATCAGCACGAGCCCGCTGGTCACGCCGAGCACCGCCTGCTCGGGCACCACTTTGTCGGGCTCCAGGTCGACGGTGTCGCCGGCGATGGACTTCACGGCGCCCCGGAGCTGTTCCTCGGTGACCTGGACGACCTGCGAGGGCAGGCAGCCGGCGTGGGCGAAGGCGAGGACGGCGGTCTCGTCCCCGATGAACAGGACGGTGCTGGTGCGCTCCTGCTCGGAGTTGCCCGGAGTGCGGCAGGACGTGCAGTCGTAACTGCCCGGGGCGGTCTCTCCGGCGAGCAGGCGGTCGGCTTCTTCGTCGCCGATCTCGGCGCGTACCTCGTCGCTGACGTCGAGCATGCGCGGCACGGGTGGCTCCCTCGGGGATGCGGTGCGTGGCAAGGCCGGGTGGCTCCCGGCCCGTGGTCCGGGTGGGCCCCGGCTCATGAAGAAGACAACGGGCGATCTGTGGCGGGAGTCACGCCCCGGAGCGAACGGAATCGAACCATCCAGCGCGCAGGGTCACGCTCGGCGCGGAATCGCGTACTCACCGTCAAGTCACCGCTTGGTAAAGGGCGTTGAAGGGGTGAGGTGGGTCACAGGTCGTCGGGCGGGTTGGTCGATATATCAGGAAATCCGGGAATGAAGTGGGTGTCCGGAAATAGCCGTTACCCGGGGTATCGGGGAACTGGCCTGGCAAGACGGGCGACCTGTTGATGACGGACCGTCAACCTCCTTAGATTCCTCGGCCGTGTGCAGTGAGCACCGCTCGGGTACGTCCGCCGGCCGCGTGATTCTCCGGAACCACGCACAGCACCACACCGGCGGACGGGGCGAGCGCGACACCCGCGCCCCATGGCGCGGGGAGTGGCGTTCCGCCTTGGGGGACCCCGGGTGTTTCGAGAGGGAACTACATGTCCGAATGTGCCGATACCACGCGCGACAACGCTCGGAAGAACCAGGTTCGTACGACGGCGGTCCTCGCCGGCGCGGCACTGCTCGCGCCCCTCGGACTGCTCGCCGCGACCGGGAACGCCGCGGCGGCTGACAGCGGAGTGTGGGACCGCATCGCCCAGTGCGAGAGCGGCGGCAACTGGCACATCAACACCGGCAACGGCTACTACGGCGGACTCCAGTTCGCCGGCTCCACCTGGCGCGCCTACGGCGGCACGGCCTACGCGCCCACCGCCGACCAGGCGAGCAAGTCACAGCAGATCGCCGTCGCCACCAAGGTCCAGCGCGCCCAGGGCTGGGGCGCCTGGCCGACCTGCTCGGCACGCGCCGGGGCGAGCGGCAGCGCACCCGCGGCGTCCGCGGCCGACCCGGTCACCTCCACCAAGGCCGCTCCGGCGAAGCCCTCGAAGACGCCGGCGCGTTCCACGGCACACCCCGACCGCGGGTCCTCCCGCGGCGACTACACCGTCCGCGAGGGCGACACGCTGAGCGGTGTCGCCGCCCGGCACGGGACCACCTGGCAGCACCTCTACGCCGCCAACAAGGCCGCCATCGGCGGTGATCCCGACGTGATCGTGCCCGGCCTGCGCCTCGACATCTGAGCCGCTCCCGCCCGCCGGGACACGCGGGCCCCGTCCGGCCGGCCGGACGGGGCCTCGGCGTGTCTGCGGCTCACGGCCCGAGCTCGCTCGCCTCCCCGGCGAACACGACGGCCCCGCGGCGCAGTTCGTACACCAGGACCGGCCGGTCCCGCAGGGCGGGCGGCAGGCGCTGCTCGGCGATCACCACGCACGCGTCGAGCCCGCCCAGCAGCCCGTAGGTGCGGGCCGCGACCGACGGCGACATACCTTGGGCGGGCTCGTCGACGAGCACCACACGCGCGCGTGCCAGCAGGGCCCGGGACAGGGCGAGCATGCGCTGCTCCCCGCCGGAGAGGGTGCCGGCCCGCCGCTCCAGCAGGGGCCGCAGCTGCGGGTAGGCGTCGAGGGCCGGGTCGTGGTCGGGGGCGGCGAGTGCGAGGTTCTCGCGCACGGTGAGCGAGCCGAACACGGCCTGCCGCTCCGGCACCAGGCACAGCCCGCGCCGGGCCCGCTCGTACGCCGGCACGCGGGTCACGTCGGCGCCGTCCCACACCACGGCGCCGCCCGACAGGGGCACCGCTCCGGCCAGGGCGCGCAGGGCCGTGCTGCGGCCGGAGCCGTTGCGGCCCAGCAGCACCGTCAGGCCCGGGCCGGGGGCGGCGAGAGTGACGCCGTGCAGGGCCTCCAGCGGGCCATAGCGCACGCGCGCGTGGCGCAGGGAGACGGTGGTCATCGCCCGGCCGCCGATCCCAGGGTGGCCAGAACGCGCCCGGGCGGGCCGGAGGCGATGATCCGGCCCGCCGTCATCACGTGCACGACGTCGGCGAGACCGGCGACCAGGTCCAGGTCGTGCTCGACGACGAGCAGGGCCGTGCCGTCGGCGGCCAGGGCCCTCAGGACCCGGGCGAGAGCGGCCACTTCGGCGGTGTCGAGGCCGGCGGCGGGCTCGTCGAGCAGCACGACGCGCGGGGCGCCCGCGAGGGCCCGGGCCAGTTCGACGCGGCGCAGCGTCCCCGTGGGCAGCCCGGCGGCGGGCTGTGCCCGTACCGGCCCGTCCAGACCGAGCAGCCTGAGCGTCCGTTCCACGGCGCCCTGGTCGGTCACCCGGCCCTGTTCGGCGCCCACCCGGACGTTCTCGGCCACGGTCAGCGACGGGAAGACGGCCAGTTGCTGGAAGGTCCGCGCGACACCGAGCCGGGTGCGGGCGTGCGCGGGCAGTGCGGTGATGTCCCGCCCGCCCCACCTCACCTCGCCACGCGCGGGCCGCAGCGTTCCGGCCAGACAGTGGAACAGGGTGCTCTTTCCGGCCCCGTTGGGGCCCACGACCGCGGTGATCCGCCCCGGGAAGACGTCCAGGTCCACTCCGTCGAGGGCGGTGAAGCCGCCGTAGTGGACGTGGAGACGGCGGGCGGTGAGGACGGGGGAGGAGACGGCCGTGGCCCGGGCGGTGGGCGGTCGGGCCGCTTGCGGAGGCGCTGCCGCGCGCGGCCGGGGCTTCCTGAAGGGCCCGGTGGTCGCCTCGCCCGCTGCCGGGGGCGCTGGAGTGGAAGGGGGCCGGGCACTGCCGGGGCGCGCCTCCCCGGGCGTGCCATGGCGGTCCGCCGGGGCGGGCCCCGCCGTCCCGTCCGCCGGAGCCGCCGGGTGACGGGCTGCGGGGGCCGAGGGGCCGTGGACCGGCGGCTGAGGCGCCTCGCGGCTCGCGGGCCCGGCGCCCGGAGTCGCTCGCCGTCCGTCCAGGGTGGCGGCGCGCGGTGCCGTTCCGCCCGCGTCCGCCGGGGGGCCGGCACGCCCGTCCGGCGGCGTGCCCTCGGCCTCCCGCACCACGCGTGCCGCAGTCGCCCCCGTGGGCACCGGTGCGGTCCGGGCCGCCCGCGGTCGTGCCGGGCCCAGCAGCCCGCGAGCCCGGACTCCCTCGGGGGTGAGGGCGGGGCTGCGGCTCGGGAGCAGGCGTTCCACCGCCGTCCGCAGGGCCTCGTACGGGCCGCCGGGGAAGCGGCCCACGAGGACCGCCAGGACGCCGATCACGGCCGCCGCCACGCCGCCGCGTGTGCCCGCGTCCAGGCCGACCAGGAGGGCCGCGGCGGCGAGGGCACCGAGGGTGCTGTCGGCGCCCAGCACCACGACCGCCGCGAACCACAGCAGACCGCGCACCGGGTCGTAGGCGGCGGGGTCGAAGGCGCGCAGGCCCATGCCGAGCATGCCGCCGCCCAGCGCGGCGAGCGCGGCGCCCGCGACGAAGGCGAGCAGCTTGAGGGACGGCACCCGCACGCCCGCCGCCTGCGCCCCCGCCTCGTGGTCCCGCATGGCCGCCAGGGCCCGGCCCGTCCGCCCCCGGCGCAGCGCGTGCGCCGCCAGCAACGCCACCGCCAGCAGGAGCAGTTCCAGGACGTAGTACGCGCGGTCCCCTTCGAAACCCGCCGGGCGGCCCAGCGACAGACCCGACGTGGCGTACGGCTGGGCGAAGACGAAGCGGCTCACGCCCACGCCGACGGCGAACGTCGCCAGCGCCAGCGCCAGACCCCGGCGGCCGATCGCCGGCCAGCCCGTGAGCAGGCCGAGCGGTGCCACCAGGACGACCGCCACCGCGAGGGCCGCCAGCTCCGGCACGGCCGGCAGGCCCGGGAAGCGGCCCGCCGCCAGCAGCGCGGTGAACAGGGCGCCCAGACCCGCGTACGCCGCCTGCCCCAGCGAGATCTGACCGCCGCGGCCGGTGACCACGACCAGGGACAGCAGCACGACGGCCAGCGCCGGCACCTGGATCGACGTGTGCAGGTCCCGGCCGGCCAGGCCCAGCGGCAGCAGGAACAGCACGGCCGCCACGATCCACGCGCCGGGCGGCGTCGGAACCCGCGCGGTGGCCGTGCGCGGCAACGCGTCCCGTGTGCCCACGCCCGGCAGGACCAGGGCCGCGACGAGCAGGGCGACGACGAACAGGTTCGTGCCGGCCGCCTGGAGCAGCGGCGCCTCCCACCCGGACGGGTGCAGCCGCGTGAGCTGGCTCTGCGCCACCCCGATGCCCAGCGCCACCACCACCGCGACCGGCAGGCTCCGCATCCGGGCGGCCACCGCGACCGCCACGACCTCCATCACGAGCAGCGGCAGCCCGTACGGGTCGAGCCGCACGAACGGCGCCAGCAGTACGCCGGTCAGACCCGCCGTGAAGGAGCCGAACGCCCAGCCCGCCGCCGCGACCCGGTCCGCGTCGATGCCGCCCAGCACGGCGAGCTGCCGGTCGTCGACCACGGCCCGCAGCTCCCGCCCGAACCGCGTCCAGCGGACCACCGCGGCGACCCCCGCGGCCAGCACCAGCACCACCGCGAGCTGCCCCCACGGCTCGTCCGGCACCAGCTCCGGCGCGTCGTCCCGCGCCCCCTGCCCCCACAGCAGCGCCGCCCCGCCCACCAGCAGCACGAACACCCCGATGGACGCCACCAGCGTCTGCGCCGGGTCACCGCCGAGAACCGCCAGGGGCCGGAAGACGAACCGTTCCAGTACGACACCCAGCCCCGGCGCCAGCACCAGCAGTGTCACCGCTGCCCCGAGCCACAGCGGCCAGCCCCACTCGACCACGCACTGCCGCAGCGCGTAGGCGCACACCATCGCGATGGCGCCGTGCGCGAAGTTCAGCACGCCGGTCGCGCGGTACGTCACGACCAGGCCGATCCCGGTCAGGGCAGCCGCGCTGCCGACCGCCAGGCCGGCCAGGGTGAGGTCGTACGTCAGCGAGGACATCGGCCGGGCTCAGTCGGTCTCTTCGGCGGGCTCGCAGATCGGGCACGGGCCCAGCTCGCCGCTCGCCACCAACTTGGAGTCCACCGGAACCGCCTCCGCCTTCCCCGAGACCAGCGGGCAGTCCGCGCGGTGCCACAGCGTGCCGCCCGGCACCATCAGCAGCTCGCCGCTGACTGCGAGGGGCGCGAGCACGGCCTGTCCGGCCTCGTCCGCATCGGCCGGCTCGGCCGCCACCAGCAGGCCGTACAGCTCCTCCACGCGCGCGGCGGCGATCGAGCTCCGGCCGTGGGCCAGCAGCACCGCCCCCGAGACGATCAGGGCCGCGCCGGGGACCGTGCAGGAGGCGAGGTAGGGCAGCTGCCGTTCGGCGAAGCGCTCCCCGGAGACGCCGTACCAGCCGACGACGCAGAGCACCGCGCCGGCGGCCAGCGCCGCCCAGCCGGCCCAGAGGACGGGGTGCACGGTCCGCAGTCGGCTTGTCCGCATCGCTGGCTCCCACACGTCGGTTGTCCGGGCACGCGCCTGGCTGCCTGTTCAAGTCCGCCGATCGCTTGCACTATGCCCCTTGGAAGCTGACCCTGAAAGCACCGGGCGCACGTGGCCCGGACCGACACCCGGTGGTGAGCCAGATGGTTCTCGGCAGCGACCTCAGGCGGGGGAACGCGACACGGGGCCCACGAGCCGCGGGACGGGGTACGGCGATCACGGCCGCCCTGGTCCTGGTTCTCGCCCCGGCCCTCGCGGCATGCACCGACGACGACGGCGGCGGCACCGAGGCCACGCCGCCCCGGCCGACCGTGGACCGGACCACGAGCGCACCGGCCAGCGCGCCGGCGGACCGGGCCGCGGCCGAGGCGGAGATCAGGCAGAACTGGGAGAAGTTCTTCGACCCGAAGACCTCGACCCAGGACAAGCAGGCCGTCCTGGAGAACGGCGACCGGATGGGCCCCGTCCTCGAGGCCTTCAGCGGCGACGAGCGCGGCGGGCAGGTCCAGGCGAAGGTCACCAGGATCGAGTTCACCTCGGCCACCGAGGCCGACGTGACGTACACGCTCACCCTGAAGGGCGCCACCGCCCTGCCGGACGCCTCCGGTACGGCCGTCGAGCAGGACGGCACCTGGAAGGTGTCCGCCAAGGCGCTGTGCGCGCTGGTGCAACTGAGCGGCAATGCGTCGCCCGTCCCGGGCTGTTGAGGCCCTCGCCGCGGTGCTGCTGCTCGCCCTGAGCGCGGCCTGCGGCAGCCGGCTCCCGGAGAGCGACTTCGAGCACGCCGACCGCACCTCCGCGCCCCGCGACACCGCACCCCTGCGGGTCGGCATCATCGCCAGCGCCACCAGCCCGGTCGGCGGCACCGCCTTCACCGGCCCGCGCGACGGCGCCAAGGCGTGGTTCGACCGGCTCAACGCGCGCGGGGGCATCGACGGCCGCCGCGTGGAGGTGCGCCTGTGCGACGACGGCGGCAGCGGCGTCGGCAACAACGAGTGCGTGCACCGGCTGGTCGAGGAGGACGAGGTGGTCGCCCTGGTCGCCACCACCGCCTTCGACTACGCGGGCGCCTCCCGCGTCTCACGCGCGCGCGTGCCCGACATCGGCGGCCAGCCCATCGGCAGCGCCTACGACACCTACCCGCACCTCTACGGCATCTACGGCAGCCTCGCGCCGCGCGACGGCACCACCGGCTGGGACGGCAAGCTGTACGGCGGCACCGAGGTCTACCGCTACTTCAAGCGCGAGCACGGCGCCCGGACCGCGGCCGTCGTCTCCTACAACCAGTCCGCCTCGGCCGCCTACGCCCGGCTCGTCGAACGGGGCCTGCGCGCCGAGGGCTACAAGGTCGTCACCGAACAGGTCGACTTCGCCCTGCCCAACTTCCGCGCCGTCGCGGCCGACCTGAAGGAACAAGGAGCCGACCTCGTCTTCGACGCCATCGACAGCCACGGCAACGCCCGGTTGTGCCAGGCCATGGACGAGGCCGGCGCCGACGTCACCGCCAAGGTGACCAACGTGCAGAACTGGACGTCCACCGTCGCCGACGCCTACGAGGACGCCCCGCGCTGCCGCAACGCCCTCTGGGCGACCGGCTCCAGCCGCAACTTCGACGACACCGGCCACCCGGCCGTACGGGAGTTCCGCGAGGCGACGAAGGGACTGAAGACGCACTCGCAGTGGCAGCTGGAGGGCTGGGCGGCCGCGCGGTGGTTCACGGACGCCGCCGAGTCCTGCGCGGGGACGGGCATCACGCGCGCCTGCGTCGACGCCTACCTGAACCGCGGCGAGGGGTACACCGCGGGCGGGCTGCTCCTGCCCGTCGAGTTCGAGCGGCGCCCCGAGCCGCCGAGGACGAGCCGGACCTGCCTGTCGGTGGCCCGCTGGCAGGACGGCGAGGGCTGGGTCACCCAGGGCGACATGAACCGCACCTGCTTCGACGTCCCCCAGCTGGCCTACGAGCCTTGAGGACAGTGGTTGTCCGCAAGGGCTGGCAGACTCGCCCCCATGTTGGAGACCTCGGCCCGCCTGCTGCGCCTGCTGTCCCTGCTCCAGGCCCACCGCGAGTGGTCCGGCCCCGACCTGGCGGAGCGTCTCGGCGTCAGCGCCCGCACCCTGCGCCGGGACGTGGACCGGCTGCGCGAACTCGGCTACCCGGTCAACGCCAGCCCCGGCACGGGCGGCGGCTACCAGCTCGGGGCGGGCGCCGAACTGCCGCCGCTGCTCTTGGACGACGACGAGGCCGTCGCCGTGGCGATCGGGCTGCGCACGGCGGCCGGGCAGGGCATCGAGGGCATCGGCGAGACCTCGGTACGGGCCCTCGCCAAACTGGAACAGGTCCTGCCGAACCGGCTGCGCCGCCGCGTGGGCGCCCTCAACGCCTTCACCGTGCCGATGCTGCGCGGCCCCCTGCCCGACGCCGTCGACCCGGCCGTCCTGACCGAGCTCGCCCACCTCTGCCGGGACGCCGAGCGCCTGCGCTTCGAGTACCGCGGCCACGAGGGCACCACCAGCCGCCGCAGTGTCGAACCGCACCGCCTGGTGTGCACCGAGCGCCGCTGGTACCTGGTCGCGTGGGACCTCGACCGGGAGGACTGGCGCACGTTCCGCGTGGACCGCATCACGCCCAGGCCGCCGCACGGCCCGCGCTTCGAGCCGCGCGATGCGCCCGCCGAGGACCTCGCGGCCTACGTCTCCCAGGGCGTCTCCACCCGCGCGTACGCCACCCACGCCGTCGTGCGGCTCCTGGCCCCCCTGCAGGAGGCCGCCGCACGCATCTCGCCCAGCGCCGGGGTGCTGGAGGAGGACGGCCCGGACAGCTGCCTGCTGCGCTGCGGCGCCGGGAGCCTCGACGTGATGGTGATCCATGTGATGATGCTGGGCTTCGAGTTCGAGGTGCTCGAACCCGACGGGCTGATCGAGGCGATCAGGAGGACTCGCGACCTGCTTGATGGGGCTTTGGCTCGGGCTGGGCAGTCACCGCCGCGTACTGCGGATGGTGCAGGTCGAACGCCGGCGACTCCGACCGGATCCGGGGCAGCGTCGTGAAGTTGTGCCGGGGCGGCGGGCAGGAGGTCGCCCACTCCAGGGAACGGCCGTAGCCCCAGGGGTCGTCGACCTCGACCTTCTCGCCGTACTTGGCGGTCTTCCACACGTTGTAGAGGAACGGCAGCGTCGACATGCCGAGCAGGAACGCGCCGATCGTCGACACGGTGTTGAGCGCCGTGAAGCCGTCCGCGGCGAGGTAGTCCGCGTACCGGCGCGGCATGCCCTCGGCACCCAGCCAGTGCTGCACCAGGAACGTGGTGTGGAAGCCGGTGAAGAGCGTCCAGAACTGGATCTTGCCGAGCCGCTCGTCGAGCATCTTCCCGGTGAACTTCGGCCACCAGAAGAAGAAGCCGGCGAAGATCGCGAAGACGACGGTGCCGAAGACGACGTAGTGGAAGTGCGCCACCACGAAGTACGTGTCCGTCACATGGAAGTCCAGCGGCGGCGACGCCAGGATCACCCCGGTCAGCCCGCCGAACAGGAACGTCACCAGGAAGCCCGTCGCCCACAGCATCGGCGTCTCGAACGACAGCGAGCCCTTCAGCATGGTGCCGGCCCAGTTGAAGATCTTCACGCCCGTCGGCACCGCGATGAGGAAGCTCATGAAGGAGAAGAAGGGCAGCAGCACCGCGCCGGTGGCGAACATGTGGTGCGCCCACACGATCATCGACAGGCCGGTGATCGCCATCGTCGCCCCGACCAGCGTCAGATAGCCGAACAGCGGCTTGCGGCTGAAGACCGGGATGATCTCCGTGATGATGCCGAAGAACGGCAGCGCGATGATGTACACCTCGGGGTGGCCGAAGAACCAGAACAGGTGCTGCCACAGGATCGACCCGCCGTTGGCCGCGTCGAAGACCTGCGAGCCGAACCGCCGGTCCGCCTCCAGCACCAGCAGCGCCGCCGCCAGCACCGGGAACGCCATCAGGATCAGGATCGACGTGAACAGCGTGTTCCAGACGAAGATCGGCATCCGGAACATCGTCATGCCCGGAGCGCGCATCCCGATGATCGTGGTGATGAAGTTGACCGCGCCGAGGATCGTGCCGAAGCCCGACAGCGCCAGCCCCATGATCCACAGGTCGGCCCCGATGCCCGGCGTACGCTCCGCGCTGTTGAGCGGGGCGTAGGCGGTCCAGCCGAAGTCCGCCGGTCCGGTGGGCACCAGCAGCGAGCCCAGCACGATCAACCCGCCGAACAGGAACAGCCAGTACGAGAACATGTTCAGCCGCGGGAAGGCGACGTCGGGCGCGCCGATCTGCAACGGCATCAGCTCGTTCGCGAAGCCCGCGAAGGTCGGCGTCGCGAACAGCAGCAGCATGATCGTGCCGTGCAGCGTGAAGGCCTGGTTGAACTGCTCGTTGGTGATGACCTGGAGTCCGGGACGGGCCAGCTCGGCCCGCATCAGCAGCGCCATCACTCCCGCGATCAGGAAGAACACGAAGGACGTGATCAGGTAGAGGTGACCGATCTTCTTGTGGTCCGTCGTGGTCAGCCAGTCGACCACCACCCGCCCGTGCTTCTTCCTCGGCACGGGCGGCGCCGTCGCCGGTACGGTCTGCGTCCCCATCGCTCGCTCGCCCCTTCGCTCATCGCGTCCCGGGCCCGCCGAAGCCCGCGCCACACGTACCCGCGAGCTCACGCCATGATGCTCGCGTCACCGAGCGCACCGACAGGGGGCGTACCGGCCTCTGTGCGGCGAAGCCGTGTATTTCCTGTGCGGCGGCGGCTGAGCCGGCCCGGTGCGGCGCCGGAATGGAACGGGGCTCCGAGGTCACTTCTCCCGGAACTTTCCGCCGGGCTTTTCCATGGGCTCATGTGACACGCGGAAATTGCGATCGAATGCCTGCGGAAGGCCTACGAAACCGCTCGTCCGTGTGACGGACAGCGCCCGAAACAGCTGTCGTGATCTTGTGACAGAAGCGTGACAGGGGAGGGACGGGGACAGGGGTTACCGGCCCGGACTTCCATGGTCGCCGGGCACGGCATAGCGTGGCGGCATGGCACCGATTCCGACACCTTCCGCGGAACCCGACGACACCCCGGACGCCTATGTCGGCCTGGAGGCCGGCCCGGCCGAAGACCTCGCGCGTGAGCGCGGCTGGTCGACGGTGCGCTCGCTGTCGCCGGGGGCGATCATCACGATGGAGTACCGCGTGGGCCGGCTGAACTTCGAGGTGAAGGGCGGCCGGGTGGCGCGGGCCTGGAAGGGCTGAGACACCGCGAAGGCCCCGGTTCCGCGCTCCGGAACCGGGGCCTTCGCCGTGCCGGGACGAGGTGCGCCGGGACAGGGTGTGCCGGGACGAGGGCGTGCTGGGACGGGGTGTGCGCACCGATCCCGCCGTCCGTCCTGGTCAGCCGCCCGTCAGGGGGCGGGCCGAGGAGGCCGAGCCGCGGGGGTGCCGCTCCGCGTGCGGCGGGCGGCGGCTGCCCGTGGGGGAGATCGGCGTGCGCTCCGAGCGGGCCGTGTGCGGTCCCGGCGCCAGGTAGGCCGGGGCCCGGGGCGAGCCGGCCGCGGCGTCGTCCCGGTCGGTGGGCAGCGGCGTGACCACCACGTGCGGCGTGCCGACCGGCACGGCGGCCGACGCCGTAGGGTTCCGGCGGGCCCGCAGCCGGTCGCGCAGGTCGAAGATCCTGGCCTCGGAACGGGCGATCAGCGGCTCGAACCACGGCAGGGCGAGCAGGATCAGCAGCCCCGCTGCCCAGCCCAGCAGCACGTCGCTCAGCCAGTGCGTACCGAGGTAGACGGTGGCCATCCCGACGCCGAGCGACGTCACCGCGGACACGGCGGACAGCCAGCGGCGCGCTCTCGGGGTGGAGGCCATGTAGGCCAGGATTCCCCAGGTCACCACGGCGTTGGCGGTGTGACCGCTCGGAAATATATCGCCGCCGCGCCACATCTCGTTCGAGCCGATCACGGTCGCGTAGTGCGGTCCCAGCCGGCCCATGCCGTACTTGGCGGCGCCGACCGTGATGTTCAGCAGGAGCAGCGAGACGCCGAGGGCGAGCAGCGGACGCAGGGTGTGCTGCCGCCAGGAGCGCCAGCCCAGCCAGGCCGCGACCATCACCGCGGTCGGACCGCGCTGACCGAGCACCACGTAGTAGTCGACGAACCAGTGGATCTCCGACCACTGCTGGTACGGCCGGAAGAACATCACCTGCCAGTCGAGCCGGACGAGCCAGGACGTGATGATCACGGCCCACACGATCGCGCCGTAGAAGGCCAGGGTCGCCGCGAGGAGCACGATGCGGTGCCTGCTCATCTTCGGCACATCGAGGTGGGCCGGTCGTTCCGGCTCACGGTCCAGCCGGGCGAACACCCGGTCCAGACGGGTGAGCTTCGGTTCGGTACGCACCCAATCGACGTTACAGCGAGTGAGCTCGGATCCCCGTCGAATCAACGGCTTTGTGATGACGATGTGATGTGGGATTCCTCTCAGGAGGAGGTTTATTTCCAGCGAATCCGTAATCGCCGCGCGCTGCGGCCTTCAATTCCTTTGATCATTCCGGATGGGGGTTTTATTGCGCTTTTGAATTCGTTCACCGGAGCATCGTGCGCAATTCTCCCGGCGCTCACAGCGGGTCAGGGCGGACCCGAGCCGTTCAGCCAGAACGCCCCGTACACCGCCGAGGCGACCGCCACCAGTCCGATCACCAGCGCTGACCTGCGCAGACGCAGCCGGGCCAGGGCCAGAGCGAGGGGCAGCAGCAGCGGGAAGGCGGGCATCAGCAGGCGCGGCTTCGAGCCGAAGTAGCTCGACGCGCACAGGGCGAGCGCGGTCACCACCCCGGTGTAGACCAGCAGCGCAAGCGGCTGGCGCTGACGTACGCCGACCACATACAGCCAAACGACTGACGCGACCCCGGCGATCAGCCCGGCACCGGCCAGGGCCGAGGGAAACGACGTGAACTTTTCGGCGACGAACCGGGCGAAGGCGTACCCCCAGTCGAACCCGTTGCGCCATCCCGCCTGCACGTCGAGATAGCCGAGCGGGCCCTTGCCGGTGCGGTGGCCGACCCACAGCACGTATCCGGCGGTGCCGAGGGGGGCCAGCAGCATGCCGAGGACGCGGCGGGCGCGGGTACGGGGGCCGGGGCCGTCGGCGTCGCCCGCGCGTCGCTCCCGTGCGAAGGAGGCGATGCCCGCCACCCACACGGCGGCCACCACGGCCATCCCGACCGGGCGGGTCAGCCCCGCCAGCAGGGCCAGGGTGCCCGCGGTCACCCAGCGGCCGGTCAGGACCGCGTACAGCGACCACGCGGCGAGCGCCGTGAACAGCGACTCGCTGTACGCCATCGACTGCACGATCCCGACCGGGAGCACGGCCCACAGCAGCACCGCGCACACCCCGGCCCGGCGCCCGTACACGTGGTCCGCGACCGCGAAGATCCCCCACGCCGCGGCGACGGAGGCGACCAGGCTGACGAGGAAGCCGCCGTCCGCGTACGACAGCGGGGACACCGCCGCCACCAGCCGCTCCAGCCAGGGCAGCAGCGGGAAGAACGCGAGGTTGGAGTGCACGTCCCCGTTCGCCAGGCGCACCTCGTAGCCGTAGCCGAGTTCGGCGACCCTGGTGTACCAGAGCGCGTCCCAGCGAGCGGTCAGCAGTGTGTACGCGCTCTTGTCGCGCGCCGCGCTCCACAGGGCCAGGGCGATGAGGCCCAGGCCGCGGACGGCCGCGTACCCGAGGAGCGCCGGGGTCGCCCGGCGCAGCGCCCCGGCGCGGGACGGGGCCGCGCGCGTCTCAAGATCGGTCACGGGCCCGATTATCGACCCGGGCCGGAACCGGCCGGCCGCCCGAGGCGTGGACGAGGTGGGGGGAGTGGCGTACGCCACACCTTTCCGCCGGACGTGTGAGAGGTCCGCCACTCGGCTCCCGCGCGGACTCGCGTACTCTGACGTGTCACTCGCTGTTCGTTTGCGCGGGCCGGAGACCACCGCTCCTCTCCGGCCGAGTCGCGGGGGCGTCCCCCACCCCGTGAGCCCGCCGATCGCGAGGGAACATCTGGGAGGTACGTACATGTCCGGGACGACCACGGCCGCTGCGCTGCGCCGTCGGGCGGCCGGGGCCGGTGCCAACCGCTGGGTGGTTCTCGTCGTCCTCTGCGTCAGCCTGCTGCTGGTCGCCGTCGACGCCACCGTGCTGCACGTGGCGGTCCCCGCCGTCACCGAGGACCTGAGGCCCGGCGGGATAGAGCTGCTCTGGATCGTCGACATCTACCCGCTCGTCTGCGCCTCGCTGCTCATCCTGTTCGGCACGCTGGGCGACCGCGTCGGCCGCAGAAGGGTCCTGCTCCTCGGGTACGCGCTGTTCGGCGTCGCCTCGGGCCTCGCGGCCCTGGCGGACAACGCCCAGGTACTGATCCTGGCGCGGGCGCTGCTCGGCGTGGGCGGCGCGATGATCATGCCGGCGACCCTGTCGATCCTGCGGCAGGTCTTCCCGGACCGGCGCGAGCGGGCGCTCGCGATCGGCATCTGGAGCGCGGTGGCCGCGGTGGGCGCGGCGGTCGGGCCCCTGCTCGGCGGCTTCCTGCTGGAGCACTTCTGGTGGGGCTCGGTGTTCCTCGTCAACATTCCGCTGATGCTGGTCAGCCTCCCGGTGGGGCGACTGCTGCTGCCCGAGTCGAAAGGCGACGGCGAAGGGCCCTGGGACGTGGTCGGCGCGCTGATGGCGGCCGTCGGACTGTTCGGGGTGGTGCTGGGCGTCAAGCGGCTCGGCGGCGGGGAGTCGGTGGGGAGCCTGCTCACCGTGCTGCCGCTGGTCGTGGGCGCGGCGCTGCTGGCCGCCTTCGTACGGCGGCAGCGGCGGCGGGCGCAGCCGCTGATCGACCTCAAGATGTTCGCGCGCCCGGCGTTCAGCACGTCCGTCGGGTGCATCGTGCTGGCGATGCTGGCGCTGGTCGGTCTCGAACTGATCGCCGCGCAGTACCTCCAGCTGGTGCTCGGGCTGTCGCCGCTGGAGACGGGGCTGCGGCTGCTGCCGCTGACCTTCGCGGCGATGGCGGCCGGGCTGGCCGGGGCGCGGATGCTGCGGCGGTTCGGGCCGCGGCGGATGGTGTGCTGCGGGTTCCTGCTGACGGCGTTCGCGGTGGTGCTGCTGACGGCGCTGGGCCGGACGGACGACTGCGCGCTGATGCTGACCGGGTTCGTGCTGCTCGGCTTCGGGCTGGAGACGACGCTGTTCGGGGCGTACGAGTCGATGCTGAGCGAGGCGCCGCAGGAGCAGGCCGGTGGGGCGGCGGCGATCGGGGAGACGTCGTACCAGCTGGGGGCGGGGATCGGGATCGCCCTGCTCGGCACGGTGATGAACGCGGCGTACGCGCCCGGACTGTCGGACGTGCCGGGTGTGCGGGAGCCGGCGTCCTCTGCTGCGGGGCATTCGCTGGGGGAGGCCTACGAGGTCGCCGCGCAGCTGGGCGGGGTTGCCGGGGTCGCTCTGCGTCATGCCGCGCGGGACGCGTTCGTGCACGGGCTGCACGTGACGTTGCTGGTGAGCGCGGGGTTGCTGATGCTCGGCGCGGCGATGGCGTTGCGGTTGCCGCGGGCCATGCAGTGTGACGGCACTGGTGCGGTGGAGCTGCCCGCACCCAGGGACGCCGCGGAGTCGCGCGTCTCGGTGTGACGCCCTTTCGCGTGGGTGGGCGAACACCGTAGCGTCTTGGTTAGCGCTGCTAGTTAAAGAGTTTCGGAGGGTGTCCGCATGTCCGAGTCGTCCAAGCTTCCTCCCTTCGACCCAGCCGACCCCCTCGGCCTCGACGACCTCCTGGAACCGGAGGATCTCGGGATCAGGGACACCGTGCGGGCCTGGGCCGCGGACCGGGTGCTGCCGCATGTCGCCGAGTGGTACGAGCAGGGGGAGCTGCCGGGGATCCGGGAGCTGGCCCGGGAGCTGGGGAGCATCGGTGCCCTCGGGATGTCCCTGGAGGGGTACGGGTGCGCCGGGGCGTCCGCCGTGCAGTACGGGCTCGCCTGCCTGGAGCTGGAGGCCGCCGACTCCGGGATCCGGTCCCTCGTCTCCGTGCAGGGCTCCCTCGCCATGTACGCCATCCACCGCTTCGGCAGCGAAGCGCAGAAGCAGCGGTGGCTGCCCCGGATGGCCTCCGGCGAGGTCATCGGGTGCTTCGGACTGACCGAGCCCGACCACGGATCCGACCCGGCCGCCATGCGGACGTACGCCAAGCGCGACGGCACCGACTGGGTCCTCAACGGCCGCAAGATGTGGATCACCAACGGGTCGGTCGCCGGCGTCGCCGTCGTGTGGGCGCAGACCGAGGACGGGATCCGCGGGTTCGCCGTGCCGACGGACAGCGCCGGGTTCTCCGCCCCCGAGATCAAGCACAAGTGGTCCCTCAGGGCCTCCGTCACCAGCGAACTCGTCCTCGACGACGTACGGCTGCCCGCCGACGCCGTACTGCCGGAGGTCACCGGCCTGCGCGGGCCGCTCAGCTGTCTGTCGCACGCCCGGTACGGCATCGTCTGGGGCGCCATGGGCGCGGCCCGCAGTTGTTTCGAGGCCGCGGTCGACTACGCGAAGTCGCGGGAGCAGTTCGGGCGGCCCATCGGCGGCTTCCAGCTCACCCAGGCCAAACTCGCCGACATGGCGGTCGAACTGCACAAGGGAATTCTGCTCGCCCATCACCTGGGGCGGCGTATGGACGCCGGCCGCCTGCGTCCCGAGCAGGTCAGCTTCGGCAAGCTCAACAACGTACGAGAGGCGATCGAGATCTGCCGCACGGCCCGCACCATTCTCGGGGCCAACGGGATCTCGCTCGAATACCCCGTGATGCGGCACGCGACCAACCTCGAGTCGGTGCTCACCTACGAGGGCACCGTCGAGATGCACCAGCTCGTGCTGGGCAAGGCGCTCACCGGACTCGACGCCTTCCGGTGAACCCCGCGCGGGGGCAGGGCCGGTGAGCGGCCCTGCCTCAGCTCTGGTTGAAGAAGCCGTCCGTGCGGTGTCCGGCCGGGTCGCCGTTGACGATCTCCGTGTTGGCGGGGGTCAGCAGGAACACGCGGGTCGACACCCGCTCGATCGAACCGCGCAGGCCGAAGATCAGCCCGGCCGCGAAGTCGACCACGCGCTTGGCGTCGGCGGCGTCCATGGCCGTGAGGTTCATGATGACCGGTACGCCCTCGCGGAACAGCTCGCCGATGGCGCGGGCGTCCCGGAAGCTGTCCGGGGTCACCGTGCCGATGCGGCGGCCCTTCTCCTCGGCGACGTCCGAGGCCACCTTGACGCGCGGATCGGTGACCCAGGCCTCCCCGGGCTCGGCCCCGTCGGAGTAGTCGTCGTCGTAGTAACGCTCGTCTTCGTTGTCGTCGACGAGGCCAAGCCAGGCACTTGCCTTGCGTACCGATCCCATGGACGCCTCCTCTCACAGCGGTCTTTCTTGCTTTCCGCATCCCTATGGTCGTCCATGATGCGGATGGCGCGCCAAGTGGATAGACGCCGCACGGGGGGTTTGTGACGGTACTGGTGCACAGCGAATCCGTCGAGAGTCCGTGTTTCCCAAGGGTCTTGTCGTAAACGGCTGCTGACTGTGAGTGAAATATGATTCTTCGCGGCGTACGGGTGATGAGCGGTGCGTACGGGTGAACGCGGTGGCCGATACCATGCGGCGCCAAACATCGTACGGAGAACCGGGGGGACGTCGTGTTCGGAATGGTCAGGCCCTGTCGGCACCGGCTCGGTGAGAGCCTCACGGCCCAGTGGATGGCGCATTTGTGCGGTCTGTGTCTCGCGCTGCGCGGGGACCACGGTCAGCTCGCGCGCATCGTCACGAACTATGACGGGCTTCTCGTCTCCGTGTTGACGGAGGCTCAGGTGGCGGGGACGCCCGGCACGTCGAGTGGTGTGGGGCGGCGCACGGCGGGCCCGTGCCCGCTGCGCGGGATGCGCACCGCGTCCGTCGCGCACGGTGAGGGAGCGCGGCTCGCGGCGGCCGTGTCGCTGGTGCTCGCCTCCGCCAAGGTGCGCGACCACGTCGCCGACGGTGACGGACTGCTGGCCCACGCGCCGGTCGCACGCGCCGCACGCCGGGTCGCCGCGGGCTGGGACCGTGCGGGGGCGCGCACCGGCTCCGCCGTCGGGTTCGACACGGCCGTCCTGGTCGACGCCGTGGACCGGCAGGGCGGCGTCGAGGCGCTCGCCGGGCCCGGCACGCCGATCCTGACGGTCACCGAACCGACCGAGACCGCGACCGCCGCCGCCTTCGCGCACACGGCGGTCATCGCCGGCCGGCCGCGCAACGCCGGACCGCTCGCCGAGGCCGGACGCCTCTTCGGACGGCTGGCCCACCTGCTGGACGCCGTGGAGGATCTGAACACTGACGCCGCGTCAGGCGCCTGGAATCCGATCGCCGCGACCGGCACCTCACTCGCCGAGGCCCGGCGGCTCGCCGACGACGCGGTGCACGGGGTGCGGCTCGCGCTGCGCGAGGCCGAGTTCACCGACGCGAAGCTCGTGCATCTGCTGCTCGTGCACGAACTGCGGCGCTCGGTGGACCGGGCGTTCGGCACGGTGCCGGTGTGCGCCTCACACCAGGGCGGCCCGTACGGGCAGCAGCCGCCCCAGGGGCCGCACGGTGGTCCGCAGAACCCGTACGCCGGCGATGGCGGAAACCCGTACGCGGGTAATGGAGGAAACCCGTACGCAGGTGGGGGAGGAGGGTACGGCGGCGGCGGTTTCGGTGGCGGCGCGCCGGTGCCCCAGCCGCCCCGGGGACGACGCGGATTCTGGGCCGGCTGCGGGATGTTCTGGCTGCTGTGCTGCACATGCAAGCTGTGCTGCGCCAAGGAATACGAGGGGCCGTGGTCCCGGAAGAAGCGTGAAGGCTGCTGTCGGGATTGCGACTGCGACGGGTGCGACTGCTGCTGCCCCTGAGGCGGCTGACCCGTCCCGTATCCCTCGCGTGCTGCTGCGGAAGGGGTGCGATCGCCCGTCATCTCGCGGCTTTGTGACAGCGCTTCAAAAGGCCGCGGCCGAAAGGCCCTCTTGCGCCTACCGGCCGTTCGGCCGAATACTCCCCCCAGCGCTTGTCAGGGGCACGGCGGGTTCGGAATCCGAACAAGCCGGTCCCGGACTGCGCCTCACGGGCCCGAAACCCCACGAGGGCCCCCGACTTCCTTTGTGGAGGAACGAAAAGTGAGGATCAAGCGCACCACCCCCCGCAGCGGCATTACGAGACGGACCCGGCTGATCGCCGTTTCCACCGGCCTCGTGGCCGCCGCCGCGATCGCGATCCCCAGCGCGAACGCGTCCGACACCCCCGCCACCTTCAGCGCCACCGAGCTCAAGAGCGCCAGCAGCTCCCTCCTGAAGGCCGACATCCCGGGCACCGCCTGGGCCGTTGACAGCAAGACCAACCGCGTGCTCCTGACCGTCGACAGCACGGTCACCCAGGCCGAGATAGCGAAGATCAAGCAGCAGGCCGGCGCCAACGCCGACGCGCTCACGATCAAGCGCACCCCCGGCAAGTTCAACAAGCTGATCCAGGGCGGCGACGCCATCTATGCGAGTAGCTGGCGCTGCTCCCTCGGCTTCAACGTCCGTGCCAGCAACGGCACCGAGTACTTCCTGACCGCCGGTCACTGCACCGACGGCGCGGGCACCTGGTACTCCAACTCCGGCCGCACCACGGTCATCGGCTCGACAGCCGGCTCCAGCTTCCCGGGCAACGACTACGGCCTCGTCCGCTACAGCGGCTCCGTCAGCCGTCCCGGCACCGCGAACGGCGTGGACATCACGCGCGCGGCCACCCCGAGCGTGGGCACCACCGTCATCCGCGACGGCTCCACGACCGGTACGCGCAGCGGCCGTGTCACCGCCCTCAACGCCACCGTCAACTACGGCGGCGGGGACATCGTCTCCGGCCTGATCCAGACCACCGTCTGCGCGGAGCCCGGTGACTCCGGCGGTTCGCTCTACGGCAGCAACGGCGTCGCCTACGGTCTGACCTCCGGCGGCAGCGGTAACTGCTCCTCCGGTGGTACGACGTTCTTCCAGCCCGTCACGGAGGCCCTGAGCGCCTACGGGGTCAGCGTGTACTAGACCGGTCGGTCCCGGTCGGTAGCAGTCTGAGTCTCTGTGCCCCCGCACGCACTGCGTGCGGGGGTTTCCCCTTTTTGGGGGTTCTGGCGGGAGTTGATGGGGTGCGGGGGCTTTCGACGGAGTTGCCGCAGCTGGCCAGACAGGCGATTTCCAGCCACGGCCAGACCTCACAGAGTGGGCACACGTTACTCACGCGTAGTGTTTGCAGTGTGAACGTGCGTGAAGTGGGTGTGAGTTGGTCCGATTTGACCGTGGACGGTCAAAATGAGGGGGCGTGTGTTCCGTAATCTACGCGCGTCCTGAACTCGACCTTGTGTGCTCCCCGTTGTCCTCGGAATAGTGGGCGCTCGTCAACACAGCCTTCCGGTTCGCGAGGTCCCCACAACCTCTCGGGCCGACCCCCCACAGGAGGACGCGAGTTGAAGCACCGACGCATACCCAAGCGGCGTGCAGCCGTGGCAGGTGGCGGTATCGCCGCACTGGTCGCCGCGGGAGTCACCTTCCAGACTGCGAACGCGAGCGAGACCCCGGAGGTCTCCGCACCCCGGACCCTGTCGGTCACGGCGGCCGGAAAGCTCGCCTCGACGCTGGCCGAGGACCTCGGCGCCGACGCGGCGGGCACGTACTACGACACGAAGAACAAGAAGCTCGTGGTGAACGTGCTCGACGAGGCCGCGGCCGAAGCCGTCGAGAAGGCCGGAGCCAAGGCGAGAGTCGTGGCGAACTCTCTCGCCGAACTCAAGAGCGCCCGCGGCACGCTGAAGCAGGACGCGACGATTCCGGGCACCTCCTGGGTGACCGACCCGACGACCAACAAGGTCGTCGTCACCGCCGACCGTACGGTGTCCAAGGCCGAGTGGGCGAAGCTCACGAAGGTCGTCGACGGGCTCGGCGCGAAGGCCGAACTCAAGCGGACGAAGGGCGAGTACAAGCCCTTCATCGCCGGTGGTGACGCGATCACCGGCGGCAGTGGCCGCTGCTCGCTCGGCTTCAACGTCGTCAAGGGCGGCGAGCCGTTCTTCCTGACCGCCGGGCACTGCACCGAGGGCATCTCGACGTGGTCGGACTCCAGCGGCAAGGAGATCGGCACCAACGCGGACTCCAGCTTCCCGGGTGACGACTACGGGCTGGTCAAGTACACCGCGGAGGTGGCTCACCCGAGTGAGGTGAACCTCTACAACGGCTCGACGCAGAAGATCACGGGTGCCGCCGAGGCGACGGTCGGCATGGAGGTCACGCGGAGCGGCTCGACCACCCAGGTGCACGACGGGAAGGTCACGGGGCTGGACGCCACCGTGAACTATGGCAACGGCGACATCGTGAACGGTCTGGTCCAGACCGACGTGTGCGCGGAGCCCGGTGACAGTGGTGGCTCGCTCTTCTCGGGGAGCAACGCGATCGGGCTGACGTCCGGTGGCAGTGGTGACTGCACGTCCGGCGGGGAGACGTTCTTCCAGCCCGTGACGGAGGCGCTGTCGGCTACCGGGACCGAGATCGGCTGAGTTCTGGTTCTGGGTTTTGTGAAGTCCCGCCCCTTGTGTGAGGGGCGGGACTTTGCGTTCGCCGCCGGCCTCCGGTGGCTGGGCGGGGTGCCTGCGGCGGCCTGTGCGGCTTCGGTGGGGTGCGCGTAGCGCCTGACGCCGGGTGTGGGTCGGGGCCGCGTCGGGGGGTGTCCGTCCTCGGAACGGCGCGATGGGGTCGGATGCCGACTGGCTGTCCGTCGGCGCGCCAACCGCAGCGGGCGAACACCCCCCGACACGGCCCCTTCGCGCCGTGCGCGGGTGCGGGCGCGTCGTGTGTGGGGTACGGCGCCCTTCCGTGCGTGCGCCTCGGCTGCGGGCAATCGTGCCGCTGAGGGCGGCGCCCGTCCCGAAGAAGCGGCACCCCGCTCCGCCGGGCTGCGGACCCAATCGGCCTGAGCGCCAACGCCGGGCACCGTGCACCCCCGTGCGCGGGTTCGGCTCCCCGTGTGCGTTACGGCCGCTTGCGGCGGGTCGCGGATGCCGCCACCGTGATCGCCGCTCCCACCACTGCCCATGCCGCCAGTACCAGGAGTGGAGTGGTCATGGCGTTGTTCTCGAAGTAGGCGATCGAGCGCGTTGACCAGGTGCCGGCGCCCGGGGGCAGGGCCGGGCCGACGGCCTTCCAGAAGGGTGGGAGGAGGGGTGGGGGCAGGGCGCCGCCCGCGCTGGGGTTGCCCAGGATCACCACCAGCAGGATGACCAGGCCGATGCCGATCGTGCCGAAGATGCCCTGGAGGGCCAGGGTGGCCGCGCCCACGGCGAAGATGATCAAGGTGCCCAGGCCCCAGAGGGCTGCTGTGCTGCCGGGGAGGGCGTCGAGGACCGGGCCGGTGATGAGGGCTCCGCCGAGGCCGCCGAGGACCGCGACCAGGGCCATGACCGCCAGGCGGATCGCGGCGCGCTGGGGGTTCGACGGCTTGGCTCCCGCGCTGATGGCCAGGGCCGCGGCGCCCAGATAGCCGCCCACGCACCAGCCGACCACCAGGTAGAAGGAGGAGAGCCCGTTGGGGTCGTGGGCGGCCGACGGGATGACGTCGACCGTCCGGAACGTGCGCTTGTCCGATCTCTCCAGGGTGGTGACGAGGGTGGTCAGGGTGGTGGAGAGGACCCTGCCGCCGCCGGAGGCGACCAGGAGGGTGTCGGTGCCGGTGGGGTCGATGATCAGGGCGCCGTCGATGTCCCGGTTCGTGATCTGGCTCCGGGCCGTGGACTCGTCGGGCAGTGCGCGGGGGTCCAGGGGAGAGCCGGGCAGGCGGTCCAGTCGGGTCACCGCCTGATCGGACGCGGCTCCGGGAGCGATCACCGCGAAGGGCACGTCCTTTGGCTTCGGGTCGTGCAGCGCTCCCACGTAGGAGGCGATGAACAGGAGCTGGAGTGCGATCACGCCGACGATGAGCAGGGTGGCCCGCGGGGTGACGGCGTCTCTCACCTCGTCGCGGAACGAGCGGTGCGGCATGCCTCCACGGTCGGGGGCGGGCCGGTGTTTCCGCAGGTGGGGCGGGGCCGAACGGATGTCGCACATGCATTCGAGAATTGGTCTATGGTGGGGGTGAGGTAGCTGGGAACAGATGTTCGAGAGCCGGTGTGGTTCACGAGTGCGGGAGGTGCGTGTGCCGGGGTTCACGCATCTGCACACCGTCTCCGGGTTCTCGTTGCGGTATGGAGCCTCGCACCCGGAGCGGCTGGCCGAGCGTGCCTCCGAGCGGGGCATGGACGCCCTGGCTCTCACCGATCGAGACACACTCGCCGGTGCCGTCCGGTTCACCAAGGCCTGTGCGAAGGCGGGGGTCCGTCCGGTGTTCGGGGCGGATCTGGCGGTGGCGGGAGCGGAGCCCCCCGAGCCCGGGGCCGGGCGGGGGCGGCGCCGGACTCCTGTGCGCGGTGGCGCCTTCGTCGACGAGTCGGCTCCCCGGGTGACCTTCCTGGCTCGGGACGGTGCCCGTGGGTGGGCCGGGTTGTGCCGGCTCGTCTCCGCGGTGCACGAGGGGGAGGGGACTCCCCTGCTGCCCTGGGAGCGCAATCACGCCGAGGGCGTGACCGTGCTGCTCGGGCCTGACTCGGATGTGGGGCGTGCCCTGGCCGCCGGGCGTCCCGACCGTGCGGCGCGGCTGCTCGTGCCCTGGCGGGAGGTCTACGGCGACGCCCTGCGGCTGGAGGCCGTCTGGCATGGCCGGAAAGGCACGGGTCCCGGCTCCCTGCGGCTGGCCGCCCGGACCGTCGGGTTCGCCGCCCAGCAGCGGATCCGTCCCGTGCTCAGCAACGCCGTACGGTACGCCGACCCGGGGCTGGGGCCGGTCGCCGACGTACTGGACGCCGCGCGGCGGCTGGTGCCCGTCGACCCGACCAAGGAGCTGGACTCCGGCGAGGCCTGGCTCAAGGACGCGGGGGCCATGGTGCATGCCGCCGAGCGGATCGTGGAGGCCGCGGGGTTCCGGCGTGACACCGCTCATCGGCTGGTGGAGCAGACCGAGGCCACGGCCGCCGAGTGCCTGGTCGATCCCGAGGACGACCTCGGGATCGGTACCGTCCACTTCCCCGAGCCGCACCTGGTCGGCGCCGACCGCCGTACCGCCCAGCGGACGCTGGCCTCGCGGGCGGCGGCGGGGATGGTGCTGCGCGGGTACGACCGGCGGCGGGAGTACTGGGAGCGGATGCACCACGAGCTGGACATCATCGCCCACCACGGCTTCGCTTCTTATTTCTTGACCGTTGCCCAAGTGGTCGACGACGTACGGGACATGGGCATCCGGGTCGCCGCCCGGGGGTCCGGTGCGGGGTCGCTCGTCAACCATCTGCTCGGGATCGCGCACGCCGATCCGATCGAGCACCGGCTGCTGATGGAGCGGTTCCTGTCGAAGGAGCGGGTCGTGCTGCCCGACATCGACATCGACGTGGAGTCCGCGCGCCGACTGGAGGTCTACCGCGCGATCATCGACCGGTTCGGCACCGAGCGGGTCGCGACGGTCGCGATGCCGGAGACGTATCGCGTGCGGCACGCGATCCGTGATGTGGGGGCCGCCCTGTCGATGGATCCGGCCGAGATCGACCGTGTGGCCAAGTCCTTTCCCCATATCCGGGCGCGGGACGCCCGCGCCGCGCTGGAGGAGCTGCCCGAGCTGCGGGAGCTGGCGGCGGAGAAGGAGAGGTACGGGAGGCTGTGGGAGCTGGTCGAGGCGCTGGACGCGCTGCCGCGCGGGGTGGCCATGCACCCGTGCGGGGTGCTGCTGTCCGACGCCTCCCTGCTGGCGCGTACGCCCGTCATGCCGACCAGCGGCGAGGGCTTTCCGATGTCGCAGTTCGACAAGGACGACGTGGAGGACCTCGGGCTGCTGAAGCTGGACGTGCTGGGGGTGCGGATGCAGTCCGCGATGGCGCACGCGGTGGCGGAAGTGGAGCGGGTTTCGGGGGTGAGGGTCGATCTGGACGCTCTGCCGCCGGGGGATCCGGAGACGTACCGGCTGGTCCGGTCCACCGAGACGCTCGGCTGCTTCCAGATCGAGTCGCCGGGGCAGCGGGACCTGGTCGGGCGGCTCCAGCCGGCCGGCTTCCACGATCTCGTCGTCGACATCTCGCTGTTCCGGCCCGGGCCGGTCGCCGCCGACATGGTGCGGCCGTTCATCGAGGCGCGGCACGGGCGGGCGCCGATCCGCTACCCGCACCCGGATCTTGAGGAGCCGCTGAAGGAGACGTACGGGGTCGTCGTCTTCCACGAGCAGATCATCGACATCGTCGACATCATGACCGGCTGCGGGCGCGGTGAGGCGGACCGGGTGCGGCGCGGGCTGTCGGATCCGGAGTCGCAGGGGCGGATCAAGGTGTGGTTCGCGCAGCACGCGGCGGCGAACGGGTATGACGCAGAAACGATTCAGCGGACCTGGGAGATCATCGAGGCCTTCGGGTCGTACGGCTTCTGCAAGGCCCACGCGGTCGCCTTCGCCGTACCGACCTACCAGTCGGCGTGGCTGAAAGCGCATCATCCCGCTGCCTTTTACGCCGGGCTGCTCACCCATGACCCCGGGATGTATCCGAAGCGGCTGCTGCTGGCGGACGCGCGGCGGCGCGGGGTGCCCGTGCTGCCGTTGGATGTGAACGCGTCGGGCGTCGCACACCGTATCGAACTGGTGTCCGGTAAATGGGGTCTGCGGCTGGCGCTCTCCGATGTGCACGGCATCAGTGAGGCCGAGGCGGCGCGGATCGCCGAGGGTCAGCCGTACGCCTCGCTGGTCGACTTCTGGGAGCGGGGCCGACCCAGCCGTCCGCTGGCCCAGCGGCTCGCGCAGGTGGGAGCGCTGGACGCGTTCGGCGCCAACCGCCGTGATCTGCAACTGCACCTGACCGAGCTGCACCGGGGCGCGCGGGGCGCGGGCGGTGGCCAGCTCCCGCTGGCCGGGGGCCGGAAGACCGCCCCGGCCGGGCTGCCCGACCTCACCTCCTCGGAGCGGCTCAGTGCCGAGCTGGGCGTGCTGTCCATGGACGCCTCGCGCAATCTGATGGACGATCACCGGGCGTTCCTCGACGAGCTGGGCGTGGTGTCGGCGCGGCGGCTGCGCGAGGCCCGGCACGGGGAGACGGTGCTGGTCGCGGGTGCCAAGGCGGCCACCCAGACGCCGCCGATCCGGTCCGGCAAGCGGGTCATCTTCAGCACTCTGGACGACGGCACGGGCCTGGTCGACCTCGCCTTCTTCGACGACTCCCACGACGCCTGCGCCCACACCGTCTTCCACTCCTGGCTGCTGCTGGTGCGCGGGGTGGTGCAGCGGCGCGGCCCGCGCAGCCTCAGCGTGGTGGGCGCCGCCGCCTGGAATCTCGCGGAGCTGCTGGAGGTGCGCCGGGAGGAGGGGCTGGAGGGAGTCGCGGCCCGGCTGGCCGGCGCCGGGGATTCCGGCGGTCCCGGCGATGACGGTGAGGGGGCCGCGCGCCGGCGGCTCGCCGGTTCGGAGGGGGCGCCCGCGCCCACTGGTTCGGCGGCCCAGGATCCGATGGAGCAGCGGAAGATCCGCATGTCCACGGGGTACGAGATGCACCCCTGGGCCGATCTGCGTCCCGCGGGCGAAGGGCCCGCGGTGGGAAGAAAGTTGTGGCACCAGAGTCCGGGGAGTGCGGGATGACCATCCTCTGCGTACGTTTCCAGCTGCCTCCGACGCGCGAGGCCGACCTGCCCCGACTGCTCGGGATGCTCGAGGAGTTCACCCCCGTCGTCCAGGCCCTGCCACCGGACGGGGCGCTGGCCGATCTGCGGGGCGCCGAGCGGTACTTCGGGCGGGACGCCCTCGAACTGGCCTCGGTGATCCGGGTGCGGTCGCTCGCGCTGTACGGGGTCGACTGCGTGATCGGTGCCGGGCCCGGGCCGATGCTGGCCCGCGTGGCGCTGCGCGACGCCGTGCCCGGGGTGACGTGTGCGGTGCCCGAGGAGCAGGACGCCATCGCGGAGTTCCTCGCGGACAAGCCCGTCGCCGCCCTGCCCGGCGTGGGCGCCGCGACCGCCCGAACGCTGGGCGACTACGGCCTCGACACCCTCGGCGGGGTCGCCGCCGCGCCGCTGTCCACGCTCCAGCGGCTGGTGGGCGCGAAGGCGGGCCGCGAGTTGCACGAGAAGGCGAACGGCGTCGACCGCGGCCGGGTCGTCCCGAACGCCGTCTCCCGCTCCCTCGCCACGGAACGCCCCTTCGTCCGCGACGAACTGGACCCGGACCGCCACCGCCGTGCCCTGCTGTCGGCCGCCGAGGAGATCGGCGCCCGGCTGCGCGCCCTGGAGAAGGTCTGCCGCACGCTCACCCTCACTGTGCGCTACGCCGACCGCTCGGCAACCATCCGCAGCCGCAAGCTGGACGAACCGACCGCGCACTCCCCGGACCTGACCAGGGCCGCGTACGGCATGTACGAGGCGCTCGGCCTGCAACGGGCCCGGGTCCGCGCGATCGCCCTGCGCGCCGAGGGGCTCGACCCCGCCGACCAGGCCTCCCACCAGCTGACCTTCGACCCCGTGGATGAGAAGGTCCGCCGCATCGAGGAGGTCGCGGATCGCGCGCGAGCGAAGTTCGGGCCGCGGGCGGTGATGCCCGGGGGACTAGGGGGACTGGCGGCGTAGATCCCCCTGCGTGACGTCAGTTGGCCCAGGGCGGCACGATGCGCGTGCCGTCGGCGAGCCGTGCCTCCAGGCCGATCGAGGTGGTGACCCAGGAGTACGCGGTCCGGTCGGTGGGATTCTCGACGGCCAGGGTGGTGCCGGGGTTGATGATCACCGTGTCGCCCGCCGCGATCCGCTCGGTGCGGCCGTCGAGGGTGATCAGCAGCTCGCCTTCGAGCAGATGGAAGATCTCCTCCCGGCTGACCGTGTGCGCGGGTGCCTTGAGACCGGCGGGGATCTCACCGCGCCAGGCGCACAGCTCCTTGCTCCCGCTGCGCGGGGTGGCGTACGAGACGAAGCGGGCGCCGTGGATCTCGTGGGTGACGGCTTCGGACGATCGGACGACGGGCATGACGGCCTCCAAGTAGTCAAGCAGCTTGACTACATAGTCAAGCCGCTTGACCATCTCGTCAAGGGTGTTTCAATGCTTGCGTGCAGAACTCCGAGGCCATGGCCCTGTCCGCCGCCCTGCTCGCCGTCGCCGGCGGGCTCACGCAACGCATCAACGAGGGTGTGGTCGCTCGCGGCTTCGAGGGGGTGCGGCCCGCGCACGGCTTCGCCTTCGCCCGGCTCGCCCCGGACGGCGCGACGGTCACCGACCTGGCCGCCCACCTCGGGGTGACCAAGCAGGCCGCCAGTCAGCTCGTGGACGAGATGGTGCGCAAGGGGTACGCCGAGCGGCGGCCGCACCCCGACGACGCGCGGGCGCGGCTGGTCGTGCTGACCGGGCGGGGGTGGGAGTGCACGCGGGCGGCGGAGGAGGCGGCTGCGGAAGCCGTGCGGGAATGGGGGGACGCGCTGGGGGAGGGGGAAGTGCGGGCGCTCGGGGAGCAGTTGCTGCGGATCGCTCCGCGCGGGCCCATCCGGCCCGCCTGGTGAAGGGGCGCCAGGCGGGGCCGTCGTCGCCGGTTACCACTGGAAGTTTTTACTGACGCGTAACTTCCCAGTTTGACTACTCGTCCGTAACTTGACGAGTGAACAGCATCCCGTGATCCGGATCACAGGGCGTCGTGCCGTCGCACCTCCCTTGAGCCGCAAGGAGATCACTCGATGCTGCCCTGGAAACGAGTGCTCAGACCCCTGGCCGCGCTGCTGCTGACCGCCGCGGCCGTCACCGCCACCACCGCCCAAGCCGCCGCCCAGACAGCCGGTGCCCCGAGCTCCGGCTGGAACGACTACTCCTGCAAGCCGTCCGCCGCCCATCCCCGCCCCGTCGTCCTCGTCCACGGCACCCTCGGGAACTCCGTCGACAACTGGCTGGGCCTCGCCCCCTATCTGAAGGTCCGCGGCTACTGCGTCTTCTCCCTCGACTACGGCCAACTCGAAGGCGTCCCCTTCTTCCACGGCCTCGGACCCGTCGAGAAGTCGGCCGGGCAGCTCAGGGACTTCGTCGACAAGGTGCTCGCCGCCACCGGCGCCGCCGAGACCGACGTCGTCGGACACTCGCAGGGCGGCATGATGCCCCGCTACTACCTGCGGTTCCTCGGCGGAGCCGCCAAGGTGAACGCCCTGGTCGGCATCGCACCCAGCAACCACGGCACCACTCTGAACGGCTTCACCAACCTGCTGCCGTACTTCCCCGGCGCCGGGGACCTGTTGGCGAAGAACACTCCCGCCCTCGCCGACCAAGTCGCCGGCTCCGACTTCCTCGACCGGCTCAACGCGGGCGGCGACACCGTGCCAGGCGTCCGCTACACCGTCATCGCCACCAAGTACGACCAGGTGGTCACGCCGTGGCGCAGCCAGTACCTGAGCGGGCCGGACGTGCGCAACGTCCTGCTCCAGGACCTGTGTCCGGCCGACCTGTCCGAGCACGTGGCCATCGGACTGTTCGACCGGATCGCCTTCCATGAGGTGGCCAACGCCCTCGACCCGGCGCGGGCCAGGCCCACCACCTGCGCGTCGGCGTTCGACTGACACGTGTACTCGGCCGGCACGTGTAGGGAAACGTTTCGGGGCCTGTCCGGCCTGAGCCGCCGGACAGGCCCCGAGTCCTGGGTCAGCGCCCGTGGCGACCGCCGCTGACCGTCCGGCGCCGGGCCGACAGGAACAGGGCCGACGAGCCGAGCGCCAGCGCGGCCGCCCCGCCGATCGCGAAGTACGGGGTTCCGCTGTCGCCGCCGGTCTCGGCGAGGTTCTCCGTGGCGCCGGCCGCCTTCGGCTGGTTGGGAGCGGCCTCGGCCTGCGTGGGCTGGTTCGGGGCGGCTTCGGCCTGTGCGGGCCGGTCCGGGCCGGCGCTCTTCGGGGCCGCGGCCGGCTCGGCCGAGGTGCTGGGGTCGTCGTCGCCGTGCCCGTGGTGCTCGATCGTCGACTTGTCGTTGCCCGCCTCGATCTGCTCCTTGGTGGGAGCGGAGGCCGTCGGGGCCGGGGCCGTACCGCCGGCCGCGCTGTCACCGCCGCCGAAGCTGACGTCCGAGCAGGAGTAGAACGCCTCCGGGCTGTCCGACCGCTGCCAGACCGCGTACAGCAGATGCCTGCCGGAACGCTCGGGCAGGCTGCCGGAGAAGGTGTAGAAGCCGCCCGACGCGGCCGGGTCGGTGGCCGTCGCGACCGGGCGCTCCAGGTCCAGGTCGTTCCAGGCGAGCGGCTTGGCCGGGTCGTAGCCGGGCTTGGTGATGTACACCTTGAACGTGCCCTTGTGAGGGGCCGTCACGCGGTACTTGAAGGTGTGCGAGCCGTTGCGCACCCCGGTCGCCGGCCAGTCGGCGCGGGCCAGGTCGAGCCCCTTGAACTGCTCGTTGTTCGCGCTGCACAGCTTGCCGTCCGGGATGAGCTGCCGGTGCCGCCCGCCCGCGTCCCCGATGCGGATGCCGTTCCAGTCGTAGAGGGCCTGCGTACCACCCGCCGCGACCGCCGCCTTGCACGCGGCCGACGTGGGGCTCTCCGGGCCCTCGGCGTAGCACTGCGAGACCCGGCTGACCGGGTCGCCCATCGAACCGTGCGCCGCCGCCGGCGTGGCGGTCAGCCCGGTCAGGGCGAGGGGGAGGGCGCCGAGGGCGGCGACGGTGACTGCCGTGCGGCGTGCGGGCATGCGGGAACTCCTCGAAACGGTACGTGGGGACAGGGGCGGCCCGAGAGGGCCGGATCCCGTGGGGGCGATCCGAAGCTAGCCCCTGAGAACCGTGGAATCGCCTGCTGAGGGCGGGTGAGGGAGATCCTTATGGCCGCGTTAAGGAAGGGCTAATCAAGAGCTCAGGGAGAGGCATGGCAGACGAGGAGATCCGGCCGGCCCGCGCCGCCGACGTACCGGTCGTCGAGGGCGTGATCGACGCGGCCTTCCGTCCGTACATCGAGCGCATCGGGCGGGTGCCGCAGCCCATGGAGGAGGACCACGCGGCGAACGTGGCCGCGGGCAAGGTGTTCGTGACGGGCGAGCCCGTGACCGGCCTCGTCGTGGTCGAGGCGTTCGAGGACCATCTCTTCCTCGACATCATCGCCGTCCACCCCACCGCGCACGGCGGGGGAGTGGGGCGACGGCTGCTGCGGTTCGTGGACGCGCACGCGCGTGCGCTGGCGCTGCCCGAGATCAGGCTCTACACGAACGCGCTGATGTGGGAGAACCAGAAGATCTATCCGAAGTACGGCTATGAGTTGGTGGAGCGACGACTGGACGGGCCCTACGACCGCGTCCACTACCGCAAGCGGCTGTACTGAACGGGTCTCACGGCCGGTACCGGCCGCTCAGGCGTCCGGCCACCACGTGCGTGCGATGTCCTTGCGGACTTCCGGGCGTCCCGCGGGGCGCTCGTCGGCCTCCTCGCGGGCCCGGCGGACGTCCGTCTTCTTCAGGGGCTTCTGCACGGTCACACGGCGCATGGCTGCCTCCTTAAGGGTCTACCGGGTTCCGCGTTCTCACGGAGGTAGACCTTTCGGGGGAGAGTTCCTCATCGCTCCTGGTCTGTCAGTGGCGGCTGTCACGATTCGAGTGTCAGTGGCGGGTGTCACTCTTGGGCACATGGCGAACGACAGTGACGGGACGACCTCGGCGAACACCGGCGCCGACATGGACTGGGACGCGCGGGCCGCCGGCTTCGACGCGGAGCCGGACCACGGACTGCGCGACCCGGAGGTGCGCCGGGCCTGGGCCGCGCGACTGCGCTCCTGGCTGCCCGGGCGGGCCGGTGACGTCCTGGATCTCGGCTGCGGCACCGGCAGTCTGTCGCTCCTCGCGTCCGAGCAGGGGCACCGGGTGACGGGCGTGGATCTCTCCCCGGCGATGGTGACGCTCGCCCGGCAGAAGCTGGCCGGGCGTGACGCGGTGTTCCTCGTCGGTGACGCGGCGGCGCCGCCGGTCGGGGAACAGCGCTTCGACACCGTGCTCGTCCGGCATGTCCTGTGGGCCCTGCCCGACCCCGGCCGCGCCCTGCGGCACTGGGCCGGGCTGCTGCGGCCGGGAGGGCGGCTCGTGCTGGTCGAGGGCGTGTGGGGGACGGCCGGGCCGGTCGGGATACCGGCGGAGCGGCTCACCGGCCTTCTCGCGCCGATCGCCGGGCAGGTGAGGGTGGAGCGGCTGTCCGGCGATCCGCTGCTGTGGGGCCGGGAGGTGACGGACGAGCGGTACGCGGTGGTGGCCGTGACGGCGTAACGGGGAGGGTTCAGGCCAGGAGCGCGGTGAAATCGCCGCCGCGGGCCAGTGACTCCAGTTCGTCGAGCGCGGCGAGCGCGGCAGCCGCCGCCTCGGGGTCCGTCTCGCCGATCCCACTGTCGGCGAACTCGTCCTCGTCCAGGCGCCGTACGTCCGTGCCGTCCGCGGAGACCCACAGGTCCAGGTCGAGGTCCTCCACGACCAGCTCGGGGCCGGAGCGCGCGGCGGGGCGGGTGATGTCGCAGTACCAGCCCTTCAGCGCGCCCGTGGCGGAGCGGACCTCCTTCACCGCGTACCAGCGGTCACGCCAGTAGTACTCCGTGAAGACGTCCCCCGGCTCGAAGCGGACGAAGCCGAAGTCGCGGACGCCGCTGCCCGCCCACGGGGCGCGGACCGCGACACGGGTGCCGTCGTCCGTCAGGAGCTCGCCGGCGTACCGGATCTTCGTACGGCCCGCCTTGACGAGCACGACGTCCAGCCGGCCGGACCCGTCAGCCGAGTTCGCGGACATAGCGCACTTCCTTCGCACAGATCTCGTAACCGAACCACTTGTTGATGGCGATCATCGGCTCGTTGCCGGTGTCGTTGCCCGTGAACGCCTCCGTGTACCCCGCGGCACGCGCCCGGTGCAGGGAGTCGTTCTTGGCGAGCTTCGCCAGGCCCCGGCCGCGGAAGGGGCGGGCCGTGCCGGTCATGGCGGTGCCGTAGCGGCTGCCGTCCGTGTGCGCCACGCTGAAGGCGGCGGGGCGGCCGTCGACGACCGCGACGGTGGTCAGCTCGCGGTTGAGGAGCGGGTGCTTCCAGTTCTGTTCCAGCCAGGCCTCGTAGTCCGTGAACTCGGCCTCGATGTCGCCCGGTTCGTCCGACGCCGTCTCGGCGTCCAGCTCGAACACCGGGCGCGGGTCGTCCGCGAAGTCGGAGGCCGTGCGCAGCTCGATGCCGGCCGGCGGGTCCTCGCGCGGCGGCAGCGTGCCGCCTGCCAGGTCGAGGCGCAGGAAGTAGGCGGAGCGGCTGGCCCGGAAACCGTGCCGCTCGGCGAAGGCGACGTTGTCCGGCTCGTCCAGCACCCAGGCGAACAGCTTCCGCACGCCCAGCCCCGCCAGGCGCTCCTCGGCGGTGCGCAGCAGGAGCGAACCGGCGCCGCGCCGCGTGCGGTCGGGGCGCACGTAGATGTTGGCGGAGCCCTGGCCGGGCTCCGGGCTCTCGTGGGCGACGCTGATCTGGGCCGTGCCGATGATCTCGCCGTCCTCCTCCGCGACGAGCTGCCCGAAATGGGCGTCCGGGTGGGCGCCGGTCAGAGTGTGCACCACGGACTCGGGCGTGGACAGCATGTAGGGCAGGGCAAGGCGGCGGGTCCGGGAGAACCCCTCGGCGTCGGCTCGGACATCGGGTCGCAGGTCGCGCACGATCACGGTCATGGAGGCGCACGTTACGCGGGGGCGCACGCCGGGTGCCTCCCATTTTCCGTCGGGTACGGGACAATCGGCCTGTGACCTTGAAGATCGACATCGACGACAGTGCTCCGCCCTACGAGCAGGTGCGGGCGCGGATCTCCGAGCAGGCGCGTTCGGGGGAGCTGCCGGTGGGATACCGGCTGCCGACCGTGCGGGGGCTGGCCGAGTCGCTGGGGCTCGCCGCGAACACGGTCGCCAAGGCGTACCGGGCGCTGGAGGCGGACGGCGTGATCGAGACGCGGGGCCGCCACGGCACGTTCGTGGCCGCCGCCGGCTCGGCGGCGGACCGGGAACTGGCGGCCGCCGCCCAGGCGTACGTGGAGCGGGCCCGAAGGCTCGGGCAGGGGGAGGACGTGGCACTCGCCGCGGTACGGGACGCCCTGCGGGCGGCTTACGGGGAGTAGGGCTTACCCGGAGGACAGGGCGTCGCTCAGCCGGCCCGCGCCAGACGCTCGGGCGTTCGTGTGATCTCCAGGCCCGCCGATCTCCCCAGCCGTGCGAACGTCATCGCGTCCTCCACCGCCGCGCCCCCCGGGTCGTTGTTGAAGTACGCGTAGACGTCCTCGCCGGCGGGCCAGGTCGTGGCGATGCGGTCGAGCCAGGTGGCGAGGGAGCGGCGGCCGTAGTGCGGCCAGGGCCGGGCGCGGCCCTGGTGGAAGCGGACGTAGCCCCAGTCGGTGGTGCGCCACAGCGGGGTCGCGGGGCGGGCCAGGACGTCGGCCCAGCACAGGGCCGCCTGCCGGGACTCCAGGACCGCGCGGACCTCCGGCGTCCACCAGGACTCGTGACGGGGCTCGACCGCGACCCGCGTCGAGGCGGGGAAGCAGGCCAGGCAGGCGTCCAGCAGGCCGGGATCGGCGCGCAGGTTGGGCGGGAGCTGGAGCAGGACCGGCCCGAGCCGGTCACCCAGGCCCGCCGCGTGGCTCATCAGGCGGCCGACCGGCTCCTCGGGGTCCTTGAGCCGTTTGATGTGGGTCAGATAGCGGCTCGCCTTGACCGCGACCACGAAGTCCGCGGGCACCCGGCCGCGCCAGTCCTCGAACGTCTCCCGGGCCGGCAGCCGGTAGAAGGCGTTGTTGATCTCGACGGTGGCGAAGTGCCCCGCGTACTCCTCCAGCCAGAGCCGCATCGGCAGCCCGGGCGGGTACAGGACGTCCCGCCAGTCCTTGTACTGCCACCCGGACGTGCCCACGAACAGGGTCATACACCCATCAAAACACCGCCCTACAGATACAGCCCCGCGTCGGCGTCCCCGCGCGGCTCCGGCAGGGCCGTCGGGGACGTGCCCCGGCGCAGCGCGTACAGCTCGGCCAGCGTCGCGCCCTCGCGGCCGACGCCGTCCTCGCGGCCCAGCCAGCCCACCGCCTCCGAGCGGGTCAGCGGACCCACCTCGATCCGGGCGAGACAGCGGCCGGGCCGGACGACGGCGGGGTGCAGGCGCTCCAGGTCCTCGTTGGTCGTGACCCCGACCAGGACGTTGCGGCCCTGGCCGAGCAGCCCGTCCGTCAGGTTCAGCAGCCGCGACAGCGCCTGGCCCGCCGTGTGCTTGGCCTCGCCGCGGATCAGCTCGTCGCAGTCCTCCAGGAGCAGCAGCCGCCAGCGGCCCTTGCCCGCCGCGTCCTCCTCGCCGATCGCGATGTCCATCAGATAGCCGACGTCACTGAACAGCCGCTCGGGGTCCAGGACACAGTCCACCTGGCACCAGTCCCGCCAGGAACGGGCGAGGGTGCGCAGCGCCGACGTCTTGCCGGTGCCCGGCGGGCCGTGCAGGAGGAGGAGCCGGCCCGAGATGTCCTCGGGGGTCGTCTTCATCAGGCGGTCCATCGCGTCCGCCACCGGCGCCGTGTAGTTGGGCCGGACCTCGTCCCAGGTGCCCGCCGAGATCTGGCGCGTGGTGCGGTGCGGGCCGCGGCGCGGGGAGACGTACCAGAAGCCCATCGTGACGTTCTCCGGCTGCGGTTCCGGTTCGTCCGCCGCGCCGTCCGTGGCCTGGTCGAGAACCTTCTCCGCCAGCTCGGCGCTGGTCGCCGTGACCGTGACGTCGGCGCCCCGGTTCCAGCGGGAGATCAGCAGCGTCCACCCGTCGCCCTCCGCGAGTGTCGCGCTGCGGTCGTCGTCCCGGGCGGCCCGCAGCACGCGGGCGCCGGGCGGCATCAGCGTCGCCCCGGAGCGCACGCGGTCGATGTTCACCGCGTGGGAGTACGGCTGCTCGCCCGTCGCGAAGCGGCCGAGGAACAGCGCGTCGACGACATCGGACGGGGAGTCGGAGTCGTCGACGTTGAGCCGGATCGGCAGCGCCTCGTGCGGGTTTCCAGACATGCCGCCATGATCCGGCACGAGGACGCCGCGTGCACCCGGTTTCCCGGTGCGCACGCGGCGTTTTCCCAGGTGCGGGTCAGGCCGTGAGGCGGGAGACCAGCCGGCGTGCCTGGCGTGTCCTGCGGACCACGGCGTACCCCTTGGTCAGGGCACGGTCCCTGGCGAACGTACGGGCGATCGCGCGGCCTTCGACCACCCGCTCGAACTCGTCGGTGCCCGTGCTGCGGCGCACCGTCACGCGCCGCAGGGCGTACGGCCCCTGCGCCCGGCGCGCGAGGCCGTTGCCGACGGCGAGTGCCTGGGCGTACCCGGTCTCGCGCACCGCCTGCCGGACCCGGCGGCTGGAGTAGCCGTAGGGGTAGGCGAACGAGGCCGGTACGGTGCCCAGTTGGTCCGCGACGATCTCCTTGCAGTGGATCAGCTCGAACCGCAGTGTGGCGTCGGAGACCTGGTCGAGCTGCGGGTGGCTGTGGCTGTGCCCGCCGATCTCGACGCCCGCCGCCGCGAGCTCGCGGACCTGGTCCCAGTCCAGCATGGTGTCCAGGCCGCCGCCGGTGTCGTAGGGCCCCTGGATCCACCCGGTCGAGACGAACAGGGTGGCCGGGAAGCCGTGCTTGGCGAGCACGGGCAGGGCGTGCCGGTGCACACCCTCGTAGCCGTCGTCGAACGTGATGAGGACCGGCCGCGCGGGCAGCGCGCCGCCGGAGCGCCAGCACGCCGCCAGCCCGGCGGTGGTGACGGGGGTGAGACCCCGGTCCGCGAGCACCGCCATCTGCTCGGCGAACGCCTCGGGGGTCACGGACAGATCGCGGGTCGCGTCGTTCGGATCGGTCGCGACCGCGTGGTACATGAGGATCGGTACGCGCACGTCACTCACGGACCCGCCCCTTCCAGCGCCGCCCCCTCGGCAGGCGCCGGCGGGCCCGCGGCCTCGGCGGCCGGGACCTCGGGCACCGAGAACGTGGTGCCGCCCCGGCGGGCCCGCAGGCTGCCCACCACGTATCCGCCCGCCGCCGTCAGCACCCCGGCGACGATCGCCCCCGCCCGCCCGGCACCGCCCGGCCGGGCCAGCAGCGCGTCCCGCAGCCCCCGGGCCACCCCGGCCGGCAGCACCCGGGTGGCGTACCGGCGTTCGGACTCCAGTCCCTTGTCGGTGCCGACGCTCCGGGCCACCAGGGCCTTGGACAGGCCCTCGGCGTACGTGCGCGTGCGGAAGTAGCGGAAGTGCTCGCGGGCCTCGGGCACCCGGTGGTGGATCACCGCCCGGTCGTCGATCAGCAGCACCGCGTCGGGCCGGGCCCGGCTGAGGCGGATGCACAGTTCCGTCTCCTCGCAGCCCAGCGGGCGTTTGTCGCCGTCCCGGCCGATGCCGGTGGCGAAGCCGCCCGCCGCGTCGAAGGCACCGCGGCGGAACGAGGCGTTGCCACCGAGCACGTTGCGCACCCGGACCCGGCCGCGCGGCAGGCCCCGGTAGGTGCAGCCCACCACCCAGTCGAACTCCTCGGGGAACCAGTCCGGCCGCCGCCCCGACGCCCAGACCGGCTCCGTGCGCCCGCCGACCGCCATCACGCGCGGGTCGGCGTACGCCTCGGCGAAGTGCAGCAGCCAGTCGCGCTCGGCCACGGCGTCGTCGTCGAGGAAGGCGACGACCTCGCCGCGGGCGGCCGCGATTCCGGTGTTGCGGCCGGCGGACAGGCCGCGGGGGCCCGCGTTGGCGAGCACCCGCACGTCGTCGGCCTCCTTGTACTCCTTGCCGAGACGGTCCAGAAGGGCGTGGTTGTGGTCGACGACCAGCAGCGTCTCCAGGGCCGGCCGTGACTGCGCCCGTACCGAGGAGACCGCCGCGAGGATGTCCTCCCAGCGGTCCTCGGTGTAAGCGCAGATCACGACGGAGATGCCGGGACCGCTCAAGACACCTCTCCCCGGACCGAGTCGAGCATCGGCGACCGGTCCGAACGGCGGCGCAGCGCCCGGCGGTTGGACCGCTCCTGGAGGATCACCCTGAGCACGCGCAGCCCGTCGCGCACGGCCCGCAGGTTGCTGGTGCCGTGGATGCGCAGGTACTCGTGGCTCGGTATCTCCTGCACCTTGAGCCCGGCCTTGACGACCCGGATGTTCATCAGCGTCTCGACCTCGAAGCCGGTGCAGTCGAGGTCGATCTTGTCGAGGCAGTGCCGCCAGAACGCGTTGTAGCCGTAGCACAGGTCGGTGTAGCGGGCGCCGAACTTGCGGTTGACGACCGTGCACAGCGCCCAGTTGCCGAGCTTGCGGATGAAGGTCATGTCGTCCGTGCCGCCGCCGTTGGCGAAGCGGGAGCCCTTGGCGAAGTCCGCGCCGGAGACCAGGGCGGAGACGTACGACACGATCTCGTTGCCGTCCGCCGAGCCGTCCGCGTCGACCATCACGATGATGTCGCCGGTGCACGCCTGGAACCCGGTGATCAGGGCGTCGCCCTTGCCCTTGCCGCGCTGCTCGACGACCTTGACGTCGGGCCACAGCTCACGGGCCACCTGGACGGTGTCGTCGGTGGAGTTGCCGTCGACCAGGACCACTTCGTGGATCCAGTCGGGCAGGGTCTTGAAGACGTACGGAAGGTTCTCCGCCTCGTTCATGGCCGGGATGACCACGCTCACCGGCGGCGCTATGGCCAGGTGAGAGGAGACGGGCCGGTACTTCCCGGCGGTCGGCGGATGCTGCTCCGCCGCGGCCGGTTGCAGAACTGAGCTCACGAGTCTGGTCCCTCTCGTCCGGTGGACCGCCCCCCCAGGGCAGTCCGGATCCAATCCGGTTCGAAAGGGGGGTTCTCACCCGTGGCACGCCGAGATGGAGCTTCGGGCACGCCGGGTGAGCTGGCAAAGCTGGTCGACGGCGGAAAACGGCAGCCGACCGCGCGGCACGGCCCGGAGACAGTTGCGGTCACCGAGCACGGCACCCCCCTACCGCGCCCCGCGTCGGCCGTCGCGGTCCTTGAGCCCTCCCCTAGAGCCGCGTACTGACGGACCGATGCGGGTGAGATGTATGACGGTATTGACGATTGAACCCGTATGGCAAGACCTGGAACGGCCCCTCACGTTTTTGTTGGTTTGGGCGTTGCGGGATGTGCTTCGTGGGTCGGGAGTTGAGAGGTTCCGGTGACGGAAACAACCGTTCCCCGGAAGCGTGTCGAGCCTCCGGGGAACGGTTGTTCAGGTGCTGGTGTTTGTGCTGGTGTCCGTTCCGGTTACGGAACGAGCTTCAGCAGCCGGTTCGGGGAGCCCGAACCCGCGCTGGTGACCTTGCCGGTGGTGGCGCCGCCGACCAGGGCCGAGGCGACCTGGGCCGGGGTGGAGGAGGTGTGGCCCGCCAGGTAGACCGCCGCCGCGCCCGCGACGTGCGGGGTCGCCATCGAGGTGCCGGAGATGGTGTTGGTCGCGGTGTCGCTGGTGTGCCAGCCGGCCGTGATGGAGGAGCCGGGGGCGAAGATGTCCAGGGCCGAGCCGTAGTTGGAGTAGCTCGCCTTGGCGTCGGTGCTGGTGGTGGCGCCGACGGTGATCGCCTCGGCGACCCGGGCCGGGGAGGACGAGGAGGCGGTGGTGCTGCTGTTGCCCGCGGCGACGGCGTAGGTGACGCCGCTGGCTATGGAGTTGCGGACCGCCGTGTCCAGGGCGGCGGAGGCGCCGCCGCCGAGCGACATGTTGGCGACCGAGGGGCCGGAGTGGTTCTTCGTCACCCAGTCGATGCCCGCGATCACACCGGCCGTGGTGCCGGAGCCGCTGTTGTTCAGCACCCGCACCCCCACGATTTTCGCCTTCTTGGCGACGCCGTAGGTCGAGCCCGCGATCGTGGTGGCCACATGGGTGCCGTGGCCGTTGCCGTCGGAGGCGTTGCTGTCGCCGTCGACGGCGTCGTAACCGTGCGCGGCACGGCCGCTGATCTGCTGGTGCGTGATGCGCACACCGGTGTCGATCACATAGACCGTCACACCGCTGCCCGCGCTGTCCGGGTAGGTGTAGGTGCCGGAGAGCGGGAGCGAGGTCTGGTCGATGCGGTCCAGGCCCCAGGGGGCGTTGGTCTGGGTGGCGGAGAGCCGCACGCGCTGGTTCTGCTCGACCGAGGCCACCGCCGGGTCGGCGGCGAGGCGCCTGGCCTCGGTGGCGGAGAGGGCGGCGGAGTAGCCGTTCAGCGCCTTGCCGAACGTCTTGCGCACGGACCCGCCGTACTCCTCGACGAGGTCCTTGCCCGCGGCCGAGGACGCCTTCACGCCCGCGCTCTTCTTGAGCGTGACGATGTAGCTGTCCTTGATCGCGGCAGGGGAGTCCGCGGCGAGCACCCGGCCCTCGGCGGGAGCGGCGGCCTGGGCGGGGAGGGCGGTGAGCCCGCCCACGAGGGCGGTGGCCGCCGACAGGGTGATCGCGGCGAACCCGAGTCTCTTGCTACGCAGTTGTGCCATTACGAGGGAGTCCTCCTCTAGGCGGCGCGCGCCTGGGTGGGGCGCGCGTCATGTGGGGGATGTGCGCGTGCTCGCGCACACGGCCGGGAGCGTCGCGTTCCGCTCTCGGCCGGAGTAAAGCGTCGGCCATCTACCGGCGTAGAACAAGGAGTTGAGCACTAGTCAACAAATCTGTCATGGGCACGTAACAAGAGGCGCTCGGGGTGTGACAAGACGTGAGGTGAATGCGCCGTGTGCGCCCCCCAACGACCGAAAAGGCTTGGCATGGACACTTCCTGTCAACACGCGTAGCTGCTACGACAGTTGTGGCAGAGATCCTGCTAAGGGAGGTTCCATGAGACGTTCCCGACTTGTCGCCTTCGTGGGCTCGCTCCTCCTCGCCGTCGGCACCGCCCTCACCGGGGCAGCCACGGCGCAGGCGTCCTCACTGGCCGCAACTGGCGGCTACGCAGCGCTCGGTGACTCCTACTCCTCCGGAGTGGGCGCCGGCAGCTACATCACCTCGAGCGGCGACTGCAAGCGCAGCACGAAGGCCTATCCCTACCTCTGGGCCGCCGCCCACTCACCCTCCACCTTCGATTTCACGGCCTGTTCCGGCGCCCGAACGGGTGATGTTCTGTCCGGACAACTCGGCCCGCTGAGCAGCGCCACCGGCCTCGTCTCCATCAGCGTCGGCGGCAACGACGCCGGATTCGCCGACGTCATGACGACCTGTGTGACCCAGTCCGACAGCGCCTGCGTCTCCCGCATCGACACCGCACGGGCGTACGTCGACTCCACGCTGCCGGGCAAGCTCGACAGCGTGTACTCGGCGATCCGCTCCAAGGCACCCAACGCCCACGTCGTCGTCCTCGGCTACCCCCGCTTCTACAAGCTCGGCGCCACCTGCCTCGGCCTGTCCGAGGCCAAGCGCAAGGCCATCAACGACGCCTCCGACCACCTCAACACCGCCATCGCCAAGCGCGCCGCGAACCACGGCTTCACCTTCGGCGACGTACGCGGCACCTTCACCGGCCACGAGATCTGCTCCGGCGACTCCTGGCTGCACAGCGTCAACTGGCTCAACATCGGCGAGTCGTACCACCCGAAGGCACCCGGCCAGTCGGGCGGCTATCTGCCCGTGCTCAACGCCAACGACTGACCGCTCAGCCGGAGTCCGTGTCCGACTCCGTGTCCGAACCCCCGTCCGAACCCGTGTCCGAAGGAGAAGGGGAGGCCCCGCCCGTCGGGGTCTCCGTCTCACACGTGATCGAGAACGGCACCGACTCGGACGTCGTCCGCACCGGCTCCCGCACCTCGACACCGATCTCGTTCTCGAACGTCCCGGTCTCCGCGTCCGTCGTCACGGTCACCGCGTCCTGCTTCGTACGGCCGTCGCCCTCCGGGAACGACAGCGTCTTCCAGCCACCGTCCAGCACCGAGCCGTCCTCCGTCACCCAGCGGTAGCTCACCTCGGCCGGCAGCCGCCCCACCGTGAACGTCGCCGTGAACCTCGGTGCCCGGGCGCTCGGCGGCGGACACGGGCCCGCGTAGTCCGTGCGCGTGCCGTCCAGGCCGACCCGCACCGACTGCGGCGGCGGACTGCTCTCCTCGCTCTCGCTCTCGCTCGGCGTCGGGGAAGGACTGGACTTCCCGCTCCCGGTGTTCCGCGGCGGATCCTTGGTCTCGGCGGGCGTACTCGCCCCGGCACCCCGGTCGCCGTTCCCGTCGCCGTCCCCGTTGTTCAGCAGCGCGTACGTCAGCCCGCCCACTGCGAGCGCCAGCGCGACCACGCCCGCGACCAGCACCCGGCCGGCCCGGCGGTCGCGGTCCCGTCCGGTCGCCGTCGTCGTCGCACCGGAACCGGACGGCGCCGGCTGCCCCGGGAAGGGCATCGGGGGCGTGGGAGAGGGCTCCGGGTGGGCCGCCACCGTCGGCGGGTACGGCACCGCCCGTACGGTGTCCGCGCGCGGCGAGCCGCCCGCGCCGATGACCCGCAGGTCCTGCTCGGCCTGCCCCGCCGGCAGCCGCTGCGCGGGATCCTTGCGCAGCAACCCCTCGATGACCGGGGCCAGCGGACCGGCCCGGCGCGGCGGCGGCAACTCCTCGTCGACGATCGCGCGCAGCGTGCTCAGCGGGGTGTCCTGACGGAACGGCGAGTGGCCCTCGACCGCCGCGTACAGCAGGACACCGAGCGACCACAGGTCGGACTCCGGGACCGGCGTGCGGCCGAGCGCCCGCTCCGGGGCGAGGAACTCGGGCGAGCCGATGACTTCCCCGGTCATGGTCAGCGCGGAGCTGCCCTCGACCATGGCGATGCCGAAGTCGGTGAGCACGATCCGGCCGTCGTTCGCGATCAGCACGTTGGCCGGTTTCACGTCCCGGTGCAGCACCCCGGCCTCGTGCGCGGCCCGCAGCGCGGCCAGCACCTCGGCGCCGATGTGCGCGGCACGCTGCGGCGGCATCGGGCCCTCGGCGTCCAGGATCTCCGCCAGGGAGAGCCCGCGGACCAGCTCCATGACGATCCACGGCCGGCCGCCGTCCGTCGCCACGTCGTACACCGTGACCACGTTCCGGTTGGCGACGCGGGCCGCCGCCCACGCCTCCCGCTCCAGCCGGGCGTACATCCGCCGTACGTCGTCGCCCCCCAGCCCGGCCGGGGCACGCACCTCCTTGACGGCGACCTCGCGGTGCAGCACCTCGTCGCGGGCGCGCCACACCGTCCCCATACCGCCCTCGCCGAGCGGTGCCAGGAGCCGGTAGCGGCCCGCGATCACACGCTCATGGCCCGGTTCTTCGGACACGGCGCCCCCATTCGCAGCCGGGCGAAATCTCCACGAGGTCTGTCTTCCCCATGACGTCGGATTTCCTCACGAACGTAACTCAGCCCAGCGCGGATGCCGCCCCCTTGAACACCAGTCCGGCCCCGAGTGCCACCACGGCGAAGGCCGAGCCGAGCGGGGCGGTCCGGCGCACCAGGGTCGCCAGCTTGCCCGCCGTCCAGCGGGGGCGCCGGTCCAGGAGCCGGGTCATGCCGCTGCCCGCCTTGACGACGGCGTACCCGGCGGCCGTGAGGGTGAGCGCGAGCCCGACGCCGTACGCGACGACGAGCAGCAGACCGAACCAGGCCTGCCCGAGGGCGGCGGCGCCGACGAGCACCACCACGGCGGACGGGCTGGGCACGAGGCCGCCCGCGAAGCCCATGAGGATCGTGCCGCGGAGGGTGGGGGCGACGGGGTGGGAGTGGGTGAACCCGCCGTGGGTGTGCTCGATCGTGTGCGGGTGGGAGTGGGGGTGGGTGTGGTCGTGCGGGTGGTCGTGGTCGTGGTGCTTGTCGTGCGGGTGGTCGTGGCCGTGATGGTGGTCGTGCGTGTGGCTGTGGCTCTCGTCGTCGTGCGTGTGGGTGTGGCCGCCATGGCCGTGGTGGTGGGTGGGCGCGCGGTTGCGCAGGGCGCGGCGGACCAGGCTCGCGCCCGCCAGGGTCACCAGGATCCCGCTGGCGACGCCGAGCCAGGCGATCACCGAGGGAGCCGCCGCCGAACCGGCCGTGACCAGGAGGCCCAGGGCGACCACGCCCAGGGTGTGGGTGACCGTCACCGAGGCGGCCATGGGCAGGACGTCCTTCATCCGGGCCTGGCCGCCCCGGGCCGCCGCCGTCGCGGCCATGATGGTCTTGCCGTGGCCGGGGGCGAGCGCGTGCATCGCGCCGAGGACGACGGCGATGAGCAGGGCCAGCGCGGCGAAGCCCGCGGTGAGGTCGTGCCGGGCGACCAGGTCGTCCAGGGCCCGCGTCCAGCGGTCGGCGCCGCGCGGCAGCACGGAGGCGGCGGGGGCGTCCGACTCCTCCTCGGCCAGGGCCGCACCGCCGGGGCGCACGCGCAGGGCGGCGGTCGCGGTGTCGGCCGGGGAGGAGAGCAACTCCTCGGGGTAACGAGTCAGTTCGGCCGAGATCGACTTCTCCGGTACGTCCGACTCGGTGAGCGTCATGCGGTCGCCCCGGGCCGTGATCTCCCGCCAGCCAGGGCCGGAGGAGGTGCCCGCGCCCCGGAAGCCGAGTGACACGGCCCTGTCCGACTCGCCGGTCGGGAGGGGAGCGGTCAGTTCGCATTCCACGCGGAGTGTGTCGAGCCCCGCCTGCCCGGGCCGCACGCGCGCGTGGCTGCGCTCGGCGGTGAGCGGGGTGCCGCGTCCGTCTACGGTGACCTCGCTGTCCGCGGCGGCCGCGGCGCACCGCTCGCGGGCCCACAGGGTCATGCCCAGCCGCTCGATGTCCGGTCCCGCCTGGGTCGCCGGGATCTCGGCGAGGTCCTCGACGTGGTGGACCCGGAGTTCGCCGGGGGCGGCGACCAGGCCGTCGTAGCGGTTGACGGTGAAGTTGCCCAGCGGGTGGGCGCTCGCCGCGCCGGCGGGGAGCAGGGTGAGCGCGCAGGCAGCCGTGAGGACGGCGGCGCCGGACGCGAACAGGCGGCGCGGGGTCACCGGCTCCCCTCCAGGTCCTTGAGCGCGGTACGGGCCTCGCGGGCGCCGAGCGGCGAGAAGCCGGGGTTCAGGTCGAGCGCGGCCCTCAGGTGGTCGCGGGCCTCGCGTTCGTTCCCGGTGGCACGTTCGATGACGCCCCGGTGGTAGAGGAAGCCGGCGTTGCGGTAGCCGGTGGCGGTGGCGCGGCGGGCGTACGGCAGGGCTTCCTCGTCGCGGCCGTTGACGTGCAGGGCCCAGGCGAGGGCGTCGGCGGTGTGCACGCTGTGCCGGCGGTTCCACTCGGCGCGGGCGGCGCGCAGGGCCGCCTTCTTGTCGCCGTGGTCGGCGGCGGCCATCGCCGAGTCGAGGTCGGCGTTGACACCGCCCGCGCGGGCGAGGGACGTCCAGGCGTCGACGAGGGCGTACTGGTCGCCCGCCCTCGCCCGGTCGCCGTCGGTGCCGCGGTCCTCGTACAGCTCCCCGAGGGCGACGAGCGGGCCGGGCAGCGGGAAGCGGGCGACGACCTGTTCCAGTCCCTCGACGGCGGCCTCCCGTTCGCCGTTCGCGGCCTGGGCACGGGCGCGGCCCTCCAGGGCGGGGAGGTAGTCCTCGTCGGCGGCGAGGGCACGGGCGTAGTGGCCGAGGGCCGTCTCGTACTCGCCCTGGTTCCAGGCGAGTTGTCCGAGGGCGGTGGCCACGTACGCGGTGTCGGCGGGCGAGCCGGCGGCTTCCAGGGCGCGCTCCAGCACGTCACGCGCCGTACGGACGTCGCCGCGCAGCTCCTTCACGTACGCGTACCGCGTGAAGACGGGCACGCCGGGCCGCCTGCTGTCGGCGGTGCGGGCGGCCTTCTCGGCGTCCTCGTAGCGGCCGAGTTCGACGAGGGCGTCGATACGGGTGCACAGGGCGCGTTCGTTGTAGGGGTTCTGCTCCAGGGCCCGGTCGGCGTCCTTCAGCGCGCCGGTGAAGTCGTGCCGGGCGGCGGCGAGGGCGGCACGGCCGGCGAGAGCCTGGTCGTTGCCCGGGTCCAGCTCCAGGGACCGCTTCAGCGCCCGCTCGGCCTGTGGATAGCGCGAGGGGTCGCCGTTCGTCCGGGCCTGTTCGACGTAGGCGAGCCCGAGGGTGGCCCAGCTGCCGAAGTCCCTGGGCTGGGCGCGAAGATGCTTCTGGAGGGACCCGATCCCCGAGTCGAGATCACCGCGGGCCAGCACGCCGGGCGCCGGCGCCCCACCGGCGGACACGGCCTCGACCCCGGCCCCCGCGCGACCGCCTCCCACACTCCCGAAGGCGACGGCCCCACCCGTCAGCGCGACGGCCAGCAGCGCGGCGCACCCGGCCAGATGAGCGGCCCGCCAGCGCCGCCCGCCATCAGCGGCCCGCCGCACGGCGACCACGCGCTCGTCGACGCCGGTGTCGTCCTCGGGGCGAGGGCCGGAGCCGCCGTGCCCGTCAGGACCGCCTTCGGCGGCGGATCCGTTCCCGGCGCGGGGACGGTCGTGGTCGTGGGTGCCGGGCGTGCTTTCGGTGCCGGTGCCGGTGCCGGTGCCGGGGCCGGTGCCGTTCGCGGCGCGAGCCTCCGTGCCGGGAGAGTCCGCACTTCCGGTGCTCACAGCTCCGGGAACCGGGTCGGTGTCGTGCCCGCCCCCTGTCCCGCCTTCTGTGCCGCCGGCTGAGTCCGGGCGCAGCCCGTCGCCCGCTTCGGTAGCCGCGCCCCCGCCCTGGTCGGGGCGCGGGTGGTCGTCGTCGCGCCTCTCCGGTGCGCTGTCGGTCGTACGCGGAGGCATGACCTCTCCTCAGTCGGCTGTGCGGGTGCGGGTGCGGGTGTGGTGGGGAGAGGCGCGGCCCGTGCCGTGGGGGACGGGGGACGGGCCGCGCCGGTCGGTGGGAACGGAGCGGGTCAGTACGCCCGGTTCCGCATGCGGCGCCACCACATGAGGGCCGCGCCGATCAGGACGATGCCGCCCGCCCCGGCCCCGGCGGACGCGGCGATCAGGCGCATGTCGTCCGAGCCCTGGGTGCCTGCCGGCTGGAGCGCGTCGCCCAGCTGGCTGCGGACGTCGTTGCCGCCGTCCACGCCCTTGGCGAGCGGGCCGCGCGAACCCTCCGTCGGCAGCGCGACGTACGGGAAGGCCTTCTCGAACTTCTTGTCGTTCTTGTCGACCGCGTCACCCAGGTCGTTCTTCGCGCCCAGCAGTTCGCCCTCGACGACCTGGAGCGAGGCGTCGATCACGTCGTCCGTCAGGCGACGGCCGTTCGGGAAGCCCGCGGTGTCGCCGTCCAGGACACCCAGCCGCTTGGGCTTGGCGGCCGGCTTGATGGACGTGTTCAGACGAAGCTGCTCCGACGGCGTCACGTGCGGCGGCTGGTTGAGGTCCTTGACGCCCTTGAGGAACACGTCGACCAGGTCGTTGCGCGGCTCGGCGGGCGCCGGGATCTTGTAGATCGCCTCGATGAGCTTGGGCAGCTCCGGGTTGGTGACGTTCTCCAGGAACTGGGCGTCGTCCCGCGGCGCGGACGCGTTGAACTTGTCCTTGTCCTTCAGCGGGTTGACGACCTCGTTGACCAGCGGGTTGCCGAGGCGCGAGACCTGCGCGAAGTAGCCCTGGGCGTTCTTGCGCTGCGTCGTCGACCAGATGCCGACGACCGGCTGGTCGTGCGACTGGGTGATGAAGCTGTTGGGGACCTGGAGGGCGATGCTGTTGACGTTGTAGCCCTTGAGCGTGTCGTTGCCGACCTCGGAGAGGTTCCCGCCGTACAGCAGGTCGAAGACGCGCAGGTCCAGGAAGAACGGGTCGTCGGCCTGACCGGCGAACGTCTGGGCGCCACCGGCGAGCTTGTGGATCGCCTGCTTGCGCAGCGTGTTGTAGTCCGGCATCGACGCCTTGCCGACGTTCGACGGCGCCACCGGCACGTCGTCGGCGACCTTGGTCTTCGACACGGCCTTCAGGTTCTTCAGCTTGATCAGTTCGAGGTCGTACGTCTGCGTGATGTTGAGGTCGGGGTCGTCGAGGCTCTCGACCGGGCCCGTGTTGTACAGGAAGGTCTTGTCGTTCTTCGTGTGCGTCTTGAACGTGTACCGGAAGAGCAGGTCTTCCTTCGCGTCACCGTTGCTGTCGATGCGCAGGTCGTACTGGGCGTCCTCGGCGAAGGTGAAGAAGTTGGGCCCGCCGGCGGGTTCCTCGAAGGGGATCCAGTTCGCGACGATGGTCGTCGTGTCCGGCTTGTCCGGGCTGACGAACGCGTACACGTCGGTGTTGTCGTACTGCGGGGTCCCCGAGATCAGGGGGGCTTCGCGGTGACTGGAGGCGGAGGCCGCCTCAGGTTCCAGCGCGGTCACACCGGCGGCTGCGAGCCCGCCGGCGGCCAGCGCACCACAGATCGCGGTCGCGATGCTCCTGCGTCCCGCACCGGTCCTGGAGAAAGGTGTCATGCCGTCCGTCCTCAGTGCCAACTTGCCTGACACACGCCATTCGGAGCGGTCGGCCAAGCGGATTGGTGGAATCTCAAACGTTCTTACGGCGCGTCGGGAAAGTTGTTTCATCGCCGGGCGACCCGCGTTTTCGGCGCGCTGATCCGTAACCCCATCCGGAGGTGTGTGCGTTGCGAATGCCTCGTGTGAGGGGACAGGCCCCATGCGGCCTGGGAGAGGGGGACCGAGTGGAGGCGGACGAGCTGCTGCTGCTCGTGGCGGGCGGTGACCAGAAGGCCTTCGAGGATCTGTACGGGCTGGTGTCCGGCCCGGTGTTCGGGCTCGTACGGCGAGTGGTGCGCGACCCCGCCCAGTCGGAGGAGGTGGCGCAGGAGGTGCTGCTCGAACTGTGGCGTTCGGCCGCGAAGTTCGACCCGGGCCGGGGCAGCGCGATGTCCTGGATCCTCACCCTCGCCCACCGCCGTGCCGTCGACCGGGTGCGCAGCGCCCGCGCCGCCGGTGAGCGTGAGCAGCGGGAGGCCTGGCGCGCCCACCATCCGGCCTTCGACCAGGTCACCGAGGAGGTCGAGGCGGGACTCGAACGCGAGTGGGTGCGGGTCTGCCTGGACCGCCTCACCGATCTCCAGCGCCAGTCCGTCACACTCGCCTACTACGAGGGCTACACCTACCGTGAGGTGGCCGAGCGGCTGTCCCTGCCGCTGGGCACCGTCAAGACGCGGATGCGCGACGGGCTGACCCGGATGCGCGAGTGCCTGGGAGGCGTGGCATGAGTCTCTTCCGCCGCGAGGACCCGCACTCGCTCGCCGCGCCCTACGCGCTCGACGCCCTGGAACCCCCGGAGCGGGTCCGTTTCGAGAAGCACCTGAGGGACTGCGGCCGCTGCGCCGCCGAGGTGCGCGCCCTGTCCGAGGACGCCGTCCGGCTCGCCTGGTCCGCGGCCGCCCCGCCCCCCGCCGCCCTGCGCGACCGGGTCATGGCAGCCGTACGGACGACTCCGCAGGACCCGGCGCCGCAGGGCACGGCACGTGAGCCGGCACGCGCGCGTGCGCCGCAGCTGCCGCCGCACGTGTGGGGCACCCGGCCGCCGCCGCGGCAGCGGGAGCGGCGCCGGATCCCGCTGTTCGTGCCCTTCGCCACGGCCACCGCCGCGGCGGCCCTCGTCGTCGCCTCGCTGTTCGCGGTGCAGGCGAACCGGACGCAGGACCAGCTGACCGCCGAGCGGGACCGGTCACGTGAGATCGCCCACGTTCTCGCGGCTCCGGACGCCCGCGCGAGCAGCGGCCGGGACGGGCGGGGCCGAACCATCGGAGTGATCGCTTCCGCCACGGAGGGGAGCGCGGTGGTCACCCTCGGCGGATACGGTGCCCCGCCGGGCGGCCGAGTGCACCAGTTGTGGCTCATGCGCCCGGGCGCGCAACCGCGCTCCCTGGGCCTCTTCGAGGGCGACACGCCCCTGGTCGCGACGGGTCTCGGAACCTCCGCGACGTCACTGGCCGTAACCGTCGAGCCCGACGGCGGATCGCCGCAGCCCACCAGCCAGCCGATCGTCCAACTCGCCCTGAAATCTGTTGGATTCGGAGAGTAATCGGAGATACATCGTCAACCCCCTTATGGGGAAGGTGAATCCTGTGACCGCGATACACGAGTGCCCGGACGGGGCGATAGGGTTAACCTGCCCGGGCCGGGTGGACTCGTACGGGTGGGGAGTGACATGGAACAGATAACAGTGCGCAGCAGGGCGAGGGTCCCTGCGATCACCTGCGGGAGCAGCGCGACCAGTTCGCGCCTCGACCGCCACCTGTCGGTGCTGGGTGGCCCTGCCGTCCCGCAGCGGGAGACGGTCGAGGCGACCTCGCTGATGCGTGAACTGACCGCGCGTCAGCCGCAGGACCGCAGTGGCAGGGGAGCGCGCGTGCGCCGCGTCTCGCTCTTCGCACCGCTGCGCAGGCTGCGCCGCTCGCTGTTCGGCGGCAAGTAGGGACCCGCGCTCGGGCGGTCACACCGCCCCTGGTGCAACGCTGCGCACTCGTCGTCCGTCATCCCCACGGCACGCAGCAGCGCCAGGTGTGTACCCGAGCGCGGCCCGCCCCCCGTCGGTGCCGCATCCCCGCCCGGCAGTGACCGGGGGCGTCGTCCGGCTTCGGTGTTCCGGCCGCCCGCTCACCGCTCCCCGTGCGCGTACTGACGCACGGCCAGCGGCACGAACACCCCGAGCAGCACGGCGCACCACAGCAACGACCCCGCGACGGGGTGGGCCACCGGCCAGGCCGACCCCTCGGGCACCGGCGCGTTGCCGAAGAGGTCCCGCAGAGCCGTCGCCACCGCGCTGATCGGATTCCACTCGGCGACCGTCCGCAGCCATCCCGGCAGCCCGCTCGTCGGGATGTACGCGCTGGACAGCAGCGGCAGCAGGAACGTCGCCCCGCCCAGCTGACCGGCCGCCTCCTCGTTCCGGGTGAGCAGGCCGAGGTAGATCCCGGCCCAGGTGCAGGCGAAGCGGAACAGCATCAACAGCCCGACGGCCCCCACCGCCGCGAGCGGACCGCCCTCGATCCGCCAGCCCACCGCGAGTCCCACCAACAGGAACGGCACCGTCCCGAGGGCCGTGACCACCACGTCCGCGGCGGCCTGCCCCAGCGGTACGGCCGCCCGGCTCATCGGCAGCGTACGGAAGCGGTTCGCCACGCCCCGGTGCGTGTCCTGGGCCGCCTGGAACATGCCGGTCATGAGCCCGCCCGCGGCGGTCGCCACCAGCAGACCCGGCACGAGGAACGACCGGTACGCCTCGCCCGGCATCGCCAGCGCGCTGCCGAAGACGTAGCCGAAGAACAGCAGCATGCTGATGGGCATCGTCTGGGTGAGGATCAGCAGCCCGGGGTTGTTCCGCATCCGCAGCAGCTGGCGGCCCAGCATCGCGGTCCCGTCGTACGCCAGCATGCTCATGCGGCACGCTCCTTCTCGTCGGTCGTGGTCGTGGTGTCCGTGAGGCGCAGGAAGACGTCGTCGAGGGTCGGTGGCCGCAGGCCCACGTCGAGCAGCGGCACGCCCGCCGAGTCCAGCGTGCGGACGAGCAGCGGGAGGGTGAGCGTCGGGTCCTTGGCGACCGCGCCGACGGCGTTCCGCTCGTGGTCGAACGACGGCTGCGCGCCCGTGAGCCGGTCGAGGACGGCCGCCGCTTTCGTGAGCGCGCCCGCGTCCGGCACGACGACCTCGGCGTGTGCCCCGACGAGCGCCTTGAGCTGCGCCGGCGACCCGGTGTGCGCGATCCGGCCGCGGTCCACCAGGGCGATGTCGTCGGCGAGTTGGTCGGCCTCCTCCAGGTACTGGGTGGTGAGGAGCACGGTCGTGCCCTCGGCGGTGAGGTCGCGCACCGCGTCCCAGATGAGGTTGCGGCTGGCCGGGTCCAGGCCGGTCGTCGGCTCGTCCAGGAACAGCACCTCGGGACGGCGGATGAGGCTCGCCGCCAGGTCCAGCCGGCGCCGCATGCCGCCGGAGTAGGTGGAGGCGGGCCGGTCGGCGGCCTCGGCCAGCCCGAAGCGGTCGAGGAGTTCCGTGGTCCGTCCGGCGGGGCCGCGCACCCGGTGCAGCCGGCCGAACAGCAGCAGGTTCTGACGTCCGGTGAGGTCCCCGTCGATCGACGTGTCCTGTCCGGTGACACCGATCCGGCTCCTTACGGCGGCGGCCTCCCGGACGAGGTCGTGCCCGGCGACCCGCGCGGAGCCCGCGTCCGGCCGCAGCAGCGTGGTCAGCAGCCGTATGGCCGTGGTCTTGCCCGCCCCGTTCGGCCCCAGGACCCCGCACACCGTCCCCTCGGCCACCGCGAGATCCAGCCCGCGCAGGGCACGGACCTCCCCGAACCGCTTCTCCAGACCCTCACTAAGTACAGCGTACGTAGAAGTCATGGCATGACCATAGCGCACTACGTACGGTGTACGTAACTAGGATGGAGGCCGAGGTGATGACCGATGGCGGGCCGAGCGGCCGTACCCGAAGTGATCTGGGCGCGCCCCGAGCGCACCGGCCGTGGGCCGAAACCGGCGTTCACCCGCGCCGACATCGCGGCGGCGGCGGTGCGGATCGCCGACGCGGAGGGCCTGGACGCGGTGTCCATGCGGCATGTCGCGGCGGAACTGGGCTGCGGCACGATGTCGCTGTACAACTACGTCCCCCGCAAGGAGGACCTGTACGAGCTGATGGTGGACGCCGTCGGTGCCGAGCACGAGTTGTTCGAGCCCACGGGCGACTGGCGCGCCGACATGCTCCGCAACGCGGAGGAGACGCGGGCCATCATGTACCGCCACACCTGGGTGCCGCGCCTGATGTCGGGGTTGTTCGGGTTCAGTCCCAACACCCTGCGCTACCTGGAGCACTGCCTGGCCTGCCTCGAACCGCTCGATGTCCCGGCCGGCACGAAGACGGAGCTGATCGCCCTGCTCAACGGGGTCGTGACGACGTACGCCGCGAACGACATCGCGACCGTCGAGCGCACCCGCTCCATGCCGTGGTCCGTCGAGGAGGAGAACGCGGTCCGGATGGCCTACCTGGGCAGCCAGGTGGCCACCGGCGCGTATCCGCGCCTGGCCGCGGCCTTCATGGAGCAGAGCGGGCCGGTCGACCTGGATGCGGTGTTCCGACGAGCCCTCGAACGCGTCCTGGACGCCTACGACCCGGAACCCCGTTAGGGCCCGGGCTCTAGAGCAACGCGAGCTGTCCCTCCGGCCCCTCCTCCGGGCCGTCCAGCACCGAGGCCGGGCGGCGGGCCGGTGCCGGTACCGGGAGGACGCCGGCCTCGCGCAGCTCGGTCGTCGTGATCGGGTCGGGGATCGCCGGTTCGTCCAGCGGACGGAGTTCGGACAGCAGCGCCAGGACCGTGATCAGTTCCAGCAGCTCCGACGTCCAGGTCTGGGGCCAGGTGGCGGGGCGGATCGCGGCGAGCGTGCCCGGCTCGGCCTCGGTGACGCGCGCCGTGAACCACTGTTCCAGGACGCGCACCCCGCCCACCTCGAAGTCCCAGGCCTCCGGCGGAACCGGCGAGATGCGGCCCTCGTCCAGCAGGAGGGCCTCCTCGTCCCTGTCGTAGCGCAGGGTCAGGGGGCGGGAGGGCAGCGGGGCGCGGACGTAGGGGCGGCGGCCTCCGGGGAGCCTGGGGCGATCGCCGTCGCGGCGCATCAGCCACAGCAGCCGGTGGCCCAGCTCCAGGCCCCGCGCCCAGGCGTCGGAGTCCCCGGTGAGGGGGACGGACAGGTCCGGGCGGGCCGTCGCCGTGATCCAGGCCAGCACGTCCAGCGGTGTGGGGGAGCCGCCCAGGCGAGTGGCCAGGTGGGCGAGCAGGCCGGGGGCCAGGTTCGGCTCCCGCCCGTCCGGCCGCCGGTACAGCGGGCGGATCCGGCCGGGGCGCAGCAGCGGGAGCAGTGAGGTGACGAGCAGGCCTGGGACTCCGCCGGCACCTCCTGGGGCGTCGGGCGCCTCCAGCACGAAGACCTGCCGTTCGTCCGCCACCCGCCACAGTTCCGGGCGGGCCGCGTCGATCAGCCGCTGGTCGGGGATCAGCCACTGCTCGTCGAAGGGGGCGTACAGCACGCGCACCGGCTCCGGGCACGGCCCCGAGGCGCGCGCCAGCTTCTGTGTGCCGCTGCCGGCCTGGCCGGGCAACTGGCCGACCGCCGTGTGCGGCGTGCGGGAGCGGGTCGGCTCGAACAGGGTCTCGCGGTCGGGCCCCTCGGCCTTCATCAGGGCGTCCCAGCGGGCTTTGAGGGACGCCGCGTCGGGGCCCGCCGGCCACCCCCGGCCGAGCCGCGGCGGTGCGACGGACCACGGCATGAGGTCCGCGAGCAGCGGAGCGTCGTCGTGCGTCACGCAGGGCATCGTACGGCGTGGCTCCGACACCCGGGTCAGGTCGCCTCAAGGGTCACCGTGAAGGAGAAGCGGTCCCCCCGGTACTGGATGACGGCCACGTCCAAGGGCCGCCCGCCGGCGTCGTACGTGACGCCCGTGTAGTGCAGGATCGGGCTGAGCAGCGGCACTTGGAGCAGTTTCGCGGTCTCCGGATCGGCCAGGCGGGCCTCCACGGTGTCCGTGATGCGGCTGATGTCCGCCCCGACGACATCCCGCAGCACCTTGGTCATGGGCCACCGGACCAGGTCGTCCAGGTCGATGCGCGCGGCCAGTTCGGGACGCACGTAGTTGCGGGCGTGATTGGTCGGCTCGCCGGTCTTCTCGTCGCTGCGCAGCCGGTGGTACGTCGCCACCTCGGGCAGCTCCGGGAAGAACTCGGCGAGTTCGGCCGGCACCGGGGCGGAGCCGTGGGCCAGCAGCGCGGTCGTCATGCCGGACTGCTGGGCCACGATCGCGTCCACCGAGCCGAGCAGACGGACCGGGGAACCCCGGCGCGCGTGCGGCTCGATGAACGTGCCGCGCCGGCGGTGGCGCGAGATGAGCCCCTCGTCCTCCAGCTCCTTCAGCGCCTGCCGCATGGTCAGCACGCTCACCCCGTAGTGCCCGGCGAGCTGCTCCTCGGTGGGCAGGCGCAGCGGGTCCCGGGGCGAGCGGCCGAGGATCGAGGCGCGCAGCGACTGCGACACCTGATACCAGAGCGGCAGCTTGCGGTTCAGGACGATCGAGTCGGGAGCGAAGGAGGTCACGGGCCATCCGTACCGGTCGGGGCTGCTCAGTGCAAGGGACGGAAGTGCCGCTCCAGGCCCTGCCAGACGTCGTCGTAGCGCTGCTGGAGGTGTTCGGCGCGGGCCGCCTGCGGGGTGAGGGTGATCGGCCAGCGCGTCTCGAACATGAACGCCAGGCCGTCGTCGATCTTCTGCGGCCTCAGCTCGGCGGCGCTCGCCCGGTCGAAGGTCTCCCGGTCAGGGCCGTGCGCCGACATCATGTTGTGCAGCGAGCCGCCGCCCGGCACGAACCCTTCGGCCTTCGCGTCGTAGGCACCCTCGATGAGTCCCATGTACTCGGTCATCACGTTCCGGTGGAAGTACGGCGGCCGGAACGTGTCCTCGCCCACCAGCCAGCGCGGGGCGAACACCACGAAGTCGACCCCGGCCAGCCCCGGGGTGTCCGACGGGGACGTCAGCACCGTGAAGATCGACGGGTCCGGGTGGTCGTACGTGATGGTGCCGAGCACATTGAAACGGCGGAGGTCGTAGACGTACGGCACATGGTTGCCGTGCCAGGCGACGACATCGAGCGGGGAGTGGTCGTAGGTGGCCGTCCACAGGTTGCCGCAGAACTTGTTCACCACCTCCACCGGGCCCTCGACGTCCTCGTACGCGGCCACCGGGGCGCGGAAGTCCCGGGGGTTGGCGAGGCCGTTCGCGCCGATCGGGCCCAGGTCGGGGAGGCGGAAGGACGCGCCGTAGTTCTCGCACACATAGCCGCGGGCGGATTCGTCGAGCAGCTCCACACGGAAGCGGACCCCACGCGGAATCAGCGCCACATGGCCCGGCTCCACATGGAGCAGACCGAACTCCGTGCGCAGCAGCAGCCCGCCGCGCTCCGGGACGATCAGCAGCTCGCCGTCGGCGTCGCTGAACACCCGGTCCATCGAGGCGTTGGCGGTGTAGAGGTGGACGGCGATGCCGGTGCGCTGGGTGACGTCGCCGTTGCCGCCCAGGGTCCACAGGCCGGCCAGGAAGTCGGTCTCCGGCGCAGGGTCGGGGAGGGGGCTCCAGCGCAGGCGGTTGGGGTCGGGCACGGTCTGGGTGAAGGGGGCGGTGCGGACCGAGCCGTTGTGCGCGCGGGTGAACGCCGGGTGCGCGGCCGACGGGCGGATCCGGTAGAGCCACGAGCGGCGGTTGTGGGCCCGGGGCTCGGTGAAGGCCGTACCGCTCAGCTGTTCCGCGTACAGCCCGAGCGGGGCCCGCTGGGGCGAGTTGCGGCCCTCCGGCAGTGCGCCCGGGACGGCCTCGGAGCTGTGCTCGTTGCCGAAGCCGGAGAGATAGGTCAGCCCTTCGGCGGTCTTCCGCGCTCCCCCATGCTCGAACCCGCTCGCGCGGGAGGTACCCCCATCGCTCATGATCGCTGCTCCCTTGCGGTCCGATTCCTGTGCCACCCGATTCCTATGTGACACCGTAGGATTGCGATTTCCCCGGCGCAAGGGGGACGCGCGGCCCTGTGGGACCTCCTCTCGACGGATGCGAAGACCCGACTCCAGGACGATCCGCCGGACCGGACGCCTGTTCTACGCTCCCCGGCATGTCGTGGACACGGGGATCTCTGGCCGTGCTCGCGGTCTGCGTCCTTCTCCTGACCGGATCCGCGGGCTGCGGCTCGGGCGATGCGCAGGAGAGCGGGGCGTCACCCACACCGGTGGGCAGCCTCCTGGAGGACCGGGACGCCGAGGGGCGTCCCTACCGCGAGGTGGCGCGGCGGGACGCCCCCGACGTCGGCGTCGAGGTGCAGCCGGGTGCGGCCGGCGGCTGGGACGTACGTCTGACCGTGCGCAACTTCCGCTTCTCACCCCCCGGTGCGACAGCCCGGGCGGTGCCAGGGCAGGGCCTCGCGCGGCTCTATCTGGACGGCCGCCCGGTCGCCCGGCTCCGCGCCCCCGAGTGCCGTCTCGCCGACCGCCTCGTACCGCGCGGCACGCACCAGGTCACGGTCCGCCTCTATGCCGACGACGGCACGGTGTGGGCGGTGGACGGCGCACCCGTGGAGAGCACGGCCGACATCACCGCGTCGAAACCCGGCCCCGGGCCCGGCACCGAGGCCGAGTCCGACCCCACGCCGAGCGCGGATCCGCGGCGGCAGGCGCGGACGCATGGGGCGGAGACGCGGCGGCAGGCGCGGACGAACGCGGCGGACACGCGGTCCCCGGCCATGAACACCCGGTCCCCGATCACGGACTCCCGGTCCTGGATACGGGGGCGAGGTTCACCGGGCCGCGCCGGAAGGGCATCATGAAGCCCGTGCCCCACGCGACATCGCTCCGCCGTGCGCCCGTGCAGCGGCGCAGCGCCGAACGCCTGACCAGGATCCTCGACGCCTGCGCCGGCCTCCTCGACGAGGTCGGCTACGACGCCCTGAGCACCCGTGCCGTCGCCCAGCGGGCCGGTGTCCCCATCGGCTCGGTCTACCGCTTCTTCGGCAACAAGCGCCAGATGGTCGACGCGCTGGCCCAGCGCAACCTCGAGCACTACTCGGAGCGGATCGTCCAGCGCCTGCGGGAGGCGGGCGACGGGGGCTGGCGCGAGGCCATGGACGCCGTGCTCGACGAGTACCTGGAGATGAAGCGCACCGCGCCCGGCTTCTCCCTCGTCGACTTCGGCAACCAGATTCCGGTCGGCGCCCGTCAGGCCGAACCCAACCACCGCGTCGCCGACCGCCTCACCGAGCTTCTCTCCGGCTATCTCGACCGCGAGCCCGACGAGGAGCTGCGCCGGGTCTTCCTCATCGCCGTGGAGACCGCCGACACCCTCGTCCACCTGGCGTTCCGGGTCGCGCCGGACGGGGACCAGAAGATCATCGAGGAGATGCGGGAGATGCTGCGGGCCTACCTGGCCCGGGTGCTCGACTGACCTCACACCGATCAGGGCCTCCCCTCCATGCATACCGGTCGGTATGCTCGGGCGCGTCCGTGCGTCACCGTAGCCGCCGCCCTTGGAGGACCCGTGTCCCGCACCGCCCTGCGTATCTGTCCCCTGTGCGAGGCCACCTGCGGCCTGACCCTCACCATCGAGGGGACGCGCGTCACCCGTGCCCGCGGTGACCGCGACGACGTCTTCAGCAAGGGGTTCATCTGCCCCAAGGGCGCTTCCTTCGGGGCCGTCGACGCCGACCCCGACCGGCTGCGCACCCCGCTCGTGCGCAGGGACGGCGAGCTGCGCGAGGCCACCTGGGAGGAGGCCTTCGACGCGGTCGCCGCCGGCATCCGGCCCGTCGTCGAGCGGTACGGCCCGAACTCCGTCGGCGTCGTCCTCGGCAACCCCAACGTGCACACCATGGCCGGCGCCCTCTATCCGGCGGTGCTGCTCGCCGGGCTCGGCACGCGCAGCGTCTTCACCGCCTCCACGGTCGACCAGATGCCCAAGCACGTCTCCAGCGGACTGCTCTTCGGCGACGCGAACGCCATCCCCGTGCCCGACCTGGACCACACCGACCATCTGCTCCTGATCGGCGCCAACCCGCTGGAGTCCAACGGCAGTCTGTGCACCGCCCCGGACTTCCCGGGCAAGCTGAAGGCCCTCAAGGCCCGTGGCGGCACGCTCGTCGTGATCGACCCGCGCCGCACCCGCACCGCGAAGCTCGCCGACCGGCACATCGCCGTGCGGCCCGGCACCGACGCGCTGCTGCTGGCGGCGATGGCCCAGGTGCTCTTCGACGAGGGGCTCACGGAACCGACCCCGCACGTCCAGGGCGTCGAGGAAGTGGCCGACGCCCTGCGGGAGTTCACCCCCGAAGCCGTCGCCGCCGCCTGCGACGTCGAGGCCGACGCCATCCGCACCCTCGCCCGCGAGCTCGCCGCCGCCCCCACCGCCGCCGTCTACGGCCGCATCGGCAGCTGCACCGTCCCGCACGGCACCCTGGCCAGCTGGCTCGTCGACGTCCTGAACATCCTCACCGGCAACCTCGACCGGCCCGGCGGGGCGCTGTTCCCGCAGGCCGCCACCGACAAGACCCCGCGCCCCGCCGGACCGGGCCGCGGCTTCGCCCTCGGGCGCTGGCACTCCCGCGTGAGCCGGCACCCGGAGGCCAAGGGCGAACTGCCCCTCTCCGCCCTCGCGGAGGAGATCGACACCGCCACCGAGGAGGGCGAGCCGGTGCGCGCGCTCCTGGCCGTCGCCGCCAACCCCGTGCTCTCCGCGCCCGACGGCGACCGGCTCGACAAGGCGCTCGAATCGCTCGACTTCATGGTCAGCGTCGACCCGTACCTCAACGAGACCGCACGCCACGCCGACGTCGTCCTGCCCCCGCCTCCGCCCTCCCAGAGCCCCCACCACGACTTCGCCTTCAACACCCTCGCCGTCCGCAACCAGGTCCGCTACACCCGCCCCGCGATCCCGCTGGAGCCGGGCCGGATGGCCGAGACGGAGATCCTGGCCCGGCTGATCCTCGCCGTGACGGGCATGCACGGAGCCGATCCCGCCGCAGTCGACCAGATGGTCATCGACCAGACCCTCGGCAAGGCCGTCGAGGAACCGCACTCACCCGTGCACGGCCGTGACCCCCGCGACCTCGCCACACAGCTCACCGGCGACACCGGCCCCGAGCGACGGCTGGACATGATGCTGCGCCTCGGCCCCTACGGTGACGGCTTCGGCGCACGACCGGACGGACTGACCCTTCAGAAGCTGCTCGCGCACCCGCACGGCATCGACCTCGGTCCGCTGCGGCCCCGGCTCCCGCAGCCGCTGAAGACCGGGAGCGGCAAGGTGGAACTGCTGCCGCAGCCGATCGCGGACGACCTGCCCCGCCTCAAGCGCGCCTTGGAGGAGCGCCCCGACGGACTCGTCCTGGTCGGCCGCCGCCACCTCCGCTCGAACAACAGCTGGATGCACAACGTGCCGGCCCTCACCGGCGGCTCCAACCGCTGCACCCTGCACATCCACCCCGAGGACGCCGAACGGCTGGGCGTGCGCGACGGGGCACCGGTGCGGATCAAGGGCGCCGGGGGAGAGGTGACCGCACCGGCCGAGGTCACGGACGAGGTGCGCCGGGGTGTGGTGAGCCTGCCGCACGGCTGGGGCCACAGCCGCCCCGGCACCCGTCTCAGCCACGCCGCGACCGACCCCGGCGTCAACGTCAACCAGCTCCTCGACGGCCGCCTGCTCGACCCGCTGTCCGGCAACGCGGTCCTCAACGGAGTGCCCGTCGAGGTGGCCCCCGAGACGGCCCCGGGATGCGCATCCGTGACCGAAAAGCTCACCGCTCTGACCTGAGCAAAGCTGTGACCAGCAGTTTTGCGCTTATTGCTCGCACGTCAACGTCTTGTTAACGCTGCTTGAACGCACCTAACGTCTCGGACACCGCCGGCCCTGGTGGGATGTTCAAGGGCGAACGTTAGGTATCCACTCATGCTGACCATCCTCGGCTTCGCCATGATCGCGACCTTCCTGGTCCTGATCATGATGAAGAAGATGTCGCCGATCGCGGCGCTCGTGCTGATTCCCGCGCTGTTCTGCGTGTTCGTCGGCAAGGGCGCCAACCTCGGCGACTACGTCCTCGACGGCGTGACCGACCTCGCCCCCACTGCGGCGATGCTCATGTTCGCGATCGTCTACTTCGGTGTGATGATCGATGTCGGTCTCTTCGACCCGGTCGTCCGCGGCATCCTCAAATTCTGCAAAGCCGACCCGATGCGGATCGTCGTCGGCACCGCCGTGCTCGCCGCGATCGTGTCGCTGGACGGCGACGGCTCCACCACCTTCATGATCACCGTCTCGGCGATGTACCCGCTGTACAAGCGCCTGAAGATGAGCCTGGTCGTGATGACCGGTGTCGCCGCCATGGCCAACGGCGTGATGAACACCCTCCCCTGGGGCGGTCCGACCGCCCGCGCCGCGACCGCACTCAAGCTCGACGCCAGCGACATCTTCGTCCCGATGATCCCGGCGCTCCTGGTGGGCCTGCTCTTCGTCTTCGTCCTCTCCTACGTCCTCGGTGTGCGTGAGCGCCGGCGGCTGGGCGTGCTGACGCTGGACGAGGTGCTGGTGGAGGAGAAGGTCGAGGAGAAGGAGACCGAGACGGTCCTCGTGGGCGCCGGCGGCTCCGGCGACGGCAAGGTCTCCATGCACAAGGGCGTCGCGGGCGGCGCGGGTTCCGGCACGGACGCCGACGAGCAGGACGACGACTTCCAGGGCCTCGACCCCCACCGCGCCACGCTGCGCCCCAAGCTGTACTGGTTCAACGCGCTGCTCACGGTCGGCCTGCTCACCGCCATGATCATGGAGGTGCTGCCGATCCCGGTGCTGTTCCTGCTCGGCGCCGCACTCGTGCTCACCGTCAACTTCCCGCACATCCCGGACCAGAAGGCCCGCATCGCCGCCCACGCCGAGAACGTCCTGAACGTCTCCGGCATGGTCTTCGCCGCCGCCGTCTTCACCGGCGTCCTCCAGGGCACCGGCATGGTCGACAACATGGCCAAGTGGATGGTGGACGTCATCCCCGGCAGCATGGGCCCGCACATGGCCCTGGTCACCGGCATCCTCAGCCTTCCGCTGACGTACTTCATGTCGAACGACGGCTTCTACTTCGGTGTCCTGCCCGTCCTCGCCGAGGCCGGCGCCGCGCACGGCGTCTCCCCGCTGGAGATGGCCCGCGCCTCCCTCGTCGGCCAGCCCCTGCACATGTCGAGCCCGCTGGTCCCGGCCGTGTACGTCCTGGTCGGCATGGCCAAGGTGGAGTTCGGCGACCACACGAAGTTCGTCGTGAAGTGGGCCGCCCTCACCTGTCTGGTCATCCTCGGGGCGGGCATGCTCTTCGGGATCATCTGACCACCGCATGGAGGACGTCATCGTGAGGCCCGGTGGGAACCGCGGCTGGCTGCTCCGCCTCGTCATCGCCTTCAGCTTCGCGCAGGGGGCGGTGTCGATGGCCCGGCCCGCCGTCTCCTACCGGGCCCTCGCGCTGGGCGCGGACGAGCGCGCGGTCGGTGTGATCGCGGGTGTGTACGCGCTGCTGCCGCTGTTCGCCGCCGTCCCCCTGGGCCGCCGGACCGACCACGGCCGCTGCGCGCCCCTGCTGCCCATCGGCGTGGTCCTCATATCCGGCGGCTGCGCGCTCAGCGGCGTCGCGGACTCCCTGTGGGCCATGGCCCTGTGGAGCGGCGTGATGGGCCTCGGCCACCTCTGCTTCGTCATCGGCTCCCAGTCCCTCGTCGCCCGCCAGTCCGCGCCGCACGAACAGGACCGCAACTTCGGTCACTTCACCATCGGCGCCGCGCTCGGCCAGCTCGTCGGCCCCGTCGCCGCGGGCGCGGTGATCAGCGGCGACGACATGACGGGCACCAGCGCGCTCGCCCTGATCGCGGCGGGTGCGATCGGGGCGGTCGCGTTCACCTCGCTGTGGCGCATCGAGCACCGCCGCACGGCGGCCACGTCCCGCGCGGAGAAGGGCGACCGTGTCCCGGTCGGGCGCATCCTGCGCACCCGGGGCGTGCCGGCCGGCATCCTCATCAGCCTCGCCGTGCTGTCCGCGACCGACATCCTCACCGCCTACCTTCCGGTGGTCGGCGAGCACCGGGGCATCGCGCCGTCCGTGATCGGCGTCCTGCTCAGCCTGCGCGCGGCGGCCACCATCGCCTGCCGTCTGGTCCTGACGCCCCTGCTGCGGCTGCTCGGCCGCACCCTGCTGCTCACGGTGACCTGTCTGCTGGCGGCCCTGCTGTGCGCGGGCATCGCCCTGCCGATGCCGGTGTGGGCACTCGGCCTGCTGCTGGTGCTGCTCGGCTTCTGCCTCGGTGTGGGGCAGCCGCTGTCCATGACGACGGTCGTCCAGGCCGCGCCCGACGAGGCCCGTTCCACGGCCCTGGCGCTGCGCCTGACCGGCAACCGTCTCGGCCAGGTGGCCGCGCCCGCCGCGGCCGGGCTGATCGCCGGGGTCGCGGGGGTGGCGGCGCCGTTCGTGATGCTCGGGGTGCTGTTGCTCCTGTCCTCCGGCGTCGCCGTGCGGTCGCCGGGGGAGCGGAAGGACACGGACGAGGCCCGCCGACCGCGGGTACGGCTGCGCCGGAAGAGCGATATCTGACGCGTCGCAGGGCGCAGTTGCCGCCCTTCGACCGTCTTGTGACAGAGAGTCAGGTGACGAGGTATTTGTATGACAATCATCTGACTTGGAGGCATGTTCATGCCCGTCGTACCTCCCGCGTGCCGAGCCGGCACCCGCACCGCCGTCCTCGCCGCCCTCACCCTCGCAGGGACCACCCTGAGCGGGGTGCCCGCTGTCGCCGCTCCGGGGGACAACGGGGACGTCAAGATCCACGCCACCGAGACGCCCGCCAGTGATCGACGCAACGATCCGAAGGTCTGCGACTTCTACCTCGCCGCGTTCGACTTCGAGGCAGGCGAGACGGTCAACTGGACCATCCTGACCCTCCCCGAGGTGCCGGCCAAGAGCGGTTCCGTCACCCTCGACGGGGCCGGCGCGGGCCGCAGTCCGCGCATCGACCTGCCCAACGGTCAGTACAAGCTGACGTGGCTCACCGACCGGGCCCACGGTGTGGGCAAGTTCAAGGTGTTCCAGGTCGACTGCCCGGCCTCCAAGGCCACGCCCACCGCCATCACGCCCAACGGCGGCCCGCCGGCGGGCGGCGGCGGCATCGCCCGTGCCGAGGCCTTCACGCCGGTCGCCGGCGCAGCCGCCGTCGGGCTGGCCGCCGTCGCCGGGACGGTCTGGTTCCGGCTCCGTCGCCGCCCCGATGGCGCGGCGTAGGCCGCGTTCCGCGTATCGCGCCGCTCCGGTGGAGCGGCGTGGGGCCGGAGAGGCCATGGGTGCGGGGTCGGTGGGGCGGGGTGGAGGAGGGGCCGGTCCTGACACCGGCTCGGTGGGTGGGCGTGGTGCCGGATACCGGTCTGAGACCGGCTCGGTGGGTGGGCGTGGTGCCGGATACCGGTCTGAGACCGGCTCGGCGGTTCGGCGTGGTGCCGGATACCGGTCTGAGACCGGCTCGGCGGGTCGGCGTGGGGCGGGGTCCGGTTCTGCCGTCGTGTCGACGGTCCGGCGTGGCGGTGGGGCGGGTTACGGCGGGACTCCAGCAGTGCGGCGGGGGGTCGCGGCGGCTCCTGCCGCTGATCCGGGGACACGGCGTGGGGCCGGGCGTGGTTCCGGTGCTGCTCTCGTGGCGCGGCGGGGACCGGGCTACGGGGGCGGGGCGGCTCGGCGTGGAGCGGGAACCGGTGTCGTCGCTGTTCCGGCGGGGCTTCGTAGGGCTGGTTCCGGATACGTCCCTGCTCCGGTGGCGCGGCGCCGACGGCCCCGCAAGCCCTGGTACCGGACGCGCGCCTACCGTCTGACGCGGACGATCGTGGTGACCGTCTTCCTGCTCGTGTGCGGTGTCTTCTTGGACCGGGGCGGAGAGCCGGGCAGGGCGGCCACGGCCCTCCCGCCGGGCTCCGCCGAGGCTGCCGCTGCCGTGCCGGGCGACTCGGGTGTCCCCACCGCTGCCGTGCCGGGCGGCTCGGACCACGCCCAGGCCGCCCGGCCCCGCCCCTCCCGGGAACCCGGCCCGCACGTCGGCGCGTCCCGGGCACCCGGCCCGCACGTCGGCGCGTCCCGGGCACCCGGCCCGCACACCGGCGCGTCCCGGGCACCCGCATCCCGTACGGCCGCGGCCCCCGCCCTCCGATCCGACGCCCCTGGGCCTCACGCCTCCGGGCGCCGGACCCCCGGATCCCCCACCCCCGGGCCCTCCACCGGCGCCCCCGGGGCACGGCACCAGCGGCCCGCCGCCGACCCCGACCCGAACCGCACCTCCGCCCCCGCCGCACGACCGCCCCGCCCCCCGGTATCCCCCAGCCCCCTGCCCCCCTCCCGAGCCACCCGCCTGCTCATCCCCTACCTCCGTGTCGACGCCCCGGTCATGGACCTGGGCCTCGACCGCGAACACCGCCTCACCGCACCCCCGGAGGAAAACCCGAAGCTCGTCGGCTGGTACGGACAGGGCGCCTCACCGGGCGAGCGGGGCACCGCCGTGGCCGTCGGGCATCTCGACACCGACAGCGGTCCCGCCGTCTTCGCGGGTCTGACCGAGCTGAAGCCGGGCCGTATCGTCAAGGCCCGCCGCGCCGACGGGCGGATCGCCGTATACACCGTCGACAAGATCAAGTCGTACGAGAAGGCGCACTTTCCCAGTCAGGAGGTGTACGGCGCCCGGGGCCGCCCCGAGCTGCGCCTGATCACCTGCGGCGGCAGCTACGACCGCAGGAAGGGCTACTCCGGGAACGTCGTGGTCTTCGCCCACCTCACCGGCATCCGCTGACCCCGGGGCGGCCCCGGCCCGTGGCCGAATCAGGCCGTCCGCCTTCTCACCAGCTGGACCAGAAGCCCCGATCGTGCTCCGTGTCTTCCCCAGGCCGCACACATTCCGTTAACTTCCGTGACCCACAGCCCCGTACGACCCGCACGGGGCTTCCGACCGCGGAGCACCAGCGCCCTGATGACCCTTCGGGGGCCCCTCATGACACGCGCCATCTCCCTGCACGACGTCAGCAAGGCCTACACGCGAGGCGCCCGCGTGGTGGACCGGCTGTCGCTGGACATCACGCCGGGCGAGTTCCTCGTGCTGCTCGGCCCGTCCGGCTGCGGCAAGTCGACCGTGCTCCGGATGATCGCCGGCCTGGAGGAGATCGACGAGGGCGAGCTGCTGCTCGACGGCGAGTACGCCAACGACCTGCCGCCGTCCGGGCGGGACATGGCGATGGTCTTCCAGAACTTCGCCCTCTACCCGAACATGACCAGCCGCGCCAACATCGGTTTCCCGCTGCGTATCGAGGCCCCCGGCACGGACCCCGGGCCGCGCGTGGACGCCACCGCCCGGATGCTGGGCATCGAGGACCTCCTCGACCGCCTGCCCGCCCAGCTCTCCGGCGGTGAACGCCAGCGGGTCGCCATGGGCCGGGCCATCGCCCGCCACCCCTCCGCCTTCCTGATGGACGAGCCGCTGTCCAACCTCGACGCCAAGCTCCGCACCCACCTGCGGGCCGAGATCTCCCAGCTCACCCGCGAACTGGGCGTCACCACCGTCTACGTCACCCACGACCAGTCCGAGGCCATGTCACTCGGCGACCGCGTCGCCGTGCTGCGCGGCGGCGTGCTCCAGCAGGTCGACAGCCCGCGTGTCGTCTACGCGCTGCCCAGCAACGTGTTCGTCGCCGCCTTCATCGGCACTCCGCGCATCAACCTCCTGCGCGGCCTGGTGCGCGCCCCGCTGGACGGCGCGATGACCATCAGCCTGGGCAAGCAGTTCCTCCGCCTGCCCGAGCCGCTCTCCCTGGACCACCAGTTGCTCCGCGTCCAGCAGGGCCGCGAGGTCATCGTGGGCCTGCGCTCGGAAGCCGTCCGGATCGCCAAACACTCCGCGGCCCGCCCCGGCGAGGTGCCGATCACCGGACTGGTCGAGCACGTGGAGTTCCAGGGGCACGAGATCCTCGTCCACTTCGACACCGGCTCCAGCCCCGCGGTCGTCCCGGAGCTGGAGGCTCCGCGCCCGCGCCCGGGCCGCCCCGCCCGGCGCCGCCGCCGCGAGGGCTCGGTCATCGGCCGTCTGCGCGAGCGGTCCGCCGCCGGGCGCGCGGGCCCCGTCGTGGCCCTGGACCACCCCGCGGACGCGCGACCAGGCCTCGCGACCGCCGAACCCCGCCTGCCCGGCGACCTCATCGTGCGGACCACCCCGGACCTGGCCCTCCGCCACGGTATGCAGGTGCCGCTCCTCGTCGACCTCGCCCACCTCTTCGTCTTCGACCAGCACGGCGACCGCATCTGCCCGCACCCGGCACGCCTGCCCGATCTGGAGGAGTGAGGAGCCGCACACCCGGGCGGGGCCCGCTGCGTGCTGTGATGAGCGGGATCACCGGGACGTCTGGCGCCGGAAAACTATCGTCGCTAGTTTATGTGCCGGACGACGAAGCCCCGCCCCGGAGGAAGCGCGATGAAGGCATACGACGGCATGTACATCGGGGGCGCCTGGCGCCCCGCCGCCGGCCAGGACGTGATCGAGGTCGTGAACCCGGTCGACGAGCAGGTCATCGGCACGGTCCCGGCCGGCACCGCGGAGGACGTCGACACCGCCGTACGGGCCGCACGCGGCGCCCTGCCGGGGTGGGCCGCTACCCCGCCCGCCGAGCGCGCGGCGCGCCTGGCCGCCCTCCGGGACGTGCTCGCGGCCCGCGCGGACGAGATCGCCGAGACGGTGACGGCCGAACTCGGCGCGCCCCTGAAGTTCTCGCAGGCCGTCCACGCGGCCGTGCCGATCGCGGTCGCGGGCTCCTACGCCGAGCTGGCGGCGACGTACGCCTTCGAGGAGAAGACCGGCAACTCGGTCGTGCACCACGAGCCGGTCGGCGTGGTGGCCGCGATCACGCCCTGGAACTACCCGCTGCATCAGATCGTCGCCAAGGTCGCCCCGGCCCTCGCGGCGGGTTGCACGATCGTCGTGAAGCCCGCCGAGGACACCCCGCTGGTCGCCCGCCTGTTCGCGGACGCCGTGCACGAGGCCGGAATCCCGGCGGGCGTCTTCAACCTGGTCACCGGCCTCGGCCCGGTCGCCGGCCAGGCCCTCGCCGAGCACCCCGGCGTGGACCTGGTCTCCTTCACCGGCTCCACCGCCGTCGGCCGGCACATCGCCGCCGTCGCCGCCGGGGCCGTCAAGAAGGTCGCCCTGGAACTCGGCGGCAAGTCCGCCAACGTCATCCTCCCGACCGCCGATCTCGCCAAGGCGGTCAACGTCGGCGTCGCCAACGTCATGTCCAACTCCGGGCAGACGTGCAGCGCGTGGACGCGGATGCTGGTCCACCGGGACCAGTACGACGAGGCGGTCGAGCTCGCCGGCACCGCCGCCGCCAAGTACGGCGAGCGCATCGGCCCCGTCGTCAACGCCAAGCAGCAGGCCCGGGTACGCGGCTACATCGAGAAGGGCGTCACGGAGGGCGCCCGCCTGGTCGCCGGCGGCCCCGAAGCCCCGCGCGACAAGGGCTACTTCGTCAGCCCGACCGTCTTCGCCGACGTCACCCCGGACATGACCATCGCACAGGAGGAGATCTTCGGCCCCGTCCTGTCGATCCTCCGCTACGACGACGAGGAGGACGCCCTCCGGATCGCCAACGGCACGGTCTACGGCCTGGCCGGCGCCGTCTGGGCCGGGGACGAGGCCGAGGCGGTGGCCTTCGCCCGCCGGATGGAGACCGGCCAGGTCGACATCAACGGCGGCCGCTTCAACCCCCTCGCCCCCTTCGGCGGCTACAAGCAGTCGGGCGTGGGCCGCGAACTGGGCGTGCACGGCCTGGCCGAGTACCTCCAGACCAAGTCCCTCCAGTTCTAGCTCAGGGGAGTCCCTTCCGTCATGTCCCTCCAGTTCTAGCCCAGGGGAGTCCCTTCCGTCATGGCTGTCCGCGCCGCCGTCCTGCCCGCCGTCGGTTCCCCGCTGGAGATCACCGGCATCGACCTGCCGGACCCCGGACCCGGCCAGATCCGCGTCCGCCTTGCCGCCGCCGGGGTCTGCCACTCCGACCTGTCCCTGTCCAACGGCACCATGCGCGTCCCGGTCCCGGCCGTCCTCGGCCACGAGGGCGCCGGCACGGTCGTCGCCGTCGGTGAGGGCGTCGGTCACGTCGCGCCGGGCGACGGAGTCGTCCTCAACTGGGCCCCGTCCTGCGGCGCCTGTCACGCCTGCTCGCTCGGCGAGGTCTGGCTGTGCGCCAACGCCCTCAACGGCGCCGCTGACGTCTACGCCCGCACCACCGAGGGCACCGACCTCCACCCCGGCCTGAACGTCGCCGCGTTCGCCGAGGAGACCGTGGTGTCCGCGGCGTGCGTCCTGCCCGTCCCGGACGGCATCCCGCTCACCGACGCGGCCCTCCTCGGCTGCGCCGTCCTCACCGGTTACGGTGCCGTCCACCACTCGGCCCGCGTCCGGCAGGGCGAGACGGTGGCGGTGTTCGGGGTCGGGGGAGTGGGGCTCGCCGCCCTCCAAGCCGCCCGGATCGCGGGCGCCTCGAAGATCGTCGCGGTGGACGTGTCCGCCGAGAAGGAGGAGCTGGCCCGGGCGGCCGGCGCCACCGACTACGTGCTCGCCTCCGAGAACACCGCCCGCGAGATCCGCGCCCTCACCGGCAAACAGGGCGTCGACGTCGCCGTCGAGTGCGCCGGCCGCGCGGTCTCCATCCGCACGGCCTGGGACTCCACCCGCCGCGGCGGCCGCACCACGGTCGTCGGCATCGGCGGCAAGGACCAGCAGGTCACCTTCAACGCCCTGGAGATCTTCCACTGGGGCCGCACCCTGACCGGCTGCGTCTACGGCAACTCCGACCCGGCCGTCGACCTTCCGGTCCTGGCCGAGCACGTCCGCGCGGGCCGCCTCGACCTGAGCGCCCTGGTGACCGAACGCATCTCTCTCGACGGCATCCCGGCGGCCTTCGAGAACATGCTGGCGGGCAAGGGCGGCCGGGCACTGGTCGTCTTCTAGCCCGTATCCCCCCCGGCACCCCGGCACCCCGGCCTCCGCGCGAGGCCGGGGTCCGCGGCGTGCCCGGTCCCATGATCAGTGGCGCCTACAGGCAAAACTCCTGGTGCACGACCCGTTGACGTCCATACCGTCCGGTCAGTACGTTCCCCGGAACCCGAGCCACCCCCCGGTTCCGTCCCCGCACCCACCGGAGCGTGCACCACATGGACACGGCCCCTTCCGCTCAGCCGCCCGCCTCCACCGCGCCCGCCGTGGGCAACCGCCGCCGCGTAGCCACCGCCTCGGCCCTCGCCTCGGCCGTCGAGTGGTACGACTACTTCGTCTTCGGCATCGCCGCCGCCCTCGTCCTCGGCGACCTCTACTTCCCCGCCGGCAGTCCCACCGCGGGCGTCATGGCCTCCTTCGCCACGTTCGCCGTCGGCTTCCTCGCCCGCCCCCTCGGCGGCATCGTCGCCGGCCACCTCGGCGACAAGCGCGGCCGCAAGCCGATGCTGGTCCTCGCGCTCACGCTGATGGGCGTAGCCACCACCGGCATCGGCCTGCTGCCGACGTACGAGACGATCGGCGTCGCCGCCCCGATCCTGCTCGTCCTGCTCCGCGTCGCGCAGGGCGTCGCCGTCGGCGCCCAGTGGGGCGGCGCGATGCTCCTGGCCACCGAGTACGCCCCGGAGGGCAAGCGCGGCGTCTACGGCAGTGTGGTCCAGCTCGGCGTCCCCATCGGCGTGGTGACCGCCAACACGGTCTTCCTGGCCGCCGGCGCCCTCACCACCGACTCGGCGTTCGCGGCCTGGGGCTGGCGCGTGCCGTTCCTGGTCGGCCTGCTCGTGCTCGGCCTCGCCTGGTACATCCACACCCGCGTCGAGGAGACCCCGGCGTTCAAGGAGGCCGAACGCGCCCTCGCGGAGCAGGAGAAGTCCGAGCAGAGCTCGCCGCTGCGCACGATCCTGCGCGACCACCTCGGCACGGTGTTCCTCGCCGGCGGTTCCTTCGCCGTGAACACCGCGACCTTCTACATCCTGATCACCGGCGTCCTCGACTACACGACCCGTGAGCTGGACATGAAGAAGGGCCCGGTGCTCATGGTCTCGCTCTGCGTCAGCCTCACCCAGCTCGTGCTGATCCCGGCCGCCGCCGCGCTCTCCGACCGCGTCGGCCGCATCCGGATCTACGCCTTCGGGGCGGCCGGCATCGCGCTGTGGGCCGTACCGCTCTTCCTGCTGATCGACACCGGCTCGCTGCTGTGGCTCGCGGTCGGCACGTTCGTCGCCAGCTGCTTCCTGAGCATCATGTACGGCCCCCAGGCGGCGCTGTTCGCCGAGCTGTTCACGCCCGAGATGCGCTACACCGGAGCCTCCCTCGGCTACCAGATCGCGGCCGTGGCCGGCGGCGGGCTCGCCCCCTTCGTCATGGTGCTGCTGCTGGAGGCGACGGGCACCTCGATGGCGGTGTCCGGCTACATCATCGCGCTCTCGGTGATCGCCCTGGTGTCGATCAAGGTCCTCGCGGACCGGGCGCGTGCGGCGGAACCGGAGGCAGCGCCCGAGGCCAAGGCGGAAGCCGAGTCAGCGGGCTGAGTCCGCAGTCCGCTCGGGCCGGGGTTCCGCATCCGCTCCCGGATCCCCGGCCCGAGCCGCCGCCCGCGACCGGGACACCGCGACACCCGCCAGGCAGAGCGCACCGCCGACCAGGGTGAGCAGCCCCGGCACCTCGCCGAGGAACAGCCAGGACATCAGGACGACCAGCGCGGGCGCCGCGTACGTCGTCGCGCCCATCCGGCTCGCGGTCGTCCGGGACAGGGCGTACGCCCACGTCGTGAAGGCGAGGGCGGTCGGGAAGACGCCCAGGTACACCATGTTGAGCGTCGCGGAGGCCGGTGCTTCGGCGGCCTCCTGGACGAGCTGCCCGGCGAACGGCAGGCACACCACCGCGCCGACCAGGCAGCCGAAGGTCGTCACCTGCAACGGGCTCGCCGTGCCCAGCGCCGGCTTCTGCGCGACGACACCGGCGGCGTACGTGACCGCCGCCAGCAGGCACAGCACCACCCCGAGCACCGAGGAACCGCCCTCGCCGGACATCGACAGACCCACGGTCACCGCACCGGCGAACGACACCGCCATCCCCGCCAGCAGCCGCGGCGGCATCGGATCACCGAGCAAGCGGGCGCCGAGCAGTGCGATGAGGATCGGCCCGGTGTTCACCACCAGGGCGGCCGTACCCGCGTCGACCTGCTGCTCGCCCCAGTTCAGGGCGACCATGTAGACGCCGAACCACAGCAGGCCCGATATGGCGATCCCGCGCCAGGCCGAGCGCGGCGGCCACCCCTCCCGCCGCAGCAGGCAGATCACCCCCAGCGTCAGCGCCCCCGCCAGCAGCCGCCCGAGCGCCAGCGCCCCCGGCGAGTACGCCTCGCCCGCACTGCGGATCGAGACGAAGGCGGACGCCCACAGCACGACGGTCACCGTGGCCGCCGCGGCGGCCAGCAGCTCCGCGCGGCGGGCGGGGCGGGACGGGTTGTTGTTCATCATGCTCCCGAGGCTAGGTGGGGAAAGGGAACGGAGGCTCGCGAATTTCGGACGGGGCTTCAGCAGGTGGCGGGCTTGTCCGGGCAGGCTCGGGGTCAGCGCAGCGCCGCGGCCTCCACGCCCAGCAGGTCGAACAGGGCCCGTTCACCGGCAGCCGTCACCTTCACGGCCCGCTCGGAGCCGATACGCACGCACCACCCCGTCTCCAGGGCGTGCCGGCACAGGGCCGCGCCCGCGACGCCCGCGAGATGAGGCCGGCGTTCGGTCCAGTCGAGACAGGCACGGGCCAGCGGGCGCCGGCCGCGCCGGTCGAGACCGATACCGGCCGACTCGAACCAGGCCAGCCCGGCGTCGGTGAGCGCGAACCCGGTCTCCTGTTGCAGCAGCCCGCGCGCCGTCAGCCCGTCCGTGACCGCGATGCCGAGCCGCCCGGCGAGATGGTCGTAGCAGGTGCGGCCCCGGGCCATCGCCGAACCGGCGCTCGACTCCCGCAGGTTCCGCGGCCGTACGACCGTACCCGGCGCGGCCTGCGCCGCCAGGTCCTCCACGAGCTGCGCGACCCGCGCGTCGGCCAGCCGCACGTACCGGTGCCGGCCCTGCCGCTCCTCGGCGAGCAGCCCGCCCGCGACGAGCCTGCCGAGGTGCTCGCTCAGCGTGGACGCGGCGACACCCGCGTGCCGCGCCAGCTCGCCCGCGGTCCAGGCCCGGCCGTCGAGCAGCGCCAGCAGGCATGCGGCCCGGGTCTCGTCCGCGAACAGCGCGGCGAGCCGTGCCAGGCTCGTGGCCTGCGGGTCCCTCGTCGTCATGCCCCCAGCATGGAACACGAACACTTCGGCTGACGCCGAAGTGTCGCTACGCGGTCCGCCGCACCTGCTCGTACTGCCGTGCCAGCCCGTCCAGCAGGGCCGTCAGGCCGGTCTCGAAGGCCCGCTCGTCGATCTTCTCCTGCTGCTCGGCGAGGAGATGGGCCTGCTGGAGATGGGGGTAGTCGGCGGGGTCGTAGGCGCTCGCGTCGTCGACGAAGCCCCCGGCGAAGGAGCCGAGCGCGGAGCCCATCACGAAGTAGCGCATCAGCGCGCCGATGGAGGTGGCCTGCGCCGGCGGCCAGCCCGCCTCGACCATCGCGCCGTAGACGGCGTCCGCCAGGCGCAGCCCGGCCGGGCGGCGGCCGGGGCCGCGGGCCAGCACCGGGACGATGTTCGGGTGGTCGCGCAGCGCGGCCCGGTAGGAGACGGCCCAGTCGTGCAGCGCGGTCCGCCAGTTCCGGCCGTCCTGGAACATCGTCAGGTCCACCTGGCCGCTCACCGAGTCGGCGACCGCCTCCAGGATCTCGTCCTTGGTGCGGAAGTGGTTGTAGAGCGAGGGCCCGCTGACCCCGAGTTCGGCGGCGAGCCGACGGGTGGAGACGGCCGCGAGGCCCTCCGCGTCCACGAGCGCGCGGGCCGTCTCGACGATCCGGTCGGTGCTGAGCAAGGGCTTGCGCGGTCGGGCCATGGCGCACATAGTAGGGCTGCCGATCGAAACTAGCAGTGCTAATTTAAATGTACGGCTTTCAATGGGGTGACGTGTGGTGAACCTGGAGCTCAGCGACGAGCAGACGGCGGTCCGGCAGCTCGCCCGGGACTTCGTCGAGCGCGAGATCGCCCCGAACGCCATCGCCTGGGACCGTGCCGAGGAGGTCGACCGCGGGATCGTCAAGAAGCTCGGCGAGGTCGGCTTCCTGGGGCTGACGGTCGACGAGGAGTACGGCGGCTCGGGCGGCGACCACCTCGCGTACTGCCTGGTCACGGAGGAACTCGGCCGGGGCGACTCGTCCGTGCGCGGGATCGTCTCCGTCTCGCTGGGGCTCGTCGCGAAGACCGTCGCCGCCTGGGGCAGCGAGGAGCAGAAGCGGCGGTGGCTGCCGGGACTCACCTCCGGCGAGTCGGTCGGCTGCTTCGGCCTCACCGAGCCGGGCACGGGCTCGGACGCGGGCAACCTCGCGACGCGGGCGGTGCGGGACGGCGACGACTACGTCATCAACGGCACCAAGATGTTCATCACCAACGGCACCTGGGCCGACGTCGTCCTGCTGTTCGCCCGCTCCACGGACGCCCCGGGCCACAAGGGCGTCTCCGCCTTCCTGGTCCCCACGGGCACGCCCGGCCTGACGCGCCGCACGATCCACGGGAAGCTGGGGCTGCGCGGCCAGGCCACCGCCGAGATCGTGCTGGAGGACGTGCGGGTGCCCGCCTCGGCGCTGCTGGGGGAGGAGGGCAAGGGCTTCTCGATCGCCATGTCCGCCCTCGCCAAGGGCCGGATGTCGGTCGCCGCGGGCTGCGTCGGCATAGCCCAGGCCGCGCTGGACGCGGCCGTGCGGTACGCGGGCGAGCGCGAGCAGTTCGGCAAGACCATCGCCCGTCACCAGCTGGTCCAGGAGCTGATCAGCGACATCGCCGTGGACGTCGACGCCGCCCGGCTGCTGACCTGGCGGGTCGCCGATCTGATCGACCGGGGCCGGCCGTTCGCCGTCGAGTCGTCCAAGGCCAAGCTGTTCGCCTCGGAGGCGGCCGTCCGCGCCGCCAACAACGCGCTCCAGGTCTTCGGCGGCTACGGCTACATCGACGAGTACCCCGCGGGCAAGCTGCTGCGGGACGCCCGCGTGATGACCCTCTACGAGGGCACGAGCCAGATCCAGAAGCTGGTCATCGGACGTGCGCTGACGGGGGTTTCGGCGTTCTGAGTACGCCCCTGAGTACTTCGGCGGATGTGGCGCGGGCCACGTCCGCCGAAGCTTGCCCCATGAGTGACACACCGGGCAGCAAGCCGCAGAACACGGCCGCCTTCTACGGCCAGGCCGTCGCCTCCTTCGCCGTCGCCATGGCGGCCACCGCCATCGGCATCTACCAGCTGAGCGCCGACGCCTGGGTGCGGGGCTTCCTCGCCATCGCCGTCCTGTACCTGGTCACCTCCTCCTTCACCCTCGCCAAGGTGATCCGGGACCGGCAGGAGGGGCCGGCGCAGGGGGCGGCGCCCTCGTACGCCCCGTTCGAGAAGCGCTGAGCTGCCACACTAAGCGCCCGCTCACCTTCGGCGGTATGGTGTTGTCCCTGTCGGTGGAGAGGGGCGAGTGATGAGTACGGCGGAGGAGACGGCCGGCGGCGAGGCGCAGGCGTGGGGCGAGGTCACGCCCGACGCGGCGCGACGGCTGCTGATCGCCGCGGTGGAGGCCTTCGCCGAGCGCGGGTACCACGCCACGACGACCCGGGACATCGCGGGTCGGGCCGGGATGAGCCCGGCCGCGCTCTACATCCACTACAAGACCAAGGAAGAACTGCTGCACCGCATCAGCAGGATCGGCCACGAGAAGGCCCTGGAGATCCTGCGGACGGCGGCCCGGCGGGAGGGCGCCGCCCGCGAGCGCCTGGCCGGTGCGGTCAGCTCCTTCGTCCGCTGGCACGCCGGCGGACGCACCACCGCCCGGGTCGTCCAGTACGAGCTGGACTCGCTCGGTCCGGACGCCCGTGACGAGATCCTCGCGCTGCGCCGGCAGTGCGACGCCGAGGTGCGGGCGATCATCGAGGACGGCGTGGCGGCCGGTGAGTTCGACGTCATGGACGTGAAGGGCACGACCCTGGCCGTTCTCTCGCTCTGCATCGACGTGGCCCGTTGGTTCAACGTCAACGGGCCGTGGACGCCGGACGAGGTCGGCGCGCTGTACGCCGACCTCGTGCTGCGGATGGTGGGGGCCGGGGGAGAAGAAGCCCGCCGGTAGTCCGCCGGGGTCAGAAGTAGTAGCGGGCGACGGACTCGGCGACGCACACGGGCTTGTCGCCGCCCTCGCGCGCCACGGTGAAGGCGACGGTCACCTGGACGCCGCCCTGCACGTCGTCGACGCCGGTGATCGCCGCGGTGGCGCGCAGCCGGGAGCCGACGGGGACGGGGGAGGGGAAACGGACCTTGTTCGTCCCGTAGTTGACGCCCATCTTCACGCCCTCGACGGAGATCAGCTGCGGACCGAAGAGGGGCAGCAGCGACAGCGTGAGATAGCCGTGGGCGATGGTGGTGCCGAAGGGCCCCGCCGCGGCCTTCTCCGGATCGACGTGGATCCACTGGTGGTCGCCGGTGGCCTCCGCGAAGAGGTCGATCCGCTTCTGGTCGATGTCGAGCCAGTCGGTGTACCCCAGTTGCTCGCCCACCGCCGACTTCAGGTCGTCGACGGACGTGAAGATCCTCGGCTGTGCCATGTCCCGGCCTCTCGCGTCAGGAAGTCTGCGTGCGCTCGTATCTCTAAGCGACTGCTTAGCATGGTCGGCTGCGGGGGCCGTGTCAACGGGCTCGGGCGGGGCGATCGGTAGGGTTCGAGGGGTGCCCCAGATTTCAGAGAAGATCCACGAGCTCACGGTCGGCCAGCTGTCGGCGCGCAGCGGGGCCGCCGTCTCCGCCCTGCACTTCTACGAGTCCAAGGGCCTGATCAGCAGTCGCCGCACGTCGGGCAACCAGCGCCGCTACTCGCGTGACACGCTGCGCCGGGTCGCCTTCATCCGGGCCGCGCAACGGGTCGGTATCCCGCTGGCGACGATCCGCGAGGCGCTGGCGGAGCTTCCCGAGGAGCGGACGCCGACCCGGGAGGACTGGGCGCGTCTTTCGGAGGCCTGGCGCTCGGAGCTGGACGAACGCATCAAGCAGCTGAACCGCCTCCGCGACCACCTCACCGACTGCATCGGCTGCGGCTGCCTCTCCCTCGACACCTGCGTGCTGTCCAACCCGGGCGACGTCTTCGGCGAACGCCGGGCGGGCTCGCGCCTGATGGTGGACAAGGGGCGCACGTCCGCTTAGCTGCGGGCAGTCGTGCCTCCCCCAGTGCCTCAAGGGCCTGGGAGGTACCCCCAGGGCGGCACGGGTGGGCGCAGCGGCACCCCGCTACGCCGGGCTGCGGACCCACCCGGCCTCAGCAACCACGCCGAGCACCCCGCCGGCCTGCCTCGTACTCCACCAACCCCGCCGCGACCAACTCGGCGTTGGACCCGGCCAGTCGTCCGGTCGGCAGACGCAGCACATCCTCAACCCCGACCCGTGTGGCCAAGCCCAGCTCGCCCGCAAGCCGCAGCACCGGCCACGCACCCCCGTCCTCCCCGTGCAGCAGGACAGGACGCCCGTGCGCGTCACCAAGGCCGGACAGCAACCCCCGCGCGGAGTCCACCGCACCCGAAGGGCCGGTATCCGTCACCTCGGCCAGCACCCGCAGCACTTTCGGCCCCAACGTCGAGGCGGCGAACCGCTCCGCACCGTCCGTCCCGGACCAGATGCCGGCCTCCACACCCACCCCGAGATCCAGGAGCAGGGCGGCGACCTCCTCCGCGCCCGGCTCATGCCAGTTGACCGAGGCGTGGTCGGGTAGGACCGTCCAGCCCCGTATCCGCTCCAGTCTGGCGGCAGGGTCCGGCTCGGCCCATGCCCCCGTGGTCACACCCACCGGCACCGACACCCGCGCCCGGATCGCCGACAGCGTCTCGGCGAGCACGCGCGGCGACAACGTGTCCCGCCCGCACGGTGTCTTGGGGTGGACATGGATGTCCGTGGCCCCGGCCGCGACGGCGCCCGCGGCGGAGTCGGCCATGGACTCGGGCGTCAGCGGCACCGCCGTACCGTCGGCGGCGGTCCGCGGACCGTTCAGACACACTTGCACCATGTCCCGATGGTGCCAGTCACCACTGACAGCCGGCTCCGGCGACGACAGTGGGGGTGCGGCATCCCCGGCGCACCCCCCGCGCACCCGCATTCGTCAAGCCGACACCAACAGCCTCGCCCGCCTGGCGTCCGCCAGAGCATCGGGCGTGAGCACCGGACGCGGCACCAGAATCCCGCAGTCCGTGCAGACCGGACCCGCCGAAGGCTCGTGGTCCAGGTCGTACTTCCAGGCGAGTTGCTCCCCGCCACACACCGGGCACGTCGAGCCCGGTGCGCGCTCCAGCGCGGCGATCAGCCGGCGCAGCACCTCGGCCAGCGGTTCACGGGGATGGACCGCCGGATCGTCGCACCACGCCACGCCGAAACCGCCCCAGGTCAGCCGGTGCCAGTCGTCCACAGTGCCCGGCCTGCGCAGTCCGTCGTGCTTCTCCTTCTTGCGGCGCTCGGCGAACTCGACTTCGTAGGCCAGCCAGACCGCCCGCGCCTCCTCCAGTTCGTCCAGTGCGGCCACGAGCCGCGCTGGATCGGGGGACCGGTCCTCGGGACCGAACCCTGCCCGGGAACACAGATGGTCCCAGGTCGCCCTGTGCCCGTAAGGGGCGAACCTCTCAAGGCACTTGCGCAGCGAATAGCGCCGCAGTGCCAGATCGCACCGCGGATCGCGGACCTGTCTCGCCAGACTCCGGAAACCGGCCATCGTCCTGCACCTCCGTCACACCTGCACCTGTAATCCGGTCACTTCGGCGTCGTCGTAAGGACGTCGCCGAATAGACGTATCGACAAGCGAATCGGCTCCATCCGATTTCAAATGGCCTCCATAAGCCGTCCGACGAGGCCCTGAGTCGACTGCCGTGGCCCGTGTGCCTGTTGTGCTGACTCCAAAAAGTGACGCTTGCTCATCTTCTATCGCGGACTTACCGGCGGTAACATCCCGCCCACCCCCGTCGGGAGGAGCCCCCCACATGCCACGGCGTAACCCACGCACCGTTCTCGACAGAATGAGAACTCCCCGCGGAATCCCCGGGTTCCTGAAGACGGCATCGGTATGCGCGCTGATCGCAGGTCTTTTGTCGCCGTTGTCACACGCGGCCGCCTCGGAGACGGAGACCGCGCGGACCACGGCGGCGGCGAACGACCACTGCGGAAACCAGTGTTCGGACATCCTCCCGCCCGGCCAGAACGGCAACGCCACCCTCGCGCAGATCCTCCTGAACCAGGCCTTCGGCACCCAGCCCGAACACGCAGAGGACCAGCTCGGGCCGTATGCCGATCTCGCCAAGGGGTACACCGGCCTCACCAACGACAAGATCAACAACTTCTTCAACGACGCGTCCTTCGGGGTCCCGGCGGACCAGGTCGCCTCCACCGTCAAACCCGCCGGGCGCGGTGACGTGACGATCGTCCGGGACAAGAAGACCGGTGTGCCGCACATCACCGGTACCACCAGATACGGCACGGAGTTCGGTGCCGGCTACGCGGCCGCCCAGGACCGGCTGTGGCTGATGGACGTCTTCCGGCACGTCGGTCGCGGTCAGCTCACCTCCTTCGCGGGCGGCGCGCCCTCCAACCAGGGCCTGGAACAGCAGTTCTGGCGGCACGCCCCGTACTCCGAGGCCGATCTCCAGGCGCAGATCGACAACGCCGTCGCCACCAACGGCGAGCGCGGCAAGTTGGCCCTCGCCGACGTCAAGGCCTACCTCGACGGCATCAACGCCTACATCGACGCCTCCGACAGCGGCCGGTACTTCCCCGGGGAGTACGTCCTCACCGGGCACAAGGACTCGGTCACCAACGCAGGGAAGATCGAGCACTTCAAGATCACCGACATGGTGGCGCTGGCGTCCGTCATCGGCGCGCTGTTCGGCTCCGGCGGAGGCGGCGAGGTCAACAACGCCCTCTCGCTCCTGGCCGCCCAGGAGAAGTACGGCGTCGCCGAGGGCACCAAGGTGTGGGAGTCCTTCCGCGAGCGCAACGACCCGGAGGCCGTCCTCACCCAGCACGACGGCAGCTTCCCGTACGCGACCAAACCGGCCGACCCGCAGGGCCGGGCCCTGCCCGACGCCGGCTCGGTGACCCAGGAACCGCTGGTCCACGACCGTACGGGCAGCGCGGCCGGCTCGAGCGCCACCGGCGCTTCCAGGGAGGCGGCCAAGACGGCCCTGTCGTCCGCCAAGCGCGGCATGTCCAACGCCCTCGTGGTGGGCGGCGAGCACACCGCCAGTGGCCACCCGGTCGCCGTGTTCGGCCCGCAGACCGGCTACTTCGCGCCCCAGCTGCTGCTGCTCCAGGAGCTCCAGGGGCCGGGCATCAGCGCCCGCGGCGCCTCCTTCGCCGGCCTGAGCATGTACGTCGAACTCGGCCGCGGCCAGGACTACTCGTGGAGCGCCACGACCTCCGGCCAGGACATCATCGACACCTACGCCGTCGAGCTGTGCCAGGACGACTACCACTACCTGTACCGCGGCACCTGCACGCCGATGGAGAAGGTCGAGCGGAAGAACGCCTGGAAGCCGACGGTCGCCGACGGCACCGCGGCCGGCTCGTACACGATGCGCGTCTGGCGCACGAAGTACGGGCCCGTCGAGTACCGCGCGACGGTCGGCGGCAAGAAGGTCGCCTACACCTCCCTGCGCTCGTCCTTCATGCACGAGGCCGACTCCATCATCGGCTTCCAGATGCTGAACGACCCGGACTACGTGACGGGCCCGGAGTCGTTCCAGAAGGCGGTGCAGCACATCAACTACACCTTCAACTGGTTCTACGTCGACTCCGAGCACACCGCGTACTACAACAGCGGCGACAACCCGGTGCGCGCGAACGGCGTCGACCCCGAGTTCCCGGTCTGGGCCCGGCCGGCGCACGAGTGGCGGGGCTGGGACCCGGCGACCAACACGGCCGACTACACCCCGCCCTCCGCCCACCCCAACTCCATCGACCAGGACTACTACATCTCCTGGAACAACAAGCAGGCCAAGGACTACACGGCCGCGCCCTGGGGCAACGGCTCCGTGCACCGCGGCAACCTCCTCGAGGACCGGGTGAAGAAGCTGGTCCAGCAGGGCGGGGTCACGCGGGCCTCGCTGGTGAAGGCGATGGCGGATGCCGGGGTCGCCGATCTGCGGGCGGAGGACGTCCTGCCCAAGCTGCTGAAGGTCGTCAACAGTTCGCCCGTCACCGACCCCACCGCGGCGGCCGCCGTCGGCAAGCTCCAGGCGTGGGTCGCCGCGGGCGGCAAGCGCACGGAGACCTCGGCCGGTTCCAAGAAGTACGCCGACGCCGACGCGATCCGCATCCTGGACGCCTGGTGGCCGCTGCTGGTCAAGGCCGAGTTCGAACCGGGGCTCGGCAGCGAGCTGTTCTCGGCGATGACCGCCAACCTCCCCGTCGACGAGTCCCCGTCCGCCGCCCACGGCCCGACCGGGTCGCACGCCGGAAGCTCCTTCCAGTACGGCTGGTGGAGCTACGTCGACAAGGACATCCGGGCTGTGCTCGGCGAGCAGGTGCGGGGGCCGCTGGCCCGCGAGTACTGCGGCGGCGGGGAGCTCGGCGCCTGCCGTGACACCCTCGTCAGCACCCTGAAGGAGGCGGCCGGCAAGACCGCGGCCCAGGTCTACCCGGGCGACGACGTGTGCTCGGCGGGCGACCAGTGGTGCGCCGACTCGATCAACCACCGCACCCTCGGCGGCATCAAGCACGGCAAGATCAGCTGGCAGAACCGGCCGACCTACCAGCAGGTCGTGGAGTTCACCTCACATCGGTGAGGCACGGTCCGGCGGCGGGTCAGCGGATGCGGCCCGCCGCCAGCACCAGCCGGGCCAGCTCCTCGTGCAGGATGTCGCTGTGCGCGCCGGCGGGCGGGCCACCGCGTCTCACCACCGCCGCCGCGTCTACGTTCACGCACCCCGAGGCGGGCAGCTTCGCCCGCAGCGCCTCGGCGAGGGGGTACGCGCGCGTGCCCGGCACCGCCCGCACCCCGCCGTAGCCCATCGCACCCCACTTGGCGCCCAGGGCCCGCCCGATGCCGAGGTCCGCGACCGACCGGCTGTCGCCCGCCATGCGCGAGGCCAGCGGATACATCGTGCCCAGGGCCGTGTCGTGCCGGGAGTGGCAGCACACCAGGGGACCGTCGACGCGGTTCTGCTGCCCCTGGAGCACCCCTCCGGCGCGCGCGTCGTGCGGCAGCCGGGCCGCGAACGCGTAGTGGGAGAACGCCCCTTGGAGCAGCGTCACCGACTTCACCGTGCGCACGCCCTCGGGGAGCCCGCGCAGCGCGAACGACACCAGCCGCGCGCCGAAGCTGTGCCCGACGAGGTGCACGCGCACGCCCGGCGCCGCCTTCGCGAGCTGCCCGACGACCCGGCCGAGACCGCGCTCACCGACCGTTCCCGCGCGCCGCTTCATCGCGTAGTACGTCGCCTGCCGCAGCAGTTCGTGGGCCCCCTCCCAGGGGTTGGGGAGGCCGAACCCCTGCCGCGCTCCGGACGCTTCGAGGCCGGCCAAAGCCCGGGCGAACTCCTCGCAGGCCGCCGCCGAGGAGCCCGCGAACATCTCCGGCTCGCTCTGTGGCACGCCCTCCGCCACCGTGTCCGCCGCGAACAGCGCCTGCGGCCCGGGCGCCACCACCTCCACCAGCAACCGCACCAGCCGCCCGAACTCCTCCAGTTCGGCCTCCTCCGGCGGCTGCTGCTCCAGCAGCCGGGCGATCTGCTCGACCAGGATCGCCCGGCCCGGGAAGGACTCCAGCAGCGCGTGCCGCGTGTCCTTGTCGAGCATCGGGCGCCGGGGTGCCTCGGCCGCCACCGCCCGCGGGAAGTCCGGGATCGGTTCGTCGGAGAACCGCATGGCCGGCCACAGCACCCCGACGTACCCGATGCGGGCCGTCGGGGCCAGCCGCGGGACGGGCGCCAGGAACCGGTCGTAGAGCCGGGTCGCACCCGAGCGGTCGTTGTTCCAGCCGTGCGCGAAGACGACCAGGTCGCGCACCTTGCGTTCGGTCACCCCGGCGAGCAGCCGGTCGCGCTGACGGCCCGCCGGGTCCCCGTCCGCGTCGAAGGTCAGCTCCCAGTAGGGAGTCACGCTCATCGCCTGATCCGCCATGACAGGCCCCCTGTTCCCCCGGGTGACGCGCGCGTTGTGGCGCATCGTCCTGCCAACGGGGGAGCTTGGCCATACGTCACGGGCGCATTGGGCGCGCGATGACGGACTCAGCGGTAGAGGAGGTACTTCCGCCGTGTCCGCCGGAACGCCGCCAGCTCGTCCTGCCCCCCCGCCACGACCTCGTCGGTGTCCGCGCCGGCGTCGATCATCGTGCGCACGCGCGCGGAGCCGGTGAGTTTGTCGATCCAGTGGTCGGGGCGCCAGGCGAACCCGCTCCACACCTTCCTGGCGGTCACGAGCAGGGCGATCCCCGTCCGCACGGGATCGAAGACGTCCCGGTCGTGCACATGGATCTGCACACCGCCGATCGTCCTGCCCTGGAACTTGGAGAAGGTGGGCGCGAAGTACGCCTCCCTGAAGCGCACGCCGGGCAGGGCGAGTTCGTTCGCGGCCGCGGCCCAGCGCCGGTCGACGCCCTCCGCGCCGAGCAGCTCGAACGGCCGGGTCGTGCCGCGCCCCTCCGACAGGTTCGTGCCCTCGAACAGACACGTCCCCGAGTACACCAGGGCCGTCTCCGGCGTGGGCATGTTCGGGCTCGGCGGCACCCAGGGCAGCCCGGAGGCGTCGTGGAAGTCCGAGCGCTTCCAGCCCGACATCGGCACGGTCTCCAGCGGTACGGGATCGGTCAGGAACTCCTCGTTGAACAGCCGCGCCAGCTCCGCGACGGTCATGCCGTGGGCCTGGGAGATCGGCTGCCGCCCGACGAACGTGGCGAACTCCTTGTGCAGGACGGGCCCCAGGGCCGCCCGCCCGGTCACCGGGTTGGGCCGGTCCAGGACCACGAACCGCTTGCCGGCGAGCCGCGCGGCCTCCATGCAGTCGTACAGGGTCCAGATGTACGTGTAGAAGCGGGCGCCGACGTCCTGGATGTCGAAGACAACCGTGTCCACGCCGGACGCGGTGAAGATGTCGGCGAGCGGCCGGCCGCTCTTGAGGTACGTGTCGTAGACGGGCAGGCCGGTCGCCGGGTCGTCGTAGCGGCCCTCGGAGCCGCCGGCCTGGGCGGTGCCGCGGAAGCCGTGTTCAGGGCCGAATACGGCCCTCAGATCCACTCGGGTGTCCGCGTGCATGACGTCGACGATGTGGCGGACGTCGCGCGTGATGCCGGTGGGGTTGGTGACGATGCCGACCTTCTGGCCGTCGAGCAGGGTGTAGCCGTCGTGGGCGAGTCGTTCGAAGCCGGTGCGGAGTCGTCTGGGGCGCTGGGCGGCGGTTGCGGTGGGTGTGGCCGGGACGGCTGCTGCCGTGGCCGCCGTGAGTAAGGCTCGTCTTGAGGGGCGCATGGGGTGGGTGGCCTCCGTGATCCGTTATGTGCCACTTTCGTGGTGGCTGGTCGCGCAGTTCCCGCGCCCCTAAGGGTGTTGCGGTTGCCCCTTCCTTGAAACATACCGACCGGTTAGTCTGGCGCCATAGCTGAGCCGCGTCTAAGGAGACCGATGGTGGGAGCCTTTCAAGGGGCTGGAGTCGTTGTCACGGGGGCAGGCGGCGGAATCGGAGCCGCGCTCGCCCGGCGCTTCGCCGCCGAGGGAGCCCGGGTCGTCGTCAATGACCTGGACGCCGAGCGGGCCAAGCACGTCGCGGAGGAGGTCGGGGGAGTCGCCGTGCCCGGTGACGCCTCGGGGATCGTCGCCGACGCCCGTGACGCGCTCGACGGGACCGTCGACGTGTACTGCGCCAACGCCGGCGTCGCCTTCGACGGCGTCGATGCCGGTCAGGCGCTGGACGAAAAGGCCTGGGCGACCTCCTGGGACGTGAACGTCATGGCGCACGTCCGGGCCGCTCACGAGCTGCTGCCCGCCTGGCTGGAGCGGGGCAGCGGACGTTTCGTCTCCACCGTCTCCGCCGCCGGGCTGCTCACCATGATCGGCGCCGCGCCCTACGCCGTCACCAAGCACGGCGCGCTCGCCTTCGCCGAGTGGCTCTCGCTGACGTACCGGCACCGGGGTGTGAAGGTCCACGCCATCTGCCCGCAGGGCGTACGCACCGACATGCTGGCCGCCACCGGCAGCGCCGGCGACCTGGTGCTCCAGCCGACCGCGATCGAGCCCGAGGCCGTGGCGGACGCCCTGGTCAAGGGCATCGAGGAGGACCGCTTCCTGATCCTGCCGCACCCCGAGGTCGCCGCGTACTACCAGGCCCGGGCCGGTGACCCCGACCGCTGGCTGACCGGCATGAACCGCATCCAGCAGCAGTGGGAGGAGAACCGGTGACCGAGTCCCGCTACGCGGCCAAACCCTGGCTCGACCTGCTGAGCGACGTCCAGAAGGGCGCGATAAGCCCCGCCGACTCCCTCGTGCACGCGCTGCGCGGGGCCGTGGACGAGACGCCTGACGGCGACTTCCTGGCCTACTTCGACGGCCGACTGACCTACCGGGACGTCGACGAGTTCAGCGACTCCGTCGCCGGGCATCTCGCGGCGCGCGGCCTGGAGCGCGGCGACCGGGTCGCGGTACTGCTCCAGAACTCCCCGCACTTCGTGCTCGCCGTGCTGGGCGCCTGGAAGGCGGGCGCGGTCGTCGTGCCCGTGAACCCGATGTACAAGTCGGGCGAGGTGGCCCACGTCCTGCGGGACGGCGAGGTCGCCGCGCTGATCTGCTCGGACCGGGCGTGGGAGTCGTATCTGCGCGAGACCGCCGCGGACTCGCCCGTGCGGATCGTGCTCACCGCATGCGAGCTGGACTTCCAGACGCGCGGCGACGCGCGCGTGCTGACTTTCGAGCGGCTCCCGCAGGCCCCGGACGCCGACGACCTGGTCGCCGTGGCACGGGCCGGGCACAAGGCGCCAGGGGACCGGGACCCCGCTCCCTCCGACATCGCGCTGATCAGCTACACCTCGGGCACCAGCGGCGCGCCCAAGGGCGCCACCAACACGCACGGCAACATCATGTACAACGCCGAGCGGCAGCGGACCGGCCTGGGACTGCCCGAGCGGCCCGTCTACTTCGCGCTGGCGCCGCTGTTCCACATCACCGGCATGGTCTGCCAGTTCGGTGCCTGCCTGAGCAGCGCCGGCACGCTCGTACTGGCCTACCGCTTCGAGGCCGGCGTCGTGCTCGACGCGTTCGCCGAGCACCGGCCGCACTACACCGTCGGCCCGTCCACGGCCTTCATGGCGCTGGCCGCCCATCCGTCCGTCACCCGCGACCACTTCTCCTCCTTCCGGGTGATCTCCTCCGGTGGCGCCCCGCTGCCGCCCGCGCTGGTGGAGAAGTTCCGGGCCGGCTTCGGGCCGTACATCCGCAACGGCTACGGGCTGACCGAGTGCACCGCGCCGTGCGCCTCCGTGCCGCCCGGTCTTCAGGCGCCCGTCGACCCGGCCTCCGGGACCCTCGCGGTCGGCCTGCCCGGCCCCGACACGGTCGTACGGATCGTCGACGACAACGGCGACGAGGTGCCGTTCGGCGAGCAGGGCGAGATCGTCGTCCGGGGGCCGCAGGTCGTGCCCGGCTACTGGCGGCGCCCCGACGCCACCGCGGAGACGTTCCCCGGGGCCGAACTGCGCACCGGCGACATCGGCTTCATGGACGAGCAGGGCTGGCTGTACGTCGTCGACCGCAAGAAGGACATGATCAACGCGTCCGGCTTCAAGGTGTGGCCGCGCGAGGTCGAGGACGTGCTCTACACACACCCGGCGGTGCGCGAGGCCGCTGTCGTCGGCGTGCCCGACGGGTATCGCGGGGAGACCGTCAAGGCGTACATCAGCCTGCGTCCGGACGCCGACACGGACCCGGATGCGCTCGCCGCCTACTGCAAGGAGAGACTGGCCGCCTACAAATATCCGCGACAGGTGGAGATCCTGCCGGACTTGCCGAAGACGGCCAGTGGGAAGATCCTCCGTCGGGAGCTTCGTTCCCGGACGCAAGGCAATTGACAGCAGTACGGAAAGGCAGGTGGCGGCAGTGCCCAGGACCACGGACCCGGACGGCACCCCCGTACCTCAGCGGCTCCTGGCCGCCGCCACCCGGCTCTTCGCCGAGCAGGGCTACGACCGCACCTCGGTGCAGGAGATCGTCGAGGCGGCCGGCGTCACCAAAGGCGCGCTGTACCACTACTTCGGCTCCAAGGACGACCTCCTGCACGAGGTGTACGCGCGCGTGCTGCGCATCCAGCAGGAGAGACTCGACGCCGTCGCGGGCTCCGACGAGCCGGTGGAGAAGCGGCTGCGGGCCGCGGCCGCGGACGTCGTGGTGACGACCATCGACAACCTCGACGACGCGATGATCTTCTGGCGGTCCATGCACCACCTGAGCCCCGAGAAGGACAAGCAGGTCCGCGCCGAGCGCCGCCGCTACCACGAGCGCTTCCGCGCTCTGGTCGAGGAGGGCCAGCAGTCGGGCGTCTTCTCCCAGGCGACCCCGGCGGACCTGGTGGTCGACTACCACTTCGGGTCCGTCCACCACCTGTCGACGTGGTACCGCCCCGAGGGCCCGATGAGCCCCCAGCAGGTGGCCGACCACCTGGCGGACCTGCTGCTGCGAGCCCTGCGCCCGTAACCGCACCCAGGGGGCTCGCCCCCTGGATCCCCGGCCTACGCCCACCCACCACCCGAATCGGTCGGCCAGGAGGCCCGGCTCGAACCCCGGGCCGAGCCACACACAGCCCGTCCGACGGATCGGCCGGCCGGCGAACCGGCCGTCCGGGTGGCCAGGCGGCCGGGCTCGAAATGCCGGGCTGAGTCACTTCCAACAGCCCGTCCGGCGCTTGAGGACGAGGCCGTTCAGGCCGAAGCGGGGTCAGGGGCGGCAGCCCCGGTGGGGGCGCAGGGGGCGAAGCCCCCGCGGGGCTCTGGGGGCCGCGGCAGCCCCGGTGGGGGCGCAGGGGGCGCAGCCCCCGCGGGGGCCTGGGGGCGCAGTCCCCAGCGGGGTCGAAGGGGCGGAGCCCCTGGAGATGGGACGGGTAGGGGCGGCGGGGGCGAGAAAACCCCGCCGCCCCGCCGCGTCACACGTACCGCTTCAGCTCCCGCCGCGCCAGCGACCGCTGATGCACCTCGTCCGGCCCGTCCGCGATCATCAGCGTCCGCGCCGCCGCGTACAGCTCCGCCAGGGGGAAGTCCTGGCTCACACCCCCGGCACCGTGCAACTGGATCGCCCGGTCGAGAATGTCCACCACCGCGCGAGGCGTAGCGATCTTGATCGACTGGATCTCGGTGTGCGCCCCCCTGTTGCCGACCGTGTCCATCAGCCACGCCGTCTTCAGCACCAGCAGCCGCAACTGCTCCACGGTCACCCGCGCGTCCGCGATCCAGTTGTGCACCACACCCTGCTGCGCCAGCGCCTTCCCGAACGCCGTACGGGACACCGCCCGCCGGCACATCAGCTCGATCGCCCGCTCCGCCATCCCGATCAGCCGCATGCAGTGGTGGATCCGGCCGGGGCCGAGCCGGGCCTGTGCGATGGCGAAACCGCCGCCCTCCTCGCCGATGAGGTTCGACGCCGGCACGCGCGCGTGGTCGAAGATCACCTCGGCATGGCCGCCGTGGGAGTGGTCCTCGTAGCCGAAGACCTGCATCGCGCGCTTGATCGTCACGCCCGGGGTGTCCCGGGGAACCAGGATCATCGACTGCTGACGGCGGATGTCCGAACCCTCCGGGTCCGTCTTGCCCATCACGATGAAGATCTTGCAGTCCGGGTGCATCGCCCCGGAGATGTACCACTTGCGGCCGGTGACGACGTACTCGTCGCCGTCCCGCTCGATGTGCGTGGTGATGTTGGTGGCGTCCGAGGAGGCCACGTCGGGCTCGGTCATCGCGAACGCCGAGCGGATCTCGCCCGCGAGCAGCGGCTCCAGCCACTGCTTGCGCTGCTGCTCGTCCCCGAACTGGGTGAGCACCTCCATGTTGCCCGTGTCGGGTGCCGCGCAGTTCGTCACCGTCGGGGCGATGTGCGGGGAGCGCCCCATGATCTCGGCGAGCGGCGCGTACTGGAGGTTGGTGAGCCCGGCGCCGTACTCGGAGTCCGGCAGGAAGAGGTTCCACAGACCCTGCCTGCGCGCCTCGGCCTTCAGCTCCTCGACCACCGCCGGGGTCTCCCACGGCGAGGCGAGCTGCGCCCGCTGCTCCTCCGCGACGGCCTCGGCCGGATAGACGTACTCGTCCATGAAGGCCAGCAGCTTGCCGCGCAGCTCCTCGGTGCGCGCGTCGAACGCGAAGTCCATGTCCGTCAGCCTTCCTGAAGGGTGGTGAGACCGTGCTCGATGAAGACCGGGACCAGGTCGCCGATGCGGTCGAAGCCGTGTCCGACCGTCTGGCCCAGGGTGTAGCGGTAGTGGATGCCCTCCAGGATCACGGCGAGCTTGAACCAGGCGAACGCCGTGTACCAGGAGACCGCGGAGACGTCGCGCCCCGAGCGGACGGCGTACCGCTCGATCAGTTCGGCCGGGTCCGGGTGCCCCGGCGCCTCCGCCGTCGTGGAGACGGGGGAGTCGGGGGCGTCGAGCGGCAGGCTGTACATCGCCAGCAGGCCCAGGTCGGTGAGCGGGTCGCCCAGGGTGGACATCTCCCAGTCGAGGATCGCCTTGATGCGGTCGTCCTCGCCGATCAGGACGTTGTCCAGCCGGTAGTCGCCGTGCACCACGGCCGGGGCGGGGGAGGAGGGCAGCCGCCGTCCGAGCGTCGCGTGCAGCTCGTCGATCCCGGCCAGCTCGCGGTTGCGCGAGGCGTCCAGCTGCTTGCCCCAGCGTCGCAGCTGCCGGTCCAGGAAGCCCTCGGGCCGGCCGAAGTCGGCGAGCCCCACCTCGCCCGGGTCCACGGCGTGCAGCTCCACCAGCGCGTCCACCAGGTTCAGCACCGCGCCCCGGGTCCGCTCCGGACCGAGCGGGGCGAGCTGGTCGGCCGTGCGGTACGGGGTGCCCTCGGCGAACTCCATGACGTAGAACGGCGCGCCGAGCACGTCCTCGTCCTCGCACAGCAGCACCGGCCGCGGAACCGGCACGGCGGTCGGGTGCAGCGCGCTGATCACGCGGTGCTCGCGCTTCATGTCGTGCGCGGTGGCCAGGACATGGCCGAGCGGGGGCCGCCGTACGACCCACCGGGAGGTGCCGTCGGAGACGGCGTAGGTGAGGTTCGACCGTCCGCCCTCGATCAGCCGGCCGGACAGGGCGCCGCTCACCAGGCCGGGCCGCTCGCGGTCGAGCAGGCCGCGCAGCCGGTCCAGGTCGAGTCCGGGCGGGTGGTCGGGGCTCATGCGTCGCTCCTACGGGCAGGTGAACAGTTCCCGACTCATGATGCCGACCGGTCGGTATGTCGTCCAGAGCGGGGCCGAAACGTGATCGGAGCCACGATAGGCCGACGACTCCCGCCGCGGGGCGCCGGGGAGGTACCGGCCGGTTCGTTCAGGCCATCCGGCTTGCGTGGCGCGCGGGGAGACCGGAGGGTCGAAGCCATGAAGGCCATCAGCTACTCACGGTACGGCGGACCCGAGGTGCTGGCGTTCGGCGAGGTCCGCGATCCCAAGGTCGGCCCGGACTCGGTGCTGGTGAAGGTGCGGGCGGCGTCCGTGAACCCCGTCGACTGGAAGGCCCGCGAGGGCTACCTCGAAGGGCTCCTCGAAACCGCCTTCCCCGTGGTGCCCGGCTGGGACGTCTCCGGCGTCGTCGTACGCCCCGGCGTGGCGGTGTCGGAGTTCGACGTCGGCGACGAGGTCATCGGGTACGTACGCGAGGACTTCCTCTCCCGCGGCACCTTCGCCGAGTACGTGGCCGCACCCCTGCGCACCCTCGCGCGGAAGCCGCGCAACCTCTCCTTCGAGGAAGCGGCCGGACTGCCGCTGGTCGGGCTCACCGCCTACCAGGTGCTTCTCAAGGTGCTCCAGGTGAAGCGGGGCGAGACGGTGCTGGTGCACGCCGCGGCGGGCGGGGTGGGCTCCATCGCCGTGCAACTCGCCGCCCACCTCGGCGCCCGGGTGATCGGCACGGCGAGCGAGCCCAACCACGACTTCGTACGCGGCCTCGGCGGGGAGCCGGTGACGTACGGCGAGGGCCTGGGCGAGCGCGTGCGCGGGCTGGCGCCGGAGGGCGTGGACGCGGTGTTCGACACGGTCGGCGGGGACGCGCTGAAGGTCTCGGCCAACCTGCTGGCCCCCGAAGGCCGCCTGGTGTCGATCGCCGACGTCGGCGTCGTGACCTACGGCGGCCGCTACTACTTCGTCCGCCCCGACCCCGAGGACCTCCAGCGGCTGTCCGATCTGGCGGAACAGGGCGTGGTGCGCGTGCACGTCTCCGAGACGTTCCCACTGGAACGGGCGGCGGACGCGTACCGGCTCAACGAGGAGGGCCGGACCCGCGGCAAGATCGTCGTGACGGTGGACTGGGAGCCGGAGGAAGCGTAGCCACGCCGCGCCCTGGCGCCGGGCGCATGCGGTGTCCTGCCCCTGGCGTCCTGTCCCCTGACGTCCGCCGTCCTGGCGTGCGCCGTCCCGGTGCCCCTGAGTGCGGCGCCCCGGCGTCCACTGCCCCCGCATACGGTGCCCCGGCGTGTGGGCGTCCCTAGAGCACGAGCGCCGCCCCGCACACCGCCAACGCCAGCGTGCACAGCACCGCTGCCGTGGCGTGCCGGGGCGCGAACGGGGCAGGAGTGGCGGTGGCCGAGAGGGCGCGGATGCGGCGGTGGGCGATGCTCAGGAAGCCCAGCCACAGGACGCAGCACAGCGCGCACGCGACGAGCCCGGGCGCCGACGCCCCGCCGTGCAGCGCGGTCTTCACGGCGAGCACGGCGGAGGCCGTGCCCGACAGCGTCGTACGCCGCCACGCGAGCCGGGTCCGCTCGGGTTGCAGCCCGGGGTCGCGGTCGGGGTCCTGCCGCCGGGCCGCCGGCGCGTTCACCCCTCCCACCCCACGAGCACCACGACGACCATGGCGAGGGCGACGATCGCGACGACCAGGCTCAGCACCGCCGGGAACCGGGACACCGGCAGGTCCTCGCCCCGGCGCATGGCCCGCTCGCAGCGCACCCAGTGGTTGACCGCCCGCAGCGAGCACAGCACGCCCGCGGCCAGCAGCGCGAGCGCCAGCCCCACGCGCCAGCCCCAGCGCAGGTCCGGAAGGAACTGGTCCACGGCGAAGCCACCGCCGATCAGCGCGAGCGCGGTGCGCAGCCAGGCCAGGAAGGTGCGTTCGTTCGCCAGCGAGAACCGGTAGTCGGGCGTCTCGCCGTCCTTCCGCACCTGCGCGGGAGCGAACCACAACCGGACGTTCCGTACGAACTCGATCACGTGCGCGACCCTACCGGGGACGACAACCCGCTCAGCCCCTCGACCGAAAGGCCCTGAGCCGCTCGTACGCCGCCAGCCCGTCCGGCACCCACTCCCAGTCGTCCAGGCGCCGCCGCACCTCGTCCTCGGGCAGGAAGTCGTGCCAGGCCACCTCCTCGGCCTGCGGCCGGACCGGAAGGTCGCAGCGGACCTCGTACACCGCCGACCACCAGGTCTGGCCCGCGCCGTTGTCGTAGAGGAACTTGAAGAGGTACCGCGGCAGGGGCAGACCCGTGACGCCCAGTTCCTCCTCGGCCTCGCGCAGGGCCGCCGTGTCGTAGGTCTCGCCCGCGCCGACCACGCCGCCGACGAACATGTCGTACAGGGAGGGGAAGACCAGCTTGGTCGGCGTCCGCCGGTGCACGAAGATCCGCCCCGCGGCGTCCCGGGCCTGGATGAACACACAGCGGTGCCGCAGACCTCTGGCGTAGGCCTCGCCCCGGGGCGACTGCCCGACGACCCGGTCGTTCTCGTCGACGATGTCGAGGACCTCGTCACCGGCACTCACGCCCTCGCCGGCAGCACTCATGCCCTCGCCCACAGCACTCATGCCCTCATCCAAGCAGGGTGCGAGGCATCACTGCGGCTGCGGCTGCGGCTGGAGCCGCCCCACGCGTGCCCGCTCCACCGTCCCCGTCGGCATGGCCGGATGCAGACCCAGCAGCATGATCCCGGCCACCACGGCGAGGAGACCGCCCGCCTCCCAGCTCAGCGCCACCGCGTCGGTCCGCAGCCGGTCGCCGAGGAAGCCGACGCCGCAGATGATCCCGGCGATCGGCTGGGCCGCTGTCAGGGCCGGCAGCGACTTCCGCAGGGACGCGGTCTCGAAGGCGCTCTGCACGAGGAGCAGCCCCGTGACGCCCAGCGCGAGGACGGCGTACGGCTGCCAGCCGGTCAGCAGCCCGGCGAAGCCGCCCTCGGCGAACTTCTCCCCGCTCACCCGGGTCAGCGCGTCCTGCACGCCGTACAGCAGCCCGGCGGCCAGGGCCAGCAGCACCGGTCCGGAACCCAGCCGGGAGCGCTTCGCGTGCGCGGTGAGCAGCAGGGCGAGCCCGATCATGGCCCCGATGATCAGCCACTGCCGCATCGGATCGGCCGTCGCGGCGCCGCCGTGCGGCTCGCCCGCCACGATGAACGTGGTCACACCGCCCGCCAGCAGCAGAAGTCCCGCCCAGCCCTGGCGGCCGAGCGGCTGCCGGGTCTGCCGGCGGGACAGCGCGAGCGCGAAGAGCAGGTTCGTCGCGAGCAGCGGCTCCACCAGCGACAGCTCGCCCTGCCCCAGCGCGGCGGCGCCCAGCGCCGTGCCGGCCACCATCAACCCGATGCCGCCGAGCCAGCGCGGCACCTTCACCAGGTCGATCAGCAGCCGGAAGGACAGGAAGTCGTTGAGCGGGGCGCGCTGGGCCGCGTTCTGCTGAAGCACGAAGCCGAAGCCCAGACAGCAGGCGGCGCTCACGGCGAGCACCAGGACAAGAACCGACACGCGGTGTACCTCGATCATCAGGTCGGGTTCACGATGGCGTAGGGGCCGACTGTACCGGCCGGCTCCGCCCGGCGCGCCCGTACGTCGTCCCATCCTGAGCGGTGGTGACCGCCCAGCACTATGACGCACGCCACAAAGGGCTAAACGGATAAATCGGATGCCCGTCCCGCGGTCCTCCGGCTCCCCTTTGATCACAAAACCCTCACGAGTAACAGCAGTTGACGCGTGTAACGCCCTGGCGGCCCTTGACGCCAACCGTTGGCTGGGGGTTGGCTGTGCGTGATCAGTTCATGGCGAAGCGCACACACGCGCTCCCTCGACCGCCGTGAGCCGAAACACAAGAAGAGCGCGTGAGGAAGTTCCGCGGTGCCCCCACCCCCGCCTCCCCTCGGCCGTGGCCGCAGACGTGCGTCTCAGGCCCTCGACGAGGCCCTCGACGACGCCGACCTCGTGGCCGCGCGCGCCGCGCTGGCGCAGGGCCGCTGGCAGAACGCCCGCTCACTGCTGGTGCACACCGCGGACGACTGGGACCGGCGCGGCCACCGCGTCACCGTCCTCGCACGGGAGCCGTACTGCGCCGCATGGGCCCGTGAGTGGCTGCTCGCCGAACCCGAGTCCGCCGACGCCGCCGTCCTGCTCGCCCTCGCACAGGTCCGGCGCGCCCTGCACGGCAAGGGCAAGCCGGTCCGGGCCCGCGAGGCCTGCGTGACCGCCGCCGCCCGCGTCCCCGCCGACCCCACCCCCTGGCTCGGCCTGCTCCTGCTGGAGTGCGCGGTCGGCACCGACCAGGACGTGGTCCGGACGTTCGAGCAGGTCCGTGCCCGGTACGCCGACCACCACCACGCCCACCACCTGATGGTCGCCCGGCTCGCCGGACGCCGCACGGAGGCCGGCCCGGACCCGCTGCACGAGGTCTACGACTTCGCCGGCTGGGCCGCCGAGCAGGCACCCGCCGACTCCCCGCTCGCCATCCTGCCGGTCATCGCGCACGCCGAGCGCTACCGCGCGCTGGCCTCCGCCGGACACGAACCCGCCGACCCGGCCGCCTCGGGCCACTGGACGGGCCGCCGCGCCCGGCAGGTGATGAAGGCCGCCTTCGACTGGTGGCTGGAGTGGGAACTGGAGGGCCATCCGCGCCGGCTGATCGACCTCAACTTCCTCGCCCACGCCAAGTTCTGCGAGGGGCGGGGCGCCGAGGCCGCCGCCCTGTTCCACCGCATCGGCCGGCACGCCACCCCGGCGCCCTGGTCGTACCCGGACCGTGACCCGCACGCCGCCTTCGCCGCCGCCCGCGCCGCCGCGCTGGGCACGGCCTGACACCCCCCGGAAATCCAGAAGTGAGGACGCTCTCCCGATGACCACGGACAGTTCGAGCCCGAGCACATCCGCAGCCGGCGGCATCAGTACGTTCAAGGGCCAGGAGCGCGCCCTGCGCGCCGACCGGCTCGGCACCGGGGGACTGCTGCTCTCCGTCCTCGCCGCGACCGCCCCGCTCATGGTGGTCGCGGGTGTCATGCCCACCACATTCGCAGTGATGGGCATCGTCGGCCAGCCGCTGCTCTTCGTCGTCCTCGGCGTCGTCCTGATCCTCTTCAGCATCGGCTACTCCGAGATGAGCCGCCACGTCCACAACGCCGGCGCCTTCTACGCGTACATCTCCCGCGGCCTCGGCGGCACCGCCGGCGCGGGCGCCGCCCTGGTCGCCCTCGTCGCCTACAACGCGCTCCAGATCGGCATCTACGGCATCTTCGGCTTCGAGGTCTCCGGGCTCCTCGCCACGTACGCCGAGGTGGAGATCGCCTGGTGGATACCGGCGCTCGTGGCCGCGCTCGCCGTCGGTCTGCTGGGCTGGCTGAAGATCGACGTCAACGCGCGCGTGCTCGGCGTGCTGCTCGTCATCGAGGTGCTCCTGGTCGTGATCTTCGACTTCGCCGCCCTCGCCGACCCCGGCAAGGAAGGCCTGTCGCTGCACGCCTTCAACCCCGACACCCTCACCGGCGCGGGCGTCGGCACCGCGCTGTGCTTCTGCATCGCCGCGTTCCTCGGCTTCGAGCAGGCACCCGTGTACGCGGAGGAGACCAGCCGCCCGCACGTGCTGGTGCCGCGCGTGATGTTCCTCGCCGTCGGCGGGGTCGCCGTCTTCTTCGCGCTGAGCAGCTGGGCCCTCACCGTCGCCACCGGACCCGCCGCGATCGTCGGCACCGCCCAGAAGCAGAGCGCCGGACTGCTGTTCTTCCTCACCGAGTCCCGCCTCGGCGGCACCTTCACGGACGTCCTGCACGTCCTGTTCGTCACCGGCATGTTCGCCGCCCTGCTCAGCTTCCACAACGTCGTCGCCCGGTACGCCTTCGCCATGGGGCGCGAGGGCCTGCTTCCCGCCGCCTTCGGCCGCACCAGCGGCACCAGCGGCGCTCCGGGCACCGGCTCGCTGCTCCAGACCGTCGTGGCCGTGGTGGTCGTGGCCGCCTTCGCGATCGCCGACGACAAGCCGGCCGGCGACCCGACCGCGCCGGTCCTGCACCTGTTCACCTGGTTCGGCAACATCGGCGCCCTCGGCGTGATCGTGCTGATGGCGGCGGCCTCGCTGTCGGTCGTCGTCTTCTTCGTCCGCCGGGGTGCCGCGGGCGCCCAGGCCTGGCGGCTGGTCACCTCCGCGCTGGCGGGCCTCGCCCTGCTCGTGATCGCCGGCTACACGGTGAAGGACTTCGAGGTCCTCGTCGGCGCCGGCCCGGACTCCTCGCTGAGCTGGATCCTGCCCGGCATCATCGGCCTCGCCCTGGTCGCCGGCCTGGTCCTGGGCCTGGTGCTGCGCGCCCGCGCCCCCGAGAGGCACGCCCGGATCGGGCTCGGCAACGAGGCGTTCCAGCTGGACAAGGCGGCGTCGTCCTGACCCCGGCCGCGCAAGAAGTGGTTACGGAAATCTGACGAGCACCCGCGATCCCTGTCCTGACGGGGCCGCGGGTGTTCGAATGAGAACGTGAACGAGGACGTACATGAGGGCATGAACGACGGACACCCTGAACAACGGGGCACCCCGGTCGGCCGCCGTGTCTTCCTCGGCACCCTCGGTCTCGGCGCCCTGGGCGTGGTGGCCGCACCCCAGCTCCAACGCGGCCTGGAGGGCTTCCTCGGCGGCGCCGCCGACAAGGACCCCACCGGCCTGACCGGACTGCTCCCGAACGGCGGAGGCTTCCGCTACTACTCGGTCGCCTCGTCCGTTCCCCGCAAGAACGCCGACAGCTACCATCTCACGATCGACGGCCTGGTCGACCACCCCACGACCTACACCCTGGCCGACCTGAAGGCCCTGCCGCAGACCCGCCTGGTCCGCGACGTCCAGTGCGTCACCGGCTGGCGCGTCCCCGACACCCCCTTCGAGGGCGTACGCCTGTCCCGCCTCCTCGACACCGCCCGGGTCCGCCCCACCGCGAGAGCCATCCGCTTCACCTGCTTCGACGGCACGTACACCGAAAGCCTCACCCTCGCCCAGGCCCGCCGCGCGGACGTCCTGGTCGCCCTGCGCATGCAGGACAAGGACCTCGGCCACTCCCACGGCGGCCCGGTCCGCCTCTACGTGGCGCCCATGTACTTCTACAAGTCCGCCAAGTGGCTCTCCGGCATCACCGTCACCGACGAGGTCAAGCCGGGTTACTGGGAGGAGCGCGGCTACGACGTCGACGCCTGGGTGGGCCGCTCGAACGGACGTGACGATGAGCCCACGACCTGACACCGCGGTCGCTGTCAGGCGCTTCAGCCGGACCGAGCGCTGGGTCCACCGCACGACGGCCGCGCTCATGGGCGTCTGCGTCCTGACGGCGGCCTGCCTCTACGTCCCCCAGCTCGCCGAACTCGTGGGCCGCCGCGCACTCGTCGTCACCCTGCACAAGTGGACCGGCCTCGCCCTGCCCGTCCCGGTCCTTGCGGGCCTCGCCTCCCGCGCCCTCCGCACCGACCTGGGCCACCTCAACCGCTTCGGCCCGCACGACCGCATCTGGCTGCGCGCCGCCCTGCATCGCGACAAGCGCCACGCGTCCCGCCCTGCGGGCAAGTTCAACGCCGGCCAGAAGCTCTACGCGTCCTGGATCGCCGGCGCCACCCTCGTCATGCTCGGCACCGGCCTGATGATGTGGTTCACCCACCTCACCCCCCTCCTGTGGCGCACCAGCGCGACGTTCGTCCACGACTGGCTGGCCCTCACCATCGGCATAGTCCTGGCCGGCCACATCGGCATGGCCCTGGCCGACCCGGAATCCAGGAGAGGCATGCGCACGGGCTCGGTGAGCAGAGAGTGGGCGGACCAAGAGCACCCTCTATGGCGCCAGTAGGTTTCTTTCAGGGGCGCGGGGAACTGCGCGAACAACCCCCACGCACCCGCACCCGCCCAACCACCACACCCCCTATGGCGCTGAGGCCCCAGGGGCGCGGGGAACTGCGCGAACAACCACTACGCACCCGCAGCCGCACCACGACGCACAGCCCTACGGCGCGGGTTCGAAATCCAACAGCACCTTGCAAGACCGACTCCGATCAGCAGCCAGGGCAAAGGCGGACGCGGCATCCCCCACAGGTACCACCGCACTCACCAGCCCATCGAATGCCGGCTCCACCGCAAGCAGCGCCAACGCCTCATCGAACTCGGCATCGAACCGGAACGCCCCCCGCAGCTCGATCTCCCGACTCACCACCAGGTTCCCCGCAAACGCACTGTGCCCCGCCGGCAACATCCCCAACTGCACGACGACCCCGCCCCGCCGCACACGCCGCAGACACGCGTCGAGCCCCGCAGCCACTCCGGACGCCTCGATCGCGACGTCCACTTCGGAAGGCCACCCGGGATCGTCAGGATCATCGGCCCGCACGAGAGTCCCGGCACCGGCGATCCGGGCGTACTCCAACGCCTCGGGCAGCAGATCCGTGACCGTCACCCGGAAAGCCCCCGCCGCCTTCGCCGCCGCGACCACGAGACAGCCGATGGGCCCGGCACCGGTCACCAGGACATGCCGCCCGGCCACCTCCCCGGCCCGCCGCACCGCGTGCAGGGCGACGGACAACGGCTCGGCGAGCGCGGCCCGGCGCAGCTCCAGACCCTCCGGCAAGGCCCGCACCTGCTCGCAGGGCACGACCACGTGCGCCGCGAACCCTCCCTGCACATGCGGAAAGCGCGCCGCACTGCCCAGGTACCGGGTGTCCCGGCAGATGTTCCGCCGACCGTCCGAGCACTCCGGACACACGCCGCACGGCGTCGCCGGATGCACCGCGACAGCGGCACCCGGCGCCGGCCCCGACGCGCCGGCACCGTACTCGACCACCGTCCCGACAACCTCGTGCCCGAGCACCATCGGCTCCCGGAGCCGGAAGTCCCCGACCCCGCCGTGCCGCCAGTAGTGCAGGTCGGACCCGCACACCCCGCCGTACCGCACGGCGACCAGCGCCTGCCCGGGCCCGGGCTCGGGAACCGGCAACTCCGCCACGCGCAGGTCACCCTGACCGTGGATCACACAACCCAGCATCACAGCCTCCCGGCAGGTGGTCACAACACGCTCGTCATACCGCCGTCGACGTACAGCACCTGCCCGCTGACGAAGTCGGCCGCGGGGGAGGCGAGGAACAGCACCCCGCCCACCAGGTCCTGGGTGCGGCCCCAGCGGCCGGCCGGGGTGCGCCGCCGCACCCAGGAACTGAACTCCTCGTCCTCGACCAGCGGTTGCGTCAACTCGGTCTCGATGTAACCCGGACCGAGCCCGTTGACCTGCACACCGCTCGGACCCCAGTCCGCGCACATGCCCTTGGTGAGCATCTTCAGCGCGCCCTTGGTGGCGGCGTACGGCGCGATCCCGGGCCGTGCCACCTCGCTCTGCAACGAGCAGATGTTGATGATCTTCCCGTGGCCGCGTTCCGTCATCCGGCGCGCCGCCTCCCGGCCGACCAGGAAGGCACTGGTCAGGTTGGTGTCCAGGATCCGGTGCCAGTCGGAGTCGGTGAACTCCAGCAGCGGGGCGCGCAGTTGCATGCCCGCGTTGTTGACGAGGATGTCGAGCGGGCCCACCCGCTCCTCGACCTCGGCGACCCCCGAGGCCACCGATGATCCGTCGGTCACGTCGAACGCCGCCGTGTGCACCCGGTCGCCGGGCAGCCCGGCGGCGGCCTCGGCGAGCCGGTCCTTGTCGCGTCCGTTCAGGACGACCGTGCAGCCGGCCTCCGCCAAGCCACGGGCGAGCGCGAGTCCGATGCCCCGGCTGGAGCCGGTCACCAGGGCCGTACGGCCGCTGATGTCGAAGAGAGGGTGAGCCGTCATGGCCGTGGCACTCCTAGATCACGAGGGACAACAGCAGGACGATGCCGCCGGCGACCACCGAGATGATCGTCTCCATGACCGACCACGTCTTGATGTTCTGGCCGACACTCAGCCCGAAGTACTCCTTCACCATCCAGAACCCGGCGTCGTTGACATGGCTGAAGAACAGCGAGCCGGCGCCGATGGCGAGGACCAGCAGGGCCGCGTGCGTGGTCGACATGTCGGCCGCGAGCGGGGCGACCAGACCGGCGGCCGAGACCGTCGCCACCGTCGCCGAACCGGTCGCCAGCCGGATCGCCACCGCGATCAGCCAGGCCAGCAGCAGCGCCGGGATCGACCAGTCCTCGGAGATGTCCAGGACCATCTGGCCCACCCCGGTGTCGATCAGTGTCTGCTTGAAGCCGCCGCCCGCGCCGACGATCAGCAGGATGCCCGCGATCGGCGCGAGGCTCTTCTCGACGAGCGGCGAGATGCGCTCCTTGGAGAACCCGGCGGGCCGCAGCAGCGTGAAGATGCCGACCAGCACCGAGGCGAGCAGCGCGATCATCGGGGCGCCGATCACGTCGAAGACGCGCTGGACCAGGTTCTCCGGGTCGTCCACGACGATGTCGACCAGCGCCTTGGCGAGCATGAGGATCACCGGCAGCAGGACCGTGAACAGGGTGGCGCCGAAGCCGGGACGCTTCTCCAGGTCCTCCGAAGCACGCTGCGGAATCATGCGGTCCGGGGCGGGGACGTCCACCCAGCGGGCCGCGTACTTCGAGAACAGCGGACCGGCGATGATCACCGTGGGTATGGCGACGAGGACGCCGAGCGCCAGCGTCACGCCGAGGTCGGCCTTGACCGCGTCGATCGCGACCAGCGGACCGGGGTGCGGCGGCACCAGGCCGTGCATCACGGACAGGCCGGCGAGCGCCGGGATGCCGATGCGCATCAGCGAGTAGTTGCCGCGCTTGGCGACCATCAGCACCACCGGGATCAGCAGCACGATGCCGACCTCGAAGAACAGCGGCAGTCCGATCACCGAGGCGATGAGCACCATCGCCCACGGCATGGACCGCCCGCCGGCCTTCGCGAGGATGGTGTCGACGATCTGGTCGGCGCCCCCGGAGTCGGCGAGCATCTTGCCGAGCATCGCGCCGAGGGCGATCAGCACGCCGACGCCGGCGACCGTGGTGCCGAGGCCGGTGCTGAAGCTGGTGAGGACCTTGTCCAGCGGTGCCCCGGCGATCGCGCCGAGCGCCAGCGACCCGATGGTCAGCGCCAGGAACGCGTGCAGCTTGGACTTGGTGATGAGCAGGACGATGACGGCGATGCCCGCCAGGACGGCGATGCCCAGCTGAGCGTGGCCGGCCGAGGTGATCGGCTCGGGTGCGTCCGCTGCCAGCATCTCGACGCTGAGTCTGGTCACGGGTGGGTTCCCTTGCGTTGGAGGGGACTGGGGGAGGGGGGACCGTCAGGGGCTACTGGACGGGCTCGGGGAGGTCTTCCAGGGCGAGCGCCGCCCGCTCGGTGATCTCCTCCGGGCCGCCGGAGACGTCCACGTCGACCCCGGCCTCGTCCGCCTGGAGCGGCTGGAGCGTGGCGAACTGGGAGTCGAGCAGCGCCGTCGGCATGAAGTGCCCCTGCCGGTGCGACATCCGGTCCTCGATGAGCGCGCGGTCACCCGTGAGGTGCACGAAGACCACGCCGGGCGCGGCGGCCCGCAGCCGGTCGCGGTACGACCGCTTCAGCGCGGAGCAGCTGACCACCCCGCCGAGCCCGGCCCGCCCGTGCGCCCACTCGCCGATGGCGTCCAGCCAGGGCCGGCGGTCCTCGTCGGTGAGCGGGGTACCGGCCGACATCTTGGCGATGTTGGCCTGCGGGTGGAAGTCGTCGCCCTCGGCGTACGGAACGCCGAGCCGGGCCGCGAGCAGGGGACCGATGGTGGTCTTGCCGGTGCCGGCGACGCCCATGACCACGACGACGTGGGGGGTGTTCATCGCTGCCTCACTGTCTGCTGTCTCCGTCGACACGTGATGTCGACGCAACTGAAACCCATTAGGTACGACGAATTCAAGAGGTCGTGATGAATAAGTCTGACTTTTTGTCTCAGTGATCTACCCCGTACGCTGAGTGCATGACCACACCGGGCCGGGGGCTGCACGGCCATGTTCTGGACACCCTCGGCCCCGAGATCACAGCGGGCGAATACCCGCCGGGCAGTGTCCTGCGCACGGACGAGCTCGCCCAGCGTTTCGACGTGTCACGCTCGGTGATGCGCGAGGCGGTCCGGGTCCTGGAATCCATGCACCTGGTCGAGTCCCGCCGCCGCGTGGGCGTGACCGTACGCCCGACGTCGGAGTGGAACGTCTACGACCCGCAGGTCATCCGCTGGCGCCTGGCCGGCAAGGACCGCGCCCGGCAGCTGCGCTCCCTCACGGTGCTGCGCTCGGCGATCGAACCGGTCGCCGCGGGCCTCGCCGCCCGGCACGCCACGTCCGAGCAGTGCGCCGAACTCACCGAGTGCGCCCTCGGCATGGTCGCCAACTCACGCGGTCACAAGCTGGAGGAGTACCTCGTCCACGACATGGCCTTCCACCGCGTCATCCTGGACGCCTCCGGCAACGAGATGTTCGCCCGCCTCGGCGATGTCGTCGCCGAGGTCCTGGCCGGCCGCACGCACCACGACGTGATGTTCGAGGACCCCGACCCGGCCGCCGTCACCCTGCACGTCCAGGTCGCCGAGGCGGTCCGCGCGGGCGACGCGGTCCGCGCGGAGGAACTGACCCGCGAGATCACGGTCGGCGCCCTCCAGGAACTCGACATCCTGGCGCCCTAGAGGGGGTGTCCGCTACGGCAGAAACTCCCCGTCGACGTACACCCAGGCCCCGTCGACCCGTTCGAACCGGCTCCGCTCGTGCAGCGAGCCGCCCCGGTACGACGCCCGGAACTCCACGGTCCCGGCGGAGTGGAACGCCGACCCGTCACTCGTGTCCAGGATCTCCAGCCCGGTCCACCGCATCCCCGGGTCCAGCTCCAGCGTCCCGGGCCGCGTCCGCGGATGCCAGGTCCGCAGCAGATATCCGGTGTCCCCCTTCACGAAGGCGCTGTACCGCGACCGCATCAGCGCCTCGGCGGTCGGTGCGGCGGTGGTTCCGGAGTGGTAGCGGCCGCAGCAGTCGCCGTAGGCCTCCGGGAGGCCGCAGGGGCAGGAACGCATGGTCATACCGGTCATTGTCCTAGACGGCCGCACCCGTCCCGGACGAAGGCAGTGGCGGCAGCGCCGTCCGGTACACCCACGCGTCGAACAGCTCGTCCAGCGGCTCGTCCGCGAACCGCGCCACATGCGCGGTGAAGGCCGCCGTGGTCACCGCCCCGCCTCGGTGCAAGCCCGCCCACTCGCGCAGCATGCGGAAGAACGCGTCGTCGCCCAGGGCGCACCGCACCGCGTGCAGGGTGAGCCCGCCGCGCTGGTAGAGACGGTCGTCGAACATCGACTTCCGCCCGGGATCGGCGAGCCGGAGGTCCTCCGGCAGCGCGGACAGCGACCGGTGTGCGGCGGCGGCCAGTTGCTGGGCACCACGGCCACCCGAGCGCTCCGACCAGAGCCACTCGGCGTACTTCGCGAACCCCTCGTTCAGCCAGATCTGCCGCCAGTCGGCGATGGACACGCTGTTGCCGAACCACTGGTGCGCCAGCTCGTGCGCGACCAGCCGCTCGGAACCCCGCGCCCCGTCCACATGGTTGGACCCGAACAGCGACAACCCCTGCGCCTCCACGGGGACGTCGAGCTCCTCCTCGGTCACCACGACCGCGTACTCGTCGAACGGGTATGGCCCGAACAATTCCTGGAACAGCTCCATCATCGCGGGCTGCCGTGCGAAGTCCCGGGAGAACCGGGGGAGCAGGTGCGCCGGAATGTGCCCGTGCTGCGGCACCCCGCCCGGGCCAGGGTCGCCCAGCAGTACGGTCTGGTACTTCCCGATCGACAGCCCCACCAGATAACTGGAGGTCGGCGCCGCCTGCTCGTACACCCAGGTGGTCGTCGAGGCCTTCGTCGTGCGGGTGAGCAGGCGTCCACCGGCCACCACCGCATAGGCCGACGGCGTCGTCACCGAGATCTGGTACGAGGCCTTGTCGGCCGGCCGGTCGTTGCACGGGTACCACGACGGCGCCCCGACCGGCTGGCTCGCCACCAGCGCCCCGTCCTCCAGCTCCTCCCAGCCGAGGCCGCCCCACGGGCTGCTCACCGGCCGGGGGTTCCCCGACCACTGCACCTCGACGGTGAACGCGGCACCGGCGCGCAGCGGCTTCGCGGGGCGGACGCGCAACTTGCCGCCCCGGTGCGTGTAGTGCGCCGCACGGCCGTCGACCCGCACCCGGCCCACCCGGAAATCCGCGAGGTTCAGCTGGAACTCGGTGAGCTGGCCACGGCCCGCGATGGCGTTGATCCGCGCCGCTCCCGACAGCCGGTTCGGCGCGGGGCGGTAGTCCAGCGTCAGCTCGTACCGGTGCACCCGGTACCGGCGGTCACCGTTGCCCGGGAAGTACGGGTCCTGACCCACTGACTGCTGAACCGCCACTGTTGCGTCCGCTCCCTGCACTGCGCTCGTACGACGTCGGTCGGCCCCCGGCCCCGCGGAGGTCCCGGCTAGCGACGCCATGCCTCGATCGGGTTGCCCAGCCAGCGCGTGTCGTCGGGCACGGACTCCGCGGCCATCACCAGGGACGCCGGACCCAGCGTGGTGCGGGCCCCGACGGTGCTGCCGGGCAGGACGATCCCGCCCGGGCCCAGAGTGGCGCCCTCACGGAGGACCACAGTATCCGTCCGCAAGATCCGGTCGTGGAAGAGGTGGGTCTGGAGCACACAGCCCCGGTTCACGGTCGCCGCGTCCCCGAGCGTCACCAGGTCGGTCTCCGGCAGCCAGTAGCTCTCCACCCACACGCCCCGGCCGATCCGGGCACCGAGCCCACGCAGCCACACCGTCATCAGCGGCGTACCGGGCACGCGCCCGGCCAGCCACGGCACAGCCACCACCTCGACGAACGTGTCGGCCAGCTCGTTGCGCCACACGAAGGAGCTCCACAGCGGGTGCTCACCACTGCGGTGCCGCCCCACCAGCAGCCACTTGGCGACCACGGACAGAGCACACCCCGCGACCCCCACCGCCAGCAGCACGACCCCGGCCAACGGCCACGCCCAGCCACCCAGCGCGCTCAGCGCCGCCACCGTCAGCACCGCCAGCGCGGCCGAGCACAGCACCGGAACGATCCGGCACAACTCCACCAGGCCCCGCGCCCACAGCAGCCGCGCGGGCGGCTCGTACGTCCGGCTCTGGTCGCCGCCGCCCGCGCTGCGCGGCAGCTTCACCGGCGGCAGTCCCAGATACGAGCTGCCCTTCTTCGCCTTCTTCGGCGTCGCCGACAGCACCCCGACCAGCCCGCCGTCCGGCACGCTGCGCCCCGGCGCGGTCATCCCCGAGTTCCCGAGGAACGCCCGGCGCCCGATCTGCGCGCGCCCGATCCGCATCCACCCACCGCCCAGCTCGTACGGCGCGGTCAGCGTGTCGTCCGCGAGGAACGCGCCGTCGCCCACCGTGGTCAGGCTGGGCAGCGCGAGCACCGTCGACACCTCGGCACCCCGCCCGATCCGCATCCCGAGCAGCCGCAGCCACACCGGTGTGACCAGCCCGGCGTACAGCGGGAACAGCATCTCCCGGGACTGGTCCATCAGTTGCGTGACCGTCCAGGCCTGCCAGCCGACCCTGCTGTGCGTCGGGTGCGTGCCCTCGCGCAGCCGGAGGCTCAGCAGCCGCACGGCGACGAGCAGCAGCAGCGCGTACACCGCGCCGAAGGCCAAGGTCGCCGGAACCAGCGCGAGCGCCGCGCCCCGCAGCGCCTCACCGAGCCCGGCGCCGGGCGCCACGAACAGGCCGGCGGTGAGGAGCGCGCCGAGTCCGGCGAGAAGGGGCAGAGCGCTCAGCCCGAACCCGGAGATGCCGTACATCACCTGCCAGAACACGCTCTTGCCCGGCCGCTCCTTGGGCCAGTTCCGCTTGGCCTTGCCGAGCTTCACGGCGGGCGCCCCGGCCCAGCGCTGCCCGGTGGGCACCTGCCCGGCGACGGCGGAACCGGGCGCGACCTCGGCCCGCTTGCCCACGCGTGCACCCGGGAACAGCGCGCTGCGCGTCCCGACCACCGCACCGGCACCCACCTTGACCGGCCCGATCTCCAGCCGGTCACCGTCCAGCCAGTAGCCCGACAGATCCACCTCGGACTCCACGGCGGCACCCCGCCCGAGCTTGAGCATCCCGGTCACCGGCGGCAGCGAGTGCAGATCCACGTCGGACCCGACTCTGGCGCCGAGCGCCCGGGCGTACCTCTCCAGCCAGGAACCGGTGAGCGAGGCCGCGCCACTGAACTCGGCGAGCCGCTCGGCCGTCCACAGCCGCAGATGCACACTCCCACCGCGTGCGTAGCGACCTGGCGTCACCCCGCGCAGCAGCAGCCGCGCCCCACCGGCGGCGATGGCCAGCCGTCCCGGCGGACTGAAGAACAGCAACGCCCCGGCACCCACGACCCACCAGGGAGCGCTCGGCAGCCAGGCGTACGCCCCCAGCACGTTCCCGAGGGCGGCCAGCGGCACCATCCAGCGCAGCCCGAGCAGGGTGAACAGCGGAAGGAGCAGCAGCAGTTGCAGCGCCCCGGCCCGCGCCGGCACCGGCTCGACCACCCGCCGGGAGCCGTCGCCCTGCGCGGACTCCTCCAGGTGCCGGGCCAGCTTGCGCAGCGTCGGATGCTGGTAGAGGTCCAGCACCGCCGCGCTCGGGTAGCGGGTGCGCAGCTTCGTCGTGAGCTGGGCGGCGGCCAGACTGCTCCCGCCGATGGCGAAGAAGTCGTCGGAGGCGCTGCCCACCGGGATGCCGAGCACCTCGCCCCACTGCTCGGCGAGCCACGCCTCGGTCCCGTACAGCTCCTCGGCCGGACCACCGCTGACCAGGCCCTCCAGCGGCCACGGCAGCGCGGTCCGGTCGACCTTCCCGGACGTACGAGTGGGCAGCTCGTCGACCGGCGCGAGCAGCGGCACGAGAGCGGCGGGCAGTTCGGCACGCAGCTTCTCGACGGCGGCGGCCTGATCCCACCCCTCCTGGATGACGACGTACCCGACGAGGAGCTGGTTTCCGCTGCGAGCGGTACGCACGGCGGCGGCCGCACCGGCGACACCGGGAAGCGCCTGAAGGGCGGCGTCCACCTCACCGAGCTCGATCCGCCGCCCCCCGAGCTTGATCTGCTCGTCGGCCCGCCCGAGGAAGACCAGCCCCTCCGGCTCGGCCTTCACCAGGTCGCCGCTGCGGTACGCGCGCTCCCAGCCGAGCGACTCCAAGGGAGCGTACTTCTCCGCGTCCTTCCCGGGGTCGAGGTACCGGGCGAGCCCGACCCCGCCGATCACGAGCTGCCCGCTGCCGCCCATCGGCACCGGCTCCCCGGCCTCGTCCACGACGGCCAGCTCCCAGCCGTCCAGCGGCAGCCCGATCCGGATCGGCTCCTCGCCGCTCATCAGCGACGCGCACGCCACGACGGTGGCTTCGGTCGGCCCGTAGGTGTTCCACACCTCGCGCCCCTCCGTCACCAGCCGCTGAGCCAGCTCGGGCGGGCACGCCTCACCGCCGAAGATCAGCAGCCGTACGTCGTTGAGGGTCTCGGGCTCCCACAGCGCCGCGAGCGTCGGCACGGTGGACACGACCGTGATCTCCTGCTCGACCAGCCAGGGCCCGAGATCGGCGCCGCTGCGCACCTGCGAGCGCGGCACGGGCACCAGACAGGCCCCGTACCGCCAGGCCAGCCACATCTCCTCGCAGGACGCGTCGAAGGCCACGGACAGCCCGGCCATGACCCGGTCACCCGGCCCGATCGGCTCCTCGGTGAGGAACAACCCGGCCTCGGCGTCCACGAAGGCGGCGGCACTGCGATGGCTCACGGCGACGCCCTTGGGGTTCCCGGTGGAGCCGGAGGTGAAGATGATCCACGCGTCGTGCCCGGCACCGGGCCGGGCGGCGGTGTGACCGGCGGCACCTTGGACGGTCAGCTCGTGACCGGCCCCGACGACCGCCCGCACCCCGGCCTCGCCGAAGACCAGATCGGCCCGCTCGTCGGGGTCTTCGACGTCCACGGGCACGTACGCGGCACCGGCGGCCAGCACCGCGAGGATCGCCACGTACAGGTCGTTGGTGCCCGACGGCACCCGGACACCGACGCGGTCCCCGAGCCCGACGTCCACCGCGGCCAGCCGCTGCCGCAGGTGCTCCACCTCGACCGCCAGCGCGCGGTAGGTGAGCAGCCGGTGACCGTCGTCGAGCGCGGGCTCGTCGGGGTACGAGCGCACGGACGCCTCGAAGACGTCGAGCAGGGTGCGGGGGGAGGCCGCAGGACCGGCGGAGAAACGGGCCACGTCGCTCGGGGCTGTGCTCAGCTCCCGGTCCAGCACGGTGAGGTCAGGGCTGTCGTGCAGGGCGGCCATCGGATCCTCGAGTCTCGAACCCGGACCATCCGGGGCGCCGGTGGGCCCGCAGGTCTGCCTGGGGATGTTCCGTTCCGGTGCGAACAAGCCCAATACTCTAGTGGTCGGGTGACTTCGCCCTGTCATGTCCGCCACTCGGAGGCGAACGCGAGACACCCCGGAGGTTCGGCTCCCCGGCTTCCACCTGTGCTTCTGCCGGCCTGGCGAGATGTCGCCCACATTCACCCGGCGGGAGGCCTTCCTCCCCGGAAACGACGAAAAGCCCCTCGGCAAGAGGGGCCTTTCGATCTGTGTCCGAGGGGGGACTTGAACCCCCACGCCCGATAAAGGGCACTAGCACCTCAAGCTAGCGCGTCTGCCATTCCGCCACCCGGACAAGGTGTCTGTCGCGCGGGTTCTCCCCGTGGCGACGACGTAAACATTACCAGGCTCTCAGGGGTGGCCGATCACCCCCCGCCCGCACCCGGCCGGGCGTGAACGGCGTGTGACGGGCCGGGACCGGTCTTGGGGTGCGGGCCGGGGAGAGGGAGGATGAGGGGGACCCACCAGCAGTGACACCGGGAGGAAGCACGTGAGCGAGACGGACACGGCCAGGAACGTCACCGGCGAGGACGAGGTCGTGGACCTCTGCCGCGAGCTGATCCAGATCGACACCAGCAACTACGGCGACCACTCGGGTCCGGGCGAGCGCAAGGCGGCGGAGTACGTCGCCGAGAAGCTCGCCGAGGTGGGGCTCGAACCGCAGATCTTCGAGTCGCACCCGGGCCGCGCCTCCACGGTGGCCCGGATCGAGGGCGAGGACCGGTCCCGGCCCGCGCTCCTCATCCACGGCCACACGGACGTCGTGCCGGCCAACGCGGACGACTGGACCCACCACCCCTTCTCCGGCGAGATCGCCGACGGCTGCGTGTGGGGCCGCGGTGCCGTCGACATGAAGGACATGGACGCGATGACCCTCGCGGTCGTCCGGGACCGGATGCGCAGCGGGCGCAAGCCCCCGCGCGACATCGTCCTCGCGTTCCTCGCGGACGAGGAGGCGGGCGGCACGTACGGGGCCCGCTACCTCGTCGACAACCACCGCGACCTCTTCGAGGGCGTCACCGAGGCGATCAGTGAGGTGGGCGGTTTCTCCTTCACTGTGAGCGAGGAGCGGCGGCTGTACCTGATCCAGACGGCCGAGAAGGGCATGCACTGGATGAAGCTCACCGTGGCCGGCACGGCCGGGCACGGGTCGATGATCCACCGGGACAACGCGATCACCGAGCTGTCCGAGGCCGTCGCGCGGCTGGGGCGGCACAAGTTCCCGGTGCGGGTCACCAAGACCACCCGCGCCTTCCTCGACGAGCTCGGTGACGCGCTCGGCACCGAGCTCGACCCGGAGGACATGGAGTCGACGCTCGTGAGGCTCGGCGGCATCGCCAAGTTCATCGGCGCGACGCTGAGCAACACGGCCAACCCCACGCAGCTCGGCGCCGGTTACAAGGTCAACGTCATCCCGGGCGAGGCGACCGCCCATGTCGACGGCCGGTTCCTGCCCGGACACGAGGAAGAGTTCCTCGCCGACCTCGACCGCATCCTCGGCCCGAACGTGCGGCGCGAGGACGTCCACGCCGACAAGGCCGTGGAGACCACCTTCGACGGGGCGCTCGTGGAGGCGATGCAGTCCTCCCTGCTGGCCGAGGACCCGACGGCCAAGGCGATCCCCTACATGCTCTCCGGCGGGACGGACGCGAAGTCCTTCGACGACCTGGGCATCCGGGGCTTCGGCTTCGCGCCGCTGAAGCTGCCGCCGGAGCTCGACTTCGCCGGCATGTTCCACGGCGTGGACGAGCGGGTGCCGGTGGAGGGCCTGAAGTTCGGCGCGCGGGTGCTCGACCGGTTCATCGACGCGTCCTGAAACCGCCCATACGAAACACCGCTATTCGGTCGGTTGTGCGAGATCGACTGGGAAGGGTGAATGCGACCATAAGCTCGTAGCCTCATTACTCCCTCCTCGTTACAGGTAATGCGATCGCAAGATAGGTCGCTTTGCCAACTAGGAGGAATAATGATCAAGAAGGTCGTCGCTGCTGCGGCTGCCACCGGTGGGCTGGTTCTCGCGAGCGCGGGCCTGGCCGTCGCCGACTCGGGTGCCCAGGGTGCCGCTGTGCACTCCCCGGGCGTCCTGTCCGGCAACGTTGTCCAGGTGCCCGTTCACGTCCCGGTGAACGTCTGCGGCAACACGGTCTCCGTGATCGGGCTGCTGAACCCCGCCTTCGGCAACACCTGCATCAACAAGTGATGCTTTCCCCTCACTGAGGGGAGTCCAAAGCCATCGGTCCCGGAGCGCGTGCCATGCGCTCCGGGACCGAACGCTTCTTTCGAGGAATTCGAGAAGAATTCGAGACAGGGTCGAAGGCAGGTATTCAGCAATGCGACAGGCTACCCGCAAGGGTCTGATGACCGTGGCGGCCGCGACCGGCGTGATCGCCGCCGCGGGCGGCTCCGCTCACGCCGCCTCGGGCGCGCAGGGCTCCAGTTCGGGCTCACCCGGCGTGCTGTCCGGGAACACGGTGCAGGCGCCGGTGCACGCGCCGGTCAACGTCTGCGGGAACACGGTCAATGTGATCGGTGTCCTCAACCCGTCGGTGGGCAACTCGTGCGCCAACCAGGGCGGTGGATCGCCGTCGGGGGGATACGGCGATTCAGGCGGTCACGGCGGCTCGCACGCCGGCGGCCATGCCGGTGACTCGCCCGGTGTCGGCTCGGGCAACCACGTCGAGGCGCCGATCCACGTGCCGGTGAACGTCTGCGGCAACAGCGTCGACGTCGTCGGCGTGGGCAACTCCAGCACGGGCAACGACTGCGCGAACGGCGGCTCCGGCGGGCACCACAGCAACCCGCCCGGCGGCGACAACGGAAACCCGGGACAGCCGGGCGATCCCGGAAACCCGGGCGATCCCGGGAACCCGGGCCACCCCGGAAACCCCGGTGACCCCGGAAACCCGGGCCACCCCGGAAACCCCGGTGATCCGGGCGACCCCGGCACCCCCGGCACCCCCGGCAACCCTGGCGACCCCGGCTCCCCGGGCACGACGCCCGGCGCGGACAGCGAGACGCCGGGCGGCTCCTCCCACGGCAACCAGCCGGGCGGCCAGTTCGTCACCCAGCCCAAGGGCGACGCGCAGCTCGCCAGCACCGGCAGCGACCTGCCGCTCGGGCTCGCCCTGCCGGCCGGCGCCGGCGCGCTGCTCGCGGGCTCGATCCTCTACCGCAAGGCGCGCACCTCGGCCTGACAGCCCCGGACAGGCCTGACAGCCCCCGGAAACGGAGCGGGCCCCGCCGATGCGGGGCCCGCTCCCGTGTGTGCCTTCTCCAGTGCCCGTCTCAGCTCACCACGTGGCCCGCACCTGACGGATGATCCGCCGGCGCAACCGCACCTTGCGGCTGCCGTCGCGCAGCAGGCTCAGACGGTGCAACTCCCAGTGTCCGTACTCGGCATGGTCCGTCAGCAGACGTGCCGTCTCCTTGCGGGAGACCCCGCGCGGTAGGTACACGTCGACAAATTCGTATTCCGGCATCGCATCTATTGTGCGGGCTGGGGCCTGGTACGGATAGCGTCTGCACTATGTCTGATGCTGCGCAGCCCACCGCTGCCGAGGTACGCGCCGCCGCCGAGGCGGTCAAGACCGCGCTCGACCGCCACCTGGCCGCGGTCGAACGCAGGTCGGGGGAGGACGACCCGGCCGTCTACGAGGCGTTCAACCAGCTGGCCGCGGCCGCAGAGGTGTACGACGAACTGCTCTACGACCGCTATGACGAGGTCACACCCTTCGAGATCCCCGGTACGGAGGACGCGCTGCCCCCGTACACCGGGCCCGAGGAACCGAACGCGCTGAGCGTACTGATCCGCCGCGACTACGCGGTGGGGGAGCCGCAGCGGCTGCTCGCGCAGGCGCAGCGGATCGAGTCCGCGGAGGGCGAGAACGGCCCTGCCGCCTCCGGGACGATCCATGGTGCGCTAGGCCTCCTCTTCGGCGAGTTCGAACCCGACGAGATCGCCTCCCGGCACAAGGAGTTCGGGCTGGAGGAGGGCGATTCCACGCTGTGGGTGACGGCGGCGGAGGAACCGGCCGACCCGGGCGAGTGGCTGGAGGCGCCGTTCGAGCAGGTCGATCCGCAGAGCGTGGTCTGCCGCTTCGACGTCAGTGCCGTCTTCGACGACGAGATCGGCATCGACGACGACGATGACGACGACGCGGAGGAGCTGGTGGAGGACCTCGACACCGATCTGGACGAGGACGAGGACCTGGAGCCGCTGGACGCGGACCGCCGCTGAGCGCACGCGTCGGCCACCCGACGGCGGTGGTCACGGGGACGGCCCCGTGGCCACCGCCGTCGTCGTCAGCCGCTGATCTGCGGTGCGAGCAGCACCGGAAGCCGGGTCGTGCGGGGCTTCGCCGGCACTTGGGCCACGGCCCTGGCCAACGCCTGTTCCACACCGTGCACGACGGACAGATGGCGGTCGGCCCGCCCGAACGCCGTGTACACCCACGGCCGGCTGAGGGCCTGCGCGGCATCGCCGGGCAGCACCACGACCACCGCGGGCCACCGGCTCCCCACCGCCTGGTGCGCGGTGAGCGCCCAGCCGTGCCGCACGGCCTGCTCCACCCACTCCTTCGGTACGACGACGTCCTCGCCCTCGCAGGACAGGTGCAGCCCCTCGGCGTCCGCCTTCACCACGCGGCCCGGCAGCGCACGGCCCGGCACGGGGGAGTAGACGATCCGGTCACCGGGGTCGAAGCCGCCGAAGCGGCCCGGGCCCGGATTGAGCCGCTCCTTCAACGCCGCGTTGAGCGCGCGCGTGCCGACGGCGCCGCCGTGCCCCGGCGTGATCACCTGCGTCTCCTCGGCCGGAACGCCGATCGCCCGCGGCACCGAGTCCACGACGAGCTGCACCGTGCGGTGCACGGCCTCGCCCGCGTCCCGTACCGGCACGATCACGACCTCCTTGCCGGGGGCCTCGACCTGGTTCAGCTCACCGATGCCGATGCCGGAGACCAGCTCGCCCAGCGGCCCGGGATCCGGCTGCCGCGAGGCGACCTGCGGGCAGATCCGCGCCGCGAGCAGATCCGCGAACACCCTGCCCGGACCCACGGACCACAGCACGCCCGGGTCCCCGGCCAGCACCAGGCGGGCCCCGTCGGGCAGCGACTCCGTCAGCAGCGCGGCCGTCTCGACATCCAGCTGCGGCGCGTCGAGCACGACCAGCAGATCGAGATCCAGCGCCCCGTCGGCGTCCCGGCCAGGCCCTTCGGCACCGGAGAGCAGTCCGGCGACGGTGGCGACGGGGGAGTGGGCACCGGGTGACCCAGTGTCGGTGGACGGGGTGCTGGACGTGGTCTCGGACCGGTGCAGCAGGGCCGCGAAGCGGGTGCGGCCGATCGGGCCGTGGGCGGCGGCCCAGGCGCGCAGGCCGAGGGTGTGCGCGGCGGTCAGCAGTGCCGCGGGCTCGGTCAGGGAGGCCTCGCCTCCGGTGTGCAGGACCAGGCCATGAGCGGCGACCGTGCGGAGCAGCTCACCCGTCGACCCCTGGGCCGCGGCGGCGACCCGCTCCCAGTCCTCGGCCGAACCGTCCTGCTTGGGCACCGAGTTCACCAGCCGGGCCAGGCCGTCGGCCAGGCTCTCCTCCGCGAGCGCGTACCGCTCGAGGCCGACCAGGACACGGACCGGACGCTCTTCGTCCTCCTCCGTGCCCTCCCCCTCGCTCCGGGCCGGCGCGGCACCGGTGTCCTCCAGGGCGTCCTGGAAGACCAGGGCGTCACCCTCCGCGATCGCGTCCTGCACGGCGCTGTCGGGGTCCGGCACACCCCGCTGGGCCAGGGCCGCCAGGAGCGCCGGCATCTCCAGGGCGGTGTGCCCGGCAAGCGCCGCCTGCTCCAGGAGCCAGACGGTGACGGCCCGGCCCCGCCGCTCGTCGTCCGGACCGCACTCGGCGCCGAGCACGGCCCGCGCGAACCCGTCGGCCTGCTCGGGCCGCACGCCGGCGACCCGCAGCAACTGCCAGGGGTCCGCGCGCAGCAGTTCGTCCGCGCCCTCGCCCAGTGCCGCTGCCACCTGCGGCGCGAGCGCCTCGGGAGCACCGCCCGCGCCGAGCACCTGCCGTACGGCCTGCACCGCCGACGGTGTGGGAGCCGTCGACGCGGCGACGGCCTCGGCCGCCACCGGCTGCGGCCGTCGTACCGGCTCCGGGGCGGAGCGTCGGGGAGCGGGCTCCGGGTCTTCGAACACTGTGGCGACCGGCTTCTCGCCGCTCTCCACGGCCCGTACGGCCGCGAGCAGATCGGCGGCCTTGCCGCTCAGCTTGGTGCCGGCCTCGATCGGCGTCTTCTTCTCGGCCTTGCGCTGCTCGATGCGCTCCCGCTCGGCGCGCTGGGCCCGCAGCTCGGCCTCGGCCTCGGGCACCTCACCGGAAGCGGCCGGGTCCCCTTCGGCCCCCTCGGCTGCGGGCGCCTCACCTTCGGTCACCTCGGCCTCGGGCACCTCACCGGAAGCGGCCGCGTCCTCCTCGGTGGCCTCGGTCTCCGCACCACCGGTCGGCGTCCCCGGCTCGGCGTCCTCCGTGGTCTCCGGCTCCGTGCTCACAGCGTGCTCCAGTCGTGATCGGGATAGCGGTGCACGGGCGCCGACACGTCGTCGAGCGCCCGGCAGATCTCGTCAGGAAGACTAAGGGTCTCCACTGACAATGCCGCCGTGAGCTGCTGCGCGTTGCGCGCGCCGACGACGGGCGCGGTCACCCCCGGCCGGTCGCGGACCCAGGCCAGCGCCACCTGGAGCGGCGTCACCGCGAGACCGTCGGCCGCGGTCGTCACGGCGTCCACGATGCGCCTTGCCGTGTCGTCCAAATAGGGCGCGACGAACGGCGCGAGGTGCTCCGAGGCACCGCGCGAGTCCGGCGGCGTCGTGTCGCCCCGGTACTTGCCCGTGAGCACCCCACGCCCCAGCGGCGAGGACGGCAGCAGCCCGATGCCCAGGTCCAGCGCCGCAGGCAGCACCTCGCGCTCGACGCCCCGCTGGAGCAGCGAGTACTCCAGCTGCGTGGCCGCCAGCCGGGTCCGGGTGCCGGGGGCCGCCAGCTGCCAGGTCGCGGCCTTGGCCAGCTGCCAGCCGCAGAAGTTGGAGACGGCGGCGTAGCGGGCACGGCCGCTCGCGACCGCGAGGTCGAGGGCCTGGAGGGTCTCCTCCAGCGGGGTGTCCGGGTCGAAGGCGTGCACGTGCCACAGGTCGACGTAGTCGGTGCCGAGCCGGGAGAGCGAGGCGTCCAGCGCGGAGAGGAGATGGCCGCGGGAGGTGTCGAAGCGGCGGTCGGGGTCCGGCACGCTGCCGGCCTTGGTCGAGATGACCAGGTCCCGGCGGGCCACCAGGCCGTCCATGAGCCTCCCGAGCAGGTACTCGGCCTCTCCGTCGCCGTACACGTCCGCGGTGTCGACGAGGGTCCCGCCCGCTTCCCAGAACGTCTTCATCAGGTCCGCGGCGTCGTGCTCGTCGGTGTCCCGTCCCCAGGTCAGGGTGCCGAGCCCGATCCGGGACACACGCAGGCCGGTGCGGCCGAGATGCCTCTGCTCCATGAACGCCGAGATTACTGGCCAGAACCTTCCGTGTGGTGGGCTGTGGACAGCCGATTTCCGGGGGCCGGCCGCGAGTTGCCCGGCACGGCCGCCCACGGCTAGGCCCCCACCGAGCCGCGCGCTAAGGTCTCCGCACGTGCACGTTACTGATCGGTAAGGGGATTCGGCATGCAGCTCGGTATCAACCTCGGCTACTGGGGTGCCGGAATGGACGCGGACAACCTGGCCGTCGCCCAGGAGGCCGACCGGCTCGGATACGCCGTCTGCTGGGCCGCCGAGGCCTACGGCTCCGACGCCGCCACCGTACTGACCTGGGTCGCCGCCCAGACCGAACGCATCGACGTCGGCTCCGCCATCTTCCAGATCCCGGCCCGCCAGCCCGCCATGACCGCCATGACGGCGGCCACCCTCGACTCCCTCTCCGGCGGCCGCTTCCGCCTCGGCCTCGGCGTCTCCGGCCCGCAGGTCTCCGAAGGCTGGTACGGCGTCAAGTTCGACAAGCCGCTGGCACGCACGCGTGAGTACGTCGAGATCGTCCGCAAGGCCATGACGCGCGAGCGCCTGTCCTACGAGGGGCAGCACTGGACGCTCCCCCTGCCCGGCGGCCCGGGCAAGCCCATCAAGCTGACCGTGCACCCGCAGCGCGAGCACATCCCGCTGTACATCGCCGCGATCGGCCCGAAGAACCTGGAGCAGACCGGCGAGATCGCCGACGGGGCGCTCCTCATCTTCCCCTCGGCCGACCACCTCGAAGAAACCACGATCAAGTACCTCCGCGCCGGGCGCGAGAAGGCCGGCAAGACACTCGACGGGTTCGACGTCTGCCCGACCGTCCCGCTCGCCGTCGGTGACGACAAGGACGTCGCCGCGCTCGCCGACACCTTCCGCCCCTACACCGCGCTGTACGTCGGCGGCATGGGCAGCCCCAAGCAGAACTTCTACAACCAGCTCGCCCAGCGCATGGGCTACGAGAAGGAGGCCGCCGAGATCCAGGGCAAGTACCTGTCCGGCGACAAGCAGGGCGCCGCGGCCGCCGTACCGCACGAGCTGATCGACAAGACCACGCTGCTCGGTTCCGTCGACCGGATCGCGGACCGGATGAAGGCCTACGCGGAGGCCGGCGTCACCACCCTGAGCCTCGCCCCGGCGGGCTTCACGCTCGACGAGCGGCTCGCCTCCCTCCGCGCCGGCACGGAGGCCCTGGAGCGCGCCGGGCTCGCCTGACCCGGCGGAGTTGTCTGCGGCCGTGGTGGGGGCTCGGGGGTCTTCCCCGCCACGGCCGTCACGCGGAACAACGCCGTGCGCCCCCCGGCGGTTACGCCGGGATCTCCCTCACTCCCGGGGCACGACCGCCCGCAGCGATGCCGGTCTCCTGTGTCCTCCATTCGGCGGACTTGTCCGACCTACCTGTTGCACCACCTGCCGCCCCGCACTTGACTCGTTCTCGGCGGATTCCTGCGGAGTCACGCAGCACGCGCACGAGCGCGGGAGAGGTGCTCACGATGCTTTCGGCCAAGAGTGTGTTCCAGGAGATCCTCGCCAACGACGAGTCCTTCGCCCTGTTCTGCTCCATCGCCGCGAGCGGTGAGTCCCAGGGAGGCTGGGAGAACGCCCGGATCGCCGCGCTCGTCCCCGACAGCGAGCGGGAACTCGCCCCCAAGATCACCCGGCACGGCGCCGACGAGGACAAGCACGGCCGGATCTTCAACGCCCTGCTGAAGAAGCGCGGCCTCGACCCCGTCCCGGTCCCGCCGGAGACCGACTACACCATGCTCCTGGAGAAGAACGGCATCGGCCTCGCGCACGAGCACCTCAAGCGCGACGAGCGGCTCACGGTCCAGGACATCGTCACGTACCTCTCGCACAGCAGGGTCACCGAACAGCGCGCCTCCGAGCAGATGGCACTCCTCCGCAAGCACTTCGCCGACGACCCCGGCATCGGCCGCGCGGTCCGGCAGATCTCCAACGACGAGGACAACCACCTCGCCTACTGCCACGAGGAACTGCTGCGCTTCGCCCACGCGGGCCACGGCCGGGCCATCCAGCGGACCCTGCGCGAGTGCGCGCTCGCCGAGATCCGGATCTACCGGGACGTCAGCCTCGCGGTCATGGCGAACATGGGCCGCATCCTCGGCTGGTCCAGGGCCAAGTCGGCGGTGCTCGCGGCGGGCATCCACGCTATGTACGCGTACGAACGGCTGGGCGGCTGGCGCCGGATGGTGTCGCTGAGGATGCCTGAGCGCCGCGACGCCCTCGGCGGACCCGCGTCCGCGGCACCCGAGTTCGCCTGAGACGGCCCCGTCTACAACCAGCCCCGGCGCTTGAACAGCCGGAACACCAGCACCTCGAGAACCGCCATCACCAGGATCAGCACCGGGTAGGACCACTCCCAGCGCAGCTCGGGCATGTGCTCGAAGTTCATGCCGTAGATCCCCGCGATCATCGTGGGGATCGCGGCCATGGCCGCCCACGCGGAGATCTTCCGCATGTCGTCGTTCTGCCGGACGCTCATCTGCGCCAGATGCGCGGAGAGGATGTCCGACACCAGCCGGTCAAGGTTCTCCACGGACTCGTTCACGCGCGTGAGGTGGTCGCTCACGTCCCGGAAGAAGGGCCGCGCCCGGTCGTCCACGAACGGCACCGCCACGCCGGACGGTGCCGTGCCCGCCAGCCGGCTCATCGGCAGGGCCAGCGGTCCGGTCGCCCGGCGGAACTCCAGGACCTGCCGTTTGAAGTTGTAGATCCGGGACGCGGTGTGCCGCGAGCCCCCGTCGTCCGGGGAGAAGACCTCCGCCTCCAGCCCCTCCAGGTCCGCCTGCAGTTCCATCGCGACGTCCAGGTAGTGGTCGACGGCGGCGTCGGCGACCGCGTAGAGCACGGAGGTGGGGCCGTTGCCCAGCAGCTCCGGCTCGTGCTCCAGCCGCTGCCGTACGGCCTTGAGCGGGCCGCCCTCGCCGTGCCGGACGGTCACGACGAACGAGTCGCCCAGGAAGATCATGAGCTCGCCGGCCGAGACGGTGTCGCTCTGCGGCTCGTACGTCACCGGCTTGAGCACCACGAAGAGCGAGTCGTCGTACACCTCCAGCTTGGGCCGCTGGTGGGCCTTGAGGGCGTCCTCGACGGCCAGTGGATGGAGCCCGAACTCCTGGGTCACATGGTCGAATTCGCGCTCCGTCGGCTCGTGCAGCCCGATCCACACGAAACCGCCCGCCGCACGGGCCTCACCCAGGGCGTCGGAGAAGTCCTCCGGCCCCTCCGACCGGTGTCCGTCGCGGTAGATGGCACAGTCGACGATCACGAAGAGACTCTCCCGTCACTCGAAGGACACCGTACGCGCGCGTGCGCCTACGCTGGACCGCATGCCCACGTTGATCCTGGTCCGGCACGGACGTTCCACCGCCAACACCGAGGGACTGCTCGCCGGCTGGACGCCCGGTGTCGCCCTCGACGAACGCGGCGCGGCACAGGCCGCCGCGCTGCCCGGGCGGCTCGCCGAGCTGCCGCTCGCCGAGATCGTCACCAGCCCGCTCCAGCGCTGCCAGGAGACGATCCGGCCCCTTCTCCGGGCCCGGCCGGAACTCACTCCGCACACCGACGAGCGCATCGGCGAGTGCCACTACGGCGACTGGTCGGGACGCAAGCTCGACGAGCTGAAGGACCAGCCCCTGATGGAGGTCGTGCAGGCGCACCCCTCCGCGGCGGCGTTCCCCGGCGGGGAGTCCATGCGGGCCATGCAGACACGCGCCGCCGAGGCCGTACGCGAGTGGAACGCGCGCGTGGAGCGCGACCACGGCGCCGACGCCGTCTACCTCATGTGCTCGCACGGCGACATCATCAAGTCGCTCGTCGCGGACGCACTCGGACTTCATCTGGACCTCTTCCAGCGGATTTCCGTTGAACCGTGTTCCATCACCGCGATCCGCTACACACGACTGCGGCCGTTTCTCGTCCGCCTCGGCGACACGGGCGACTTCACGTCCCTGGTGCCGCGCGAGGAACCGCCGGGCGACGAGGCCCCCGTCGGGGGTGGTGCGGGCGCACCGTGATCGTCGGCCGCAGTAGGGTGAAGCGGTCGCAGCAGTGCCGTGGCCACACGGCCCCCACGATTCCAATGGAGACAGGACGTGTCCCGTCAGGTGTTCCTCTACGACCATCCGGAGCGTTTCGTGGCCGGTACGGTCGGACTGCCCGGGCGCCGTTCGTTCTTCCTCCAGGCCACCGCCGGCTCCCGGGTGACCAGCGTGGCCCTGGAGAAGACCCAGGTCGCCGCACTCGCCGAACGCATGGACGAACTGCTCGACGAGGTCGTACGCCGTAGCGGAGGCAGCGCTGCCGTCCCCGCCGTCGCACCGTCGGAGATCACCGACACCGCTCCGCTGGACACCCCCATCGAGGAGGAGTTCCGGGTCGGCACCATGGCGCTCGCCTGGGACGGCGAGGAGCAGCTGATGATCGTCGAGGCGCAGGCGCTCGTCGAGCTCGACGCCGACACCGAGGAGGACCTCGCCGAGGCCGAGGAACGGCTGCTCCAGGACGAGGAGAACGGGCCCCCGATGCTGCGGGTGCGGCTCACCGGAGCGCAGGCGAGGGCCTTCGCCAAGCGCGCCCTCGACATCGTCAACGCCGGGCGGCCGCCGTGCCCGCTGTGCAGCCTCCCGCTCGACCCGGAAGGACACGTATGTCCGCGCCAGAACGGATACCGCCGCGGAGCGTGACACCTCCTCCGGACGCCGCCGACCTGCTCGCCCGGGGCGAACTCACCGTGCGCGGACGCATCCGTGAGGCGTCCAACGCGGCCCTGTACTGCACGGTGTCCGACGACGGCCGGGAAGCGGCCTGCATCTACAAGCCCGTCGCCGGGGAGAGGCCCCTGTGGGACTTCCCCGACGGGACGCTCGCCCAGCGCGAGGTCGCCGCGTACGAGGTCTCCGAGGCGACCGGCTGGGGCCTGGTCCCGCCCACCGTGCTGCGCGAGGGCCCCTACGGCGAGGGCATGTGCCAGCTGTGGGTCGAGGCGGCGCCGGAGGCGGAGCTGCTCGCGCTGGTCGACGGGGAGGAACCGGAGCCGGGCTGGAAGGCGATCGGCTTCGCCGAGGTCGGCGAGGGCCGCACCGCGCTCCTCGTGCACGCGGACGACGAGCGGCTGCGGCGGCTCGCGGTGCTGGACGCCGTGCTCAACAACGCCGACCGCAAGGGCGGGCACCTGCTGCCGACCGGCGAGGGGCGCCTGTACGGGATCGACCACGGGGTCACCTTCAACGTCGAGAACAAACTGCGGACCCTGCTGTGGGGGTGGGCGGGGGAGCCCCTCACGCGGGAGGCCGTCGACGTCCTCGAAGGCCTCAGGAAGGACCTGGCGGAGGGCGGTCCCCTCGCCGCCCGGCTCCAGCCGCTGATCACCGGCGCGGAGATCGACGCCACACGCGCGCGTGTCGGCGCGCTGCTCGGCTCGGGGAAGCATCCGGAGCCGAGCGGGGAGTGGCCGGCGATTCCCTGGCCCCCCGTGTAGCAGCACACACGCCGAGCTCCCGCAAGAGCGCCTTCTCGGCCGTCCGGCCGCTCCCATTCGTATATGGAACTTCAGTCCGGTTAGGCTCAAGGCATGCATGCCTGGCCCGCTTCCGAGGTCCCCGCCCTGCCTGGTCAGGGCCGCGACCTGAGGATCCACGACACCGCGACCGGCGGTCTGGTCACCCTCGACCCCGGTCCCGTCGCCCGTATCTACGTCTGCGGCATCACCCCGTATGACGCCACGCACATAGGTCACGCGGCGACCTACAACGCGTTCGACCTCGTGCAGCGCGTGTGGCTCGACACCAAGCGGCAGGTTCACTACGTCCAGAACGTCACCGACGTCGACGACCCGCTCCTGGAGCGGGCGCGGCGCGACGGCATCGACTGGGACGCGCTCGCCGAGCAGGAGACGGCCCTCTTCCGCGAGGACATGACGGCCCTGCGGATGCTGCCGCCGCGGCAGTACATAGGCGCCGTCGAGTCGATACCCGGGATCGTCCCGCTCGTCGAGCGGCTGCGGGACATGGGCGCGGCGTACGAGCTCGAAGGCGACGTGTACTTCTCGGTCGAGTCCGACCCGCACTTCGGCAAGGTCTCCGGACTGGACGCCGCGGCGATGCGGCTGCTGTCCGCCGAGCGCGGCGGCGACCCGGACCGGCCGGGCAAGAAGAACCCGCTCGACCCGATGCTGTGGATGGCGGCCCGGGAGGGCGAGCCCAGCTGGGACGGCGGTTCGCTCGGGCGCGGACGGCCCGGCTGGCACATCGAGTGCGTGGCCATCGCCCTCGACCACCTCGGCATGGGCTTCGACATCCAGGGCGGCGGCTCCGACCTGGCCTTCCCGCACCACGAGATGGGCGCCTCGCACGCCCAGGCCCTCACCGGCGAGTTCCCCATGGCCAAGGCGTACGTGCACGCCGGCATGGTGGCCCTCGACGGCGAGAAGATGTCCAAGTCCAAGGGCAACCTCGTCTTCGTCTCCAAGCTCCGGCGCGACGGCGTCGACCCGGTCGCCATCCGGCTCGCGCTGCTCTCCCACCACTACCGCGCCGACTGGGAGTGGACCGACCAGGTCCTCCAGGACGCCGTCACCCGGCTCGGCCGCTGGCGGGCCGCCGTGTCCCGGCCCGACGGACCGCCGGCGGAGGCGCTCGTGCAGGAGATCCGCGAGGCCCTCGCGAACGACCTCGACGCCCCGGCCGCACTCACCGCGGTCGACCGCTGGGCCGCTCACCAGGAGCAGCACGGCGGCACGGACGAGGGCGCCCCCGGGGTGGTCTCCCGCGCGGTGGACGCGCTGCTGGGCGTCGCGCTGTAACCGACAACAGACAGAGGGGGCGCCTCCCGAGCGGGAGACGCCCCCTTTGACGTGCGGGTGTCGGGGTCTGGCGCGGGCGGGCTGTGAGGCCGTGACCGCGAGCGGGCGCCAGAGGGACGGGCGAAGCGCTGGCAGCTCCTGGCGCCTCCCGCCGGCTCGTCGGCGGCGGCAGGCGGCGGGGTGCCGCGCACAGGGTTTCCGCTGGGGCCGGAGTTCGCCTCCGGGCCGGCCGCGTGGTCCCGGCAGGCCGGACGCGTCGCCCGGCGCCCGCTCGCCGACCGCCCGGCACGGGCGCCCCCGCGCGACGGGCGAGGCCGTCCTCAGTCCTCCGACGACTCCTCGTCGTCCGTGCCCGGCTTGGGCGGCTTCGGCGGGCGGGTGCGGCCGCTGGGGTTGTCCCGCAGGTACGACGTGCTGTCGCTGCCGTCCGCCGTGGCGTGTCCGCCGGAGGCGGTCGGTCCGCCGCCGTCGCGGCGGCGGAGATAGCGCTCGAACTCCCGGGCGATCGCCTCGCCCGACGCCTCCGGCAGCTCGGCGGTGTCCCGGGCCTCCTCCAGCGACTGGACGTACTCGGCGACCTCGCTGTCCTCGGCGGCCAGCTGGTCCACGCCGACCTGCCAGGCACGCGCGTCCTCGGGCAGCTCGCCCAGCGGGATGCGCACGTCGATCAGGTCCTCCAGGCGGTTGAGGAGGGCAAGCGTGGCCTTCGGGTTCGGCGGCTGCGAGACGTAGTGCGGTACGGCCGCCCACAGGGACACGGCCGGGACCCCCGCGTGCGTGCAGGCTTCCTGGAGGACGCCGACGATGCCCGTGGGGCCCTCGTACTTGGTCTCCTCCAGGTCCATGCGGCGGGCCAGGTCCGGGTCGGACGTCGTCCCGCTGATCGGAACCGGACGGGTGTGCGGGGTGTCACCGAGCAGGGCGCCCAGGACGACCACCAGTTCCACGCCGAGTTCGTGCGCGAAGCCGAGCAGTTCGTTGCAGAACGACCGCCATCGCATGGACGGTTCGATGCCCCGGACGAGGACCAGGTCGCGTGGCTTGTCCCCGCCGACCCGGACCACCGACAGCCTTGTCGTCGGCCACGTGATCTTGCGGACGCCGGCTTCCAAGAACACCGTGGGGCGGTTGACCTGGAAGTCGTAGTAGTCCTCGGCGTCCAGCGCCGCGAAGACCTCGCCCTTCCACTCCCTGTCCAGATGCGCGACCGCGGTGGAGGCGGCGTCGCCGGCGTCGTTCCAGCCTTCGAACGCGGCCACCATGACCGGGTCGATCAGCTCGGGAACCCCCTCGAGCTCGATCACCCAGCGCCTCCTTCCGACGTGCCCTCGCGTACCCCCCAACCTTACGGCGTGCCAAGGGGGCGCCCGCAGCCCCCTCGCAGGGGGAGTGACCCCATCACTGCCCCGCGATCCAGCCCTGAACACACCGGATGCGTCCGGGCTGTCCGTGAGGCCCTGGTCACAGCGAGGAGCGCAGCCACTGCTCCACGCTCGCGATGTGCACCGTCGCCCAGGAACGCGCCGCCTCGGCGTCCCGGTCCCGCAGGGCCGCGAGGATCGCCCGGTGCTCGCGCAGGGTGCGGCGGACCGCGTCCTCCTGGGTCAGGCCGCGCCAGATCCGGGCCCGGGTGGTCGGGCCCGACAGCCCGTCGAGCAGCGAGCACAGCACGGAGTTGCCCGAGCTCTGCACGATGCCCCGGTGGAACTCCAGATCGCAGGCGACGAGGTCCTCCACGGACGGGTCGTCGCCGAGCTTGTCCAGCTGGGCCGTCAGCGCGTCCAGTTGCTGCTCACTGATGCGCAGGGCCGCCATGGCCGTCGCGGCCGGCTCCAGGATGCGGCGTACGGCCAGGAACTCCAGGACCGTGTCGTCGCGGTGGAAGTCCACGACGAAGCTCAGGGCTTCCAGCAGGAGTTGCGGATCGAGGCTGGTGACGTACGTGCCGTCGCCCTGCCGGACGTCCAGGATCCGGATGAGGGACAGCGCGCGTACGGCCTCCCGCAGGGAGTTGCGGGACAGGCCGAGGTCGGCGGCGAGTTCGCTCTCCTTGGGCAGCCGGTCGCCGGGGCGCAGCGCGCCGGAGACGATCATGCCCTTGATCTTCTCGATCGCCTCGTCGGTGACTGCCATGGCCGGCCTCCCTGTCGCTCAAGACCTCCGACGTATCAGGTCATTATGGGGGTCGGGAACGCGGAAGGGGCGGCTCCGTCGGCGTGGAGCCGCCCCTCCCGGCACCGGGAGCCCCCGGGCCGGGCCTACTTCTTGTCGAGCAGGTCCTGCACCTTGGCGCGGACGTCGTCCGTGGCCAGGCCGCGGATCGTCAGCGTCGTGCGGCGGCGCAGCACGTCGTCCTGCGTCTCGGCCCACTCGTGGTCCCGGGCCCACACGACCTGCGCCCAGATCTCCGGGGCGTCGGGGTGGACGCGCTCGGCGAGCTCGGGGCTCTCGTTGGCCAGGCGGGCGATGTCGAAGGCCAGTGAGCCGTAGTGCGTGGCCAGGTGCCTGGCCGTGTCGGCCGCCATGCGCGGGCCGGGCGCCGGGCGGTCGGTCAGCAGCCGGTGGGCGACCGCGCGCGGGTTGGCGATTCCGGGCAGCGGCAGCCTCTTCGGCAGGGAGCTGATCGGCTCGAAGTCGTCGCCGAGCGGGTGGCCGGGCAGCGTCTCCAGCTTCTTCATGATCGTGCGGCCGATGTGGCGGAAGGTGGTCCACTTGCCGCCCGCGACGGACAGCATGCCGCCCCGGCCCTCGGTGACGACCGTCTCGCGCTTGGCCTTGGCGGTGTCGCCGGGGCCGCCCGGCAGCACGCGCAGGCCGGCGAACGAGTACGTGATCAGGTCGCGGCTGAGCTGCTGGTCGCGAACCGAGAAGGCGGCCTCGTCGAGGATCTGGGTTATGTCCTGCTCGGTGACCGAGACGTCCGCCGGGTCGCCCTCGAACACCTCGTCGGTGGTGCCGAGCAGCAGCATGTCCTCCCAGGGGAGGGCGAAGGTGATGCGGTACTTGTCGATCGGGGTGGCGAGCGCGGCCTTCCACGGGGAGGTGCGCTTCAGGACCAGGTGTGCGCCCTTCGACAGGCGGATGGACGGCGCCGCGTCCGGGTTCTCCATCTTGCGCAGGTGGTCGACCCAGGGGCCGGTCGCGTTCAGCACCAGCCGGGCGTTGACGCCGAACTCGTCGCCGGACAGCCGGTCCTTGAGCTCGGCGCCCGTGACGCGGCCCTTGGTGAAGCGCAGACCGGTGACCTCGGCGTGGTTGAGGACGACCGCGCCCGCCTCGACGGCCCCGCGGACCGTCATCAGCGCCATGCGCGCGTCGTTCATCTGGTCGTCGCCGTACACGGCCACGGCCTTGAGGTTCTCGGTGCGCAGCTCGGGCACGTCCTGCGCGGCCTTGGCCGGCGAGAGCAGATGTCCGACGCCGTCACCGAAGGCCGACAGTGCGGAGTAGGCGAAGACGCCCGCTCCGAGCTTCGCCGCGCCGTGCGGCCCGCCCTTGTAGACGGGGAGGTAGAAGGTGAGCGGGTTCGCCAGGTGGGGGGCCACCTGGCGGGAGACCGCACGGCGCTCGAAGTGGTTCTCCGCCACCAGCTTCACCGCGCCGGTCTGCAGGTAGCGCAGACCGCCGTGGAGCAGCTTGGAGGAGGCGGAGGACGTGGCACCGGCGAAGTCGCCGGCGTCGACCAGAGCCACCCTGAGGCCGGACTGCGCGGCGTGCCAGGCGGTGGAGATGCCCAGGATGCCGCCGCCGATCACGAGAAGGTCGTACGACGCCTTGGCGAGCTGCTCCCTGGTCTCGGCTCGGCTCGGGTTCGAGCCGGAGGCCGGGTGGGTCCCCAGGGCAGGCACGGACTGCAGGGTGGACTGACTGGTCATGCGGTTTCTTACTCCTCGTCCTCGAGCCAGCCCATGGTCCGCTCGACGGCCTTGAGCCAGTTCTTGTACTCACGGGCGCGGGTGTCCGCGTCCATGCGGGGGGTCCACTCGGCGGCCCGGCGCCAGTTGGCACGCAGGTCGTCGGTGCTGTTCCAGAAGCCGACGGCGAGGCCGGCGGCGTAGGCGGCGCCGAGGCAGGTGGTCTCGGCGACCATCGGGCGCACCACCGGGGCGTCCACGAAGTCGGCGAGGGTCTGCATCAGCAGGTTGTTGGAGGTCATGCCGCCGTCGACCTTCAGGGCGGCCAGTTCGACGCCGGAGTCCTTCGTCATGGCGTCGGCGATCTCCCGCGTCTGCCAGGCGGTGGCCTCCAGGACGGCACGCGCCAGGTGCGCCTTGGTGACGTACCGGGTCAGGCCGGCGATCACACCGCGGGCGTCGGAGCGCCAGTACGGGGCGAACAGGCCGGAGAAGGCCGGGACGAAGTAGGCACCGCCGTTGTCCTCCACCGACAGCGCGAGCGTCTCGATCTCGGCGGCCGTGGAGATCAGGCCCATCTGGTCGCGCATCCACTGCACCAGCGAGCCGGTGACGGCGATCGAGCCCTCCAGGGCGTAGACCGTGTCCTGGTCGCCGATCTTGTAGCCGACGGTCGTCAGCAGGCCGCTGTACGAGTTGATGATCTTGTCACCGGTGTTCATCACCATGAAGGTGCCGGTGCCGTAGGTCGACTTGGTCTCGCCCTCGGCGAAACAGGTCTGGCCGAACAGGGCCGCCTGCTGGTCGCCGAGCGCGGAGGCGACGGGGATGCCGCCGAGCAGGTCGCCCAGCTTGCCGCCGGTGATCTCGCCGTAGACCTCGGCGGAGGAGCGGATCTCGGGGAGGATCTGCTTCGGGACGCCGATCGACTCGCAGATCTTGTCGTCCCACTCCATGGTGTGCAGGTTCATCAGCATCGTGCGGGACGCGTTGGTGACGTCCGTGACGTGCTTGCCGCCGTCGGTACCGCCGGTCAGGTTCCAGATGACCCAGCTGTCCATGGTGCCGAAGAGGATGTCGCCCGCCTCGGCGCGCTCCTTCAGCCCGTCGACGTTGTCGAGCAGCCAGCGGGCCTTCGGACCGGCGAAGTAGGAGGCGAGGGGGAGGCCCGTCTCGCGGCGGAAGCGGTCCTGGCCGACGTTGCGGCCGAGCTCGCGGCACAGGGAGTCGGTGCGGGTGTCCTGCCAGACGATGGCGTTGTGGACGGGCTCACCGGTGTTCCTGTCCCACAGCACGGTCGTCTCGCGCTGGTTGGTGATGCCGATGGCCTTGATGTCGTCACGGGTGATGCCGGCCTTCTCGATGGCCCCGGCGACGACCTCCTGGACGTTGGTCCAGATCTCGGTGGCGTTGTGCTCGACCCAGCCCGGCTTCGGGAAGATCTGCTCGTGTTCCTTCTGGTCGACGGAGACGATCCGGCCGTCGCGGTCGAAGACGATGCAGCGGGAAGAGGTGGTGCCCTGGTCGATGGCGGCGATGAAGGGGCCGGCGGTGTGCGCGTCGGTCACAGTGTGCTCCTGGTAATTCCGGGTTTATGGGGCTTTACGTACGGCGCGTGCTGGAAGTTTCGCAACGGGCGCGAGGATTTCTTCTAAGCGAACGCGACGTTGTAGATGCCTGCCGCGATGGCGCCGCCGATCAGCGGACCCACCACGGGGACCCAGGCGTAGCCCCAGTCGGAGCCGCCCTTGTTGGGCAGCGGCAGCAGGGCGTGCACGATGCGCGGACCGAGGTCACGGGCCGGGTTGATCGCGTACCCCGTCGGGCCGCCGAGGGAGAGGCCGATGGAGACCACCACGAGCGCGGTGATCAGGGCGCCCAGGGTGCCCAGGCCGTTGCCCTTGTCGTTCAGGCCCTGGGTGAGCACGGCGAGCACCAGCACGACGGTGCCGATGATCTCTGTGGCGACGTTCTGCCAGGCGACCCGGACCTCGGGGCCGGTGGAGAAGACGCCCAGCACGGGGCCGGCGCCCTTCTCCTGGGCCTCGACGGCCTTGGCCGTGGTGGCCTGCGCGCCCGGACCGCCGACGATCTCGCGGTCGGTGAGGTGGGCGTGGAACTGGCCGTAGTAGGCGATCCAGACCAGGGCGGCACCGATCATGGCGCCGAGGACCTGTCCGGCCCAGTAGACCGGGACGTTCTTCCAGTCGCCGTCCTTGATGGCGATCGCCAGGGTCACGGCGGGGTTCAGATGGGCGCCGGACAGCGGCGCCGTGGTGTAGACCGCCGTGAGCACCGCGAAGCCCCACCCGAAGGTGATGGCGAGCCAGCCGGCGTTGCGGGCCTTGGATGCCTTCAACGTGACGGCGGCGCAGACTCCGCCGCCGAGGAGGATGAGTATGGCGGTACCGATGGTCTCGCCGATGAAGATGTCGGAGCTGGACACCCGCGACTCCTTTGTCCTTCGTCCAGGGGTGAAGTTCTAAATACCGGCCTGGCGTTGTCACACTCTAGCGCGTATTGCCGGTAGCTGTTCGACAATGTCGACCGATGGACGGGAGTCTTGCTTCGGCGTTACGAGCACGTCAAGGGCTGTGTTGTCGAAAACACGATCGTTACTGATCGCTGCGGCCTCGTGGATCTCCGGCGGCAGGTGAGCGCGGGCATGCCGAAGGGCCGGAACGCCCTGCGGCGCCCCGGCCCCCATGTCCCGTCAGAACCGCCCGGCGCCCAGGTCCCGCGACACCGCGCGGGCGCAGTCCCGGACCGCCGCGATCAGCTCGGGGCGCAGCGCTCGCTCCTCGTCGGACCGGCACAGCCGCTCCACGGCGCCCGTGATGCCTACCGCGCCGACCGGCATGCGCCGCCGGTCGTGGATGGGTGCGGCGAGGGAGGCGACGCCCTCCCAGGTCTCCTCGACGTCCGCCGCGTAGCCACGCGCGCGTGTGACGTCCAGGATGTGCTCGAAGGCGTCCGGCTCGCACACGGTCCGGTCGGTGAACGCCTTGCGGTCGGCCTCCAGGGCCTCGCTGTGCGCCACCGGGTCATAGGCGGAGAGCACCTTGCCCAGCGCCGTGGAGTGCAGCGGCTGCATGGCCCCGATCTCCAGGACCTGCCGGCTGTCGTCGGGCCGGAAGACGTGGTGCACGATCAGCACGCCCTGCTGGTGCAGGACGCCCAGGTAGACGCTCTCGCCGCTGGACCGGGCCAGGTCGTCGGCCCACACCAGGGCGCGCGCCCGCAGCTCGTGCACGTCGAGGTAGGTGGTGCCCAGGCGCAGCAGCTCCGCGCCGAGCTGGTAGCGCCCGGAGGCGTCGTCCTGCTCCACGAAGCCCTCCTGCTGGAGGGTGCGCAGTATGCCGTGGGCGGTACCTTTGGCCAGGCCCAGCGACGAGGCGATGTCCGACAGGCCGAGCCGCCGTTCGCCGCCCGCGAGCAGCCGCAGCATCGCGGCCGCCCGTTCGAGCGACTGGATGTTCCGTGCCATCGCCGTACTGCCTCCGTCCCCTTCGACCGCCGACCAGCGGCGCCCGCAGCCTTTGTTCGGCAATGCCGAACACTACCGGTCGTTGCCGACCTCTCGCTAATGGCGGGTCACCATTTGTTGCGCCGGCGGGTCGCCATGCGGCGCACCGGCGACGCGCCGGGGTGCGTCACAGGTGGCTCATCAGTGGCACAACGGCCGTCCGGAACGCCATGCGCGTCCGCCCCGTGGACGCCCTGCCCATCCCGGGCCGCTCCCGGTTACGCTGGCGCCGTGCGCCTTTCCCCCGGATGCCACCCGCGTGTCCGGGCAGCCGCATAGCCGACAGCCGTCGCACTCGAGGGAGCCCTTTACATGGCCTCGTTGCCACCGACCCCTTCCGCAGACAGCCGGACCCGTGTGTCCGCCCTCCGAGAGGCCCTGGCCACCCGTGTGGTCGTGGCCGACGGGGCCATGGGCACCATGCTCCAGGCCCAGGACCCGACGCTCGAGGACTTCGAGAATCTCGAAGGCTGTAACGAGATCCTCAACGTGACCCGGCCGGACATCGTCCGTTCCGTCCACGACGCGTACTTCGCGGTCGGCGTCGACTGCGTCGAGACCAACACCTTCGGCGCCAACCACACGGCCGCGGCCGAATACGAGATCTCCGACCGGGTGCACGAGCTGTCCGAGGCGGGTGCCCGGATCGCCCGCGAGGCGGCCGACGAGTACGCCGCCGGAGACGGCCGGCAGCGCTGGGTGCTCGGCTCGATCGGCCCCGGCACCAAGCTGCCCACGCTCGGCCACGTCACCTACAGCGTCATCCGCGACGGCTACCAGGCCAACGCCGAGGGCCTGCTCGCCGGCGGCGCGGACGCGCTGCTCGTGGAGACCACGCAGGACCTGCTCCAGACCAAGGCATCCATTCTCGGCGCCCGCCGGGCCATGGAGGCCACGGGTGTCGAGGTGCCCCTGCTGTGCTCGATGGCCTTCGAGACCACCGGCACGATGCTGCTGGGCTCGGAGATCGGCGCGGCGCTGACCGCGCTGGAGCCGCTCGGCATCGACATGATCGGTCTGAACTGCTCCACCGGCCCGGCCGAGATGAGCGAGCACCTGCGCTACCTGACGCGCCACTCGCGCATCCCGCTGCTGTGCATGCCGAACGCCGGCCTGCCGATCCTCACCAAGGACGGCGCCCACTTCCCGCTCGACCCCGAGGGCCTGGCCGACGCCCAGCAGAACTTCGTCCGCGACTACGGCCTGTCCCTGGTCGGCGGCTGCTGCGGCACCACCCCCGAGCACCTGCGTCAGCTCGTCGAGCGCGTCCGGGAGGCCACCCCGACCGAGCGCAGCCCGCAGCCCGAGCCGGGTGCGGCGTCGTTGTACCAGTCGGTGCCGTTCCGGCAGGACACCGCGTACCTGGCGATCGGTGAGCGGACGAACGCCAACGGGTCGAAGAAGTTCCGTGAGGCCATGCTGGAGGGCCGCTGGGACGACTGTGTGGAGATGGCCCGGGAGCAGATCCGTGAGGGCGCGCACATGCTCGACCTGTGCGTGGACTATGTCGGCCGGGACGGTGTGGCCGACATGGAGGAGCTGGCCGGCCGCTTCGCCACCGCTTCGACGCTGCCGATCGTGCTGGACTCCACCGAGGTGGAGGTGATCCGGGCCGGTCTGGAGAAGCTCGGCGGCCGGGCGGTGATCAACTCGGTGAACTACGAGGACGGTGACGGTCCGGAGTCGCGTTTCGCGAAGGTCACCCAGCTCGCCCGGGAGCACGGCGCCGCGCTGATCGCGCTGACGATCGACGAGGAGGGCCAGGCCCGCACGGCGGAGAAGAAGGTCGAGATCGCCGAGCGGCTGATCGAGGACCTGACCGGGAACTGGGGCATCCACGAGGAGGACATCCTCGTCGACTGTCTGACGTTCACCATCTGCACCGGTCAGGAGGAGTCCCGCAAGGACGGCATCGCCACGATCGAGGGCATCCGTGAGCTGAAGCGGCGCCATCCGAGGGTGCAGACCACGCTGGGCCTGTCGAACATCTCCTTCGGTCTGAACCCGGCCGCCCGCATGCTGCTGAACTCGGTGTTCCTGGACGAGTGCGTCAAGGCGGGCCTGGACTCGGCGATCGTGCACGCGTCGAAGATCCTGCCGATCGCCCGGTTCAGCGAGGAGGAGGTCCGGACGGCTCTGGACCTGATCTACGACCGGCGCGCCGAGGGCTACGACCCGCTCCAGAAGCTGATGCAGCTCTTCGAGGGCGCCACCGCCAAGTCGCTGAAGGCGGGCAAGGCCGAGGAGCTGGCCGCGCTGCCGCTGGACGAGCGGTTGAAGCGGCGCATCATCGACGGTGAGCGCAACGGCCTGGAAGCCGATCTGGATGAGGCGCTGGAGTCCCGCCCGGCCCTGGACATCGTCAACGAGACGCTGCTGGAGGGCATGAAGGTCGTCGGTGAGCTGTTCGGTTCGGGGCAGATGCAGTTGCCGTTCGTGCTCCAGTCGGCCGAGGTGATGAAGACGGCCGTGGCCCATCTGGAACCGCACATGGAGAAGGTCGAGGGTGACGAGGCGGGCAAGGGCACGATCGTGCTGGCCACCGTGCGCGGTGACGTGCACGACATCGGCAAGAACCTGGTCGACATCATCCTGACCAACAACGGCTACAACGTCGTCAACCTCGGGATCAAGCAGCCGGTCTCGGCGATCCTGGAGGCCGCCGAGGAGCACAGGGCCGACGTCATCGGCATGTCCGGGCTGCTGGTCAAGTCCACGGTGATCATGAAGGAGAACCTGGAGGAGCTCAACCAGCGCGACCTGGCGGCGAAGTACCCGGTCATCCTCGGCGGCGCGGCTCTCACCCGCGCCTACGTCGAACAGGACCTGCACGAGATCTACCAGGGCGAGGTCCGCTACGCCCGCGACGCCTTCGAGGGACTGCGCCTGATGGACGCCCTGATCGGCGTCAAGCGGGGTGTGCCCGGCGCGAAGCTGCCCGAACTGAAGCAGCGCCGGGTCCGGGCCACCGCCCAGGCCGCCGTGGAGGAGCGCCCCGAGGAGGGGCACGTCCGCTCCGACGTCGCCACCGACAACCCCGTGCCCGAGCCGCCCTTCCGCGGCACTCGCGTGATCAAGGGCATCCAGCTCAAGGAGTACGCGAGCTGGCTCGACGAGGGAGCCCTGTTCAAGGGCCAGTGGGGCCTGAAGCAGGCCCGTACCGGCGAGGGCCCGTCGTACGAGGAACTGGTCGAGACCGAGGGCCGGCCCCGGCTGCGCGGGCTGCTGGACAAGCTCCAGACGGAGAACCTGCTGGAGGCGGCCGTGGTCTACGGCTACTTCCCGTGCGTCTCCAAGGACGACGACCTGATCATCCTCGACGAGCAGGGCAACGAGCGCACCCGCTTCACCTTCCCGCGCCAGCGCCGCGGCCGGCGCCTGTGCCTGGCCGACTTCTTCCGTCCGGAGGAGTCCGGCGAGACGGACGTCGTGGGCCTCCAGGTCGTCACCGTCGGCTCGCGCATCGGCGAGGAGACCGCGCGCCTGTTCGAGTCCAACGCCTACCGCGACTACCTCGAACTGCATGGCCTGTCCGTGCAGTTGGCCGAGGCGCTCGCCGAGTACTGGCACGCGCGCGTGCGTTCCGAACTCGGCTTCGCCGGTGAGGACCCGGACGAGATGCAGGGCATGTTCGAACTGAAGTACCGGGGCGCCCGCTTCTCCCTCGGCTACGGCGCCTGCCCCAACCTGGAGGATCGCGCCAAGATCGCCGACCTGCTCCAGCCGGAGCGCATCGGCGTCCACCTGTCCGAGGAGTTCCAGCTCCACCCCGAGCAGTCCACGGACGCCATCGTGATCCATCACCCGGAGGCGAAGTACTTCAACGCCCGCTGAACCGCCCCACCGGGCACACGCCGCTGCAGCCCCCGGCGTACGCACTGTGTGCCCGGGGGCACAGCGGTTAAACGAGGCACTTCCTCCGCACACGACGTAGACTGGTCGGTCCACTGCAGGCCGGTTCCCACGTGGGAACCGGCCTGATCGTCCCTCAAGGAGGTAGGTGGATGACCAGTACGGTCCCCGCGCTCGGTACACGTACGGCCGAAGGCTCGGCCCTGCAGGCCGTGCTCCTCGACATGGACGGCACCCTGGTGGACACGGAGGGCTTCTGGTGGGACGTCGAGGTCGAGGTCTTCGCCTCCCTCGGTCACGTGCTCGACGAGTCCTGGCGCCACGTCGTCGTCGGCGGCCCCATGACCCGCAGCGCGGGGTTCCTGATCGAGGCCACCGGCGCGGACATCACACTCGACGAGCTCACGGTGCTCCTGAACGACGGCTTCGAGAAGCGCATCGGCCGCTCCCTGCCGCTGATGCCGGGCGCCGGCCGGCTGCTGGCCGAGCTGTACGAGTACGAGATCCCCACGGCCCTCGTCTCCGCCTCGCACCGGCGCATCATCGACCGGGTGCTGACCTCCCTGGGCGCGCACCACTTCGCCCTGACGGTGGCCGGCGACGAGGTCCCGCGTACCAAGCCCCACCCCGATCCGTACCTCGCGGCCGCCGCCGGACTCGACGCCGACCCCGCCCGCTGCGCCGTCATCGAGGACACGGCGACCGGAGTCGCCGCCGCCGAGGCCGCGGGCTGCCAAGTCGTTGCGGTGCCCTCCGTGGCCCCCATCGCCCCGGCCCTGAGGCGTACGGTCGTCACCTCTCTCGAAGAGGTCGACCTGACATTTCTGCATGGCCTGATGACGGAAATGCGCTAGGTGTTCACCCAGCGTGCAGCAGTGTTAGCACGGTAATTCCGAAGGTGAATTCGACCTTCCCGGAGGATCGAATTCCCGTACCTTCGAACCCGTTTACGGGTGTGACGTTCCCCACGCAGTCCGGGGTCGACGCCAAGTCCGGCGTGTGCTGCGCACCCCCTTCGGGGGGCTGTCGGCGTGCCCTTGTGTCCCGATTGATGGGACGCTGCACCAAAGCTTCCGCTGTCGGGTTTTCGGTGCGTCCACGCCCGGTTCCGCAGCGTGATGGGTGCTCAACTCCGGTGGCGGCGAACCCTCCTGCCGACCGCGACTAATCTCGTTGCGAGAACATCGCCCCACCCCCGTGATCCGCTGCGCCACCCCTGCATGCCGGGTACACGGAGTCGACAGCTCTGGAGAAACTCGAGCATGAACCGCAAGACTTTGGTGCTGCCGGCCGTGATCGGCCTGCTCGCGCCGGTGCTCGCCGCCTGTGGCGGGTCCGACAGCGGGAGCGACAACGGCGGCGCGATCGTCGTCGGCACCACGGACCGGTTCACCGCCTCGAAGGACGCCCCCGCGCCCCTCGACCCGGCGTACGCCTACGACGTCGGTACCTGGAACATCCTGCGCCAGACCGTGCAGACCCTGATGATCCAGCCGCGCGGCGAGGGCGAGCCGGTACCGGAGGCCGCCGAGCGCTGCGGCTTCACCGACACGGGCAACGAGCGCTACGCCTGCACCCTGCGCGACGGCCTGAAGTTCGCGAACGGCGACCCCGTCACCGCGGCCGACGTCAAGTACTCGATCGACCGGGCCCGTTCCCTCAAGGCCGACAGCGGCGTGTTCGCGCTGCTGTCCACCATCGACACCGTCGAGACGCAGGGCGACCGCGAGGTCATCTTCCACCTCAAGACCGCCGACGCGACCTTCCCGTACAAGCTGTCGACGCCGGTCGCCGGCATCGTCGACCCCGACGAGTACCCGAAGAACAAGCTGCGCGACGGCTTCGACCTCCAGGGCTCCGGCCCGTACACCCTCAAGGCCGACGTCGAGGACGGCGAGCTGGTCAAGGCCGAGTTCACCCGGAACCCCGACTACAAGGGGAGCCTGAAGGTGAACAACGGCAAGGTCGACATGGTCTCCTTCAAGGACGCCGACGCCATGGGCGAGGCGCTGAACAAGGGCGACATCGACCTCATGACCCGCGCCATGTCGCCCGACCAGATCCGCAAGCTCTCGGGCGACGCGGACACCGGCGTCGACCTCGTCGAGATGCCCGGCCTGGAGATCCGCTACCTGGGCTTCAACACCGACGCCCCGACCGTGAAGTCCAAGGCCGTACGCCAGGCGATGGCCCAGGTCGTCAACCGCAGCGAGCTGGTCTCCAAGGTCTACGGCTCCCAGGCCGAGCCGCTGTACTCGCTGGTCCCGGCCAGCGTCACGGGTCACTCCAACTCGTTCTTCAACAAGTACGGCGACCCGAACGTCACCAAGGCCCGCTCCCTGCTGAACCAGGCGAACATCACCACCCCGGTGAAGCTGACGCTGCACTACACCACCGACCACTACGGACCGGCCACCAAGAAGGAGTTCGAGGTCCTGCGCGACCAGCTGAACTCCAGCGGCCTGTTCGAGGTCAGCATCAAGGGCACGCCGTGGGACACGTTCCGCCCGGCCGAGAAGAAGGGCGAGTACGACGTCTACGGCATGGGCTGGTTCCCGGACTTCCCGGACGCCGACAACTTCCTCGCGCCGTTCCTGGACAAGGACAACACCCTTGGCTCGCCGTACGACAACAACCAGATCCGCAACACCCTGATCCCGGAGTCCCGCCGTGAGGCGGACCGGCTGTCCGCCGCCTCCAGTCTGACGGACATTCAGGACATCGTCGCCTCCGACGTGCCGGTGCTCCCGCTGTGGCAGGGCAAGCAGTACGTCGCCGCGCGCGACGACATCACGGGTACCGCGTACGCCCTCAACTCCTCGTCGACGCTCCAGCTGTGGGAGCTCGGCCGGGGCGTGAGTGGCTGACGGACCCGCTGGTACTCCGGGGCCGGTGACCGCGGCCCCGGGGAACCGTGCCCCGGAGCCAGGGACATGCTCCGGGTGTTCTCGAGAACCGACGACAAGGCACACACGTGAACATACGCAACCAGTGGCCGGTCCTGCCCATCGTGGCGGGGCTCGCCTCCGGACTGCTGACCGGCTGTGGCACGGAGACCGGAGACTCCGCGGGGGACGGCTCCAACGTGGTGGTGGGGATGTCCGACGACGTCCTGGCCACCGACCCGGCCTCCGGCTACGACCCCGGCTCCTGGCTGTTGTTCAACAACGTCTTCCAGTCGCTGCTCAGCTTCCCCAAGGGCGCAACGGAACCCCAGCCGGAGGCCGCCGAGAGCTGCTCCTTCACCGACACGCAGACCACGGTCTACAAGTGCACGCTGAAGGACGGCCTCAAGTTCAGCAACGGTGACGCGCTCACCTCCGAGGACGTCAAGTTCTCCTTCGACCGCATGCTGAAGATCAACGACCCCGACGGGCCCGCGGTCATGTTCCCCACGCTGGACGAGGTCGAGACACCGGACGAGAAGACGGTCGTCTTCCGGCTCAACACGGCCGACGCCACCTTCCCGAGCAAGATCGCCTCGGGTGCCGGCTCCATCGTCGACCACCGCGAGTACGACGCGGACGGGCTGCGCAAGGACGGCAAGGCCGTCGGCTCCGGCCCCTACCAGCTCGACTCGTTCGACGACGAGCAGGCCGTCTTCTCCGTCAACGAGAACTACAAGGGCAGTGCCGAGGTGAAGAACACCGGCGTGACCCTCAAGTTCTTCGACGGCGACCAGACCGCCCTCAAGCAGGCCATCCAGAACGAGGAAGTCGACATCGCCTACCGCGGCCTCACCGCCGGCGACGTCGCCGACATGGAGAAGGCCGACGACGGCACCGGCGCCGAGGTCATCGAGGGCAGCAGCGCCGAGGTCCAGCACCTGGTGTTCAACATGGACGACCCGGTCGCCGGAAAGCTCGGCGTCCGCAAGGCCATCGCCCATCTGCTCGACCGCGAGGCCCTCATCAAGGACGTCTACCAGGGCACCGCGACCCCGCTGTACTCGATCATCCCGGCGGGTATCGCCGGCCACAACACGGCCTTCTTCGACACCTACGGAGCCCGCCCCTCCAAGGCCAAGGCCCAGGCCGCGCTGCGCGAGGACGGCATCACCGGCAAGGTGAAGCTGACCCTGTGGTCCACGCCGTCCCGCTACGGCCCCGCCACCGACCAGGAGTTGACCGCCATCGCCGGCCAGCTCAACGCCAGCGGCCTGTTCGACGCCCAGGTCAAGTCCGTCCCCTTCGGCCAGTACGAGAAGGACATCGCCGCCGGCAAGTACGGCGTCTACGTGAAGGGCTGGGTGCCGGACTACCCGGACGCGGACAACTTCACGGCCCCCTTCTTCGGCGAGGGCAACGTGCTGAGCAACAACTACGACAACGGCACCATCACCGGCACGCTCATCCCGCGCACCGCCGCCCTGACCAACCGGGCCGCCACGGACAAGGAGTTCGGGGAGCTCCAGGACATCGTCGCCGACGAACTGCCCGTCCTGCCGGTGTGGCAGGCCAAGCAGTACGCGGTCGTCCGCGACGGCGTCTACGGACTGGAGTACTGCCTCGACGCGTCCACCGTGTTCCGCTTCTGGGAGCTGAGCAAGGACGCCTGACGCACCCGCGGACAAGAGGGCGCCCCCTGCTCGGCAGGGGGCGCCCTCTTCGTGTTCCGGTGGCGAGGAGGCGTGAGAAGGCCTACTGCGCGCCGGGGCGCACCAGCCCGCTCTCGTAGGCGTACACCGCGGCTTGCACGCGGTCGCGCAGGCCCAGCTTGGTGAGCACATGCCCGACGTGCGTCTTGACGGTGGTCTCGCTGACGAACAGGTCCGCGGCGATCTCGGCGTTGGACAGCCCGCGCGCCACCAGCTTCAGCACCTCGACCTCGCGGTCGGTAAGCGTGTGCAGTGTGTCCGGCACCGGCTCCTCGCCCGACGGCAGATGCGTGGCGTACTTGTCGAGCAGCCGCCTGGTGATGCTCGGCGCGAGCATCGCCTCACCCGCGGCCACGACCCGGATCGCCTGCACCAGCTCGTTGGCCGGGGCGTCCTTGAGCAGGAAGCCGCTGGCACCGGCCCGCAGGGCCTCGACCACGTACTCGTCGAGGTCGAAGGTGGTCAGCACCAGGACCTTCGCCGGACCGTCCCGGCCGGGGCCGGTGATCTGCCGGGTCGCCTCCACGCCGTCCATCCGCGGCATGCGGATGTCCATCAGGACCACGTCGGGCTGTAGCGCCCGCACCTGGTCGAGCGCCTGGAGGCCGTCTCCGGCCTCGCCGACGACCGCGAGGTCCTGCTCGGCCTCCAGGATCATCCGGAAGCCCGTACGGAGCAGGGGCTGGTCGTCGACCAGTAGGACGCGGATGGCCACGTAAGTCTCCTTCGCTAGTCCGGCCCCATTCTGCCCTGCGCGAGGCCGCCGGACTCAGCCGCCCTGGCCGGTCTCCCCCAACGGCAGCGGGTACGGCGGGGGAGTGCCGCCGAACTCCGGGCAGTGGGCCTGGTGGTCGCACCAGCCGCACAGCTTCGTGGGGCGCGGCCGCCAGTCGCCCGTCTCGGTCGCCAGCCGGATCGCCTCCCACAGCGCGAGCAGCTTGCGCTCGACCCGCTCCAGGTCGGCCAGGACGGGGTCGTACGTCAGCACCTGACCACTGCCGAGGTAGACCAGCTGGAGCCGTCGCGGGATCACGTTCTTCAGCCGCCAGACGACGAGGGCGTAGAACTTCATCTGGAACAGGGCGCCCTCGGAGTACTCGGGCCTGGGGGCCTTCCCCGTCTTGTAGTCGACGATCCGCACCTCGCCCGTGGGCGCCACGTCGACCCGGTCGATGATCCCGCGCAGCCGCAGCCCGGACTCCAGCTCGGCCTCGACGAACAGCTCCCGCTCGGCCGGCTCCAGCCGGCTGGGGTCCTCCAGGCTGAACCAGCGCTCGACGAGCTGCTCGGCCTCGCCCAGCCAGCGCGCCAGCCGCTCGCCCTGCGGATCGTCGGCGAACAGCTCCACGACCTCCGGCCGCGTCTCCCGCAGCCGGTCCCACTGGCCCGGGATCAGCGACTTCGCCCGGGGCGCCGTGCGCTCGGCCGCCGGGGCGTCGAAGAGCCGCTCCAGGACCGCGTGCACCAGCGTGCCCCTGGTCGCCGCCTCGCTCGGCTTCTCCGGCAGCCGGTCGATGACCCGGAAGCGGTAGAGCAGCGGGCACTGCATGAAGTCACTGGCACGCGAGGGGGACAGTGAGGCGGGCGGTATGGCGGTGGGCGCGGTCTCGGTCGTCGTCTCCACCGTCGTCTCGATGACCGCCTCCACGGACCCGGCCGGGACCGGCGGGTCCACCGCCGCGGCAGGGCTGCTGTCGGGCTGCGCCGCGCCCTCGGTGCTCGTCTCCATGCCTCAGACCATACGGCCCGCCACTGACAGTGACCCAGCCGCGGTCGGGCCGCGGGCGGAAGCGAGGAGGCGGGGCGGAGGAAAACTCAGGGGTGCCGGGGCGGAACGCACCTCGACGGACGCATACCATCGACTCGAGACCCTCCCGTCCGGCAGGCGCGGGAGACGCAGCGAACGAGGGGACACCGGTGGACGAGAGCGGCGGGCGCGGGCAGCCGCGGTCCGGCAACGAGGAGTCGGCCGATCACGCAGGGCCTCCGGCCCGGGCCACCGACCCCACCTCCGCCGACGAACAGTCCACGGACGTACGGCGGTTCACCTCCACGAGCGACGACGACGCCCCTGCCGCGACACCGCCGCCCCGGCCGGACGACCACCCGGCCCCCCGGACACCCGGACCGACGGCCGACGCGGCATCGCCCGAGACCCCCGGCCCCGTCCGTCCGGCCGCCCCGCGTCCGGGAGACCCGGCCCCCGGCCAGGACTCAGCCCCCACGACCGACGGCCCCCCGGACCGGCAATCCCCGGAAGCCTCCCACCAGGAGCACCCGGACAGCCCCGAGACCGACACCCACGGCGACCAGGGCACCCACCGCCCGCAGACCGACGCCTCGGCGGACGGCCCGGAGTCCGCTGCCCCGCGCAAGGCCCCCGCTCACGGCGGACACCAAGGCAGTCACCGCACGGAGACCGACGCGCACCCCGACCGCCCCGACTTCGATGCCCTGCGCAAGGCCCCCGCTCACGGCGAGAGCCAGGGCAGCCGTTCGGAGGCTGACGCGCGGGCGGACGGCTCCGCGCCCGATGCCCTGCGCAAGGCCCCCGCCCACGGCGAGCGCGACGGCAGTCGTCCGCCGGAGGGCGACGCGCACCCCGACCGCGCCTTCGCCACCGGCCCGCACACGGGCTCTGACGCGGGCGAGCGCGACGGCAGCCGTCCGCCGGAGGCCGACGCGCACCCCGACCGCGCCTTCGCCACCGGCCCGCACACGGACTCTGACGCGGGCGAGCCCGATGCGAACAGCCGGCACGCCACCTCCGGCCCCGGTGCCCGTCACCTCGCGCACTCGGCGGACGGCAAGGGCCCCGCGCCCCAGCGGCCCCCGGAGCCGCGAGGCGGACTGCTGATGGGACGGCCGTTCGGCGTGCCCGTCTACGTCGCGCCGAGCTGGTTCCTCGTCGCCGCGCTGATCACCTGGGTGTTCGGCGGACAGCTGGAGCGCGTGCTGCCCGAGCTCGGCGCCTCCCGCTACCTGGTCTCCCTGTTCTTCGCGGTCGCCTTCTACGCGTCCGTACTGGTGCACGAGCTGGCCCACACGGTCGCCGCCCTCCGTTTCAAGCTCCCGGTCCGCCGTATCCAGCTCCAGTTCTTCGGCGGCGTCTCCGAGATCGAGAAGGAGGCCGAGACCCCCGGACGGGAGTTCGTGCTCGCATTCGTCGGGCCGCTGCTCTCCCTCGTCCTGGCCGGCGTCTTCTACGCCGCCGTACAGACCGTGGAACCCGGGACCGTCCCGGGCGTCCTGCTGGCCGGCCTGATGATCTCCAACCTCATCGTGGCCGCGTTCAACCTCCTGCCCGGCCTGCCCCTGGACGGCGGCCGCATGCTCCGCGCGGTCGTCTGGAAGATCACCGGCAAGCCGATGACCGGCACCGTCGCCGCCGCCTGGGTCGGCCGCGCCCTCGCCGTCTCCGTCCTGATCGGCCTGCCCCTGCTGACGCAGTCCGGCGCCCTCGGCACCGAGGCCGTGGACAACGTCGGCATGGACACCGTCCTGGACGCCCTGCTCGCCGCCATCCTCGCCGCGATCATCTGGACCGGCGCCGGCAACAGCCTGCGCATGGCCCGCCTGCGCGAGCACCTCCCCGAACTGCGCGCCCGTGCGCTCACCCGCCGTGCCGTCCCGGTCGAGACCGACACCCCGCTCTCGGAGGCCCTGCGCCGCGCCAACGCCGCCGGCGCCCGCGCCCTGGTCGTCGTCGACGCCCACGGCAATCCCGTCTCCCTCGTCCGGGAGGCCGCCATCGTCGGCGTACCCGAACACCGCCGCCCCTGGGTCGCGGTCAGCGGCCTCGCCCAGGACCTGACCGACGGCATGCGCGTCTCGGCGGAACTCTCCGGCGAGGAACTGCTGGACGCCCTGCGCGCCACCCCGGCGACCGAGTACCTGGTGGTCGAGGAGACCGGCGAGATCTACGGCGTCCTGTCCGCGGCCGATGTGGAGCGGGCCTTCGTGAAGGCCATGGCCCGTCCCTCCTAGGGCCTGTCGTTTGGATCAGGCCGCAGACGCGGGGCCTGGCACGCGCACCTGCGGCGTTGTCGTCAGTCGCCAACTCCCCCACGCTCGGCTTCGCTCGCGCGGGCGGTGCCCCCATCGCGTTGACTCCCTCCTCCGCCTTGCATCTGCACGCACCAGGCCCCGCTCACCGGCGCTGAAGAGATGCCGTCGATTCCCTGCGACCTGATCCAAACGACAGGCCCTAGTCGCCGGACCGTGGTCGGAGGCCCTCTCAGGTGCCGGTAGGCTGGTCACATGTCCGAACCGACCGGTGCCGCCCGCAGGCGCGGGCCCTTCAAGGTCGGGGACCAGGTACAGCTGACCGACCCCAAGGGCCGCCACTACACGTTCACGCTCGAGGCCGGGAAGAACTTCCACACCCACAAGGGTTCCTTCCCGCACGACGAACTGATCGGCGCTCCCGAGGGCAGCGTTGTCCGCACCACAGGAAACGTCGCCTACCTCGCGCTGCGCCCCCTGCTCCCCGACTACGTCCTGTCCATGCCCCGCGGCGCCGCCGTGGTCTACCCCAAGGACGCGGGGCAGATCCTCGCCTTCGCCGACATCTTCCCCGGCGCCCGCGTCGTGGAGGCCGGGGTCGGCTCCGGCTCGCTCAGCAGCTTCCTGCTGCGCGCCATCGGCGACCAGGGCATGCTGCACAGCTACGAGCGGCGCGCGGACTTCGCCGAGATCGCCCAGGCGAACGTGGAGCGCTACTTCGGCGGCCCGCACCCCGCCTGGCAGCTCACCGTCGGCGACCTCCAGGACAACCTGTCCGACGCCGACGTCGACCGCGTCATCCTCGACATGCTCGCCCCCTGGGAGTGCCTGGAGGCCGTCTCCAAGGCGCTGGTCCCCGGCGGCATCCTGTGCTGCTACGTGGCGACCACCACCCAGCTCGCCCGGACCGTCGAGTCCATCCGCGAGATCGGCTGCTTCAACGAGCCGACCTCCTGGGAGACGATGATCCGCAACTGGCACATCGAGGGCCTGGCCGTCCGCCCGGACCACCGGATGATCGGCCACACCGGCTTCCTGCTCACCGCCCGCCGCCTCGCCGACGGTGTCGAGCCGCCCATGCGCCGCCGCCGCCCCGCCAAGGGCGCCTACGGCGAGGACTACGCAGGCCCCAACGCCGACGGCGGCAGCGGCCGCTGAGACGGCCCGCCGCCCCGCACAACGCACAGGCGCCGTGGCGGAGTTCCCGGACCCGGTCCGAACTCCGCCACGGCGCCTCACTGTTGCCCGGGTGACCGCGGCGAGTGAACCAGCGCGTGTCTGTCCTGACCGGAAACAGGCCCCCACGGCCCGCCCCTCCGACGTGACACGGGCCGGCAGCGGCCCCGCGCCGGCAGGCGCTCGCTGACACAGCGGCAGGGACCGTAACCCTTCTGACTTCCCCGGCAAGGGAGGTGCACACCCCGCCGTTCCCTCGCCGTGTGACGTGTGGCACCATGCTGGCCACCCCACCACCGGCACAGCCCTCAGGAGACACTCCTAGTGCAGCCTTCCGCCGTCCCGGAGCTCGCCCACACCCACACCCGCCCCATCCACTGGCTCGCCACCGCGACGGCCGTCGCCGGTGTCGTGGCCCTCTCCTCGGTCCTCCAGCCCGGCGCGGCGACGGCCGCTCAGCCGTCCGCCCCCGAGACCAGAAGCGCGCCCGCGAACGCGGCCGCGCCCGACCCGGCCGCGGTGGAGTTCCCCATCGAGTGCGGCCCGGTGAAGGCCGTGGTGAAGAAGAAGGCCTCCGGCGACCTCGACGGTGACGGCCGGCCCGAGACGGCGGCCGTGGTCCACTGCGACTCCCCGATGGGCACCCCGCCGGACGGCGTGTACGTCCTCACCCGTGGCGCCGACGGCGGCGCACCGCGCGTGGTGGCGACCCTGCTCGACCCCAAGGACGGCACCACCGTCAGCGACTTCGCCGTACGCGACGGCGCCGTCACGGCCGCGCTGCTCGGCTATTCGTCGCCCGATGTGCCCCGTTGCTGTCCCGATGTGCACAGCGACGCGAAATGGCGTTGGCAGAACGGCGCGTTCGTGCGTTCGGCACCGGCCGGTGCCCGCAGCGTGTGAGGACCGTGCGCATCATGTGTGAGATATCAGACAGTAGTAACCCAATGTAGAGAAGTGGTCACTCTGCGTCTGGTCCGTACACTTCGGCCCTGTCCGAAACTCGACGTACGTGGATGCAGTCGCCCGGACACTCCTTCGCCGAGTCGATCACGTCCGTGAGGAGCGGCAGGGGAACGGGCGTTGTCGCGCCCTTGTCCTGGAGCAACTCGTCGTCGGCGCTCTTCACATAGGCCAGACCGTCGATGTCCAGCTCGAACACCTCGGGCGCGTACTGGGCGCAGATGCCGTCACCGGTACACAGGTCCTGGTCGATCCAGACCTCCAGCGCCTCGCCCTCGACCCCGGCCTCCTGCTGCACGCTCATGTCTCCTGCCGTTTCATACGTCGAGCCGTGTCGGGAATCCGGCCAGCTCTGACGGGTGTTGAACGCTTCGACCCTACCTCCGGCTGGGTTCCAATCATGTTCGCTGGGTATTCCCCTGGCGTGAGGGAGAGCGCAAGGGTGAAGATCGGACACACCCCGACCGTCTTTGTGATCTAGGGGTTTCAATCGACACCCGCCCAGGTAGGGTCTGGAAGCGTCCAGCTCCCCTTGGAGGAGGTGAGGACCGTGGCAGCCCACGACGACGACATGAACCGCGGCATCCGCCCGGGACGCGGGTCCGACGACCCGGCCGGGCAGATTGCCTACCTTGAGCAGGAGATCGCCGTCCTGCGACGCAAGCTCGCCGACTCTCCGCGGCACACGAGGATTCTCGAAGAGCGGATCGTCGAGCTGCAGACCAATCTGGCCGGCGTGTCCGCACAGAACGAGCGACTCGCCAACACGCTCCGTGAGGCCCGTGACCAGATCGTGGCCCTCAAGGAGGAAGTCGACCGGCTCGCGCAGCCGCCGGCCGGCTTCGGTGTCTTCCTGACGGCGAACGAGGACGGCACCGCCGACATCTTCACCGGCGGCCGCAAGCTCAGGGTGAACGTCAGCCCCAGCGTCGAGCTCGACGAGCTCCGGCGCGGCCAGGAAGTGATGCTCAACGAAGCGCTCAACGTGGTCGAGGCCATGGAGTACGAGCGCGTCGGTGAAATCGTCACCCTCAAGGAGATCCTCGAGGACGGCGAGCGGGCCCTGGTGCTCGGGCACACCGACGAGGAGCGGGTGGTACGGCTCGCCGAGCCGCTGCTGGACGTCACCATCCGCGCCGGCGACGCCCTCCTGCTCGAACCCCGCTCCGGCTACGTCTACGAGGTCGTGCCGAAGAGCGAGGTCGAGGAACTCGTCCTCGAAGAAGTCCCCGACATCGGCTACGAGCAGATCGGTGGTCTCGGCGGCCAGATCGAGGCCATCCGCGACGCGGTCGAGCTCCCGTACCTCTACCCGGACCTGTTCAAGGAGCACGAACTGCGGCCGCCGAAGGGTGTCCTGCTGTACGGGCCCCCTGGATGCGGTAAGACCCTGATCGCCAAGGCCGTGGCCAACTCGCTGGCCAAGAAGGTCGCCGAGGTGACCGGCCAGGCCCAGGGCAAGAGCTTCTTCCTCAACATCAAGGGCCCCGAGCTCCTGAACAAGTACGTCGGTGAGACGGAGCGGCAGATCCGCCTCGTCTTCCAGCGGGCCCGTGAGAAGGCCAGCGAGGGCACCCCCGTCATCGTCTTCTTCGACGAGATGGAGTCCCTCTTCCGCACCCGTGGCTCCGGTGTCAGCTCGGACGTGGAGAACACCATCGTCCCGCAGCTGCTCGCCGAGATCGACGGTGTGGAGGGCCTGCAGAACGTGGTCGTGATCGGCGCCTCCAACCGTGAGGACATGATCGACCCCGCCATCCTGCGGCCCGGCCGGCTGGACGTGAAGATCAAGATCGAGCGTCCGGACGCCGAGGCCGCCAAGGACATCTTCGGCAAGTACCTCACCGAGCGCCTCCCGCTGCATGGCGACGACCTCGCCGAGCACGGCGGCTCCAAGGCCTCCACGGTCCAGAGCATGATCCAGACGGCTGTCGAACAGATGTACGCCGAATCCGAGGAGAACCGCTTCCTGGAGGTCACCTACGCCAACGGCGACAAGGAAGTCCTGTACTTCAAGGACTTCAACTCCGGCGCCATGATCGAGAACATCGTGGGCCGCGCCAAGAAGATGGCGATCAAGGACTTCCTCGAGAAGAACCAGAAGGGCCTCCGGGTCTCCCACCTCCTCCAGGCCTGCGTGGACGAGTTCAAGGAGAACGAGGACCTGCCGAACACCACCAACCCGGACGACTGGGCCCGGATCTCCGGCAAGAAGGGCGAGCGGATCGTGTACATCCGTACGCTCATCACCGGAAAGCAGGGCGCGGACACCGGACGCTCCATCGACACGGTGGCGAACACCGGTCAGTACCTGTAAAAGGCAGGGCGGCTGCGGGTGCCCTCGGCGGGTACCCGCAGCCGACTGTTTTTCAGGCCACGGCTGGAGCAACGCAATGACGCAAATGATCTCCCCACCAGCGCAAAGGCGTTCTAGGCTCTTGCGTACCGCCAAGTCGCGCAGTGCGGGGACGGGCACCGCACACGCAACCGAGCGCCAGCGGTATCTGAGTGGCGCCCACGACCGAGGGCGCCGCCGGGCAAGGAGGGCCGCATGACCGTACGGCGAGTAATGGGCATCGAGACGGAGTACGGAATCTCCGTCCCCGGCCACCCCAACGCCAATGCCATGCTCACCTCGTCCCAGATCGTGAACGCCTACGCGGCGGCGATGCACCGGGCCCGCCGGGCCCGCTGGGACTTCGAGGAGGAGAACCCGCTGCGGGACGCCCGAGGCTTCGACCTCGCCCGCGAGGCCGCCGACTCCAGCCAGCTCACCGACGAGGACATCGGCCTGGCCAACGTGATCCTCACCAACGGCGCACGGCTCTACGTCGACCACGCACACCCCGAGTACAGCGCCCCCGAGGTCACCAACCCGCGGGACGCCGTCCTCTGGGACAAGGCCGGCGAGCGGATCATGGCCGAGGCGGCGGAACGGGCCGCCCAGCTGCCAGGTGCCCAGCCGATCCACCTGTACAAGAACAACACCGACAACAAGGGCGCGTCCTACGGCACGCACGAGAACTACCTGATGAAGCGGGAGACCCCCTTCTCGGACATCGTGCGCCACCTGACGCCGTTCTTCGTCTCCCGCCAGGTCTTCACCGGCGCGGGTCGCGTCGGCATCGGGCAGGACGGGCACGAGCACGGCTTCCAGCTCAGCCAGCGAGCCGACTACTTCGAGGTCGAGGTCGGCCTCGAGACGACGCTCAAGCGCCCGATCATCAACACCCGCGACGAGCCGCACGCCGACGCCGAGAAGTACCGCCGTCTGCACGTGATCATCGGCGACGCGAACCTGTCGGAGATCTCGACGTACCTCAAGCTGGGGACGACCTCCCTGGTCCTGTCGATGATCGAGGACGGCTTCATCGCCGTCGACCTGGCCGTCGACCAGCCCGTCCGCACCCTCCACCAGGTCTCGCACGACCCGTCCCTGAAGCGCCTGATCACGCTGCGCAGCGGCCGTACGCTCACGGCGGTCCAGCTTCAGATGGAGTACTACGAGCTCGCTCGGAAGTACGTGGAGGAGCGGTTCGGGGCCGATGCCGACGACCAGACCAAGGACGTCCTGTCCCGCTGGGAGGACACCCTCACCCGTCTGGAGCACGACCCGATGAGCCTGGCCGGCGAGCTGGACTGGGTCGCCAAGCGGGAGCTCATGGAGGGCTACCGGCGCCGGGACAACCTCGAGTGGGACGCGGCGCGGCTGCACCTGGTCGACCTCCAGTACGCCGACGTACGGCCGGAGAAGGGCCTGTACAACCGTCTGGTGGCCCGCGGGCGCATGAAGCGGCTGCTGGACGAGGCGGACGTCGAGCGGGCCCGTACGGCGCCGCCGGAGGACACCCGCGCGTACTTCCGCGGCCGCTGCCTGGAGCAGTACGCGGACGACGTGGCGGCGGCCTCCTGGGACTCGGTGATCTTCGACCTGCCGGGCCGGGACTCCCTCCAGCGGGTCCCAACCCTGGAACCGCTTCGCGGAACGCGTAATCACGTCAAGGAGCTTCTGGACCGCTGCCGCACCGCGGAAGACCTGGTCAGGGTCCTTTCGGGCGGGTGAGCGCGTTCAGCGGGTACTCGGGTGGGGCCCGCCGGACAGGGTGGAAAATCCCAGGTCCGGGAATCATCGAGGTGGTCCCCGTACGTTGGAGCAACTGCGGGGCCATTGTCAGACCCGGCGAGTAGGGTCTGATCTTGACCGAGCAACTGTGTCGGGCGAACCGAGCGGGGTGAGGGATATGGCGACCAAGGACACCGGCGGCGGACAGCAGAAGGCCACCCGGTCCACCGAGGAGGTCGAGGAGCAGGCGGCAGAGGCGCAGGCTTCCGAGGACCTCAAGGAGCGACAGGAGAAGCTGAGCGACGACGTGGACTCGGTTCTGGACGAGATCGACGACGTCCTCGAGGAGAACGCCGAGGACTTCGTGCGGTCCTTCGTTCAAAAGGGTGGCCAGTAGGGCGCCTGAGCCTTCATCCCGAAGGTGAACGGGGTGCGTGGGTGACGGACGAGCCGAGCGCGGAGCGCTGTGCGCGGGGCAGGGCATGACGTGATGCCCTCGCGTGCGGCGCTCCGGGCGTCGGTGGCGTCCGGAGCCCGGTGGCCCGCCTGTACGCGGGCGGCGGGCAAGTGCGGCGCCGCTCCGGCGGAGTTGGTCCCGCCGGGCATGTGGATCACCGCCGAAGGACGGGTAGGGTCCGAGGCATACCGTGCCCCCGGTCGCAACCGGGCCGGGGTTGTTCCAAGGATCGGCCCGACGTCACAGGGCGGGCTGTCGCATACGTGGAAGGAATCGCGTGGAAGCCAACACTCGTAGCACCGGGCGTCTGCCAGCTGCCTTCCTGACGCCGGGGTCTGCCTCCTTCATGGACTTCCTGTCCGATCACCAGCCCGAACTGCTGCCGGGCAACAAGAAGTTGCCTCCGGTGCAGGGCGCGATCGAGGCGCCGCACGGCACGACGATCGTGGCCGTGACGTTCCCCGGCGGCGTCGTCCTCGCCGGTGACCGGCGGGCGACCATGGGCAACGTCATCGCGCAGCGGGACATCGAGAAGGTCTTCCCCGCCGACGAGTACTCCGCCGTGGGCATCGCCGGTACGGCGGGTCTGGCCGTGGAGATGGTGAAGCTGTTCCAGCTGGAGCTGGAGCACTTCGAGAAGGTCGAGGGCGCCCAGCTGTCGCTGGAGGGCAAGGCCAACCGGCTGTCGACGATGATCCGGTCCAACCTCGGCATGGCCATGCAGGGCCTGGCCGTCGTGCCGCTGTTCGCCGGGTACGACGTGGACCGGGAGAAGGGGCGGATCTTCTCCTACGACGTCACGGGCGGGCGCTCCGAGGAACAGGGTTACGCGGCCACGGGTTCCGGTTCGATCTTCGCTCGCGGCGCGATGAAGAAGCTCTTCCGGGAGGACCTGAGCGAGGCCGAGGCCACGACGCTGGTGGTCCAGGCGCTCTACGACGCGGCAGACGACGACTCGGCGACCGGTGGTCCCGATGTCGCCCGCCGGATCTATCCCATCGTCACCGTGATCACCGACGACGGTTTCCGCCGCCTCTCCGAGAACGAGTCGTCCGAGATCGCGCGCTCGATCCTGGAGCGGCGTCTGGAGCAGCCCGACGGTCCGCGGGCCGCGCTGCTGTGAGCGGCCGGCTGTCTTCATGAGCGTGGTCCAGTGAACCGACGGAATCTTCAAGAGAGGGACGGATAACCGGTGTCGACGCCGTTCTATGTCTCACCCCAGCAGCAGATGGCCGACCGGGCGGAATACGCCCGCAAGGGCATCGCCCGTGGTCGCAGCCTGGTCGTGCTGCAGTACGCCGACGGCATCGTGTTCGTCGGTGAGAACCCGTCCCGCGCGCTGCACAAGTTCAGCGAGATCTACGACCGGATCGGCTTCGCGGCCGCCGGCAAGTACAACGAGTACGAGAACCTGCGGATCGGTGGCGTCCGTTACGCCGACCTGCGGGGTTACACCTACGACCGGGACGATGTGACGGCCCGGGGCCTGGCGAACGTGTACGCGCAGACGCTGGGCACGATCTTCTCGAGTGTCGGGGAGAAGCCGTACGAGGTGGAGCTGGTCGTCGCCGAGGTCGGGGAGACGACCGAGCAGGATCAGATCTACCGGCTGCCCCATGACGGGTCCATCGTGGACGAGCACGGCGCGGTCGCGGTGGGCGGCAACGCCGAGCAGATCAGCAGCTACCTGGACCAGCGCCACCAGGACGGCATGACGCTGGCCGAGGCGCTGAAGCTGGCGGTGCAGTCCCTGTCCCGTGACACCAACGGCAGCGAGCGGGAGATTCCCGCGGAGCGGCTGGAAGTGGCGGTGCTGGACCGTACGCGGCCGCAGAAGCGCAAGTTCAAGCGGATCAGCGGGCGCCAGCTGAGCCGGCTGCTGGAGGCGGACGGGGCGACCACGGCGTCCGAGGCCGAGGCGGACGCGAACGCCGAAGCCGAGGCGGAGGCGTCCGGGGACAGCGAGTAATCGTTCAGTGCCGCGCGCCCTGGCCGTTTCCGCGGCCGGGGCGGGTTGCCTCCGGCGGGTTGAGCCGGGGTGCCTGCGGCGGCCTGTGCGGCTTCGGTGGGGGAGCGTGCGCGGGTGTGGGTCCGCCTGGCTGCGGGCAGGCGTGCCTCCCCCAGTGCCTTAAGGGCCTGGGAGGTGCCCCCAGGCGGCACGGGCGGGTGCAGCGGCACCCCGTTCCGCCGGGCTGCGGACCCACCCCGCCCCGGCAGCGACGCCGAGCAGCTACGGCAAGCCTGGTGGCGCCGTAGAGCCCCGTACCACCAGCCGCACCGGGATGTCCCCACCCTCGGGCTCACGGCCCTCCAGGACGGCCAGCAGAGCCCGCATGCCCCGTTCGCCGAACAGCTCGGCGTCCAGGCGGACCGTCGTCAGTTCAGGGTCGATCGCCGTGGCCAGGGCCAGATCGTCCAGGCCGGTGACCGACAGGTCGTCCGGCACGCGCAGGCCAAGGCGGCGAGCTGCCTTGTACGTGCCGGCGGCCAGCTGGTCGTCGTCGCAGATCACGGCCGTGGGGCGGGGGCCCGGCTCGGAGAGGGCGGCTTCGGCCGCGGCCACCGCGCCCTCGATGGAGATCGGTGAGCGGGCCGTGCGGACGGACGTACCGGGCACCTCACCCAGACGAGCCGCCAGCTCTCGGGCGCGTATCTCGAAGGTCCAGGACGGTACGTCCGCCGCGAGGTGGAGGAACCGCCGGTGGCCGAGGGACAGCAGATGTTCTGCGGCCTGGCGGACACCGTCGGCGATGTCCAGGTTCACCGTCGCCGCCCCCAGGCTCTCCGCCGGGTCACTGTCCAGCATCACCAGCGGCAGGGCCTCCCCGCGGATCGCTGTCACGGCGTCCGAGGCCATCGAGGACGCGATGACGCCGTCCAGAGCGGCCTGGGCGGAGGCGAAGGGGTCCGGGGCCGGGCCGATGCCCTCGGGGGAGGGGTAGAGGACCACGCCGAAGCCGTGTTCGGCGGCGACGCGGGTGGCGCCCGTGTAGACGCCGGCGAAGAACTCCGTGGTCAGGGCGGGGACCACCAGGAGGACCGTGCGGGTGCGGCCCAGACGCAGGTTGCGGGCGGCCAGGTTCGGGCGGTAGCCCAGATCGCGCGCGGCCTCGCGGACCCGCTGAGCCGTCGCCTCCGAGACGCGCCCGCGCCACTTGTCCCCGAGGACCAGGGAGACCGCCGCCTGGGACACACCGGCGGCCTGGGCGACGTCCCGGCTCGTGGGTCGGGTGCTGCCTCGTGCCACCGTCGGGCTGCTCCTTCGTCTGGACTCGTGAACAGCGGCCATGGTACGTATGGAACTCGACGTTATACGTAAAACCTAGGGCGGGGACATGGCCACGGGATACCTGGAGATCCTTCGGGCGCGACACGCCGCCCGGCTGCTCGTCGGCACGCTGGTCGGCCGGCTGCCCAATGCCACGGCAGCCATCGCGATCCTGCTGTTCGTGCGGGCCGAAGGCGGTTCGTACAGCGTCGCGGGGGCGCTGGTGGGTGTGTACGGCGTCGCCAACGCGGTGGGCCAGCCGGTGCTGGGCCGGCTCGTGGACCTGCGGGGGCAGCCGCGTGTGCAGCTGCCGGCGGCCGTCCTGTCCGGGCTCGCCATGGCCGTCTTCGCCTTCGGCGGGATCGGGTCGCTGCCCCTCGCGTACGCCGCCGTCGCGGCCGCCGGGCTCTTCACGCCGCCTCTCGAAGGCGGACTGCGGGCTCTGTGGTCGTCCGTCCTCCGCAAGGAGGAACACGTGCACACCGCGTACGCCATGGACGCCGTGGCCCAGGAGGTGATGTTCACCGTCGGGCCGCTGCTCGTGACGCTGTGCGTGTCCCTGTGGTCCGCCCAGGCCGCGCTGCTGGTGCTGAACGTGGTCGGCGTGCTGGGGGCGCTGTCCGTGGTGGTGTCGCCGCCCTCGCGCGCGTGGCGGTCGGCGCCGCGCGAGGCGCACTGGCTCGGCGCGCTGCGCTCGGCGGGGCTGCTGGCGCTGCTGGCGGCGTTCCTGTTCATAGGGATCGCGCTCGGCTCCATCACGGTCGCCTCGGTGCCCTACGCGGACGACCACGGCGGTGACGTCGTGTACGGCTGGCTGATGGCGGCTCTGGGCTTCGGGGCACTGGTCGGCGGCTTTGTCTACGGGGCCCGGCAGTGGGCCGGTGAGCCCGCGCGGAGACTGCGGGTGCTGGTGGCGCTTCTGGTGGTGTGTTATCTGCCGCTGATGCTCATGCCGGAGGCGGTGCCCATGGTGGCGCTGACCGCGCTCGCCGGGGTCTTCCTCGCGCCCGCCATCGCCTGCGCGTTCGTCCTGGTCGACCGGCACGCGCCGCGCGGCACGGTCACCGAGGCGTTCTCCTGGCTGGTGACGACGTTCACCGTGGGCCACTCGGTCGGAGCGGGCGTCGCGGGGCCCGTCGTGGAGGCGGGAGGGGCCCTGTGGGGCTTCGCCCTTCCGGGTGTCGCGGGTGGTGTGTCCCTGCTGGTTTTGACCGCCACAGGGCGGGTACTCGCAGCTCCCGGTGGGGGAGCGGTGGTTGCCGCCGGTTCGGAAAATGATCCAAACCGTGCCGTCGAACCCCGTTTCAGTTCAGGGGATCGGGCGTAATGTTCCCTCATGGACCGCCGCATTTTCGGGCTGGAGAACGAGTACGGCGTCACGTGCACGTTCAGGGGACAGCGCCGCCTGTCTCCTGACGAGGTGGCGCGGTACCTCTTCCGCCGTGTCGTGTCATGGGGCCGAAGCAGCAATGTCTTTCTGCGAAACGGCGCCCGCCTCTATCTCGACGTGGGTTCACATCCGGAATACGCCACACCCGAATGTGACAACGTGACCGAACTGGTCACCCACGACAAAGCGGGCGAGCGCATTCTCGAAGGACTCCTGGTGGACGCCGAACGACGCCTGCACGAGGAGGGAATCGCGGGCGACGTCTACCTCTTCAAGAACAACACCGATTCGGCGGGCAACTCCTACGGCTGCCACGAGAACTATCTCGTCGCCCGGCACGGGGAGTTCTCCCGGCTCGCGGACATTCTGATTCCGTTCCTGGTCACACGGCAGTTGCTGTGCGGCGCGGGCAAGGTGCTCCAGACGCCGCGCGGTGCCGTGTACTGCGTCAGCCAGCGGGCCGAGCACATCTGGGAGGGCGTCTCCTCGGCGACGACCCGCTCCCGGCCGATCATCAACACGCGTGACGAACCGCACGCGGACGCCGAGCGCTACCGCCGCCTGCACGTCATCGTGGGCGACTCCAACATGTCCGAGACGACCATGCTGCTCAAGGTCGGCGCCACCGACCTGGTGCTGCGCATGATCGAGGCGGGCACGGTGATGCGGGACCTCACCCTGGAGAACCCGATCCGGGCGATCCGCGAGGTCAGCCACGACATCACCGGCCGCCGCAAGGTCCGCCTGGCCAGCGGACGCGAGGCCTCCGCCCTGGAGGTGCAGCGCGAGTACTACGAGAAGGCCCTGGACTTCTGCGACCGCCGAGGCATCCGCACCGGCACCGTGGAGCAGGTCCTGGAGCTGTGGGGCCGCACGCTGGACGCGATCGAGAGCGAGGACCTCGACCGCATCGGCACCGAGATCGACTGGGTCATGAAGTACAAGCTCCTCGAGCGGTACCGGGCCAAGCACAACATGACCATGTCGCATCCGCGCGTCGCGCAGATAGACCTCGCCTACCACGACATCCACCGCCGTCGCGGCCTGTACTACCTGCTCGAGAAGAAGGGTCAGGCAGCGCGCATCTGCAACGACTTGAAGATCTTCGAGGGCAAGTCCGTACCGCCGCAGACCACTCGGGCCAGGCTCCGCGGCGACTTCATCCGGCGTGCGCAGGAACAGCGCCGTGACTTCACGGTCGACTGGGTGCACCTCAAGCTCAACGACCAGGCTCAGCGCACCGTGTTGTGCAAGGACCCGTTCCGTTCCGTGGACGACCGAGTGGAGAAGCTGATCGCCGGAATGTGAGGAAATGCGCCGGCGGGGAAATCGCCGGAACGCCACACGGGCGCCGTACGTTACAAGTACGGCGCCCTGCTCACGCCGTAGAGTTGCGCGCACGCCATCAACGAGATCGACCGATTACGAGGCCCCCACAGTGCGCCGACGCTCACTTCTCATCTCCGTACCCGCTGGACTTGCCACGCTCGCCGCATGCGGCGACGACAAATCCGACTCGAGCAAGGCCAGCGACAGCCCGTCGCCCTCGGCGTCGGCTCCGTCCGCCGCCCCGCCGCCGAAGATCGTCGACGGCCCGCTGCCGGCGGTCACCTCGGGCACGAAGTTCGACGAGAAGCCGACGATCGCCAAGGGCAGCGGAGAGCCGTCGAAGCAGCTCGCGGTGAAGACCCTGGTCGCGGGCAGCGGCAAGGCCATCGCGGAGAACGACTTCGTCGTCGCGAACTACCTGGGCCAGGTCTGGAACACCGCCAAGGTCTTCGACAACTCCTACGACCGCAAGGCCCGCCTGGCGATCCAGCTCACCCAGGGCCAGATCATCGACGGCTGGCGGTACGCGCTGGCCGGCAAGAAGGCCGGCAGCCGCGTCGAGATGGCCGTCCCGCCCACCTGGGGCTACGGCTCGCAGGGCAACCCGCAGGCGGGCATCAAGGGCACCGACACCCTGGTCTTCGTCGTCGACGTGCAGGACACGTTCAACGCCAAGAGCTCCGCCAAGGGCAAGAAGGTCCCGCAGGACAACGCGGACCTTCCCGAGGTCGGCACCAACACCGACGGCAAGGCGCCCTCCATCGAGGTGCCCAAGTCGGCCGCGCCGAAGAAGCTCGTCGCGGAGTACGTCCTGGAGGGCGACGGCGAGGAGGTCGCCGCCGACAACAGCGTCCTCGTGCAGTACAAGGGCGTGCTGTGGGACGGCGGCAAGGAGTTCGACTCGTCGTACGCCAACAAGCAGCTCGTGTCGTTCTCGCTCCAGCAGGTCGTCAAGGGCTGGGCGCAGGGCCTGACCGGCAAGAAGGTCGGCAGCCGCGTCCTCATCGTCATCCCGCCGGAGCTGGGCTACGGGGACAGCCCGCCGCAGGGCAGCGGCATCAAGAAGGACTCCACGCTGGTCTTTTCGGTGGACATCCTCGCGAAGCTGTGACGCGCGCGGGATGTAAGACTGTGCGTGTTCGCCTTTCCGTAGACAAGCAGGAGCTAGAGACGTGAGCATCGACAAGCCCGAGATCGACTTCCCGGGCGGCGAGCCCCCGGCGGACCTCGAGATCAAGGACATCTGGGAAGGCGACGGCCCGGTCGCGCAGGCGGGCCAGACCGTCACCGTGCACTACGTCGGCGTGTCCTTCAGCACGGGCGAGGAGTTCGACGCCAGCTGGAACCGCGGCACCCCCTTCCGCTTCCCGCTGGGCGGTGGCCGGGTCATCAAGGGCTGGGACCAGGGCGTGCAGGGCATGAAGGTCGGCGGCCGCCGCCAGCTGACCATCCCCGCCCACCTCGCCTACGGCAACCAGAGCCCGACCCCGGCGATCAAGCCCGGCGAGACGCTGATCTTCGTGGTCGACCTGCTCGGAGTCTGAGCAAGATCCGAACAGACTCGATCACGTGGGGCCCATGCCTGTTCGGGCATGGGCCCTCGGCTTTTGCGGGGCCACCGTGTGGCGGTACGGTCATCGCTCGTAAGCACCATAGGGAGGCGAAGCGCTTCGATGGCCATTGCCAAGGCCGAGCGTCTGATGAACCTGGCGCTGTGTCTGCTCGGGACGCGGCGGCCGCTCAGCAAGCGTGAGCTGCGCGACTCCATCGAGGCCTACGTCGAGGCCTTCGGCCCCGGCAACGGCCCGGGCGGCAACGACGACTCCTTCAACCGCATGTTCGAGCGCGACAAGGACGACCTGCGCGAGCTCGGACTGGTCATCGAGACAGTCGAGAGCCTCGACGGCGAGATCGGCTATCTGGCCCGCCGCGACAGCAACCGCCTCCCGCCCATCACCCTGGACGCCGAGGAGGCCGCCGCACTCGGGCTCGCCGCCAAGGTCTGGCAGCAGGCCCGGCTCGCCGGGGCCGCCAGCGGCGCCCTCCAGAAGCTGCGCGCGGCGGGACTCCCCGAGGACGTCGACCCGTACGGGTCGCACGGCGCCCTGGAGCCCCGCATCCCCGTGCACGAGGCGGCGTTCGAGCCGCTGATGCTCGCCTGCCGGGACCGCAGGCCCGTCGTCTTCGACTACCGCAAGGCCACCGCCGCCCACCCCGAGCAGCGGCATGTGGAGCCCTGGGCGCTGGAGTGCTGGCGGGGTCACTGGTACCTGGCGGGCTGGGACCGAGACCGGGGCGCCGAGCGGGTCTTCCGGCTGTCCCGGATCACCGGCAAGGTCCGCTCGCGCGGCGGCCGGTACACCGCCGACGTGCCGGACGTCGTCACTGTCCGTGAGACCGTCGCGAGCTGGGCCGGGGAGATCACCGACCGTTCGGCGCGGATCCGGCTGCGCTCGGACGCGGGGTACCCCCTTCGGGCGAAGGCCACCTCCGTGCGGGAACTCGGTGACGGCTGGGACGAGTTGGAGATTCCGTACGGCCACGGGCTGGACGCCTGGCTGGTGGAGTTCGGGCCGGACGTGGTCGTCCTGGAGCCCGCGGAGCTGCGGGCCGACGTGGTGGACCGGCTACGGGCCGTGGCCAAGGGCTGAGGGGGAGCGGACGAGACAGTGGCAGGCAAACCGGTCAGGCCCGTGAACGCCATCGACCAGACCAGACGGATGCTCTCCCTGGTGACGTATCTGAGGGAGCGCCCCGGAGCCCGGGTCGAGGACGTCGCGCGCGCCTTCGGCATCACCGAGGACGAGCTGGTCTCCGACCTCGACGTGCTGCCCATGTGCGGCACCAGCTTCCGCGGTGGCGACCTGCTCGACATCGACACCGACGGCGAGCGCATCTGGTGGCACAACCCGGCCGCCCTGGCGGCGGAGGCGGCCGAGCCGCTCAGGCTCGCCGCCGACGAGGCCACCGCCCTGCTCGTCGCCGCCCGGGCCGTGTCCACGCTGCCCGGACTGCGCGAGAGCGACCGGCAGGCGCTGCTGCGGGCGACGGCCAAGGTGGAGGCCGCGGCCGGCGAGGCGGCGGGCGCCAGCTCGCGGCTGTCGGTGACCTTCGAGTCCGAGGGCGGGGTCTTCGCGGACGTCGACCGGGCGATCGCCGAGCGCCGCCGGCTGTGGATCCGCTACTACTCGCCCGCGCGCGACGAGGTCACCGAGCGGGAGATCGACCCGATCCGCCTGGTCAGCGTCGGGCACACGTATGTCGAGGCCTGGTGCCGCCGCTCGGAGGCGCGCCGCACCTTCCGGCTGGACCGGGTCGCCGAGATCAAGATCCTCGACGAGCCGTCGGCACCGCCGGAGATCGAGCTGCGGGACCTGTCCGAGGCGCTGGTGCAGCCCGCGGCCGAGGACCCGGAGGTCGTGGTCGAGGTCGGGCCCGGCGGCCGCTGGGTCGCCGAGTACTACCCGCACGACAGTGCGGATGAGCTCCCCGACGGCGGGCTGCGTATCACTCTGCGGACCCCCGAGCCGGCGTCGCTGCGACGCCTGGCGTTGCGGCTCGGGCGGGACGGCCGGATCGTGTCGCCGCCCGAGCTGGCGGACAGCGCCCGGCAGGCCGCCCGCGAGGCGCTGGCGGCGTACGACGGGATCGAGGCGCTGGCGGCGGCCGGCGTGGTGGATGCGGCCGAGGTGCGCGGGCCGCACGCGGTGGCGGACGGGCCGGACGGCAGGCGCGCGTGAGCCGCGGGTGCCCAAGGCGCCGACGGCCGTCTGCCAGGGCGTGTCCGCAAGGTCCCGTCGTCCGACCGGAGGGCGGGCCTCGCGGCGTTCGGTGCGTGCTCTGGGAGTCCCTCCTGCTCGAAGAGCTTGAGGAGCGTGCCGGGCGTCGCGGGGCAGGCGGGACTTTGCGGACACCCCCTGGGGCCGTCCTGGGGCACCGCCGCCGTGCCGGGGCGCGGAACTGGTCGATGCCGGGGGCGAGCCGGTCCGCCCCGGCGCCACCCGGGTGTCCCGAAGGCGAACGACCTGAGAAAGAGGAGCCAGGGCTGTGAGCGAGTCGGTGACGTCCGGTGCGATGGGCATGACGGTGGAGTCCGCGTTCTCCGGGATGACAAGCGTGCCCCCGGTGGTGTTCCGGGCGGGCTGCCCGGACTGCCGCGAGCGCTTCGAACTCACCGCGAGCGCCCTGCGCCTGGCCATCGGCGCCACGAGCCGCACCACTTTCTACTCCTTCACCTGCCCGGAGTGCGGTGCGTCCGTGCGCAAGCCCGCGGGGGAGCGGATCGTGGAGCTCCTCACCGGTGGCGGGGTACGGACCCTGCGGCTGCATTCGACCCTGTAGAGGGTCTGGGCGTTCGGCGTTCCGGGAGGGTCTAGGCTCGGCGTCATGTTCTGGCCGATGTTCGCGATTGCCGTGGGATTCGTGGGTCTCGCCGTGCTCGGGGTGCTCGCCGTGCGGGTCTTCGTCGAGGCACAGCGCCTGGGCAGCCAGGTCACGGACTCGGCGCGCCGTATCAACCGTGCCGCCGAGGACCTGGAGCGGGCGGCGGAGAGCGCGGCCCGGTCCGTGGACTCCCTCTGAGCTGTCCGGCGGGTGGCTGTGAGTCGGGCTTTGGGACACTTCGCCCTGTCACCTCGGCGGTTCGGACAGGTACGCTGCTGGTCGCGGTCCGGTTAACGAGGCACTGGCCGCGGACGGGAGTACGCACAGGGGATGCAGAGGGATTGCCTCACGTTTACCCCCGAGCGTTACGATCGCTGTCAACACGATCGTTCGGACACATGTCCGACCGGTCGGACAGCACCCCACCACAGCCGCCTCGGTGAGAAGGTAAAGACTTATGTTCGGAAGGCTCGGAGCCCCCGAGATCATTCTCATCCTCGTCGTCATCATCCTGCTGTTCGGCGCGAAGAAGCTTCCGGACATGGCTCGGTCGCTCGGCAAGTCGGCCCGCATCCTCAAGAGCGAGGCCAAGGCGATGAAGGACGAGAACAAGTCGTCCACGACCCCGGCCGGCCCGCCCAACAACGACGAGCAGCCTTCGCAGCGCACCATCCAGGCAGCGCCCGGTGACGTGACCAGCTCGCGCCCGGTCAACGAGCCGACGGACACGACCAAGCGCTGACCCAGGGCCGGTGACCTCCGGCCCGCCGCACGAGATGGGAACGTGGGTTGCTGAAGTCTGCCCGCAAGCAGGAGAAGGATCCCGAGGGGCGCATGCCCCTTGCGGAGCACCTTCGCGAGCTCCGCAACCGGCTCGTGAAGAGCCTGCTGGCGATCGTTGTCACGACGGTCGTCGCCGCCTTCTTCTACAAGGACATCATCCAGTTCTTCACGAATCCCATCCTTGACGCGGTGGGATGCCAGTACAGCTTCGCCGAATTGGCGAAGGGCACCGAGGAAACCCAGTGCGCGCGGATCGTCCAGAACGGTCTGCTGAGCCCGTTCACCCTCGCTCTCACCGTCTCGCTGTCCTCGGGTGTGGCCCTCGCAGCTCCGGTGTGGCTGTTCCAGTTGTGGGCCTTCGTGGCGCCAGGCCTGCACCGGCACGAAAAGAAGTACTCCCTGGCCTTCGTGGCTGCGGGATTCCCGCTGTTCCTCACGGGGGCGTACTTCGCCTACTGGTCGCTGCCCAAGATGGCGTCCGTGATGCTCGAGTTCTCGATCATCGGCAGCGACAACCAGCTTCCCCTTGATGATCTCCTGCAATTGGTCATGCGGATGATCATCGTCTTCGGCCTCTCCTTCGAGCTGCCGTTGCTGCTGGTCATGCTGAACTTCGGTGGCGTCCTGACCGGCAAGAAGATCGCCGGCTGGTGGCGTGGGATGATCATGGGCATCACGGTGTTCGCCGCGATCGCCACCCCCAGCACCGACCCGATCTCCATGCTCGCTCTGGCGGGCCCCATCTGGGTTCTCTACTTCGCCGCGAGCGTGATCGCCCTCGCGAACGACAGGCGACGTGCCCGTCGTGAGGCGGCGGGGCCGGCCGACGACGAGGCCTCCGAGCTGGACCTCACCCCCGACGACATCGGCGAGATCGAGCCCGTGACGACCAGCCGCGCCGCGCTGCCCGAGCAGGCGAGCGCGGAGCGCACGGACCGGGTCAACGGTTATGACGACGTGACCTGAAGATCGGCGGGCAGCTCATAGGGTCGGTCGCGTGACCAGCGAGATCACCCTCTTCGTCAACCCCACCGCGGGTCGCGGCCGGGGCGCCCGGGCGGCGCAGCCGGCCGCTTCCGCTTTGCGGGCGGCCGGTTACTCGGTGCGTACGGTGCTCGGGGAGGACGCTCCGGACGCCCTCACCCGCGCGCGTGCCGCCGTCGCGGGCGGCACCGGAGCGCTGATAGCCGTCGGCGGTGACGGCATGGCCCAGCTCGCCCTGCGGGCGGTCGCGGGCACGGGCACTCCCCTCGGCCTGGTCGCCGTCGGCACCGGGAACGACTTCGCCCGCGCCCTCGGTCTTCCCGTACGCGAGCCGGCCGCCGCGGGCCGGATGATCGCCGACGCCCTCAAGTGCGGCCGGCTCCGCGACATCGACCTCGGCCAGGTGGGGGACCGCTGGTTCGGCACGGTCCTCGCCTCCGGCTTCGACTCCCGGGTCAACGACCGGGGCAACCGCATGAGGTGGCCCGCCGGCCGCTTCAAGTACGACCTCGCGATGGTCGCCGAACTCGCCGCCTTCCGGCCCGTCCCGTACCGGATCCGGCTCGACCACGGCGAGGTCCGTGAGGTCGAGGCGACCCTCGTCGCGGTCGGCAACGGATCGTCGTACGGCGGCGGCATGCGGATCTGCCCCGGCGCGGACCTGACCGACGGGCTGTTCGACATCACCGTGGTCGGGGACTGCGACCGTAGGACGCTGCTGCGCGTGTTTCCGCGGGTGTACCGGGGGACCCACATCGAGCATCCGAAGGTGACCGTGCTGCGGGCGGCGCGGGTCGAGATCGCCGCCGAGGGCGTCACCGGGTACGCGGACGGGGAACCGCTCGGCCCGTTGCCGCTGACCGCGCGCTGCGTGCGCGGGGGCGTGCGGGTGGTCGGCCCCTGAGCCGGGCTGCCCCTGAGCTGCGCCGATCCCCGGTTTCACAGGAACGGATCCGGATAATGATCGTCCTGTTGTCAGTGCGGCCCGGTACGCTCGAAAGCACGATGACAGAGGATCTCTCACCGGCCGAGCGGTACGCGGCAGCCCGTCAGCGCGCTGCCGAGCAGGCCACCGCGCTCGCCTCATTCCGCGAGATGTACGAATTCGGCCTCGACCCCTTCCAGATCGAGGCCTGCCAGGCGCTCGAGGCGGGGAAGGGCGTGCTGGTCGCCGCGCCCACCGGCTCCGGCAAGACGATCGTCGGCGAGTTCGCCGTCCACCTCGCCCTCCAGCAGGGCAAGAAGTGCTTCTACACGACGCCCATCAAGGCGCTGTCGAACCAGAAGTACGCCGATCTGTGCCGCCGCTACGGCACGGACAAGGTGGGCCTGCTCACCGGCGACAACAGCGTCAACTCCGATGCCCCGGTGGTCGTGATGACCACCGAGGTGCTGCGGAACATGCTGTACGCCGGTTCGCAGACGCTCCTGGGCCTCGGCTACGTGGTCATGGACGAGGTGCACTACCTCTCCGACCGCTTCCGGGGCGCCGTCTGGGAAGAGGTGATCATCCACCTTCCCGAGTCGGTCACGCTCGTCTCGCTCTCGGCGACCGTGTCGAACGCCGAGGAGTTCGGCGACTGGCTCGACACGGTCCGCGGCGACACCGAGGTGATCGTCTCGGAGCACCGGCCCGTGCCGCTGTTCCAGCACGTGCTGGCCGGGCGGCGGATGTACGACCTGTTCGAAGAGGGCGAGGGGCACAAGAAGGCCGTCAACCCCGACCTCACGCGCATGGCGCGGATGGAGGCGACCCGGCCGTCGTACCAGGACCGCCGGCGCGGCCGGCTGCGCGAGGCCGACCGCGAGCGTGAGCGCAGACAGCGCTCCCGGGTGTGGACGCCGAGCCGGCCCGAGGTCATCGAGCGGCTCGACGCCGAGGGGCTGCTGCCCGCCATCACCTTCATCTTCAGCCGCGCCGCCTGCGAGGCCGCCGTCCAGCAGTGCCTGTACGCGGGCCTCAGGCTCAACGACGAGGAGGCGCGCCACCGGGTACGCGCGCTCGTCGAGGAGCGCACGGCGTCCATCCCGCACGAGGACCTGCACGTCCTCGGCTACTACGAGTGGCTGGAGGGCCTGGAGCGCGGCATCGCCGCCCACCACGCGGGCATGCTGCCGACCTTCAAGGAGGTCGTCGAGGAGCTGTTCGTGCGCGGCCTGGTCAAGGCCGTGTTCGCGACCGAGACCCTCGCCCTCGGCATCAACATGCCCGCCCGTTCGGTGGTGCTGGAGAAGCTCGTCAAGTGGAACGGCGAGCAGCACGCGGACATCACCCCGGGCGAGTTCACGCAGCTGACCGGCCGGGCCGGACGACGCGGCATCGACGTCGAGGGCCACGCCGTCGTGCTCTGGCAGCGCGGCATGAACCCCGAGCACCTCGCGGGCCTGGCCGGCACGCGCACGTACCCGCTGCGGTCCAGCTTCAAGCCGTCGTACAACATGGCGGTCAACCTCGTCGAACAGTTCGGCCGGCACCGCTCGCGCGAGTTGCTGGAGACGTCCTTCGCGCAGTTCCAGGCGGACAAGTCGGTCGTCGGGATCTCCCGGCAGGTGCAGCGCAACGAGGAGGGGCTGGAGGGCTACAAGGCCTCCATGACCTGCCACCTCGGCGACTTCGAGGAGTACGCGCGGCTGCGCCGCGAACTGAAGGACCGGGAGAACGAACTGGCCCGGCAGGGTGCGGCACAGCGACGCGCGGAGGCCGCCGTCGCGCTGGAGAAGCTCAAGCCCGGCGACGTCATCCACGTGCCCACCGGCAAGTACGCGGGCCTGGCGCTGGTGCTGGACCCTGGCCTGCCCGCGGGTCGTTCCAACGGCCACCGGGGCTTCGACCACCACGACGGGCCGCGCCCGCTGGTGCTGACCGCCGAACGGCAGGTGAAGCGGCTGGCGTCCATCGACTTCCCGGTGCCGGTCGAGCCGTTGGAGCGGATGCGGATCCCCAAGTCCTTCAACCCCCGTTCCCCGCAGTCCCGTCGGGACCTCGCGTCCGCGCTGCGCACCAAGGCCGGGCACATCCCGGCGGACCGGCACCGCAAGCGGCGCTCCCAGGCGGCCGACGACCGCGAGATCGCCCGGCTTCGGACGGCTCTCCGCGCGCACCCCTGCCACGGGTGCAACGACCGCGAGGACCACGCCCGTTGGGCCGAGCGCTACCACCGGCTGCTGCGCGACACCTCGCAGCTGGAGCGGCGCATCGAGGGCCGTACGAACACGATCGCGCGGACGTTCGACCGCATCGTGGCGCTGCTGACCGAGATGGACTACCTGCGCGGCGATGAGGTCACCGAGGACGGCAAGCGGCTCGCGCGGCTCTACGGCGAGCTGGACCTGCTCGCCAGCGAGTGCCTGCGCGAGGGCGTCTGGGAGGGGCTCGGACCGGCCGAACTGGCCGGGTGCGTCTCGGCGTTGGTTTACGAGTCACGCGTCGGGGACGACGCGCTGGCGCCGAAGCTGCCTTCGGGGAAGGCCAAGGCCGCGCTGGGCGAGATGGTGCGGATCTGGGGACGGCTGGACGCCCTTGAGGAGGAGTTCCGGATCACCCAGACCGAGGGCGTGGGGCAGCGTGAGCCGGACCTCGGCTTCGCCTGGGCCGCGTACATGTGGGCCTCCGGCAAGGGGCTCGACGAGGTGCTGCGCGAGGCGGAGATGCCGGCGGGGGACTTCGTGCGGTGGTGCAAGCAGGTCATCGATGTGCTGGGGCAGATCGCCGCCGCCGCCCCGCAAGGGTCCTCGGTGGTGAAGAACGCCCGTAAGGCCGTTGATCTGTTGCTGCGGGGAGTTGTCGCCTACTCGTCGGTGGGGTGATCGTCGCTGCGCGGGTGCCGCTTCGTTGTGGCTGCTCGCGCCCACGCGGCGGAGCCGCAAATCGACACTGCCCCGCGCCCCTTGGAAGGGCGTTGTTGCCGGAGCCCCTCACCCGTTGAGGTGAGGGGCTTTCGCATGCCTGTTTGTCGCTACGCCACGTATTCGAACGATGTCGCAGCGTGTAAAAGACTGAGCGTACTATCCCTTCGCGACCGGTTTCCGGCAGTTGCTGAATATGACACGGCGATGATCCGGTCGGACTAAGCTCGCCCGCAGCGCACCGGCTTGAGATGAATTCGGGCGCTTGTTCCCCAATGTGCGGAAGAGTCCTACAGCTTCATGACATACCCCCCGGCAAGTCCTTCCGAACCCCAGCCGACTCCTTTCAGAAGGCCCACATGGTGAGTGTTCAATCCCCTCCCGGTCGCGCTGAACTTCCTTACGCGCGCGTGCTGCTGCTGCCGGCCATAGCGATGGCCGCGGCGACCGGAGCCGCCGTCGCCCTGGTGACGGCGCCGGCCCGGCTCGCCGTCGGCTGGTGCGGTGGCATCGCCACCGTGCTGCTGATCGCGACGGCGGCCGAGGCGGTACGCCGCGGCCGTGCCCTGCGCAAGCAGCGGGCCGAGCACGCCCGGTACAGCGCGCATCTGGAACAGCGGATCGCCGCGCACGAGCACGAGTTGGTCCACTTCTCGAGGGAGATCTTCCCCGCGGCGCTCCAACTGCTGAGCACGGGAGAATCCCCCAGGGAGGTGATTCGCAAGCTCGGCCTGGCCAACCCCGAGTACCGCGACCTCCCCGCCCCGCAGACCGAGACGCTGCTGACGGTGCTCAAGATCGTCGACCGCGAAGTGACCATGCGCGACGCCGCCGCGCGCTCCTTCGTCAGTGTCGCCCGCCGCGTCCAGGCGATCATCCACCAGCAGGCCGAGGAACTCCGGGAGATGGAGGAGGACCACGGCCGCAACCCCGAGGTCTTCGACGACCTGCTGCGCATCGACCACGGCAACGCCCTGATCGGCCGCCTCGCCGACTCCGTCTCCGTCCTCGGCGGCGGCCGCCCCGGACGGCAGTGGCCCGAGCCCGTGTCCCTGTACAGCACGCTGCGCGGCGCCATGTCCCGCATCCTGGAGTACCGGCGCATCCAGCTGTCCTCCATCGCCAAGGTCAGCGTCAAGGGCATCTACGTCGAGCCGGTCATCCACGCCGCCGCCGAGCTCCTCGACAACGCCACGCGCTACTCGCCGCCGCAGACGAAGGTGCACGTCACCGCCACCGAGGTGCAGACCGGCGTGTGCATCGAGATCGAGGACGGCGGTGTCAACCTCAACGAGGAGGCACGCGCCCGGATCGAGGGCATGCTGGAGGCCGCCAAGGCGGGCGTCGACCTCCAGGACATCGGCGAGCACCCGCGCCTCGGCCTCGCCGTCGTCGGCCGCCTGTGCACGGCGTACAACATGCAGGTCTCGCTGCGCGCCTCCGCGTACGGCGGCGTCCGCGCCATCCTCATCGTGCCGAGCGAGATGATCACCCACGAGCCCGGTGTCGGACTCGCCCACGGCATCGGCGCCACCGGCATCCCCATGACCGTCGGCATCCCCGAGGGACCGAAGCGCACGCCGAAGAAGCGCCGCCCCACCAGCCCGCGCATCCCCACGACGGTCTCCCTGGATGACGACGACGTCCCCGAGGTCACCGAGTGGACGCCGAACGGCCTGCCGCAGCGCCGCAGCCGGGTGAAGACGTCCCTCACCGAGCGGATCGCCCAGCAGGCAGCGTATGAGCGGGAAGACCGGGAGGCCGCCGCACGGGGCGAGGCGAACCCCTGGGCGGCAGCGGAGCCCGAGCCCAAGCCCCTGCTCGACATGAACGCCCCCGACGCCCCCGGCAAGGGCCTGGAGGCCTTCTGGGAGGGACTCAAGCAGGGCATCGAACCCGGCACCCACCCGACCGACTTCCTGCGGAACCCGACCAAGTACCTGCACCTGATCAACGACCCGGCCCCCACCGAGGCCGACGACGAGGGGGACCTCAAGTGATCCAGCAGCGAGGCAACTTCGACTGGATGCTCAAGCAGCTCGCCGACGGCGTGCCGGGCATCGAGATGATCGTGGTGCTGTCGGCCGACGGTCTGCGCATCGCCCGCTACGGCGGCGAGCCCGACGCGGCCGACCGCGTCGCCGCGGCCTGCGCCGGACTCCAGTCGCTCGCGGGCAGCATCTGCCAGGAACTCAGCGTCGGCGACGGCGAGATGAAGCTCGTCATGATCGAGATCGACCGCGGCTACTTCTACCTGATGAACGCCGGAGCCAACGCCTTCCTCGCGGTGCTCTCCGACGTGCGGTGCGAACCCGGCCGGATGAGCGCGATGATGCGCGATCTGGTCGTCCGGATCGGCGGGCATCTCACCAGTCCGCCCCGGCGGAACGGGCAGATCGTATGACGCCTCCGCAACGCCAGAGGCGCGACCCCGCCGTCCCTGAACCGGCCACGCCCCAGGAGGGCGAGGGCAAGGTCAAGAACCCGGAGCGGATGTACGTGGTGGCCGGCCCGGACGGTGAACGGGCCGAGCTCGACCTGGTGACGTTAATCGTGGCGCGTGCCACGGACCCGCCGCCCTCCGCCTCTCCCGAGCAGGCGGCGGTGCTCCGGCTCTGCGCCGCCCCCCTGTCCGTGGCCGAGCTGTCGGCCTACCTCCACCTGCCGTACAGCGCGATGGGCGTGCTGCTCACCGAGCTGCTGACGGCGGAACTGGTGAAGGCGCGCGCCCCGATCGTCCGTCAGGCGCGCACCGACCGTTCCCTCCTCGAAGCGGTGATGAATGGACTTCAAAGGCTCTGACACCATCCCGGGCCCCCGGGCCGAGGACCAGTTGCCCCACACGGCACAGGCCGCGGCCAAGATCGTGATCGTGGGTGGCTTCGGCGTCGGCAAGACGACCATGGTCGGCTCGGTCAGCGAGATCACACCGCTGACCACCGAGGAGACCATGACGCAGGCCGGCATCGGTGTCGACGACAACTTCGGTTCCGCGTCCAAGACGGCCACCACCGTGGCGATGGACTTCGGGCGGATCAGCATCACCGACGAGCTGGTGCTGTACCTCTTCGGCACACCCGGACAGCAGCGCTTCTGGTTCTTGTGGAACGGCCTGTTCGAGGGTGCCCTCGGCGCGGTGGTGCTGGTCGACACCCGCCGGCTGGAGGTCAGCTTCGACGTCATGGGGCGCCTGGAGGAACGCGGCGTGCCGTTCGTGGTCGCCATCAACTCCTTCCCGGACGCGCCCCGTTACCCCGTCGACGAGCTCCGTACGGCGCTCGACCTCTCCCCGGACATCCCGATCATGGAGTGCGACGCGCGGCGGCGGGCCTCCAGCCGTGACGTCCTGATGACCCTCATGCGCTTCCTGCACTCGCTCGCCATGACGGGCTCGCTCACCTGAGCCCGTGTCCGCGCACGCCCCACCTTCCCCCCATACACCTGGATTCATCTCAGTTTCGGAGCGACCACTGTGACGCCTGAATCCCACGCCCCGACCGGTACGGACGCCCCCCGGACCGGCCCGCCCCCCGGCTGCCCCGCACACGGCCTCGGGCCCGGAGGACTGCACCGGCTGCACGAGTCGGAGGACCTGGCAGCGCTGTACGAGCAGCTGCGGCAGGAGCACGGCCCCGTGGCGCCGGTGCTGCTCCACGACGACGTACCGATGTGGATCGTGCTCGGCCATGCCGAGAACCTGCACATGGTGCGCTCGCCCACGCAGTTCTGCCGGGACAGCCGTATCTGGACCCCGCTCAGGGACGGCCTGGTCAAGCCCGATCACCCGCTGATGCCGCACATCGCCTGGCAGCCCATCGCCTCGCACGCCGAGGGTGACGAGCACAAGCGGCTGCGCGGCGCGGTTCAGGGCGCCATCTCGACCATCGACTTCCGCAGCCTGCGCCGCTACATCAACCGCAGCACGCAGGCCATCGTCAACCGGTTCTGCGAGCACGGCGAGGCCGACCTCGTCGGCCAGTTCGCCGAGCACCTGCCGATGGCGGTGATGTGCGAGATCCTCGGCATGCCCGAGGAGTACAACGACCGTCTCGTGGAGGCCGCCCGCGACGCCCTCAAGGGCACCGAGACGGCGATCGCCAGCCACTCCTACGTCATGGACGCCCTGAGCCGGCTCACCACCCGGCGCCGCGCCCAGCCGGAGGAGGACCTGGCCAGCTACCTGATCACCCACCCGGCCCGGCTGACCGACGACGAGGTCAGGGAGCACCTGCGCCTGGTCCTCTTCGCCGCCTACGAGGCCACCACCAACCTGCTGTCCAACGTGCTGCTCACGGTGCTGATCGACCCGCGCTTCCGGGCCCAGCTCAACGGCGGCCAGATGACGGTGCCGGAGGCGGTGGAGCAGTCGCTGTGGAACGAGCCGCCGTTCAGCACGGTCTTCGCCTACTTCGCCAAGCAGGAGACGGAGCTGGGCGGGCAGCGCATCCGCCGGGGTGACGGACTGCTCTTCGCCCCGCTTCCGGCCAACGTCGACCCGCGGGTGCGGCCGGACCTGAAGGCCAGCATGCAGGGCAACCGGTCCCACCTCGCCTTCGGCGGCGGCCCGCACGAGTGCCCGGGTCAGGACATCGGCCGCTCCATCGCCGACGTCGGCGTCGACGCGCTGCTGCTGCGGCTGCCGGACGTCGAACTCGACTGCGACGAGGACGAGCTGCGCTGGACGGCGTCCATCGCCTCCCGGCACCTCGTGTCGCTGCCGGTGCAGTTCGCGCCCAAGCCGCCGCAGGACGTGACGCAGACGCCGAGCCACAAGGCGGTCCCCGCACAGCGCGCGGACTGGCAGATCGGCACCACGCAGCCGCAGCCCCAGCCGGCACCGGTCGCCGCACAGCCGCAGCCCCAGCCGGCTCCGGTACAACCCCAGCCGGTTCCTCCGGCCCCACAGCCGACGGCGGAGGAACCGGCCCGCCGCAAGGGCGTCTGGCAGCGCTTCCTGAGCTGGTGGCGGGGTTACTGACCGTCCGCCGGGCCGTCGTACGTCCCGGCGGCCCACCGGTCGTACGACGACCAGGCCGCGAGCACCCGGCCGCTGCGGAACCGGTGCTCCACACCCGTGACCGGGTCGGTGAACTCCAGGGCCCGGGCCAGCAGTTGGAGCGGGCGCCGGAAGTCACCGGCCGGCCCGGGAGCGGTGACCTCGGGGTAGAGCGGGTCGCCGAGGATCGGCACGCCCAGCGCGCTCATGTGCACGCGCAGCTGATGGGTCTGCCCGGTGCCGGGCACGAGCCGGTACCGGGCGAGTCCGCCGGCCCCGTCCGGGCGGTGCTCGACGCGTTCGACGCGGCTGACGGCGTTGGGCTCGCCCGCCACCTCCCGGGCGGTGAGCTCGCCGCGTTCCTTCACGATCCGGCTGCGCACGGTCCGGGGCAGGGCGAGGCCGGGATCGTACGGGGCGACGGCCTCGTACTCCTTGTGCACCTGCCGGTCGCGGAACAGCGTCTGGTAGGCACCGCGTTCCTCGGGGCGCACGGTGAACAGCACGAGTCCGGCGGTGAGCCGGTCCAGGCGGTGCGCGGCGCCGAGCGTCGGGAGGTCCAGCTCGCGGCGCAGCCGGGCCAGCGCGGTCTCCGCGACGTGGCTGCCGCGCGGGGTGGTGGCGAGGAAGTGGGGCTTGTCGACGACGACGATGTGCTCGTCCCGGTACACGACCTCCAGCGGGAACGGCACGGGCACCTCGTCGGGCAGCTCCCGGTGGAACCACACGAACATCCCGGGCACGTACGGCGCGTCCGCCGGCACGGCCCGCCCGTCCGCCCCGACGATCCGCCCCGCGTCGAACATCTCGTCGACGACCCCGTCACCGGCACCCGAGAGCCGCTCCACCAAGTGCTCACGCACCGTGGCCCAGGCCCCCGCGGCGGGCAGTCGCACACGCACGGGGTCCACGCCCTGGCGCTGCGGCAGGGGAGCGGGCGGAATGCGGGTCCGGCGTCTCATCGCGGCCCAGCGTACGAGGCGGGCGGGCACCGGCGGAAAATCCCTGGGGCCGAACAATGCCCCTTGCCAGGATGAGGGCATGCCCTTCCTCATCAGCGCGGTCCTGACGCCCGGGGTCCTCACCGGCCGCCCGCAGCCCACCCTGGCCACCGGCGACGGACTCCTTCTGCGCCCCTGGCGGGCCGGGGACGCCCCTGCGGTGTACGAGGTCTTCCAGGACCCGGTGATGCACCAGTGGCACGCCCGGTCCGCCGACTCCGAGCAGGAGGTCGCTGGCTGGATCCGCGACTGGCACCGGGCGTGGGAGGAGGGGCGGGAGGCGCAGTGGGCCGTCGTCGACGCGGACTCCGACCGGCTGCTGGGGCGGGTGGCGCTCCGCGAGATACGGCTCGACGACGGCGTGGCGGAAGTGGCCTACTGGACCGTCCCGGCGGCACGCGGCCGGGGCGTCGCCGCCCGGGCCACGACCGCGCTCGCCCGCTGGGCGCTCGACGAGATCGGTTTCCACCGTCTCGAACTGCTGCACGCCGTACGCAACGAGGCCTCGTGCCGTGTCGCCTCGCGGACCGGTTTCGCCCTCGAAGGCACCAAGCGCAGCGCCATCCTGCATCCGGACGGCTGGCACGACATGCATCTGCACGCGCGCGTGCGGGGAGACTGACCGCGGCAGGCCCGGGGCGGAGTGACGGGCTTGCGCGTCGCTCAGGCGGCGGGGGAGGGCTCCTGCTCCGCCTCCACGCGGGCGTTCCACTCCCGCTTTGAGGCCTGCCAGCCGTCCTCGTTGTGGCCGCGGCGCCAGTAGCCGGAGATCGACAGGTCCTCGCGCGGGACGCTCCGCTCGACGCGGAGCAGCTTCCGCAGCTCCTTGACGAAGTGCGCCTCGCCGTGGACGAAGGCGTGCACCCGGCCCTCGGGGAAGGCGAGGCCCCGCACGGCCTCGACGAGCGCCTCGCCGAGCGGCCGGTCACCGCGGTGCAGCCAGACGACCTCGACCTCCGAGTCGATCTTCTGCTCCTCCTCGGGGCCGGAGACCTCCACGAAGGCGTACGCCCTGGCCCCGCGCGGCAGTGCCTCCAGGGAGCGGGCGATCGCCGGCAGCGCGCTCTCGTCGCCGACGAGCAGATGCCAGTCGGCGTCCGGGTCGGGCGCGTAGGCCCCACCGGGGCCCATGAACCGCACGGTCTCGCCCGGCTGGACGCGCGCCGCCCACGGGCCGGCCAGGCCCTCGTCGCCGTGGATGACGAAGTCCAGGGTCAGTTCGCGGTGTTCGGCGTCCCAGTGGCGCACCGTGTACGTCCGGGTGACCGGCCACTGGTCGCGCGGCAGCTCGTCGCGGATGCGCTGCATGTCGAAGGGCTCCGGATAGGTCACGCCCTCCGGCGGGAACAGCAGCTTCACATAGTGGTCGGTGCACGTGCCCGTCGCGAAGTCGGCGAGGCCCTCGCCACCGAGCACCACGCGCTGCATGTGCGGGGTCAGCCGCTCGGTGCGGACGACCTGAGCGGAGTGCGGCTTGCGCGGCTGGCGTCCCGGTCGCTCTGCCATGAGGACCTCCCTGATTCGCATAGTTAGGCTTACCTAAGTTAGCACCTCGCCCCCACTTAACACCTCTCGGATGAGAAGTTGATGAGGGCCACCGGCCTCAGGAGAGTCCTCGGCCCCCGCACAGGTCACGCCGCGAGCGTCGTCAGCAGGCGCTCCAGTGACCCGCCCAGTCCCCAGCGCGCCGCCAGTGCCTCCAGCTCCGCCGGGTCGCGCGGCGTCCGCGGCACCGCCGTCGTGACGTCCGGCAGCGGTACGTCCTGCGCGACCCGGACCACCTTCGGCGCGACCGCCAGATACGGGCGCGCCTCGTCCAGCCGCCTGCGCTGCGTCGGCGTCAGCTTGGACCCCCGGTCCTCGACCGCCGCCATGATCCCGGCCAGGTCCCCGAACTCGGCCAGCAGCTTGGCGGCCGTCTTCTCGCCGATGCCCGGCACGCCCGGCAGGCCGTCGCTGGGGTCGCCGCGCAGCAGGGCCAGATCCGCGTACCCGCTGCCGTCGACCCCATACTTCCCACGGAGCCATGTCTCATCGGTGAGCTGCAGCGTGCCCACGCCCTTCAGCGGGTACAGCACGCGCACCCCGCGCGCGTCGTCCACGAGCTGGTACAGGTCGCGGTCGCCCGTGACGATGTCGACCGGGCCCTTCGCCCCCGCGGTGAACGTGCCGATCACGTCGTCGGCCTCGTATCCCGGGACGCCCACGCGCGCGATGCCCACCGCGTCCAGCACCGCCTCGATGACCGGCACCTGCGGCGACAGCGTGTCGGGCACCTCCTCCTCGTCCGGGCCGGTCGCGTGCTCCTCGGCGACGCGGTGCGCCTTGTAGGAGGGGATCAGGTCCACCCGCCAGTGCGGCCGCCAGTCGGCGTCCATGCAGGCCACGAGGTGGTCGGGCCGGTGGTCCCGGACCAGACGGTCGATGAAGTCGAGCAGTCCGCGCACGGCGTTCACCGGCGTGCCGTCCGGTGCCTTCACCGAGTCCGGGACGCCGAAGTAGGCGCGGAAGTACAGGGAGGCGGTGTCGAGGAGCATCAGTCGTCCGGTCACGTCACGCATCATGCCGTACGCCACCGACAGCGACTCGCCTCATATGTGACGCGCCCCACTTGTGCGTTTGGGATTCGGGATCGGGGGGAGGCGCCGCCCCGCGCGAGGCTCGTTGCACATTTCAACTGTTTGCGCCCTGCCGTCGCGCTGTTCTGTCGCCGTGAAAATTGAGGTGCACGTGTCAGCAAGGCTGCAGGCGGAGAGCCTGTACAAGGTGTTCGGCAGGAGACCGGACCAGGCGGTGCAACGGCTCCGTGACGGGGCCGACCGGGACGAGCTGCGCGCCGAGGGCGTGACGGCCGCCGTGATCGACGCGTCCTTCACCGTGGAGCCCGGCGAGATCTTCGTCGTCATGGGCCTGTCCGGCTCCGGCAAGTCCACCCTGCTGCGCATGCTGAACGGCCTGCTCGAACCGACCGCCGGACACGTGCGCTTCGACGGCCAGGACCTGACCACGCTCGGCGACCGCGAGCTGCGCGAGGTCCGCTCCAAGAAGATCAGCATGGTGTTCCAGCACTTCGCGCTCTTCCCGCACCGCAGCGTGCGCGAGAACGCCGCCTACGGCCTGGAAGTGCAGGGCGTGCCCCGCGCCGAGCGCGTACGCCGCGCCGACGAGGCGCTCGCCCTGTGCGGCCTGGCCGGCTGGGAGAAGTCCTGGCCCGACGAGCTCTCCGGCGGCATGCAGCAGCGCGTCGGTCTGGCCCGAGCGCTCGCCACCGACGCCGACCTGCTGCTGATGGACGAGTCCTTCAGCGCCCTGGACCCGCTGATCCGCCGCGACATGCAGGACCAGCTGCTGGAGCTCCAGCAGAAGCTGAGGAAGACGATCGTCTTCATCACCCACGACCTGAACGAGGCCATGCGCCTCGGCGACCGCATCGCCGTCATGCGCGACGGCGAGATCGTGCAGAACGGCACCGCGCAGGACATCCTGCTGCGCCCGGCCAACGACTACGTCGCCTCCTTCACCCAGGACGTCGACCGCTCCCGCGTGCTCACCGCGGGCGAGCTCATGGACACCTCGGTCACCGGTGACGACCCCGGCTGCCACTGCGCGACCGCCACGACCGGCACCCCGTTCACGGAGCTCTGCGCGATCAGCGCCCGGCTCTCCCACCCCGTCTCGGTCGTGGACGAGGACAACAAGCTGATCGGCGTCGTCCCCCGGCAGCGCCTGGTCGGCTTCCTCGGCGACGAGCGGGACACCACCCCGGAGCCCTGCGACTCCCCGCGGGACATGGGCGGAGAGAAGGTGACCGCCCGTGCCTAGGATTCAGCTCGGCACCTGGGTGAACGACGCCGTCGACTGGCTCACCACCCACATGGGGTGGCTGTTCGACTTCTGCAAGACCGTCTTCCTCGGGCTCTACGACGGCATCAACGCCGTCCTCCAGGCCCCGCAGCCGCTGCTCCTCGCGGGCATCTTCGCCGTGATCGCCTTCTGGCTGCGCGGCACCCTCGCCGGTGTCCTCGCCTTCGTGGGATTCGCGTTCATCGACTCCCTCGACCTGTGGGAGAACGCGATGATCACCCTGGCGCTCGTCCTCGTGGCGACCGTCATCGCGCTGGTGATCTCCATACCGGTGGGCATCTGGGCGGCCCGCTCCGACCGCGTCAGCGGTCTGGTCCGGCCCGTCCTGGACTTCATGCAGACGCTGCCCGCGATGGTCTACCTCATCCCGGCGATCCTCTTCTTCGGCACCGGCGCCTCCGCGGGCATCGTCGCCACCCTGATCTTCGCGCTCGCCCCGGGTGTGCGCATGACCGAACTCGGCATCCGCCAGGTCGACAAGGACCTGGTCGAGGCCGCCGACGCGTTCGGCACCACACCCCGCAACACCCTGCTGCGCGTCCAGCTCCCCCTCGCCCTGCCCACGGTCATGGCCGGTGTCAACCAGGTCATCATGCTCGGACTGTCCATGGCCGCCATCGCGGGCATGGTCGGCACCGGCGGTCTCGGCGGCGACGTCAACCAGGCCATCGGACAGCTCAACGTCGGCCTCGGCGCCGAGGCCGGGGTCGGCATCGTGATCCTCGCGATCTACCTCGACCGCATGACCAGCGCGCTGGGCACCCAGGTCTCCCCGCTCGGCCGCCGCGCCGCCGCCAGGCTGCGCGCCGCCCAGGGGCTGAAGATCTGGTCGTACCGGCCCCGCCCGGCCGTCGCCGTGATCGGCGTCGTCGTGCTCGCCCTCATCTCAGGCGGCATGGGGGTCTTCGGCGGCAGCACCGGCTCGACCGCCGCGGCCGGCAGCAAGGACGTCGGCCAGGGCAAGAAGATCAGCATCGGCTACATCCCCTGGGACGAGGGCGTCGCCTCCACCTTCCTCTGGAAGGAGGTCCTGGAGCAGCGCGGCTACCAGGTCGAGGCCAAGCAGCTCGACGCCGGGCCGCTCTACACCTCCCTCGCCCAGGGCGACATCGACTTCCAGACCGACGCCTGGCTGCCCACGACCCACGCCCAGTACTGGAAGAAGTACGGCAAGCAGCTCGACGACCTGGGCGCCTGGTACGACAAGACGTCCCTGGAGCTCTCCGTGCCCTCCTACATGAAGGGCATCGACTCCCTGGCGGACCTCAAGGGCAAGGCGTCCGAGTTCGGCGGCAAGATCACCGGCATCGAGTCCAGCGCCGGCGAGATGGCCCTGCTCAAGAGCAAGGTCCTCAAGGAGTACGGCCTGGACAAGGAGTACAAGGTCGTCGACAGCTCCACGCCCGCGATGCTGGCCGAGCTGAAGCGTGCCTACGCCAAGAAGGAACCCATCGTCGTCACGCTCTGGTCGCCGCACTGGGCGTACAACGACTACAAGCTGACGAAGCTCAAGGACCCCAAGGGCGCCTGGGGCGCGGGCGACGGCGTGCACACCCTGGCCCGCAAGGGCTTCGCGGACGACGACCCGACGGTCGCCGGCTGGCTGAAGAAGTTCAAGATGAGCGAGAAGGAGCTCACCAGCCTCGAAGCCGAGATCAACAAGGCCGGCAAGGGCAACCAGCAGGAGGCCGTCCGCGCCTGGCTGAAGCAGCACCCCGGCTACGCCGACAAGCTCGCCCCGGTCAAGGGCACCGGCGGCGGCACGCCCGCCGAGGCGAAGCGACCGCTGGACGTGGCGTGGTTCCCCTGGGACGAGGACATCGCCGTCACGTACCTGTGGAAGAACGTCCTCGAACGGCGCGGCTACACGATGAACCTGAAGCAGATGGACGTCGGCCCCGTCTACACCGGTCTGGCCTCGGGCGATCTCGACCTCAACTTCGACGCCTGGCTGCCCTACGCCCAGAAGAACTACTGGGACAAGAACAAGGACCGGCTCAGGGACCTCGGCACCTGGTACGAACCGACCTCCCTGGAGATCGCCGTGCCGTCCTACGTCAAGGGCGTCGACTCCCTGGAGGACCTCAAGGGCAAGGCCGGCACCTTCGACGGGAAGATCATCGGCATCGAGCCCGGCACCGGCGAGATGGACCTGCTGAAGAACAAGGTCCTGCCCGGCTACGGCCTGGACAAGGAGTACGAGGCCGTCGACGGCTCCACCCCGGCCATGCTGGCCGAGCTGAAGCGCGCCTACGCCAAGAAGGAGCCGATCGCCGTCACCCTCTGGTCGCCGCACTGGGCGTACAGCGACTACGAGCTGACCAAGCTGAAGGACCCCAAGAAGGCCTTCGGCGAGGGCAACACGATCCGCACCATCTCCAACGAGAAGTTCCCCGAGCAGTACCCGCAGCTCACGAAGTGGATCAAGAACTTCAAGATGAGCGAGGACGAGCTCGGCAGCCTGGAGAGCGAGATCAAGAACCGCGGCCAGGGCCATGAGGAAGAGGCCGTCGCCGCGTGGCTGAAGCAGCACCCCGACATGGTGGAGCGCATGACGCCGCAGTGAGGCCCGTAGCGGGGCGGGACGCGACACGCCGCGTCCCGCCCCGTACGCGTACCCTCACCCGTATCCGGACCCCGCCAGGGGCCCGAACCCACGAGCAGGATCCGGACAACCACAGAGCGCTACGCCACCCCCCGAACCTCTTCTCCCTCCCTGCTGTTCCCGTGGGAGGAATCCGCGCGCCGCTCCCGGGGACGGAGGATCCCCTGGCGCGAACTGTGAGGTCGCGCACCGCCTTGTATGACATCGATGTGACGGGCGCATGCAGCGGTTTGCCGAACATGCGTAGGGTGCAGACAACTCAACAGAAGCTCTGCGCCGGGACACCGGCGCACAGGGACCGGATCGACGGGCGAAGGAGGGAGCCGGAGCGATGGGCGACCACAAAGAACAGCCCCTTCGGGTGGGCGCGGCCGTGCGCCGGCGGCGCCGCGCGCTGGAGCTCACCCTCGCCGTCGTGGCCGAGCGCAGCGGCCTGTCGGTCCCGTTCCTCAGCCAGGTCGAGAACGACCGGGCACGGCCCAGCACGAGCTCCCTGGAGAAGGTCGCCGACGCCCTGCGCACCACCGCGGTCGAGCTCCTCGCCGCGGCCGACCCGGCGTGCAGCGTGGACGTCGTCCGCGCCGACGGCACCGAACCGCTGCCCCAGCCCCGGACCCGGTCCCTGGTGCGCGGTCACCATCAGATGCACGCCTCCGAGTTCACCGGCGACCACGACGCCGGCCGTGAGTTCCAGTACCGCAACGACCAGTTGATGTACGTCGCCGACGGCGCGGTGGAGATCGAGGCGGAGGGCCGCGCCTACCGGCTCGGCCGCGGTGACACGCTGTACCTCACCGGCGGTGTGCGGCACCGCTGGCGGGCGGCGGAGTCCGACACCCGGGTGATCGTCGTCGCCGTGGCGGAGCACATCGAGGCGGTCCGGGACCGGCCGCGCCGGTGAGGGTCGTCTCGCTGGTCCCGTCGCTGACCGAGGCCGTGGCCCGGTCCGCGCCCGGCGCCCTGGTCGGCGCCACCGACTGGTGCACACATCCGTCCGGCCTCGACGTCGTACGCGTCGGCGGCACGAAGAACCCCAAGACCGACCGGATCGTCTCCCTCGCTCCCGACCTGGTGATCGCCAACGAGGAGGAGAACCGCGCACCCGACCTCGCGGCCCTGCGCGCGGCGGGCGTCGAGGTCCTGGTGACGGAGATCCGCGACGTGCCGCAGGCCTTTCGGGAACTGGCCCGCGTCCTGGACGCCTGCGGGGTGACGGCCCGCCCGCGCTGGCTGGACGAGGCCGAGGAGACCTGGTCGTCCCTGCCACCGCCCCCGGCCCGTCTGAGGGCGGTCGTACCGATCTGGCGCCGCCCCTGGATGGTCCTGGGCCGCGACACCTTCGCGGGCGACGTCCTCGCCCGCCTCGGCGTAGACCACCTTCACGCGGGGCACCCCGACCGCTACCCCCGCATCCCGCTCGCGGAACTCCGCGCCTGCGCACCGGACGTGGTGATCCTCCCGGACGAGCCGTACCGCTTCACGGCCGACGACGGTCCCGAGGCCTTCCCCGGCCTGCCCTGCGCGCTCGTCAGCGGACGGCACCTGACGTGGTACGGGCCGTCGCTGGCCGAGGCGCCGCGGGCACTGGGCCGGGCCCTGCGAGCAGCTCGCCCCTGAGCAGCCCGCGCACGGTGCCCACGGCGGCGGTGCCCCACGCGGCGACCAGCACCGCGTACAGCACGACCGCCGGCCCCGCGTAGGCCACGAGCCCGGTGTGCCGGCCCAGCGCCTCGGCGCCCGTGACACAGGTGCCGACCGGGAAGGTGAACGACCACCAGGTCATCGAGAACCGCATCCCGTGCCGCCGGGCGCGCAGCACCAGGGCGGTGGCGAGGCAGAACCACAGCAGCGCGAACCCCATCACGGGCACGCCGTAGAGCACGGCGAGCACACCGAAGCCCTGGCTGTACGGCGCCGGTACGACACCGGGGGCGACGTCCGCGAAAGCGCCGGCGGCGGTCGTGGACTGCCCGAGCGGCCCGAGCACCAGGAACAGCGTCGGTGTCAGGGCGAGCGGCAGCGGCCCGCCGGTGACCAGCCGTCCGAAGACCAGCGGCAGCATGAGCAGGGTCGCGAGCAGGCTGAGCCCGAACAGCGCGACGCAGAAAAGGAGCAGCGTCTCGCGGGCCTGACCGGGCGGCAGATGCGGCACCAGCGACGGCCCGACGGCGGCGGACACCATGGGCGCGACCAGCGGCAGCAGCCAGACGGGCGTGGCCTGTCCCGGCTCGGCGCGGTGCCGTACGGCCATCAGAAACGGCACCGCGACCGCAGCGGCCAGCCCGAGGACCGTACCGGCGGTGAACAGCACGGCGTCGAGCACGACGGCCGCCCGCAGACCGATCCAGTCCCGGCCGACGGTGAGGGCACCGCCGCCGACGGCCAGCAGGGCCATGGCGAGGCAGCCGTAGAACGGGGCCGTCGCCGGATCGAGGAGGTGGGCGCGGGCCTGCTCCCGGTGGTGGGCCCAGTGCACGGCCCGGGCGCCGAGCAGGGTCACGAGCAAGACCAGGGAGAGGGCCCAGACACCGGTCAGCATGCCGCGCAGCTCGGGGACGTGCGGTGACAGGGCGGCCCCGGCGGTGGCGACGACGGCGGTGCCCATGACGGTGGCGTACCAGTTGGGTCCGAGGTGACGGACGGAGACTGCGCCCGTGAGGGGCCGGGCCGGCTGGACTGCGGTGACCATGACTCCCACGGTCGGGCCGTGGGCACCCCGCCGCCAGGGAGCATGGCTCTATGGCGACATAAGCTGGGTTTATGAGCAGGAGCGAAGAGCAGGGTGAGGTCCAGGCCGGAGGGTCTCTCGCGCACCGGGTGCCGGATCTGGGCGGCCTGGAACTGCTGCTGGCGGTGGCGCGGCTCGGCAGTCTCGGCGGGGCGGCGCGGGAACTGGGCATCACCCAGCCCGCGGCCAGCAGCCGGATCCGGTCGATGGAGCGGCAGCTCGGCGTGGCGCTGGTCGACCGCTCACCGCGCGGGTCCCGGCTCACGGACGCCGGTGCGCTGGTGACGGACTGGGCGCGGCGGATCGTCGAGGCGGCGGAGGCGTTCGACGTGGGGGCGCAGGCGCTGCGCGACCGGCGCGACTCGCGGTTGCGGGTGGCGGCGAGCATGACGATCGCCGAGTATCTGCTGCCCGGCTGGCTGCTCGCGCTGCGCGCCCAGCGGCCCGACACGGCGGTGTCCCTGCATGCCGGGAACTCGACGGTGGTCGCGGAGCGGCTGCTGGCGGACGAGGCGGACCTGGGGTTCGTCGAGGGGCTGACGGTGCCGACGGGGCTGGACTCGGTGGTCATCGCCCATGACCGGCTGATAGTGGTCACGGCTCCTGCCCATCCGTGGGCCCGGCGGCGGCGTTCGCTGGCCGCGGAGGAACTGGCGTCGACGCCGCTGATCCTGCGGGAGAAGGGCTCCGGTACGCGGCAGGTCCTGGACGCGGCGCTGGGCGGGCTGGCGCGGCCGCTGATCGAGTTGTCGTCCACGACGGCGGTCAAGGCGGCGGCGGTGAGCGGGGCGGGGCCGGCGGTGCTGAGTGAACTGGCGGTGGGGGAGGAGCTGGCGATGCGGCGGCTGGTGCGGGTGCCGGTGGAGGGGATCGCCCTGGCGCGGGACCTCCGGGCGGTGTGGCCGACGGGGCATCGCCCTACCGGGCCGGCCAGGGATCTGCTGTCGCTGACGCGGGGGTAGTTTCCTCGCCCCCGCCGGCCCCCTACCCGTCCCCTCCCCAGGGGCTCCGCCCCTTCGACCCCGCCAGGGGGCTGTGCCCCCTGGACTCCCATCGGCCTGAAGGGCCTCGTCCTCAAACGCCGGACGGGCCGGACGGGACTCAGCCCGGCATTTCGAGCCTGGGAGCGTGCGCGCACGGGCTCAGGACCCCGTTGCCGCCTCCACCAGCGCCCGCATCACCCGCACGTCCTCCCCCATCTCCGGATGCCACTGCACCCCCAGCACCCACCCCTCACCGGACGGCAGTTCCAGGGCCTCCACCGTGCCGTCGTCCGCGTAGGCCGACGGGACCAGGCCGGTGCCCAGGCGGTCCACGGCCTGGTGGTGATACGACGGCACCGACGTCTCCTCCGGCACGACACCGGCGTACAGACTCCCCGGCACCGGCTTGACGGCATGGTTGCCGAAGACGCCCACGACCTCCGCGTGCCCGTCGAGGTGCTGGACCAGCGTCCCCCCGAGCGCGACGTTCAGCAGTTGCATACCCCGGCAGATACCCAGCAGCGGCACACCCGCCGTCAGTGCCGCGTCGATCAGGGCCAGCTCCCAGGCGTCCCGCTCCCGCGCCGGCGGCCCGGTGCGGGGATGCGGTTCGGCGCCGTACCGTACGGGCTCCACATCCGGCCCGCCCGCGATGACCAGCCCGTCCAGCCGGGCCACGGCCGCGGCCGCGTGCGCGGGGTCGTCCGGCGGGAGCATCGCGGCCAGGCCGCCCGCTCGCTGCACGAGCCGGGGGTAGCCGACCGGCAGCAGCGCGGCCTCCAGTTCCCACACTCCCCAGCGCGCACCGGACTCCAGATAGGTGCTGACACCGATCAACGGCCTGGTCACCAGAACTCCCTCAACAGTCGACGCTCAGTCCCGTGTCAACTCTGCCTCGGCCGCGGCCAGCGCCGCGAACTCCTCCTCCGGCGCCTGCGCGACCAGCCGCTTACGGCTGTACAGACCGAAGTACGCGACGGCCACGACGTACACCGCGAGCGCGATGAACGCCGCCGTCACATCCACCAGGAACGTCGCCACCAGCGCCGCACAGGCCAGCACCAGGGCGACGGAGGAGGTCAGCACCCCGCCGGGCGTCCGGTACGGCCGCGGCAGCTCCGGCTCGCGGCGGCGCAGCACGATGTGCGACAGGGCCATCAGCGCGTAGGAGATGGTCGCGCCGAAGACCGCGATGTTCAGCATCCGGGCGCCGTTCCCGGACACCGCCGCCAGCAGGAAGCCGATCGTGCCGGGCACCAGCAGGCCCAGGTAGGGCGCCTTGCGGCGGCTGGTGAGGGACAGGAAGCGGGGCAGGTAGCCCGCGCGGGACAGGGCGAACAGCTGGCGTGAGCCCGCGTAGATCAGGGAGAAGAACGACGCCACGAGGCCGGCCAGACCGGCGTAGTTCACGATCCGGCTCAGCGTCGTCGCCTCGCCGTCCGGCTGGAGCGCCTCGACGAGCGGGTTGCCCGCCTCCTGGATCGCCGCGGAGCCGCGTGCTCCCGCCGCCGCGACGAAGGTCACCACCGCCAGCACGATCAGGATGCCCATCGACCAGCGGATCGCCTTCGGCAGGGTACGGGCCGGTTCCCTCGTCTCCTCGGCGGCCAGCGGTACGCCCTCGACGCCCAGGAAGAACCACATGCCGAACGGGAACGCCGCCCAGATGCCGAGCAGGCCGAACGGGAGCCAGGAGTTCGACCCCGCGGCGGAGGAGTCGACCGGGATGTCGTCCAGCGCGGCGACCGAGAAGTCGGGCAGGGCCGCCAGCGCGAAGACGATCAGCGCGACCACCGCGATGCCCGTGACGACGAAGCTGAAGCGCAGCGCCTCGCCCACGCCCCAGAGGTGGATGCCGAGGAAGATCGCGAAGCAGACCAGGTACATCGGCCAGCCGGACTCCAGGCCGAACAGGCCCAGCGACTCGACGTAGTCGCCGATGAAGATGACGATGGCGGCGGGCGCGAGGACGTACTCGATGAGGATCGCCGTACCGGTCAGGAAGCCGCCCCATGGGCCGAGCGCCCGCCGGGCGAAGCCGTAGCCGCCGCCCGCCGTCGGCAGGATCGAGGACAGCTCGGCGAGGGCGAAGACCATGCACGCGTACATCGCGCCCATGAGCACCATGGCGATGGCGAGGCCGCCGAAGCCGCCCTCGGCCAGGCCGAAGTTCCAGCCCGAGTAGTCGCCGGAGACGACGTAGGCGACGCCGAGGCCGGTCAGCAGCACCCAGCCGGCGCTGCCGCGGCGGAGCGCTCTGCGTTCGAGATAGTCGTCCGCCGGCGCGGCGGCGGGTGTGCGGGTGGATTCCTGGGACATCGCGGACTCCCCACGAGGCGGCGGACACGGGGCTGTTCCGGGCCCGGTGGGGTCGACCGAGCTCCGGCTCAATGGAATGGATCCATACCTTTTCGGTGCCGACCGGGAATGGCAATACCCGTGCGTTAATCGCCCGTAAATCCTCACCACATCGCCGGCGTGCGGGGCTCAGCCCAGGAAGCCGCGCAGCAGCGCCGCCGTCCCCGCGCAGTGCTCCCGCATCATCTCCCGCGCCCCGTCCGCGTCCCGGTCCAGCACCGCCTCCACCAGGGCGGTGTGCTGCCGCTGCGAGTGCTCCAGGTTGCGCACGAGCAGCGGGATGCAGTCGAGCAGGTCGTTCACCGTGGCCCGCACCGCCGCGTACTGCGCGGTCAGCGTCGGCGAGCCGCACAGCTCGGCCAGCGTGAGGTGGAGCAGGGTGTCCTGCCGCCGGTAGTCGCCCAGCGGCGCGTCGTGCGTGCGGGACAGCGCCTCCCGCAGCCGCGCCTCCTGCTCGTCCGACAGGCCGTGCGTGGCGCACAGCCCCGCCGCGCCCACCTCCAGCACCTCCCGGAACCGCAGCATGTCCTCTATGTCGACCTCGGCGATCCGGCGCCGCAGCTCGTCCTCGCCGCCGGCGTCGTTGCGCGGCAGCACGAACGTGCCGCCGTACCGGCCCCGCCGCGACTCCACCAGCCCCTGGTCCTGGAGCACCTTCAGCACCTCGCGCAGCGTCACCCGGCTGATCCCCAGCCGCTCCGCCAGCTCCCGCTCGGCGGGCAGCCGCTCGCCCCCCGGCACCAGACCCAGCCGTACGACCTGGAGGATCTGCTCCAGTGCCTCCTCGAAACCGTTGCCCGCGCGCACCGGCCGCAGCACCGGCGTCAGCCCGTCCCGCGTCCCGCCGCCAGCTTCCTCCGGCATGTGGCCGTACCCCCTTCCCAAGCAATGGTTCTCAGGAATACCTTATGGCTTCCGGCGGAACCAGAGCCAAGGAGGCCCTCCCGTGGCAGACCGCACACCCCCGCTGAGCGTCGAGGAGCTGCATGCCCTCGTCGCGGGCGGTGAGATCGACACTGTCGTCCTGGCCTTCCCCGACATGCAAGGGCGGCTCCAGGGCAAGCGGTTCGCCGCGCGCTTCTTCCTCGACGAGGTCCTCAAGCACGGCACCGAGGGCTGCAACTACCTGCTCGCCGTCGACACCGAGATGAACACCGTCGACGGCTACGCGATGTCCTCCTGGGACCGCGGCTACGGCGACTTCGCCATGCACCCGGACCTGGCCACCCTGCGCCGCGTCCCCTGGAACGAGGGCACGGCCATGCTCCACGCCGACCTCGCCTGGAACGACGGCTCGCCCGTGGTCGCCGCCCCCCGCCAGATCCTGCGCCGCCAGCTGGATCGCCTCGCCGAACTCGGCTACACCGCCCAGGTCGGCACCGAGCTGGAGTTCATCGTCTTCAAGGACACCTACGAACAGGCCTGGGACGCGGGCTACAGAGACCTGACCCCGGCCAACCAGTACAACATCGACTACTCGGTCCTCGGCACCGGCCGCATCGAACCCCTGCTGCGCCGCATCCGCAACGAGATGGCGACCGCCGGCCTCACCGTCGAATCCGCCAAGGGCGAGTGCAACCCCGGCCAGCACGAGATCGCCTTCCGCTACGACGAGGCCCTGGTCACCTGCGACCAGCACGCCGTGTACAAGACCGGCGCCAAGGAGATCGCCTCCCAGGAGGGCGTCTCGATCACCTTCATGGCCAAGTACAACGAGCGCGAGGGCAACTCCTGCCACATCCACCTCTCGCTCGCCGACGCGGACGGCAACAACGCCATGGCAGGGGACGGCGAAGACGGCATGTCGGACGTCATGCGCCACTTCCTCGCCGGCCAGCTCGCCGCGCTGCGCGACTTCTCCCTCCTCTACGCCCCCAACATCAACTCCTACAAGCGGTTCCAGCCCGGCTCCTTCGCCCCGACGGCCGTCGCCTGGGGCCATGACAACCGCACCTGCGCGCTGCGCGTGGTCGGCCACGGCCGCTCGATGCGCTTCGAGAACCGGCTGCCCGGCGGCGACGTCAACCCCTACCTCGCCGTGGCCGGGCTGGTCGCGGCCGGGCTGTACGGCGTCGAGCAGAAGCTGGAGCTGCCGGAGCCCTGCCCCGGCAACGCGTACTCCGGCGACTTCGCCCACGTCCCCACGACTCTGCGCGAGGCAGCTGAGCTCTGGGAGAACAGCCCGATCGCCAAGGCAGCCTTCGGGGACGAGGTCGTCGCGCACTACCGCAACATGGCGCGCGTCGAACTGGACGCCTTCGACGCCGCGGTGACCGACTGGGAGCTGCGCCGCTCCTTCGAACGCATGTGAGGCCCTTCTTGTCTTCCGAGCACGTACTGGACGTACTGAATCCGGCGACCGAGGAGGTCGTCGCCACCGTCCCGGCCGCCACCCCCGCCGACGTCGACGCGGCCGTCGCCCGCGCATCCCGGGCGCAGACCGCCTGGGCCGCCCTCGCCCCGGGCGACCGCGCCCGGCTGCTGCGCCGCTTCGCGGCCACCGTCGACGAGCACCTGGAGGAACTGGCCCGCCTGGAGGTCCGCGAGGCCGGACACACCATCGGCAACGCCCGCTGGGAAGCGGGCAACGTCCGGGACCTGCTGGACTACGCGGCCGGGGGAGTGGAACGGCTCACCGGCCGGCAGATCCCGGTGCCCGGCGGCCTCGACGTCACGATCCTCGAACCGCTCGGCGTCGTCGGCGTGATCGCGCCCTGGAACTTCCCGATGCCGATCGCCGCCTGGGGCACCGCCCCCGCCCTCGCGGCCGGCAACGCGGTCCTCCTCAAGCCCGCCGAGACCACTCCGCTCACCGCGCTGCGCCTCGCCGAACTCGCCCTGGAGGCCGGGCTCCCGGAGCACCTCTTCCAGGTCCTGCCCGGACACGGCGACATCACCGGCGACGCGCTCGTACGCCACCCCGGGGTCGCCAAGATCGTCTTCACCGGCTCCACGCGGACCGGGAAGCGCGTCATGGCCCTCGGCGCGGAGCAGATCAAGCCGGTCACCCTCGAACTCGGCGGCAAGAGCCCGAACATCGTCTTCGCCGACTCCGACCTGAAGGCCGCCGTCGACCCCTTCTCCTTCCTGGACAACTCCGGCCAGGACTGCTGTGCCCGCACCCGCATCCTGGTCCAGGAGACCGTGTACGACGAGGTCCGCGAGCTGCTCGCCGAGACGCTGGCCGCCGTGGTGGTGGGCGACCCGGCCGACGAGAAGACCCAGATGGGCCCGCTCATCTCCCGGCAGCAGCTCGACCGCGTCCGGGGCTTCGTGCCCGACGACGCCCCGGCCCTGCGCGGCAGCGCACCCGAGGGCCCCGGCTTCTGGTTCCCGCCGACCGTGCTCACCGGGGAGCGGCCCGACTCGGCGGCGGCCTGCGAGGAGATCTTCGGCCCGGTCGCCGTCCTGCTGCCCTTCTCCGACGAGGCCGACGCGATCCGGCTCGCCAACGACACCCCGTACGGCCTCTCCGGCTCCATCTGGACCCGGGACGTCGGCCGTGCCCTGCGCGTCTCCCAGGCCGTCCGCGCCGGCAACCTGTCCGTCAACTCCCACGCCAGTGTCCGCTACTGGACCCCGTTCGGCGGCTACAAGCAGTCGGGCGTCGGCCGCGAGCTCGGCCCCGAGGCCCTGGCCGCCTTCACCGAAACCAAGAACGTCTTCATCAGTACGGAGGGCCCCGCACAGTGACCGCTCAGGAAAGCATCTGCCGCCGGCTGGTCGGCCGTACCGCCGTCGTCACCGGCGCCGGCAGCGGCATCGGTCTCGCCGCCGCCCGCCGCCTCGCCTCCGAGGGCGCGCACGTCGTCTGCGGCGACGTCGACGAGGTCCGCGGCAAGGCGGCCGCCGAGGAGACCGGCGGCACCTTCGCGAAGGTGGACGTCACCGACCCCGAGCAGGTGGAGGCCCTGTTCAAGACCGCCTACGACACGTACGGCAGCGTCGACATCGCCTTCAACAACGCCGGCATCTCCCCGCCCGACGACGACTCCATCCTGGACACCGGCCTGGAGGCCTGGAAGCGCGTCCAGGAGGTCAACCTCACCTCCGTCTACCTCTGCTGCAAGGCCGCCATCCCGTACATGCGGCGCCAGGGCAAGGGCTCCGTCATCAACACGGCCTCCTTCGTGGCCAGGATGGGCGCGGCCACCAGCCAGATCTCGTACACGGCCTCCAAGGGCGGCGTCCTCGCCATGTCCCGTGAGCTGGGCGTGCAGTTCGCCCGGGAGGGCATCCGGGTCAACGCCCTGTGCCCCGGCCCGGTCAACACCCCGCTCCTCCAGGAGCTGTTCGCCAAGGACCCGGAGCGCGCCGCGCGCCGCCTGGTGCACATCCCGCTGGGCCGGTTCGCCGAGGCCGAGGAGATCGCCGCCGCCGTGGCCTTCCTCGCCAGCGACGACTCCTCCTTCGTGAACGCCACCGACTTCCTGGTCGACGGCGGGATCGCGGGGGCGTACGTCACACCCCTGTAAGCCCGTGCCCGGCGGGCCCGAGTCGCGCCCTACAGTGCCGGGATGAGCATGACGCCACCGCCCGGCTGGTATCCCGACCCGCACGGCCCGCACCTGGAACGCTGGTGGGACGGCACGGCCTGGACCGAGCACCGCCGTGCGCCCGGGGCCCCCACGGGCCCGGTGCCCCCGCCCCCGGGCGGCGGCACCGGGCGCGCGAAGGCCGTCGCCCTCATCGCCGCCGGGGCCGTCCTCGTCGCGGCGATCGTCACCGGAGCCGTCGTGCTCGGCGACGACGGCGACGGCACGGCGACCAGGACGGCCCCGACGTCCGCGCCCCCGGCCACGACCGGTCCGCCGGAGCCGACTCCCGAGGCGTCCACGTCCGAACCGTCCGCCGACGACCCGGCCGTCGTCGAGGACCAGCTCAACGGCGTCACCTTCCCCCTGCTCGACGGCTGGGTCCGGCCGCAGCACGTGGCCCAGGACGACGTCGTCATGACCACCGACGGCACCTACGACTGCCCCGGCGGCGTCGGCCTCTGCCGCCACGGCCTCGTCTTCTCCCGCACGGTGACCGAGAACGACGAGAAGTCCCCCGAGGCCCTCGCCAAGGCGGACATCAAGGAGGCGGCGGACGAGGCCTACGACCGCGACAAGCTCGGCCGCGAGCTCTACGGGGGCATCGAGTCGCACCAGGTCGTCAAGTCCGGGCCGGTCGCGGTGGCCGGCCGCGCCGGGTACCTCGTGCGCTGGCGGGTGCGGACCGCCAAGGGGCCGGGCGGAAACGTCCAGTCGCTCGTCTTCCCGTCCAGCGTCGGCACCGAGTCGCCCGTCCTCGTCCGCTACGTCTTCGACGCGGGCGAGGACGGACCGCCGCTCGCCGACATGGACCGCATCACCAAGGGCATCCGGCCGTTCGGCGACGCGGACACGGGCGGCGGTGTGGGCAGCAGCATCGGCCCGCCGGACTGAACGCGGCCGACCGGTACCGACCGTGGGCCGGCTACAGGAACGTGTGGCCCTCGCCGCGGTACGTCGGCACGGTCGCCGTCACCGCGTCCCCCTCGACCAGGTGCAGCACGTCGAACCGCTCGCACAGCTCACCGGCCTTCGCGTGCCGGAACCACACCTTGTCACCGATCAGCAGGTCGTCGGCGGGCGAGCCCAGCAGCGGCGTCTGCACCTCGCTGGCCCCCTCCTGAGGGTCGTAGCGCAGCCCCTCCGGCAGATACGGCACGGGCAGCCGGTCGGGCCCGGCCGCGCCGGAGGCGGGATAGCCGCCACCGAGGACCGTCACCACTCCCACCCCCGGCCGCCGTACGACGGGCTGGGCGAAGAGGGCCGCCGGACGGCCGCTGAACGACGTGTAGTTGTCGAACAGCCGCGGCACGTACAGCCCCGACCCGGCGCCGATCTCGGTCACCGCGTCCTCGGCCGCCGTGTGCTGCACCGAGCCGGTGCCGCCGCCGTTGACGAACTCAAGACCCGGCACGACGGCCCGCACCGCGCGCACCACCTCCGCACGCCGCTCGGCGAGTTCACGCTTGGCGGCGGACTGCATCAGCCGGACGGCACGGGACCGCAGCGGCCGTCCCGCCACGGCGTCCCCGACACCGGCGACGTGCCCCTCGTACGCCATGATCCCCACGACCTCGAAGCCCGGCCGGCGGGCCACGGCCCGGGCCACGTCGGCGACCTGGGCGGGGGAGTGCAGCGGCGAACGCCGGGCCCCCACCCGCACCCGCCCGCCGAACAGCTTCAAAGAGGTGTCCAACTCCAGGCAGACACGGACCACTTCACGCCCACCACCGCGCGACGCGTCGATCAGATCGAGCTGGGCGACGTCGTCGACCATCACGGTCACGGCGGCGGCGAGCTTGGGATCACCGGCGAGTTCGGCGTACGCGGCCCGGTCGGCGGACGGGTAGGCGAGCAGCACGTCCTCGAACCCCGAGCGGGCCAGCCACAGCGACTCGGCGAGGGTGAACGACATGATCCCCGCGAACCCGTCCCGGGCCAGGACGCGTTCCAGCAGCGCCCGGCACCGCACGGACTTGCTGGCGACCCGGACGGGCTTGCCCCCGGCGCGACGGACCAGATCGGCGGCGTTGGCGTCGAAGGCGTCCAGGTCCACGATCGCGAGTGGGGCGTCGAGATGGGCGGTGGCCCGGTCGTAACGGGCCCGGTCGGAGGCGCGCGCAGTCATGAACGCAGCCTGCCAGACAGGATTACCGCAGGGTAGGGGGACGTTCCGGGCAGATGCCCCGGGCTCGTGGACTGGTTCCCGTTCGCGCAGGAACAAGCCGTAGAGTGACGCGCACGTACGGCGGAGCGGCGCCGGCCGGACTTCGCGCTGGGATGACGCTCCATCCGTACGGGTATGTGTGCCCGGGACGAGTCAGTGCCGGGCCTCGGGCAGGACGACACGGCCCGCGCGGTACGCAGCGGCCCGGGTACGAGGAAACGGGGGGTGCATGAGCACGGAAGCGCAGCGTGCCTCTTTCCCCCCACGTCCCAGCACTCCACCGCGCCCTTCGCACCCCCCGACCTCGCCTGAGGACGCCCGGACGGCATCGTCCGACGCGGCCACGGGTGACAACCCGTCGGGCGAGGACGAGCGGGGGCGTTCCGGCGTGTGTGGGCCGAGTGCGGGGACGCGGCGCCCGTCGCCGGATCGGGACACGAACTCGTCGGGGTCTGCTGCCGCCGGGCAGGAAACGGCTGCTCGCGGTGGTGCCGCGGCCTCCGGCGGGGCCGATGGATCGAACGGCCGCCCTCGTTTCCCCAGCTTCGGCGACACGCTGGCCCGTCGTACCGAGCCCGCCGCACCCCGTCGTACCGAGCCCGCCGCACCCCGTCGTACCGAGCCCACCGCCCCGCCCCCGCCCCGCGCCTCCGACCGCTTCCCGGACACGCGGCCCGGCGTCGGCCGTGCGACGCGACCCGAGTCGAACAGGCCGTCCGCCCCGCCGGACGCCCCTCCGCGACCGCGTCACCTCCCCACGCCGGGCTCGTCCGGCCGGCCGGGGTACGCCCCCACGTCACGCCGTACCGGCGCCCCCGCCGAGAACTCCTCGGAGACGACCGCCCGCCTGCGTCCGGTCCCCGCCGACCCGTCAGCCGCCGAGCGAGCCGAGCGCCCGTCCTCCGAGCCTGCTGAATCCTTCGGCCGCCCCAGTCCCGCGCGGCCCGGTGTTCCGCCGCGCCCCTCGCGGGAGCCGCGGGCCGGTGCCGACGCCGACACCGCTGCCACCACCGGGCGTGGCATGCGCATGCCTTCGTCACCCGCCCCCCGGCCCGCCCCCGGCCGACAGCCCGCCCAGAACCCGGCCGACGTCTCTCCCGACCCGTCCCTCTCCTGGAGCGCCCCTCTGACCCCCGGTCCCGCTCCCGTCGGCACACGACCCGTCGTGTCCTTCGGGGAGCCCGAGGGATACGACGCCGACGCGCGACCCCGGCCGCTCGGGCGGCGCGGGGCGTCCCAGGCCGCCGCAGCCGCCGTCTGTCTCGTGCTCGGACTGGGGCTCATCTCGGGCGCGGTCACCGGGAGCTGGCTCCTGGGGGACTCGGGGGAGGAGGGCTCGCGCACCACCTTCACCGCGGCCGGCAGCCTCTGGCACAGCGTTCCCGTCGACCAGCTCTTCCCGCCCACCGTGCAGGGCCAGGGCGCCGGCCCCGGCGGTGCCGACCGCACCTGGACGCGTATCGCCGTCGCCCCGGACAGCGGCTGCAAGGACGCCTTCGACCCCCTGCTGCGCAAGGCCCTCGCGCCCGTCGGCTGCGAGCGGCTCCTGCGGGCCACCTACACCGACGCCACCGAGAGCTACGTGACCACCGTCGGCCTGCTCTTCACCAAGGCCGACGCCGCGGGCATGACCTCCCTCGCGAACCGTTTCCGCAAGGAGCGCCTGGACCGCCGCAGCGACCTGATGCCCCTGCCGTACGCCGCGAAGGACACGCCCGCCGCCGACTTCGGAGCGGAGCAGCGCGCCGCCTGGACGGTCTCCGTGCTGACCGAGGCCCCGGTCGTCGTCTACGCCGTCTCCGGCTGGGCCGACGGCCGCACCGTCGACGACCCGCAGCCCGCCGAGGACGCCATGGAGTCCGGCGCCACCACCGCCCCCGCCCAGGCCGGCCTCGGCAACGAGGCACAGGGTCTCGCCGACCGCGTCGAACGCGGCCTGCGCAAGAACGTCCGCTCGGCCACGGAGCAGCCGTCGTGAAAGCCGTCATGTCCCGCGCGGGCGGGTTCCTGAGTGTTCTCCTCGCCGCCGGTCTCGTCCTGGTCCCCTCCACCGCCGCACACGCCGACGGCATCCGCGCCCAGCAGTGGGCCCTGGAGGCCATGCACACACAGGAGGCGTGGCAGACCACCAAGGGCGAGGGCGTCACCGTCGCCGTCCTGGACACCGGCGTCGAGGAGGACCACCCCGACCTGACCGGCAACGTCCTCACCGGCGAGGACCTGGTCGGCTTCGGAGCCGAACCCGGCGACCGCGCCTGGGCCCGGCACGGCACCGCCATGGCCGGCATCATCGCCGGGCACGGACACGGCCCGGGCAACGCCGACGGCGTCCTCGGCATCGCCCCCGAGGCGAAGATCCTCCCCGTCCGCGTGATCCTGGAGGACGGCGACCCCTCCCGCGCCAAGGCCCGCAGCACCCGCGGCAACGCCCTCGCCGAGGGCATCCGCTGGGCCGCCGACCACGGCGCCGACGTCATCAACCTCTCCCTCGGCGACGACTCCGCCTCCGCGCACCCGGAACCCGGCGAGGACCAGGCCATCCAGTACGCCCTGAAGAAGGGCGTGGTCGTCGTCGCCTCCGCCGGCAACGGTGGCGAGAAGGGCGACCGCATCTCCTACCCGGCCGCCTACCCGGGCGTCGTAGCCGTGACCGCCGTCGACCGCTCGGGAACCCGCGCCCCCTTCTCCACACGCCGCTGGTACGCCACCGTCAGCGCCCCCGGCGTCGACGTCGTCATCGCCGACCCCGACCGCAAGTACTACGAGGGCTGGGGCACCAGCGCCGCCGCCGCCTTCGTCTCGGGCGCCGCCGCCCTGGTCAGGGCCGCCCACCCCGATCTGACACCGGCCCAGATCAAGTCGCTCCTGGAGGACACCGCCCGCAATGCCCCCGCCGGGGGCCGCGACGACTCCCGCGGCTTCGGCTTCGTCGATCCGGCCGCCGCCATCCAGGCCGCCGACCGGCTGAAGCCCCAGGGCCTCCGCTCGGCGTCGTACGGCGCGAAGTACTTCGGCAGCGGCCCGGACGCCACCGGCTCCGACGACGACACCGCCGACTGGGCCGCCCCCCTCGCGGGCGGCGCCGGCGGCGTCCTGCTGGTCGCGGCCGTGGTCCTGTGGCGCGGCCGCCGCGCGAGCCACGACGAGTTCTAGCGGCGGGCCCCAGGACCGCCCGCCGAGGCGGCGGCATCCGGCCGATAGGGTCGATGACCGTGGCGAACAAGAACATCCCCGACTCCGGCTTCTCCGACGACGACGGCTCCGCCGACCCCCGGCTGAGCGCGGCACTCGCCGCCTGGTCCGAGGACCGGGGGGCGGTGGGCCCGGTCCTCGACGCGCTCAAGGGCGCCCGGCTGCTCGTCCCCGTCGTGGCCGTGCTCGGCGAGGTCGAGGAGGACGAGCGGGGACTGCGCCGCGAGAAGACCAGCGACATGGCCGTACCGACGCTGAAGGCCGGGAACCGCACCGCGCTCCCCGCCTTCACCTCCACCGACTCGCTCGCCCGCTGGGACCCGGCGGCCCGGCCCGTCGCCGTACCGCTTCACCAGGCCCTCCAGGCCGCCGCGCACGAGAAGGCGGACACGGTCGTGCTCGACCTGGCCGGGCCCGTGCCCTTCGAGCTGACCGGCCCCGCCCTGCTCGCCCTCGCGGAGGGCCGTACGACCACCGACCCGCTCGCCGACCCGGCCGTCGTCGAGGCCGTACGCGCTGCCGTGGCCGCAGAGCCCGCCGTTCTGCGCGCCCACCTCGGACCCGGTCAGGCCGACGGCACCCTCGCCCTGGTCCTGGACCCGTCCGCCGCCCCCGCCGAAGCCGCCCGGGCGGTCGCCCGGCGCCTCGCGGACGACGAGACACTGAGGGCCCGCCTGGTGCGCGGCCTCGACCTGGCACTGCTGCCGGCCGGGGCGACGCCACCGGGCGAGCCCTTGTACGAACGCTGAGGAGCCTGTGCGGGCTAGCCGTAGACCGGGCCCGTGTACTTCTCGCCCGGGCCCTTGCCCGGCTCGTCCGGGACGAGTGACGCCTCGCGGAACGCGAGCTGGAGCGACTTCAGGCCGTCGCGCAGGGGTGCCGCGTGGAACGAGCTGATCTCGGTGGTGGACGCGTCCAGCAGACCGGCCAGCGCGTGCACCAGCTTGCGGGCCTCGTCCAGGTCCTTGTGCGTGTCGCCCTCCTCGGTCAGACCGAGCTTCACCGCGGCGGCGCTCATCAGGTTGACGGCGACCGTCACGATGACCTCGACCGCCGGGACCTCGGCGATGTCGCGGGCCATGGCGTCGAAGTCGGGGGACTCAGGAGGGGTCTCACTCATGCCCCACACGATAGGCGCAGGCGGGGCGTGCGCCGTACCAGGCCCCGGGGCGCCGCAATTAGCCGTTCCTGGCCAATGCTGGTAATCTCGTGTAACGACCGGTCGGACCCGTATGCCTAGCGGCCCACGAGCCCGACCCACAAGTGGAGGCTTTCGAACTCCCACCTGACCGCCCCCAGGGCGTCGGGTCACCGGTCAGACGGTCCCGTCCCAGCGGCGGCGATCCGTCCGAAAGCGCGCCCCGCGGTTCCCCGCGACGGTGCTCCGGTAGTTCGAGGAGCCCCGCCTGGGAATCGTCCGGGGCATTTTTTGTGCTTCGGCGCGGTTAGGTCTATCGAAAAGAGACGTTACGCGGCCGTCCGCCAGACCGTCGCGTGGTGCTACCGAGGAGGATCCATCAGCGCCGAGCCCCGCATCAACGACCGGATTCGCGTTCCCGAGGTGCGACTTGTCGGTCCCAGTGGCGAGCAGGTGGGCATCGTCCCCCTGGCCAAGGCACTGGAGCTTGCGCAGGAGTACGACCTGGACCTGGTCGAGGTCGCGGCGAACGCCCGTCCGCCCGTGTGCAAGCTCATGGACTACGGGAAGTTCAAGTACGAGTCGGCCATGAAGGCCCGTGAGGCGCGCAAGAACCAGGCGCACACGGTCATCAAGGAGATGAAGCTCCGGCCGAAGATCGACCCGCACGACTATGACACCAAGAAGGGTCACGTCGTCCGGTTCCTCAAGCAGGGCGACAAGGTCAAGATCACGATCATGTTCCGTGGTCGCGAGCAGTCCCGGCCCGAGCTGGGCTACCGACTGCTCCAGCGGCTCGCGGAGGACGTCGCAGACCTCGGTTTCGTCGAGTCGAACCCGAAGCAGGACGGCCGAAACATGATCATGGTTCTCGGTCCGCACAAGAAGAAGACCGAGGCGATGGCCGAGGCTCGCCAGGCGCAGGAGGCCCGCAAGGCTGAGGCGAAGGCCAACCCCGGCAAGTCGCAGAACGCCGCTGAGGCCGACCTCGCCGAGGACTCCTCCGAGGCTCCGGCCGAGGCGTCCGCCGACGCGTGATCCCGGGGGACGCGAGTCCCCGAGGACGTAACCGATACAAGAGCGACGCTCCACCGTGCCCGGTTTCACGACCGGGCATCGGAGCGCCACCACGAGGAGAGAACGGCGCTATGCCGAAGAACAAGTCGCACAGCGGGTCCAGCAAGCGCTTCAAGATCACCGGCTCCGGCAAGGTGCTCCGCGAGCGTGCCGGCAAGCGCCACCTGCTCGAGCACAAGTCGTCCCGTGTGACGCGTCGCCTCACCGGCAACGCCGAGATGGCCCCGGGCGACGCCAAGAAGATCAAGAAGCTTCTCGGCAAGTGACGTCCCGGCGCGTCAGCGCCGCACGTCAGGACCGGGACCCAATCGATACCGGGCCGTGTGAAGACCACCGCGGCCCCGCTACAAGGAGTTAAAAAGTGGCACGCGTCAAGCGGGCAGTGAACGCCCACAAGAAGCGCCGGGCGATCCTCGAGCAGGCCTCCGGCTACCGCGGTCAGCGTTCGCGCCTGTACCGCAAGGCCAAGGAGCAGGTCACCCACTCGCTGGTCTACAACTACAACGACCGCAAGAAGCGCAAGGGTGACTTCCGCCAGCTGTGGATCCAGCGCATCAACGCCGCTGCCCGCGCGAACGGCATGACCTACAACCGCTTCATCCAGGGTCTGAAGGCCGCGAACGTCGAGGTCGACCGCAAGATCCTGGCCGAGCTGGCCGTCAACGACGCCGGCGCCTTCGCCGCGCTCGTCGAGGTCGCCCAGAAGGCGCTGCCGAGCGACGTCAACGCCCCCAAGGCGGCCTGACGCCGGCTCCGAGCCGATGTGACGGAAGGACCCGCAGGCCGAGCGGCCTGCGGGTTCTGCTGTGCAGCCAGCTACTGAGAAAGCGAACGGAATGCCCCCCGCCACCCCCGAGCTCATCTCCCCCCGCTCCCCCCGCGTCGCCGCCGCGCGGCGGCTGGCGAAGCGGAACTTCCGGGGGAAGGAGCGGCTGTTCCTCGCGGAGGGGCCGCAGGCGGTCCGGGAGGCGGCCGGGCACCGGGCCGGGGACGCGGCCACGCTCGTGGAGCTGTTCGCCACGCTGGAGGCGGCCGAGCGGTACGCCGACATCGTGGGGGAGGCCCGGGACGCCGGCGCCCGGGTGCACCTCGCCTCCGAGCAGGTCATCGCCGACATCTCCACCACGGTCACGCCGCAGGGCCTCGTCGGCGTCTGCCGGTTCCTGGACACGCCCTTCGAGGAGGTCCTCGCGGCGCGCCCCCGGCTCGTCGCCCTCCTCGCCAACGTCCGTGACCCCGGCAACGCCGGGACCGTGCTGCGCTGCGCCGACGCCGCCGGTGCCGAGGCCGTCGTCCTGACCGACGCCTCCGTCGACGTGTACAACCCCAAGGCCGTCCGCGCCTCCGTCGGCTCCCTGTTCCACCTGCCCGTCGCCGTCGGCGTCCCCGTGGAGCAGGCGGTCGAAGGGCTGCGGGCCGCCGGTGTCCGGGTCCTCGCCGCCGACGGGGCCGGCGACCGCGACCTCGACGACGAGCTCGACAAGGGCACCATGGGCGGGCCGACCGCCTGGGTCTTCGGCAACGAGGCCTGGGGTCTGCCGGAGGAGACCCGCGCCCTCACCGACGCCGTCGTCCGCGTCCCGATCCACGGGAAGGCCGAGAGTCTGAACCTCGCCACCGCCGCCGCCGTATGTCTCTATGCGTCGGCGCGTGCACAGCGCGCCGCCGGAGGGTGCCGCTCCGTCACCGGGAACTAGTAGGGTGACCAGCTCAGGGACCCCTCTGCGGAGCCTTGGAGGTGGGGTACGGGGATGAGCGTCGGCACGAGCAGCGCACCAGGGGCCCAGGACGCCGGGAGCCCGCCCGCCGCGTCCCGGCCACCCGGTGATCTCGCCGGCCTCGGCATCGACCCCGACATGCTGCCCGACGGACTCGTCGTCGCCGACGAGCAGGGCCGGGTCGTCTGCTTCAACGCCGCCGCCGAGCGCATCACCGCCGTCCGCGCCCGGGACGCCCTCGGGCAGAGCCTGGAGAAGGCCCTGCCATTAGAGGATCTGGAGGGGCGACGCTGGTGGCAGCTGACCGACCCGTACGGCGGTCTCGCGATCCGGGTCGGACAGCCCGAGCGCAACCTCCTCCTCCCCGGCGGCCGTGAGGTGCTGGTCTCCGCGCGCTACGTCCGCACGCGGCCCACCGGGCCCCTGTGGCGCCTGGTCGTCACCCTGCGCGACACCGAGGCCCGCCGCCGCACCGAACGCAGCCACGCGGAGCTGATCGCCACCGTCGCCCACGAGCTGCGCTCCCCGCTCACCTCCGTCAAGGGCTTCACCGCCACCCTGCTCGCCAAGTGGGAACGCTTCACCGACGACCAGAAGCGGCTGATGCTGGAGACGGTCGACGCCGACGCCGACCGGGTCACCCGGCTCATCGCCGAGCTGCTCGACATCTCCCGGATCGACTCCGGCAGGCTGGAGGTGCGGCGCCAGCCCGTCGACATCGGCGCCGCCGTCGGACGGCACATCCAGGCCTACGTCGCCGCCGGGCAGCCCGCCGACCGGTTCCTGCTGCGCGTCCAGCAGCCGCTGCCCGACCTGTGGGCCGACCCCGACAAGATCGACCAGGTGCTCAGCAACCTCCTGGAAAACGCCGTGCGGCACGGCGAGGGAACTGTCACCATCGACGTCACGGCCACGGCGTCCCCCCGCGAGGGTGAGGACACCGGCACGTCGGTCACGGTGAGCGACGAGGGGCCCGGCATCCCGGAGGAGTCCATGAACCGCGTCTTCACCCGCTTCTGGCGGGGCAGCAAGCGCGGCGGCACGGGCCTCGGGCTCTACATCGTCAAGGGCATCGTCGAAGCCCACGGGGGCACCATCACGGTCGGCCGCGCGCCGGGCGCCGGCGCCGAGTTCCGATTTACGTTGCCCGTGGCGGCTCCGGCGTATCTCGCCTGAGGACCACGGGCGCATTCGTATACCTCCACCCCGTTAGACTCGGCCATTGGCACCTTTGTGTCCCGCAGACGGCCATCGGAGTCGGTGACGGGGACCTTCAGCCAGCCAATCGGAAGCACGGGAAGAGATGTCGGCACCGAATAAGTCGTACGACCCTGTAGAGGTCGAGGCGTTGAAACCGGAAGAGATCGAGCGCATGCGGGACGAGGCGCTCGCCGCCTTCGCCGCCGCGGACTCCCTCGACGCGCTCCACGAGGCCAAGGTCGCCCACACCGGCCCCGCCTCCCCGCTGGCCCTCGCCAACCGCGAGATCGGCGCCCTGCCCCCGCACGCCAAGGCCGACGCCGGCAAGCGCGTCGGACAGGCCCGCGGAGCCGTGAACAAGGGCCTCGCCGCGCGCCAGGCGGAACTGGAGGCCGAGCGGGACTCCCGTGTGCTGGTCGAGGAGGCGGTGGACGTCACGCTGCCCTACGACCGCGTACCGGCCGGCGCCCGGCACCCGCTCACCACGATGATGGAGCGGGTCGCGGACGTCTTCGTGGCCATGGGCTACGAGGTCGCCGAAGGGCCGGAGGCCGAGGCGGAGTGGTTCAACTTCGACGCCCTCAACTTCCTGCCCGACCACCCGGCCCGGCAGATGCAGGACACGTTCTTCGTGCAGGGCCCCAAGGGCACCGAGGAGTCCGGGTCCGGCGTCGTCCTGCGCACGCACACCTCCCCGGTGCAGGCCCGCGCCCTGCTCGACCGTGAGCTGCCGGTCTACATCGTCTGCCCCGGCCGGGTGTTCCGCACCGACGAGCTGGACGCCACGCACACGCCCGTCTTCCACCAGATCGAGCTGCTCGCCATCGACGAGGGCCTGACCATGGCGGACCTCAAGGGCACCCTGGACCACATGGTCCAGTCCCTGTTCGGCGAGGACATGAAGACCCGGCTGCGGCCGAACTACTTCCCCTTCACCGAGCCGAGCGCCGAGATGGACATGCTCTGCTACGTCTGCAAGGGCGAGTCCATCGGCAACCCCGACCGGCCCTGCCGCACCTGCTCGTCCGAGGGCTGGATCGAGCTCGGCGGCTGCGGCATGGTCAACCCGCGGGTGCTCACCGCCTGCGGCGTCGACCCCGAGAAGTACAGCGGCTTCGCCTTCGGGTTCGGCATCGAGCGGATGCTGATGTTCCGCCACAACGTCGAGGACATGCGAGACATGGTCGAGGGTGACGTCCGGTTCACCCGGCCGTTCGGGATGGAGATCTGATGCGGGTCCCGCTTTCTTGGCTGCGGGAGTACGTCGACCTGCCGGCGACGGAGACCGGCCGAGACGTCCAGGCCAAGCTCATTTCGGCCGGTCTGGAGGTCGAGACCGTCGAGCAGCTCGGCGCCGACCTCAAGGGCCCCCTGGTGGTCGGCCAGGTGGCGACCATCGAGGAGCTGACGGAGTTCAAGAAGCCGATCCGCTTCTGCACCGTCGACGTCGGACAGACCAACGGCACGGGCGAGCCCCAGGAGATCGTCTGCGGCGCCCGCAACTTCGCCGTCGGCGACAAGGTCGTCGTGGCGCTGCCCGGCGCCGTCCTGCCCGGTGACTTCCAGATCGCCGAGCGCAAGACCTACGGCAAGATGTCCCGCGGCATGATCTGCTCCAGCGACGAGCTGAACATGGGCGACGACGGCACCAAGGGCATCATCGTGCTGCCCCCGGAGACCGAGGTCGGCAAGGACGCGGTCGAGCTGCTGGAGCTGGTCGACGAGGTCCTCGACATCGCCGTCACGCCCGACCGCGGCTACTGCCTGTCCATCCGCGGTGTCGCCCGCGAGACCGCCATCGCCTACGGCCTGCCGCTGCGCGACCCGGCCCTGCTCGACGTGCCCGCCCCGAACGCTTACGGCTACCCGGTGCGGATCTCCGACCCCACCGGCTGCGACCGCTTCACGGCCCGCACGGTGACCGGCCTGAGCGCCGAGGCGCGTTCCCCGATCTGGCTCCAGCGCCGGCTCCAGAAGGTCGGCATGCGCCCGATCTCGCTCGCCGTCGACGTCACCAACTACGTGATGATGGAGCTCGGCCAGCCGCTGCACGCCTACGACCGCGGCCTGGTCCAGGGCACCATCGGCGTGCGCCGGGCCGAGCCGGGCGAGAAGCTCACCACCCTCGACGGCGTCGAGCGCACGCTGGACGCCGAGGACCTGGTGATCACCGACGACCGCGGCCCGATCGGGCTCGCCGGTGTCATGGGCGGCGCCAACACGGAGATCGCCGACCACGACAGCGTGGAGAACGCCACGGCGGACGTCGTCATCGAGGCCGCCCACTTCGACGCGGTGTCGATCGCGCGCACGGCCCGCCGCCACAAGCTGTCCTCCGAGGCGTCCCGGCGCTTCGAGCGCGGCGTCGACCCGCAGGCCGCCGCTGCCGCCGCGCAGCGCACGGTCGACCTGCTGGTCCTCCTCGCGGGCGGCACCGCCGAGGCCGGCGTCACCGAGGTCCTCGCGCCGACCGCGCCGCGCACCATCACCATCCCGGCGGACCACCCGGACAAGGTCGCGGGTGTCGCGTACGGCCGGGAGACCGTCGTACGGCGGCTCCAGGAGATCGGCTGTGACGTGTACGGGCAGGACGAGCTGATCGTCACCGTGCCGTCCTGGCGCCCCGACCTCACCGACCCGAACGACCTGGCCGAAGAGGTCATCCGCCTGGAGGGCTACGAGAACCTGCCCTCCACGCTGCCCAAGCCGCCGGCCGGCCGTGGCCTGACGCACCGGCAGCGGCTGCACCGCCGCGTCGGCCGGGCCCTGTCCGGTGCAGGGTACGTCGAGGCGCTGAACTACCCGTTCATCGGCGAGCAGGTCTTCGACCAGCTCGGCCTCGAAGAGGGCGACCCGGCCCGCCGTGTCGTCAAGCTCAGCAACCCGCTGAGCGACGAGGAGCCCGCCCTGCGCACGACGTTGCTGCCCGGCCTGCTGGCCGCTCTTCGGCGCAACGACGGCCGGGGGTCGCACGACCTCGCGCTGTTCGAGACCGGTCTGGTCTTCAAGCCGCGCGAGGAGCAGCGGATCGCCGCGGTGCTCCCCGTCGACCGCCGCCCGACCGACGAGGAACTCGCCGAGCTGAACGCCGCGCTGCCCGAGCAGCCGCGGCACGCCGCCGTCGTCCTCGCCGGCGCCCGCGAGCAGGCCGGCTGGTGGGGCAAGGGCCGCCCGGCCGACTGGGCCGACGCGGTCGAGGCGGCGCGTTCCGTCGCCCACGAGGCGGGCACCGAGCTGATCATCCGCAAGGGGCAGTACGGGCCGTGGCACCCCGGGCGGTGCGCCGAGCTGGCGATCGCCGTGGACGGTGCCGAGCGGGTCGTGGGCCACGCGGGGGAGCTGCACCCGCGCGTGGTGAAGGCACTGGGGCTGCCGGCGCGTACCTGCGCGATGGAGATCGACCTGGACGCGGTGGAGTCGGCCGGTGAGGCCACGGTGAAGGCGCCGCGGATCTCCACGTTCCCGGTCGCCACGCAGGATGTCGCCTTGGTCGTCGACGCGGTGGTTCCGGCGGCGGAGGTCGAGGAGACCCTGCGTGCCGGTGCCGGGGAGCTGCTGGAGTCGATCCGGTTGTTCGATGTGTACGAGAACGCCGAGCAGTTGGGCGAGGGGCGGAAGTCGCTCGCGTACGCGCTGCGGTTCCGGGCGGCCGACCGGACGCTGACGGTGGATGAGGCGTCGGCGGCCCGGGACGCGGCGGTTGCCCTTGCGGGAGAACGCGTAGGGGCCGAGTTGCGGAGTTAGCGTCGCGGGGGACTGCGTTGTTGTGCCGGCTGCGAGTTGGTGGTGGCTGGTCGCGCAGTTCCCCGCGCCCCCTACGGGGCGGGGCCGGCGGTGCCGTCCGCCCCGCCACGGAGTGTCGGGCAGGCGGCTGGGCGGACGGCGGAAGCGGGCCGCCGCACTGTACGAGGGGGAGCCGGCGGCCCGGCCGGCCTCTTTCGAGGCATCTCAGTCAACTGGCCGGCGACTGTGAGCGACAGTGCGCGCACAGTGCGGATTCGAGCACTCCGTTCACACCCCGTGTGAAGGCGGAGCCACTAATCTGGCGGCACCGAGCCACCGGGGGGCCCACATGCAGCCCAACACTCTGCTCGACGCGATCCTGGACGAGGCCGGGATCTCGCACGCGGGGCTGGCCGCACATGTCAACCAGGCGGGACGGGCGCGCGGCCTGTCCCTGAGGTACGAACACACCGCCGTCGCCCGGTGGTTGAAGGGGCAGCGTCCCCGGGGCCAGGTGCCCGACCTGATCTGCGAGGTGCTCGCCGCCCGGTTGCGGCGGCAGGTCACCCTCGACGACATCGGCCTGGGCGTGCCCGGGGAGCCGTCCGCTCCGCACACCGGCTCGCTGTCCGGCTTCGTCGAGCGGGCCACCGCCCTGTGGCGCTCCGACCAGCAGCAGCGTCCGCACATCCTGGGCGCGCCCGCGCTCACCGGCACGCCCGCCGTCATGCCGGTGTGGGAGTGGGAGAACCCGCCGGAGGACGTGGACGTCTCCCGCGGCGGCAGACACCGGGTCACCCCGGGCGACCTGGAGATGCTGCGGGCCGCCCGTACGCACTACGAGCAGATGTACCGCAAGGCCGGGGGCATCGCGACACGGGCGCGCATCGTCGGTTTCCTCAACGCCGAGGCCGCGCCGCTGCTGCGCGGCAGCTACACCGACGAGACGGGGCGTCAACTGCACCGGGCCACGGGCGGTTTGGTGGCCGTCGCCGGGATCTGCGCCTACGACTCCGACGCGCACGGCCTCGCGCAGCGCTACTTCCACCAGGCCCTGCGGCTCGCCAAGGCCAGCGGCGACCGGGGGCTCGGCGCCTACATCATCGCGCTGCTGGTCAACCAGTCGCTGTTCATGCGGGAGCACCGGCAGGCCGTCGCCTTCGCGGAGGCCGCGCTGCGGGCCGCCGGCAAGCACATCACCCCGGCGCTCGCCTCCGACCTGTACGCGATGCAGGCCAAGGCGTACGCGCATCTCGGCGACGGCACGAGCGCCCTGTCCTGCATCCGGCGGGCCGAGCAGGCCGCGTCCCGCATCCGGCGTGGCTACGAGCCCGATGAGACCGGCTATGTCCAGCCGGGGCTGGTCAACGTCCAGGTGGCGGAGGCGCTGCTGAGTCTCGGGGAGATCGCGGCCGCCGGGGAGCATGCCGCGGCCGCGGTCGACAACCCGGCGCACGACCGCGGCCGGGTGCACCGGCTGGCCATGCTCAGCACGATCGAGCTGCGTCAGGGCAACGCGGACAAGGCCGTGGCCATCGCCGTGCAGATGGCCGAGCAGGCCCGCGGCATGGAGTCCCAGCGGCTGCGCGACCGTTTGCGCGCGGTGCGGGAGCACCTGGTGCGCAGCGGCTGCTCGGGCACGGCCCAGGCCGCGGAACTCATCGACGGGGCACTGCGCGTACCGTTGTAGACCCGGGCGACGGGCGCCCGCGTCATCCCGAGCGACTTCCCGTGCGCCTGCTGTCACTCCATCCCTGCTGCGATATTGCCACTTACTCGACGGAAGGTGGCAGAACCGTGCAGTGGACGAAACACAACGAACAAACTGTGTACTCAAACCGCTGGTTCAGCGTCAATCTCGCGGATGTCGAACTGCCGGACGGCCGGCACCTCGACCACTTCCTCATACGGCTGCGGCCCGTTGCCGTGGCCACGGTCGTGAACGAGGCCAACGAGGTGCTGCTGCTCTGGCGGCACCGCTTCATCACCGACAGCTGGGGGTGGGAACTCGCGGCGGGCGTCGTCGAGGACGGCGAGGACATCGCCCGCGCGGCCGCCAGGGAACTGGAGGAGGAGACCGGCTGGCGGCCGGGACCCCTGCACCACCTCATGAGCGTGGAGCCGTCCAACGGGCTCACCGACGCCCGGCACCACGTGTACTGGGCGGACGAGGGCGAGTACGTCGGGCACCCCGTGGACGACTTCGAGTCGGACCGCCGGGAATGGGTTCCCCTCAAGCTCGTCCCCGACATGGTCGCCCGCGGGGAGGTCCCGGCCGCCAACATGGCGGCCGCGTTACTGCTGCTGCACCATCTCAGGCTCGGTCAGGACACGTTGCCCTGAGCTAGGGTCTGTCGTTTGGATCAGGCCGCAGGAAATCGACGGTGCTGTTCAGCGCCGGTGAGCGGGGTCTGGTGCGTGCAGCTGCAAGGCGGAGGAGGGCGTCGACGCGGAGCGTCGGCAACCGACGACAACGCGGCAGATGCGCGTGCCAGACCCCGCGTCTGCGGTGTGATCCAAACAACAGGCCCTAGCGTCCCAGTGCCTGCCAGATCGCCACGACGAGGGCACCCACGGCGGTGAGGGCGGCGACCGCGGGCAGCGGCCAGCGCGCGTGTTCCAGTGAGTTGATCCGGGTGTTGAGCTCGTCGAGTTCCTTGGCGGTCTCCTCGGTGCGGTGGCTGAGCAGTGCCAGCCCGCCCTCGACACGGGCGTACGCCACGTCGAGGCGGCGTCGTAACTCTGCGAGTTCTCCATGAACGACCGGATGCTCGGGATCGACGGTCACGAGTCCGCTCCTTTCCGTAGTCGTTGCGCATCCCTTGCATGCGCACTGGGAGTCAACTCGCCTGGTGGACGCCTGGGGAGAGTGTGCGACGGGCATATGCGAGCCCGGCGCGCACACGGTGTGTGAATGCCACGGGCCCGGCACCCATTCCGGTGCCGGGCCCGTAGGTTGGCCGGATTCTGACCGTCAGTAATCAGCCTCGGGGGTACTCGTGGCGCATGACGAAGTGGCAGAAGAACGCGGCGTACGCGCTGGCGCTCTACGCACTGTCGGTCGTGGTGCTCCGGTTCTCCTCCGGCGGGCAGGGGTGGGGCACGGCGCTGCTGCTCGCTCTCGTGACCACTCCGCTCGCCCTCTGGATGGGCTGGCTGCGCAGCCGCCTCGACGAGCAGGCGGCCGAATGGGGACGCCGCCGGTTCCGGCCGTGGCCGGAGGAGCGGCGGCGCTGAGATGCCGGTGTCAGCCGGGCGGTCAGTCGTACGTGTAGAAGCCCGACCCCGTCTTGCGGCCCAGCCGGCCCGCGTCGACCATGCGCTGGAGGAGCGGGGGAGCGGCGTACAGGGGCTCCTTGTACTCCTCGTACATCGACTGGGCCACCGAGGCGACCGTGTCCAGGCCGATGAGGTCGGAGAGCTTCAGCGGGCCCATCGGGTGGGCGCAGCCCATCTCCATGCCGTTGTCGATGTCCTCGCGGCTGGCGATGCCCGTCTCGAACATCCGGATCGCGGAGAGCAGGTAGGGGATCAGCAGCGCGTTCACCACGAAGCCGGAGCGGTCCTGGGCGCGGATCGCGTGCTTGCCCAGCATCTTCTCGGTGAACACCTGGGCCCGGCTCAGCGTGCCCTCGGACGTGGTGAGGGCCGGGATCAGCTCGACGAGCTTCTGCACCGGTGCCGGGTTGAAGAAGTGGATGCCGATGACCTGGTCGGGCCGGGAGGTCGCCACCGCCAGCTTCACCAGCGGGATGGAGGAGGTGTTGGAGGCCAGGATGGCGTCGGGCCGGGTCACGACCTGGTCGAGCACCTGGAAGATCTCGGTCTTGACCTGCTCGTTCTCGACGACGGCCTCGATCACCAGGTCGCGGTCGGCGAACTCGCCGAGGTCCGTGGTGAAGCTCAGGCGGGCCTGCGTGGCCTCCAGCTCCTCCTCGGTGATCTTGCCGCGCTCGGCCGCCTTGGCCAGGGAGTTGAACAGCCGGGTCCGGCCGATCTCCAGGGCCTCGCCGGTGGTCTCGGCGACCATGACGTCCAGACCGGACCGGGCGCACACCTCGGCGATCCCCGCGCCCATCTGACCGCAGCCCACGACTCCGACGCGTGCAATGTCTCCCGCTGGGGTGTCCGTCACATCGTCCCTTTCGCCGCTGATCCGCTTCCGGGCAGGTGCTCCGGATTCCGGTGCCTGCTCCGTTCGTGCACGTTACTCCCAAGTATCGATGATCGATCGCGGGGGTCGGGTCCGCTTCGGGCATGCTGGGCGCGGAGCGATCCGCGACCGGGCGGATCCGCGGCTTTTTGGGGCATGCGGATGGGACGAGTGTCACGCAGGGCGTTCGCGGTGGCGGCGCTGTCGGCTTTCACGATGATGCCTCCGGCGTCGGCCGCGCCCAAGCGGGACGGCGGTGGTGACGGCAAGGGCGGCGGCCGGGCGGCCTCCGGGATGCGAGGCGTGTGGCTGGCCACCGTGGCCAACCGCGACTGGCCGTCGAAGCCGGGGCTGAGCGCCACCCGGCAGCGGGCCGAGCTGATCACCCACCTCGACAGGGCGGTCCGCGACGGGCTCAACACCGTGATCTTCCAGGTCCGGCCCACGGCGGACGCCCTGTGGCCCTCGCCGTACGAACCGTGGTCGCAGTACCTCACCGGCACCCAGGGCAAGGACCCCGGCTGGGACCCGCTGGGCACGGCCGTGGAGGAGGCCCACGCCCGCGGTCTGAAGCTGCACGCCTGGTTCAACCCGTACCGGGTCGCCGGCCACGCCGACCCGGCCCGGCTCGCCGCCGACCACCCCGCCCGGAGGAACCCGGACTGGGTGGTGACGTACGGCGGGAAGCTCTACTACAACCCCGGGCTGCCCGAGGTCCGGGGCTTCGTGCAGGAGGCGATGCTCGACGCGGTGGCGAAGTACCCCGTGGACGGCGTCCACTTCGACGACTACTTCTACCCGTACCCGGTGGCGGGCCAGACCTTCGACGACGACACGGCCTACGACGAGTACGGCGCCGGCTTCCCGGACCGGGCCGCGTGGCGGCGGGACAACATCGACAAGCTGGTCCGGGAGACGGCGGACCGCATCAAGCAGGTCCGGCCCGGCACCCCCTTCGGCATCAGCCCCTTCGGCGTGTGGCGCAACGCCGCCACCGACTCGCGCGGCTCGGACACCCGGGCGGGCGTGCAGACGTACGACGACCTGCACGCGGACACGCGCAAGTGGGTGCGCGAGAGCTGGATCGACTACATCGTCCCGCAGCTGTACTGGAACATCGGCTTCGCCGCCGCCGACTACGCGAAACTGGTGCCCTGGTGGGCGGAGGTCGCGCGCGGCACCTCGACGCGGCTCTACGTGGGGGAGGCGCTGTACAAGGCCGGTGACCCGGCGCAGCCCGCGGCCTGGCAGGACCCGGCCGAGCTGTCCCGGCACCTGACGCTGGCCGGGAGGCACGCGCAGGTGCGCGGGCACGTCTTCTTCGCCGCCAAGGACGTGGCGGCCGATCGGATCGGGGCGATGGCGAGGGTGGTCGCCGACCACTACGGGCAGTCGGCGCCGCCGCGCTGAATCACGGCCCGGTCGTGGTCTCCCGGTGCCGGATCTCGGTGTCGGGTCCCGGTGAGCACACGCCCTCGTGCCCGTCCTCGAACCGGACGCGGTACGGCGGGTTGCCCTCCTGGCCCAGCACTTCGACGATCTCGCCGACCTTGTCGTGCTGACCGACCACCCTGCCGTGCTGGACAAGCTGGTCGCCCACGGTTGCGCGCATCTGGGGCCTCCTCACGAGGTGTGGAGCAGCGGTCCGTGGCCTTTGAGTCTACGGCCGGGGGCGCCACTCGGCAGGGGCCGTGCGCGCCCCGCTCAGCCGCGCGCCCGTTGTGTGACGGCGATGCAGACCAGCACCGCCGCGGCTGTCAGCGGGGCGGCCACCGTGAGGTGCTCGCCCAGCAGCAGCACCGACCACACCAGTGTGAGCAGGGGCTGAGCGAGCTGCAACTGGCTGGCCTTCGGGATGCCGACGGCCGCCATGCCCCGGTACCAGACGACCAGTCCGAGGAACTGCGAACCCGCCGCGACCCAGAGCAGCCCGGTGACGCTGTGCGCGGTGAGGTGCACGGGCTCCTGCGCCAGCGCGAACGCGGCGACGGGCACGGTCAGCGGCAGGCACAGCACCAGCGCCCAGCCGATGACGTGCCAGCCCGGCATGACCCGGGCCAGCCGGCCGCCCTCGGTGTAGCCGGCCGCGCACACCAGCAGAGCCACGAAGAGGTACACGTCGGCCGTGCTCAGCGCGCCGCCGCTCTGCTGCACGGTGAAGGCCAGCACCGCCGCCGCGCCGGCGAGGGCCGCCGCCCAGAAGGTGCGCGAGGGACGGGTGCCGACGCGCAGGGCGGAGAAGAGGGCGGTGGTCAAGGGGAGCAGTCCGACCACGACGGCGGCGTGCGCGGTGGTCGAGGTCTCCAGTGCGAGCGTGGTGAGCAGCGGGAAACCGAGCACGACACCGGCCGCGACGACGCCGAGGCCGAACCAGTGGCGGCGGGCGGGCAGCGGCACCCGCAGTGCCAGCAGAGCACCGCCCGCGATCACCGCGGCCAGGACACTGCGGACGGCGACCAGCGACCAGGGCCCGAAGCCCTCCAGACCCCAGGCGGTGGCGGGGAAGGTGAGGGAGAAGGCGATGACGCCCAGGGCGGCCTGGAGGGTGCCGAGACCGGGCCGGTCCCGCTCCGCGGCGACTGCTATCCGTGATGCGGTAGTAGCGCTACTCTGTACTCTCATGCAAGAGCGTAGCAGCGTCGGTGAACTGGCGGAACAGTTGCGGCGAGAGCTCGACCGCTACTCGCCAGGTGGAAAGCTGCCGTCGAGTCGGGCCCTGGTCGAGCGGTTCCGGGTGAGCCCCGTGACCGTGTCGCGGGCGCTGGCGCAGCTCGCCGCCGAGGGGCTGGTCGTCACCCGGCCCGGCGCTGGCGCGTTCCGCGCGCAGGCCCGTACGGCACCGGCCCCCGCCGGGGACACCTCCTGGCAGGAGGTCGCGCTCAGCGCCGACGGTGCCGCCGATCTCGTACCGCGCTCGGTGGACGCCTCCGGGGTGCTGGTCTCGCTGGCCGCCCCGCCGCCCGGCGTGATCGAGTTCAACGGCGGCTATCTGCACCCGTCGTTGCAGCCGGAGCGCGCGATGGCCGCCGCCCTGTCACGCGCCGGACGCCGTCCCGGCGCCTGGGGACGCCCGCCCGTGGAGGGGCTGCCGGAGCTGCGGGAGTGGTTCGCGCGGGGCATCGGCGGGTCCTTCACGGCCGCCGAGGTGCTGGTCACCGCGGGCGGGCAGTCCGCGCTCACCACCGCCCTGCGCGCCCTCGCCCCGTCCGGCGCCCCCGTCCTCGTCGAGTCGCCGACCTACCCGGGCATGCTCGCCATCGCCCGTGCCGCGGGCCTGCGCCCGGTGCCCGTCCCGGTCGACGCGGACGGCGTGAAACCGGCGTTGCTCGCCGACGCGTTCCGGGCCACCGGCGCCCCGGCCTTCGTCTGCCAGCCGCTGTTCCAGAACCCCACCGGTGCCGTGCTCGCGCCCGAGCGGCGCCGCGAGGTGCTGCGCATCGCCCGCGCGGCGGGCGCGTTCGTCGTCGAGGACGACTTCGTGCGGCGGCTCGTGCACGAGGACGCGGGGCCGCTGCCGCGCCCGCTGGCCGCCGACGACCCCGACGGTGTCGTCGTCCACGTCTGCTCGCTGACCAAGGCGACCTCGCCGAGCTTCCGGGTGAGCGCCCTGGCCGCGCGCGGACCGGTCCTGGAGCGGCTGCGCGCCATCCAGGTCGTCGACACCTTCTTCGTGCCCCGGCCCCTTCAGGAGGCGGCACTGGAACTCGTCGGCTCGCCCGCCTGGCCGCGCCATCTGCGAGCGGTGTCCGCCGAGTTGAGAACGCGCCGGGACGCGATGACCGCCGCCCTCGCGCTGCACCTGCCGGAACTCGCCCTGCCGCACGTGCCGTCCGGCGGCTACCACCTGTGGCTGCGCCTGCCGGACGGGACGGACGAGCCGGCCCTCGTGGCGGCCGCCTTGCGTGCCGGCGTCGCCATCACCCCCGGCCGCCCCTACTTCAGCGCCGAGCCGCCGGCGCCGCACGTCCGGCTGAGCTTCGCGGCGGTCGCCGGGACCGGGGAGATCGCGGAGGGGGTACGGCGGCTGCGCGCGGCCTGTGACGAGGTGCTGGGATAAGCGTTCGACGCATGGCCCGTGACCTGCGAGCATCCCGTCATGACCGACACGCCGAGCCTGCCCGAGGGCTACGAGATCTCCACCGACCCCGCCCGTGTCGACGCCGAGCGGGTCCACCACTGGCTGTCCACCGACGCGTACTGGGCGCTGGGCCGCCCGCGCGACAAGCAGGACCGGGCGATCGAGGGGTCGCTCAACTTCGGCGTGTACGAGACGGCGTCGGGCGAGCAGGTGGCGTACGCCCGGGTCATCACGGACCGGGCGACCTTCGCGTGGCTGTGCGACGTGTACGTCGCCCCGTCGGTGCGTGGCAAGGGTGTCGGCAGCGCGCTCGTCGCGGCCGTACGGGACGAGCTGCGGGAGTACGGGGTGCGGCGGGTCCTGCTCGCCACGCACGACGCGCACGGCGTCTACGAGAAGCTCGGGTTCGCGGCACTGGAGCGGCCCGAGCACTGGATGGCTCTCATCTTCGGCCAGTGAAGGTCGGTGCACCCTGGGTAACTCCTGGGTAACACCTCTTGACCTGCGCACTTGCGGCACCCACCATCGCCGCATGCCACTTCGGGTCACGTTCGTCGCCGCCGCGCGCAGCTCCCCGCTGCTCGCCGAGCGCTTCGAGGACGACCGGCCGCTGGACCAGGCCGGCTGGGGTGAGGTGGAGCGCGTCGCCCACGAGCTGCTGCCGCTGGCCGCGGCCGAACTGCGCTACTGCTCGCCGACCCCGCGCAGCCGTGCGACGGGGGAGGGGCTCGGGTACGCGCCGCTCGTGCAACTCGGCCTGCGGGACTGCGGCATGGGCCGGTGGCGGGGGCTGACCCTGGGCGAGGCGATGGCCCGGGAGCCGGAGGCGGTGGACGCCTGGCTCGCCGACCCGCGCGCCACACCGCACGGCGGTGAGTCGCTGGTGGACTTCATCACCCGCGTCGGCGGCTGGCTGGACACCCGGCCCGTCGAGGACGGCTGCCGGGTCGTGGCGGTCGCCGAGCCGTCCGTGATCCGCGCCGCCCTGGTGTACGCCCTGAAGGCACCGCCCTCGACGTACTGGAACATCGACGTCCGCCCGCTGTCGACGACCTCCGTGACGGGCCGTGCGGGGCGCTGGAACCTGCGCTTCGACGGGGTGTCGGCTCAGGCTTCGCGGGCGTAGCCGGCTCGGACCGGCTCGGGCGTGGCGTGCGCAGCCGGTCCAAACGCCGCGTGCGCAGCCGGTGTCAGACCTCGCGGTCGTAGCCGGTGCGCAGGACGAGGTCCTTGGCCGGACCGCGTACGTGCCACACCGTCCGCCAGTGGTCCGCGTCGCGGACGGTGAACTCGCCACGGTAGAGGTCCGCCGCGCAGGGGTGGTCGGCGACGTGCCGCCCGGATGTCAGGTCCAGGTCGTGGAACGGCCGCCCGTCCGCGAACCGCACGTCCGCCGTGCCGCCCGGGCCCGGCAGGAACCGCAGCGTCCGCTCGGCGGGCCGGGCGACGCCCTGCCAGACGAAGGTGCCGGACTCGTGGTGCAGCAGCCCGCCGTCCTCCTCCGGGGAGAAAACGGTGGTTCCGGAGAACTCCCCCTGCTCGCCGCTCGCGAGATCCCGCACCGACCGGGCCACGCGCCAGCGCCCGGCCAGGTACGCCAGCACGTCCGGCACTGGCCAGAACTCGCCCATCCCTTACCGCTCTCCGTCCCAGCCGTTGCTGCGCGACCCATTGACGCGCATCCGCCTCCTCCCTATCTTGCCGTTCGAAGTGCTGATCAATGTCTGATATTTCGAACACTCCTCTATCAGAGAGCCGCGGAGTATCCATGCCACGCACCGCCCGCACCCGATGGAGAGTCGGCCTCACGGCCACGGCCCTCCTGACGGCAGCAGCCCTCGTACCGGCCCCCGCGCACGCCGAGGACGTCACCGACTACGCGATCACCGTCGACCCGTCCGCCAAGGGCGCGGCGATCGACGACACGATGTACGGCGTCTTCTTCGAGGACATCAACCGGGCCGCCGACGGCGGTCTGTACGCCGAGCTCGTGCAGAACCGCTCCTTCGAGTACTCCACCGCCGACAACGGCTCCTACACGCCCCTGACCTCGTGGGCGGTCGGCGGCACGGCTGAGGTCGTGAACGACTCGGGCCGCCTCAACGAACGCAACCGCAACTACCTCTCCCTGGGCGCCGGTTCCTCCGTGACGAACGCCGGCTACAACACCGGCATCCGGGTCGAGCAGGGCAAGAGGTACGACTTCTCCGTGTGGGCCCGCGCCGAGAGCGGCAGCACGCTCACCGTCTCCCTCAAGGACACGGCGGGCACGCTGGCGACCGCCCGGCAGGTGGCCGTCAAGGGCGGCTGGGCCAAGTACAAGGCCACCTTCACCGCGACCCGCACCAGCAACCGCGGCCGCCTCGCCGTGGCCTCGGCGAACGCCGCCGCGCTCGACGAGATATCGCTCTTCCCGCGCGACACCTACAAGAACCAGCCGAACGGCCTGCGCAAGGACCTCGCCGAGAAGATCGCCGCCCTGAAGCCCGGCTTCGTGCGCTTCCCCGGCGGCTGCCTGGTCAACACCGGCTCCATGGAGGACTACAGCGAGGCCTCGAACTGGCAGCGCAAGCGCAGCTACCAGTGGAAGGACACCATCGGTCCGGTCGAGCAGCGCGCCACCAACGCCAACTTCTGGGGCTACAACCAGAGCTACGGCCTCGGCTACTACGAGTACTTCCGCTTCTCCGAGGACATCGGCGCCATGCCGCTGCCCGTCGTCCCCGCCCTGGTGACCGGCTGCGGCCAGAACAAGGCCACCGACGACGACGCCCTGCTCAAGCGCCACATCCAGGACACCCTCGACCTCATCGAGTTCGCCAACGGCCCGGCGACCTCCAAGTGGGGCAAGGTCCGGGCGCAGATGGGCCACCCCAAGCCCTTCCACCTGACCCACCTCGGGGTCGGCAACGAGGAGAACCTCCCCAGGGAGTTCTTCGCCCGCTTCCAGCAGTTCCGGGCCGCCATCGAGGCCGAGTACCCGGACATCACCGTGATCTCGAACTCGGGCCCGGACGACGCCGGCACGACCTTCGACACCGCCTGGCAGCTCAACCGCGAGGGCGACGTCGACATGGTCGACGAGCACTACTACAACAGCCCGAACTGGTTCCTCCAGAACAACGACCGCTACGACTCCTACGACCGCAAGGGCCCCAAGGTCTTCCTCGGCGAGTACGCCTCCCAGGGCAACGCCTGGAAGAACGGCCTCTCCGAGGCCGCCTTCATGACCGGCCTGGAGCGCAACGCGGACATCGTCAAGCTGGCCTCCTACGCCCCGCTGCTCGCCAACGAGGACTACGTCCAGTGGCGGCCGGACATGATCTGGTTCAACAACCGGGCCTCCTGGAACTCGGCGAACTACGAGGTCCAGAAGCTGTTCATGACCAACGTCGGCGACCGCGTCGTCCCGTCGAAGGCCACGACCACGCCGGACGTCAGCGGCCCGATCACGGGGGCGGTCGGCCTGTCCACGTGGGCGACCAGCGCCGCGTACGACGACGTGAAGGTCACCTCGGCGGACGGCTCGACCCTGCTGAGCGACGACTTCTCCGGTGACGCCTCGAAGTGGACCACCAGCGGCCGGGGCAGCTGGAGCATCCAGGACGGGCAGTACGTCCAGACCGACACCGCCGCCGAGAACACCATGGTCACGGCGGGCGACCCGGCCTGGAAGGACTACGACCTGCATGTGAAGGCCACCAAGAAGTCCGGCAAGGAGGGCTTCCTCGTCGCCTTCGGCGTCAAGGACACCGGCAACTACTACTGGTGGAACCTGGGCGGCTGGAACAACACCCAGTCCGCGATCGAGCAGGCCGTGGACGGCGGCAAGGGCACGCTGATGACGAAGGCCGGGTCGATCGAGACGGGCCGCGCCTACGACATCGACATCAAGGTCCGCGGCCGCCAGGTCACCCTGTTCCTGGACGGCAAGGAGTGGGGCAGCTTCAAGGACGACAAGCCGGCCGAGCCGTTCCGCCAGGTCGTCACCAAGGACGCCAGGACCGGTGACCTGATCGTCAAGGTCGTCAACGCCCAGTCCGCCGAGGCCCGCACGGCCGTAGACCTGGGTGGCGCGAAGGTCGCCTCCACGGCCCGCGTGACCACGCTGGCCGCGGAGGAGGACGCCGTCAACACGGAGACGGACACGCCGGTGACGCCGGTGACGTCCACCTTCCGGGGCGTGGCCGCGAAGTTCACCTACACCTTCCCGGCGAACTCCGTCACCTTCCTGCGGATCAAGCAGAGGTAGCGGGACCCGCGTGGGCCGCCGCCCCCGACGCGGCGGCCCACGACGTGGCGCGTCATCCGTGGCAGAGCCCGTCGCGGGACCCGGTCCCCTTGGCCTGGGCGGGCGTCACGCCGGGACGGGCGGACCGCCACCGGCCGATGTGCTCGATCCGCAGCGCGCCGCGCGCCTCGGCGGGCAACGCGGCGAACACCGCCCGGCCATGTCGCTGTAGTGGGTCGGCGGCCGTCGTCGTGTGGGCGTACCCACTCCTGGGCCGCCGCCGCGTCCTTGTCCTTGCGAGCCGACGCGCCCTCGGCACGCGCCTGCCCGAGGGCACGCGGCCCCTTCACCGAGGAAGCCTCCCCACTTCCTCGAACGGGCGTGCGCCGCATCCGTATGCTCCGGGCATGAGACTCTTTCGGCCGCGCGGCCGGATCAGCGGTGGGCAGTCGAAGCGATCCCCCATGGCCCAGGCCATCGCCCTCTACGAGGCCGGGCGCTATTCCGAGGCGGAGGCCGAGGCCCGCGCCGTGGCCGCGGCCCGGCCCCGGCTGCGCGACGACGTGCACGCACCGCTCGCGCTGGGCATCGCGGCGCTGGCGACGGGCGCCCAGGGCCGCCACGCCGAGGCCGTCACGGCGTACGACGCACTGGTGCCGGTCTTCGGCAGGGTATTCGGCGCCGAACACCCGCAGACCCTGAAACTGCGCTCCGACCGCGCCCAGGAGCTGAGCGCGCTCGCCCGGTACACCGAATGCGAGGCGGAGTGCGCGGCCGTCGCCCAGGCGGCGACCCGCGGCACGGGGCCGGAGATGCCGCGGATAACGGCGGCCGCCCGCAACGGGCTGATCTATGCCCTCAACGCACAGGGCCGCCATCCGGAGGCCGAGACGCTCGCCCGTGAGGCCCTCGCCGCCCATCGCGCACCGGACCGGTTCGGTCTGGTCCTGCGGCTCGGCCTGGCCCGCAGTCTCCAGGGCCAAGCCCGCCACGAGGAGGCTCTCGCCGAGGCGGAGCGCGCCGGCGAACTGCGCCGCGGCCTGCCCGAGGCCCAGCGCCGCCCGGAGGCCGGCGCCGTCGAGCTCGCCCTGGCCACCGCCCTTCAGGGCCTGAGCCGCGGCACCGAGGCCCGCACCCGCGCCGTGGCCGCCCTCGACGCCTGCCTGTCCGCCTTCGGCCCGCACCACTACCGCACCTCCGAGGCCCGGGCACTGCTCGACCGCATCGACAGCGCCTGACAGGACGACTCCGGGATTGCATAAACGTGCAGCGAAACGTATAGTCATGCCCTCTAAGGAGGAGGTTCCATGGCGGTACGTGCGGCAGTGGCCGGAGCGAGTGGATACGCGGGCGGGGAACTGCTGCGTCTGCTCCTGGCGCACCCCGAGGTCGAGATCGGTGCCCTGACCGGCAACTCCAACGCGGGGCAGACGCTCGGTGCGCTCCAGCCGCACCTGCTGCCCCTGGCCGGGCGAGTGCTCCAGGACACCACCCCCGAGGTTCTCGCCGGGCACGACGTCGTGTTCCTCGCGCTGCCCCACGGGCAGTCCGCCGCCGTCGCCGAGAAGCTCGGGCCGGACGTGCTGGTGATCGACATGGGCGCCGACTTCCGACTGACGGACGCCGCCGCCTGGGAGCGGTTCTACGGCTCGCCGCACGCCGGAACCTGGCCCTACGGCCTTCCCGAACTGCCGGGCGCCCGCGCCGCGCTGGAGGGGTCCAAGCGCGTCGCGGTGCCCGGTTGCTACCCCACGGCCGTGTCGCTGGCGCTCTTCCCGGCGTACGCCGCAGGGCTCGCCGAGCCGGAGGCCGTGATCGTCGCCGCGTCCGGCACCTCCGGCGCGGGCAAGGCGCCCAAGCCGCACCTGCTGGGCAGCGAGGTGATGGGCTCGATGTCCCCGTACGGCGTCGGCGGCGGGCACCGGCACACCCCCGAGATCACCCAGAACCTCAGCGTGGCCGCCGGCGGGCCGGTCTCCGTCTCCTTCACGCCGACCCTCGCGCCGATGCCCCGCGGCATCCTCGCCACGTGCAGCGCGAAGGCGACGGACGGAGTCACCGCCGAGTCCCTGCGCGCCGCCTACGAGAAGGCCTTCGCCGACGAGCCCTTCGTGCACCTGCTGCCCGAGGGCCAGTGGCCCGCCACGGCGTCCGTCTACGGTTCGAACGCCGTTCAGGTGCAGGTCGCGTACGACACGGCCGCCGGACGGATCATCGTGATCAGCGCCATCGACAACCTCACCAAGGGCACCGCCGGCGGTGCCGTCCAGAGCATGAACATCGCCCTGGGGCTCGACGAGACCACCGGACTGACGACGATCGGAGTTGCGCCGTGAGTGTGACGGCAGCGAAGGGATTCACGGCGGCGGGCATCGCCGCCGGGATCAAGGAGAACGGCAACCCCGACCTGGCCCTCGTGGTCAACACCGGTCCCCGCCGCGCCGCCGCCGGCGTCTTCACCTCCAACCGCGTGAAGGCCGCACCGGTGCTGTGGTCCGAGCAGGTCGTCAAGAGCGGCCAGGTCTCCGCCGTCGTCCTCAACTCCGGCGGCGCCAACGCCTGCACGGGCCCGAAGGGCTTCCAGGACGCGCACGCGACGGCCGAGAAGGTCGCCGAGGTCCTCGGGCGGGGCGCCGTCGAGGTCGCCGTCTGCTCGACCGGCCTGATCGGCATCCTCCTGCCGATGGACAAGCTGCTCCCGGGTGTGGAGAAGGCAGCCGCTTCTCTGACTGAGCACGGCGGTGAGAAGGCCGCCATCGCCATCAAGACCACCGACACCGTCCACAAGACGTCCGTCGTCACCAAGGACGGCTGGACCGTCGGCGGCATGGCCAAGGGCGCGGGCATGCTCGCCCCCGGCCTCGCCACCATGCTCGTCGTCCTCACCACGGACGCGGCCCTGGACAACGACGTACTCGACAAGGCCTTGCGGGCGGCCACCCGTACGACCTTCGACCGGGTCGACTCCGACGGCTGCATGTCCACCAACGACACCGTGCTGCTGCTCGCCTCCGGCTCGGCCGAAGTCACCCCGGAGTACGAGGAGTTCGCTGAGGCCGTCCGGCAGGTCTGCGACGACCTCGGGCAGCAGCTCATCCGCGACGCCGAGGGCGCCAGCAAGGACATCAAGGTCGAGGTGATCAACGCCGCGACCGAGGACGACGCCGTCGAGGTGGGCCGCTCCATCGCCCGCAACAACCTCCTCAAGTGCGCGATCCACGGCGAGGACCCCAACTGGGGCCGGGTGCTGTCGGCGATCGGCACGACGAGCGCCGCCTTCGAGCCGGACCGGCTCAACGTCGCCATCAACGGCGTCTGGGTGTGCAAGAACGGCGGCGTCGGCGAGGACCGCGACAAGGTCGACATGCGCTACCGCGAGGTGCACATCGTCGCCGACCTCGCCGCCGGTTCCGAGACCGCCACCATCTGGACCAACGACCTCACCGCCGACTACGTCCACGAGAACAGCGCCTACTCCTCATGAGCAGCCCGACGCGGAAACACACCGCCCTCCCCAAGGCCCAGATCCTCATCGAGGCGCTGCCCTGGCTGGTCCGGCACAACGGCAAGACGGTCGTCATCAAGTTCGGCGGCAACGCCATGGTCGACGAGGACCTGAAGGCCGCCTTCGCCCAGGACGTGGTCTTCCTGCACCACGCCGGACTCAAGCCCGTCGTCGTGCACGGCGGGGGCCCGCAGATCAGCGCCGCCCTCGACCAGCACGGCATCGTCAGCGAGTTCAAGGCGGGCCTCAGGGTGACCACCGAGGACGCCATGGACGTCGTACGGATGGTGCTGGCCGGTCAGGTGCAGCGCGAGCTGGTCGGGCTGCTCAACCAGCACGGCCCGCTCGCCGTCGGCCTGACGGGCGAGGACGCGCACACCATCACCGCCACCAAGCACCAGCCCGAGATCGACGGCGAACTCGTCGACATCGGGCGGGTGGGCGAGATCACCGCGATCGACACGGGCGCGATCGAGGCCCTGCTCGCCGACGGCCGCATCCCGGTCGTCTCGTCGATCGCCCGCTCCCAGGACGACGGACATGTCTACAACGTCAATGCTGATACGGCGGCTGCGGCACTCGCTGCTGCACTGGGCGCCGAAACCCTCATGGTCCTCACGGACGTCGAGGGACTCTACGAGGACTGGCCGAACAGCGACGAGGTGATCAGCCGCCTCACCGCCTCCGAGCTGGAGCGGCTGCTGCCGGACCTGTCGTCCGGCATGGTGCCGAAGATGGAGGGCTGCCTGCACGCCGTACGGGGCGGCGTCACCACCGCCCGGGTCATCGACGGCCGGGTGCAGCACTCGATCCTGCTGGAGATCTTCACCGACGAGGGGATCGGCACGATGGTCGTGGCCGACGAGAAGCCCGAGGGACCGGGCGGACAGGGGGAGTCGTGAGCAACCAGGAACTGACCGCGCGGTGGCAGGGCGCGCTCATGAACAACTACGGCACCCCGAGGCTCCCGCTCGTCCGCGGCGAGGGCACCAAGCTCTGGGACGCCGACGGCAAGCAGTACCTGGACTTCGTCGGCGGCATCGCGGTCAACGCGCTCGGCCACGCCCACCCGGCCGTCGTCGAGGCAGTGAGCCGGCAGATCGCCTCCCTCGGACATGTCTCCAACCTGTTCGTCGCCGAGCCGCCGGTCGCGCTCGCCGAACGGCTGCTCCAGCTCTTCGGCCGCGACGGCAAGGTCTATTTCTGCAACTCCGGCGCCGAGGCCAACGAGGGCGCCTTCAAGATCGGCCGGCTCACCGGGCGGACCCACATGGTCGCGACCCAGGGCGGCTTCCACGGCCGCACCATGGGCGCCCTCGCGCTCACCGGCCAGCCCGGCAAGCGGGAACCCTTCCTGCCCATGCCCGGCGACGTCACCCACGTCCCGTACGGCGACGCGCAGGCGCTGGCCGCCGCGGTGACGGACGAGACGGCCCTCGTCGTCATCGAGCCGGTCCAGGGCGAGAACGGGGTCGTGGTCCCGCCCGCCGGCTACCTCAAGGCCGCCCGGGCCATCACCGCCGCCACCGGCGCGCTGCTCGTCCTCGACGAGGTGCAGACCGGCGTCGGCCGGACCGGCCACTGGTTCGAGTACCAGGCCCACGAGGGCGTGCTGCCCGACGTCGTCACCCTCGCCAAGGGCCTCGGCGGCGGACTGCCCCTCGGCGCGACCGTCGCCTTCGGACGCGCCGCCGAACTGCTCCAGCCCGGCCACCACGGCACTACCTTCGGCGGCAACCCCGTCGCCTGCGCCGCCGGGCTCGCCGTCCTCGACACCATCGAGAACGAGGGATTGCTCCAGAACGTCAAGCGGCAGAGCGAGAAGTTGCGGGACGGGATCGAGGCCCTCGGTCACGAGTTGATCGATTTCGTCCGGGGCGCGGGTCTCCTCCTGGGTATCGTGCTCACCGAGCCGCTCGCGCCCCAGGTGCAGCAGGCGGCTCAGGACGCCGGCCTCCTGGTGAACGCGCCCGCTCCCGACGTCGTACGGCTCATGCCGCCGCTGAACATCGGTGACGACGAGGTGGACGCCTTCCTCCGGGCGCTGCCCGGCGTCCTCGACGCAAGCGCAGCCGACGGGGACGGACGAACCGGGGAATGAGACGACGATGAGCCAGGCGCAGGACCACGAGCAGCCGGGGGCGAACGGGCCCGCCGTGCCGCAGACCCGCACCGCACGCCACCGCCGGATCGTGGACATCCTCAACCGGCAGCCCGTGCGGTCGCAGAGCCAGCTGGCGAAGCTGCTCGCCGACGACGGGCTGAGCGTCACGCAGGCAACGCTCTCCCGGGACCTGGACGAGCTGAACGCGGTGAAGATCCGCAACGCCGACGGCGACCTGATCTACGCGGTGCCGAGCGAGGGCGGTTTCCGCACGCCGCGCGCTCCGCTGGGCGGGTCGGCGAAGGAGGAGCGGATGCGGCGGCTCTCGCAGGAGCTGCTGATCTCCGCGGAGGCCTCGGCGAACCTCGTGGTCCTGCGGACTCCTCCGGGGGCCGCGCAGTTCCTGGCCTCGGCGATCGACCAGGCCGAGCTGCACGACATCCTGGGGACGATCGCCGGTGACGACACGTTGCTGTTGATCAGCCGGAACCCTGACGGGGGTCAGGCGCTGGCCGACCATTTGCTGAGGCTGGCGCAGAACGGGCACTGAGCACGCCGTGGGGGTTGCCGGCGGTGGTCGTGTGCGGGTGCGCTGTGGCTGGTCGCGCGGTTCCCCGCGCCCCTGGGGGCATCCGCCTCAGCCGCCGCTCACCCCAGCCGCGCCGCCAACCCCCCAGTGCAGCGCACCTCATCGCCGGCCGTGATCAACAGGGCCTCAACCCCGGGCAGCGACTCCAGCCACGCCAGCCCCTCCCGCGAACCCATCGCGAACGCCGCCGTGGCCCAGCAGTCCGCCCACGTCAGCCGGGGCCCCACCACCGTCACGGCGACCAGATCGGTCACCGCGGAACGCCCGGTCCGCGGGTCGACGATGTGCGCACCCCGCTCCGCGGTCCCGGACGTGGCCACGGCCAGCTCGTCCACTCCGGCCGCGGAGATCACCGCCGCGAGACCTCCCGGCCGCAGAGGATCCGAGATCCCGACCCGCCACGGCCGCTGCGCACCCGGAACGCCGAGCAACTGCACATCGCCGCCTCCGTTGACGCTCACCCCGGTCACGCCGGGCATCGCCGCCAACTGCCGCGCCGCCCGCTCGACCGCCCAGCCCTTCACGATGCCGGTGGGATCGAGGCGGCCCCCGTACGAGGTGCTGAACCAGCCGGCGCTCAGCCGCTCCGCCTCGGCCGCCAGCTCCAGGACCTCGGCGACCTCGGGATCGCACTCACCGACCGTCAGCCGACCGCGTTGCAGCCGGGAGACCTGGCTGTCCTCGCGGTACGTGCTGAACACCTCGTCGACCCGGTGCAGCCCGGCGACGGCCTCGTCCACCGCCGCGCGCACCGCGTCGGGTTCCCCGCCGCGGACGTCGAAGGAGAAGACGGTCCCCATCGTCTCCTCCGCGTGACGTACCGCGGCGGGAGCCTGTGCGGAGTCGGCCACCGTGTCAGCCACCGGCCTGGTCCAGCGCCGACTGGAGGGACTGCTTGTAGCCGGCGCTGGTGTAGGTGGCTCCGGAGACCGCGTCGATCTGCGCGTTCCCGGCCGCGACCGCTGCCTGGTTGAGGCGGGGCACGGAAGTGGAGGTGATCTGGTCGCTGCGGCCGCCCTTGGGGGCCTGGACGGCTTCGGCCTTGGTGATTTTCCCGCCGGCGACGGTGATGCGGACCTGGACCGGGCCGTACTGCGTCTGCGCCACGCTGCCGGTGAGGGTCTGAGTCTGGGCCTGGCCGCCACCGGAGCCGGCCGCCTGGGACGAACCGCCCCCGGAGCCGGCGGCCTGGGAGGAGCCGCCCCCTGCCGGAGCCTTGTCCAGAGCCGACTGGAGCGACTTCTTGTAGCCGGCGCTGGTGTAGGTGGCGCCCGAGACCGCGTCGATCTCCGCGCTCCCCGCCGCGACGGCCGCCTGGTTGAGGCGGGGGACGGAGGTGGAGGTGATCTGGTCGCTGCGGCCGCCCTTGGGGGCCTGGACGGCTTCGGCCTTGGTGATCTTGCCGCCGGCGACGGTGATGCGGACCTGGACCGGGCCGTACTGCGTCTGCGCGACATCGCCGGTCAGGGTCTGGGCGTTGCCCGAGCCCTGCGCGCCGCCGGACGAGGCCTTGGCCTTGTCCAGGGCGGACTGGAGGGACTTCTTGTAACCGGCGCTGGTGTACGTCGCCCCGGACACGGCGTCGATGTCCGCGCTCTGGGCGGCGACCGCCGCCTGGTTGAGGCGGGGCACGGAGCTGGCGGTGATCTGGTCGCTGCGGCCGCCCTTGGGGGCCTGGACCGTCTCGGCCTGAGTGATCTTGCCGCCGCTCATGGTCAGGCGTACCTGCACCGCGCCGTACTGCGTCTGCACCGCGTCACCGGTGACAGCGCCGTTCACGCCGCCCTGCGGGGCCTGCCCTGCCGCCGCGGGCGGGAGCTGACCGCCCGCGGCCTGGGCGGAGCCCGGGTCGGAGGCCGGCTTCAGTGACAGCAGCAGCACGATCCCGGAGACGGTGGCTGCGCCGGCGAGCACGGCACGCCGGACGGGGTGAGACTTCCTCATCGTTTTCCAAGCTCCTGAAGGGCCGTTGATGTCCCGTCGCTCACATCTCGAACGACTCGTGATGGATACGGCGGGCGGGGACTCCCGCGCCGCGCAGTGCCTCGTACACCGACTGCGCGAAGCCGGGCGGCCCGCACATGAAGACGTCGTGGTCGCCGATGTCCGGGATCTTCCGCTGGAGTGACTCCGCGGAGATGTCGGGGCGTTCCCCGTCGGGGCTGTTGACCGCGTACATCAGCCGGGCCCCGCGCTCGTCGGCGATCTTGGCGAGCTCGCTCCACAGGGCCAGGTCCTGGGTGCTGTTGGCCCGGTAGAGCAGCGTGATGTCGCCGGAGGCGCCCGGCAGGGTCTCGAACAGGGCCCGCATCGGGGTGATGCCGACACCGCCCGCGACCAGCAGTACCTTGCCGCGGCTGCGGCGCTGCGCGGTCATCGCGCCGTACGGGCCCTCCGCCCACACCTTGGTGCCGGGCGTGAGCTCGCGCAGCCGGGAGGTGTGGTCACCGATCGCCTTGACGGTGATCCGCAGCATGTCCGGGCGGGGCGCCGCCGACAGGGAGTACGGGTGCGAACTGAAGCGCATGCCGGGCGCCTTGAACCGCCAGCGGAAGAACTGGCCCGCCTCCGCGCCCATCCGGTGCAGCTTGCGCCCGCCGATCAGCACGGACACGATGCCCGGGGTCTCCTCGATGACCGCCTCGACCCGCATCCGGTGCCGCAGGTTCAGGCGGATCGGGGTGAGGATCCGGTACCAGAGGACGAGCGCGGTCACCACGCCGTACAGCCCGTACCAGAAGGTCTTGGCGGCGGGCTCGACGGCGAACTCGTTGCCGGTGGTGATCTGGTGCCAGAACGTCATGTACACCGACGCGTACGTCAGCAGGTGCACGTGGTACCAGGTGTCGTACCCGATCAGACGGCGGACGCCGCCGATCGAGAGGATCCCGATGACGAACAACAAGCCCGTGCCGATGGCGGCCTTGCCCATGTCCGGCAGTTGGTTGACGGAGTCGATCGTCTGCTGGACGACGGCACCGAGCCCCTTGCCCGCCTGGAGGGCGTAGCCCCACATGGTGAGGAAGACGTGGGCGAGGACCAGGCAGAGCGTGTACCGGCCGGTCATGGCGTGCCAGCGGGCGACCCGGTCGGTGCCCACCCGCCGCTCCAGCGCGGGCACCCGTGCCATCTGGAGCACGACGAGCGCCATGAGGTAGCCGGCGAGCAGGCCGGTGATCCGGCCCGCGGCCAGGATCTTGCTCGAGGTGTCCGCGAGGGACGGTGTGTTGTCCCACCACAGCCACAGCACGGCCGCCGCACCCGCCCACAGGGCGATCAGCAGCGGTACGGCCGGGGAGCGGCGCGGGCGGATGCGGCGCATCGTCTGGCGGCGGGCGGCACGGCCGCCTGCGAGCGTGGTGGTCACGGTTCCTCCGTGGGGACTTGACCCTTGGCCCACAGATACGTGCCGGGACACGGGAGTGTTCAGCCGTGCACCGAGTCGTGTGCTTACGGGAGTGACCGGCGGTAACCCGAACAGGTTCCCCAGCGGCCTCCCGGGCCAAGGCCTGTCTGGTGGACAGGCCCTAGGGGGTGTCCGCAAAGTCCCGCCTGCCCCGCGACGCCCGGCACGCTCCCCCACTGCCTTAAGGGCGTGGGAGGTGCCCCCACTCGCCGCACCGGGCGACCACCCGCGTACAACCAGTACGCGGGCGTCCGCCCGGCACTCCCCCAGCCCTCGGCCGGGGGTACCCCCAGAGCACGCACCGAACGCCGCGGGGCCCGCCCTCCGGGCGGACGACGGGACTTTACGGACACGCTTTAGTAGCGGGTGACGGCGGTGGTCCCGCTCGCCGTCCCGACGGCGATGTGCGGGCGCTTCGCCGGGTCGGCCCAGCGGAGGATCGTGCGCATGGCGCGCTTCGGCACGGACACGCAACCGGCCGTCGCCCCACGCCCGTTGACATGGAGGAAGATGCCCGCGCCGCGTCCCCGCACGGGACGCCCGTAGTTGAAGCCGATGACGAGCGCGTGTGCGTACCGCTCGCCGTAGGTGATCAGGTGCTCGGACTCGGAGGCCCGGCAGTCGGCCGCGCGGGGCTCGGTCCAGCGGTTGTAGGAGCGGGAGTCGTTGTCCTGGCACCACCAGGAGTCCCGGTGCACCCGGCGGTACCCGTACGCCGTCCCGCGCGGCGCCGCCTTGATGCCGAAGGCGTACGGCAGGCCGTAGAGGCCCGTGGGTGTCGTGTTCGTGCCCTGCTTGCGCGACGCGCCCTCGGCCAGCCCCTTCACTCCGAAGCGCGCGGGCGCGGAACCCGCCTTCACCCACCGCCCGTCCCTGAGGTCCCACCAGGTGACCGTGCCCCTCGTCGAGGCCGTCCCGGGGGCCACCGCGGTGATCAGCTGGGTGCCGCCGCCGGTGTCCGTCATCCGGGCCGGCAGGGGAGACGAGGGGGCGGGCGGCCCGGCGCCGAGCACGACGAGACAGGAGACGGCGAGGGCGACGGCACCGGGGCGCATGCCTCAGACCGTAGAGGGCGGCAGCGGCAACGGCAGCCCGGGTAGTCCGTCCAGGCTCGTCGCGATGTGCTCCTTCTTGGTGAAGTAGGCACTGAGCGAGGCGTCGTCCTCGCGGGCGAAACGCTTGCCGTGCAGGTCGCGGTCCGTCTCGTACGCCATGAAGGGCACGGCGTAGCCGCAGGTGTCGCGGACGAGTTCGGCTGTGACGACGATGATCGCGCGCAGCCCGTGCTGTGCCGGGTCGATGTCGGGGAAGTGGCCGAGCAGCTCCCCGAAACGGGGGTCGTCCCGGAAGACCGGCTCCCCGCGGCCGTGCACCCGGACGATGTTCGGCGGGCCCTGGAAGGCGCACCACATCAGGGTGATCCGCCCGTTCTCCCGCAGATGGGCGATGGTCTCGGCGTTGGAGCCGGCGAAGTCGAGGTAGGCGACGGTGTGGTCGTCGAGGACCACGAAGGAGCCCTTGAGGCCCTTGGGGGAGAGGTTGACCGTGCCGTCGGCGGACAGGGGAGCGGTGGCGGTGAAGAAGACCGGCTGCGCCTCGATGAACGAGCGGAGCCGGCCTTCTATGCGTTCATAGGTCTTTCCCATGTCTAAAGATTATGGGAGATGACCTTTCGGTTGCCTAAGAAATTGCGGGATCCGGTCACCTCTGCCGGACCCCGCCCCCGGGCGCCTGCCCGTGGCCGCCCCGGCCGGCGCTCACGCGGGGCGGCCACGGCGCCTGTCACCTCACTTGGTGAGCGTGCAGGCGGCCAGGGAGTCGAGACCCGCCGGACGCTCGGCCGTGCGGCCGATGGCGGTGGCGATGCGGTTGATCGCGGCGACGCGCTTGTCCTCCAGCGGGCCGAGGATGGCGTTCTGGACGAAGTTCGGTCCGCCCTGGCCGACGGTGTCGACGAGGCGCTTGTTGGCCTCCTCGATCTGGGTGTTCAGATCGCCGAGGTTGCGGTCGACCTCGGCCTGGGCGGAGGCCGGGACAGCCGGCAGCTGGGAGGCGACGTCCGGGCAGGTGATCGAGCCGGCGCCCGCGTTCCCCGCCTCGCCCGCGCCCGCGTCCTCTCCGGCGCCCGCACCGGCTTCCTCGCCCGCACCCGCTTCGGCGCCCGCGCCGGCCTCGGCACCTGCCCCGGCTTCGGCGCCCGCGCCGGCTTCGGCGCCGGCCTCCTCGCCGGCGCCCGCCTCTCCGCCCGCGGCCTCGCCCGCTCCGGCACCGCCGTCGGCGTTGAGCTGGCAGGCGGCGAAGGCCTCCAGGCCCTCCGGCTTCTCGGCGGCACGTCCGATGGCGGTCTCGATGCGGTTCAGGGCGGCGACGCGCTTGTCCTCCAGCGGGCCGAGGATGGCGTTCTGGACGAAGTTCGGTCCGCCCTGGCCGACGGTGTCGACGAGGCGCTTGTTGGCCTCCTCGATCTGGGTCTGCAGATCGCCGAGATTGCGGTCGACCTCGGCCTGCGCCGAGGCGGGGATGTCCGGCAGCTCGCCGGTGACGTCCGGGCACGTGATCGTGCCGGGACCCGCCAGCGTCCGGGCGTTCGTCGCGCCGCTGTCCGGCGTCTCCCCGGCGAGGGCGAAGCCGGCGATCACCGTGCCGGACAGTGCCACCGCGGCGGCGCCGCCGATGAAGCCGACGCGACGCTTGTTGTACTTCGGAAGAGCCCTGGACATGCGGATGCCTCACTAGGGGTCGGGGGTGTCGTCGGTGTTTCAAAACGCGGCGCCTGCGTTCGGCGAGAGGTACGAGTAAGCGGTTTCGCGCGTTCAAAGGATCTTCAAATTCATCTCGGCATGGCCGGAATCAGGCCCTCGATCCGAGGTGCATTGACGAATCATGCGGAGGTCTGCATAATCATGCAGGCCAGTGTTCGCAGTATGAGGGGAAGAACCCGTGACCGAGCGCGTCGTACTCGCCTACTCAGGCGGTCTTGACACCTCCGTCGCCATCGGCTGGATCGCCGAGGAGACGGGCGCCGAGGTCATCGCGGTCGCGGTGGACGTCGGCCAGGGCGGCGAGGACCTGGACGTCATCCGCAAGCGCGCCCTCGCGTGCGGCGCGGTGGAGGCCGAAGTGGCCGACGCCAGGGACGAGTTCGCCGAGGAGTACTGCCTCCCGGCGATCAAGGCCAACGCCCTCTACATGGACCGCTATCCGCTGGTCTCCGCCCTGTCCCGGCCGGCGATCGTCAAGCACCTCGTCGCCGCCGCCCGCAAGCACGGCGCCACGACCGTCGCCCACGGCTGCACCGGCAAGGGCAACGACCAGGTCCGCTTCGAGGCCGGCATCGCCGCCCTCGCCCCCGGCCTCAAGTGCATCGCCCCGGTCCGCGACTACGCCATGACCCGCGACAAGGCCATCGCCTTCTGCGAGGACAAGGGCCTGCCGATCGCGACCACCAAGAAGTCGCCGTACTCCATCGACCAGAACGTTTTCGGCCGCGCCATCGAGACCGGCTTCCTCGAGGACATCTGGAACGCGCCGATCGAGGACATCTACGAGTACACGCAGGATCCGGCCGTCGCCCGCGAGCCCGACGAGGTGGTCATCTCCTTCAAGGAGGGCGCCCCGGTCGCCGTCGACGGCAGGCCCGTCACCGTGCTCCAGGCCGTCCAGCAGCTCAACGAACGCGCCGGAGCCCAGGGCATCGGCCGGATCGACATGGTCGAGGACCGGCTCGTCGGCATCAAGTCGCGTGAGGTGTACGAGGCTCCGGGCGCGATCGCCCTGATCACCGCCCACCAGGAGCTGGAGAACGTCACCGTCGAGCGCGAGCTCGCCCGCTACAAGCGGGGCGTCGAACAGCGCTGGAGCGAGCTGGTCTACGACGGCCTGTGGTTCTCCCCGCTCAAGCGCGCCCTGGACGGCTTCGTCAACGAGGCGAACCAGTACGTCACCGGCGACATCCGGATGACCCTCCATGGCGGCCGCGCGGTCGTCACCGGCCGGCGCTCCGAGCAGTCGCTGTACGACTTCAACCTCGCGACCTACGACACGGGCGACACCTTCGACCAGTCCGCCGCCAAGGGCTTCATCGACATCTACTGCCTGTCGTCGAAGATCGCGGCACAGCGTCACCTGCGGGCGTAGCCCGACGGGAACCCGGCGCGGGCATATAAAGGTCTGCGTCACATCCACACCTCTCTAGGAGCAACGCAAGTGAGCAGCAACAGCGGTGACGTACGGCTCTGGGGCGGCCGTTTCGCCGACGGTCCCGCCGAGGCCCTGGCCAAGCTGTCCGCGTCCGTCCACTTCGACTGGCGGCTCGCGCCGTACGACATCGCCGGTTCACGTGCGCACGCGCGCGTGCTCCACAAGGCGGGCCTGCTCACCGAGGACGAGCTGACCCGGATGATCGCCGGGCTCGACCGGCTGGAGGCGGACGTCGCCGACGGCTCCTTCGTGGGCACCATCGCCGACGAGGACGTGCACACCGCCCTGGAGCGCGGCCTGCTGGAGCGGCTCGGCCCCGACCTCGGCGGCAAGCTGCGCGCCGGCCGCTCCCGCAACGACCAGGTCGCGACCCTCTTCCGCATGTACCTGCGCGACCACGCCCGCGTCATCGGCGGCCTGATCGCCGAGCTCCAGGACGCGCTGATCGGCCTCGCGGAGGCCCACCCGGACGTGGCGATGCCCGGTCGTACGCACCTCCAGCACGCCCAGCCGGTCCTGTTCGCGCACCACGTCCTCGCCCACGTGCAGTCCCTGTCCCGGGACGCGGAGCGGCTGCGCCAGTGGGACGCCCGCACGGCGGTCTCGCCCTACGGCTCGGGCGCGCTGGCGGGCTCCTCCCTGGGCCTGGACCCGGAGGCGGTGGCGAAGGACCTCGGCTTTGAGCACGGCAGCTCGGGCAACTCCATCGACGGCACGGCTTCCCGGGACTTCGTCGCCGAGTTCGCGTTCATCACGGCGATGATCGGCGTCAACCTCTCCCGGATCGCCGAGGAGGTCATCCTCTGGAACACGAAGGAGTTCTCCTTCGTGACCCTGCACGACGCGTTCTCCACGGGCTCGTCGATCATGCCGCAGAAGAAGAACCCGGACATCGCCGAGCTGGCGCGCGGCAAGTCCGGCCGCCTGATCGGCAACCTCACGGGCCTGCTGGCCACGCTCAAGGCCCTCCCGCTCGCGTACAACCGCGATCTCCAGGAGGACAAGGAGCCGGTCTTCGACTCCATCGACCAGCTGGAGATCCTGCTCCCCGCCTTCACCGGCATGATGGCCACGCTCACGGTCCACCGCGAGCGCATGGAGGAACTGGCCCCCGCCGGCTTCTCCCTCGCCACGGACATCGCCGAATGGCTGGTCAAGCAGGGCGTACCGTTCCGGGTCGCCCACGAGGTGGCCGGTGAGTGCGTGAAGGTCGCCGAGGCCGAGGGCAAGGAACTGGACGAGCTGACGGACGAGCAGTTCGCGAAGATCTCGTCCCACCTGACTCCCGAGGTCCGCACGGTCCTGAACGTCCCCGGAGCCTTGGCCTCCCGCAACGGCAGGGGCGGTACGGCCCCGAGCGCGGTCGCAATCCAGCTGGCAGAGGTGAAGGCGGACGTGACGGCTCAGCACGAGTGGGCTACGGCCAAGAAGAAGAGCTAAGGGGAGCGGACCCAAGGGGCGCGGGGAACTGCGCGACAAGCCACAGGCGACCCGCATCCGCCACAACACAGCACGCCCCGAGCTTCTGAGGCGAAGGTCATCGGGGGGTTACGTTGGTCATCAGCAGCCGACCGAACGGAGCCCGCGATGCCCTTCGCCCGCCTGGCCTCAGCAACGACCCCCACATGCCACATCGGCCTGGGCCTCGCCGCCGTCGGACGCCCCGGCTACATCAACCTCGGCCGGGACGAAGACCTGGGAGAAGACCGCAGCGTCGAGACGCTGCGCACCCGCACCCACGAACTCCTCGACGCCGCCTACGCCCAAGGCGTCCGCTACTTCGACGCCGCCCGCTCCTACGGCCGATCGGAGGAGTTCCTCGCCGACTGGCTGAACACAAGGCCCGGCCTCGACGACATCGTCGTCGGCAGCAAGTGGGGCTACACCTACACCGCCGACTGGTCCACCGACGCCGAGACGCACGAGGTCAAGGACCACACGCTGCCCACCTATGAACGGCAGCGCGCCGAAACCGACGCCCTGCTCGGCGACCGGCTCGACCTCTACCAGATCCACTCGGTGACCCCGGACAGCCCGGCCCTCACCGACAAGGAACTCCACGCGAAGCTCGCTGAAGCCGCCGCCCAGGGACTCACCATCGGCTTCTCCACCAGCGGTCCCGCCCAGGCGGACGCGATCCGCGCCGCCCTCGCCGTGACGGTCGACGGCGACCCCCTCTTCCGTACCGTCCAGTCGACGTACAACGCGCTGGAGACCTCCGCCGCACCCGCCCTCGCCGAGGCCCACGACGCCGGGCTCACGGTGATCGTCAAGGAGGGCATGGCCAACGGGCGGCTCGCGGGGCCGCACGCGCCGGACGTCCTGAAGGGGATCGCCGAGGAGTCCGGGCTGGGGTGCGACGCCGTCGCCCTGGCGGTGATCCTCCGGCAGCCCTGGGCCGGCGTCGTCCTCTCCGGCGCGGCCACCACCACCCAGCTCGCCTCCAACCTGCACGCGGCGGTCGTCGACCTCGACGACCACCAGCTGACCCGCCTCGCCGCGCTGGCCGAGGACCCGAGGGCGTACTGGGAGCGGCGCGGGCAGCTGCCCTGGCACTGATCACCACCTCTCCGTCAACCGACAGCCGTGATTCACGCATGCCCCGCGTGAGACATTGATGTCTCATATGGAGTATGGTTGTCTCATGGCTGTCGATCCCGACCACGTGCTGCGCAGCGCCGCGGCCCTGCTGACCCACAAAGCCACCGCGACCATGGACGAGGTCGCCAAGGCCGCCGGGATCAGCCGCGCCACGCTGCACCGCCACTTCGCCGGGCGTGACGCCCTCGTCCGCGCGCTGGAATCGCTGGGCATCGCGGAGTGCGAGGCCGCGCTGGACGCCGCCCGGCTCGACGAGGGCACGGCCAGCGAGGCCGTCCGCCGGCTGGTCGGGGCCATCGAGCCCGCCGCCGGACTCCTCGGGTTCCTCTACACCGAGAACCAGCTCTTCGAGGGCGAGGAGCAGAACCCGGGCTGGACCCTGATCGACGACCGGATCTCCGCCCTGTTCCGGCGCGGCCAGCTCGGCGGCGAGTTCCGCATCGACCTCACGCCGGCCTGGCTCACCGAGGCGCTCTACGGCCTGCTGGCCTCCGGCGCCTGGATGGTGCAGAGCGGCAAGGGCGCCCCCAAGGACTTCCAGCACATGATCGTCGAGCTGCTGCTCGGCGGCGCACTACGGAGAGAGGAATCATGACCAGCACCTTGCAGCCGGCTGAGACGGCCGAGGCGGTGAAGCGCCCGGGCCGCTGGCTCGCGCTCGGCGTCCTCGTCCTCGCCGTGCTGCTGGTGGCCGTCGACGCGACCGTCCTCGGTCTCGCGACCCCCTACATCAGCGAGGACCTGAAGCCCTCCGGCACGCAGCTGCTGTGGATCGGCGACGTCTACTCGTTCGTCATCGCCGGTCTGCTCGTCTCCATGGGCAGCCTCGGCGACCGTATCGGCCGCAAGCGGATCCTGCTGGTCGGTGCCACGGCGTTCGGCGCGATATCCGTGTTCAACGCCTACGCCACGACACCGGAGATGCTGATCGTGGCGCGGGCGCTGCTCGGCGTCGCCGGCGCGACCCTGATGCCGGCCACGCTCGCCCTGATCCGCAACCTCTTCCACGACCCGCGCGAACGCAGCTTCGCCGTCGGCATCTGGGGCGCCACCGCCTCCGCGGGCACGGCCGTCGGCCCGATCGTCGGCGGGTTCCTGCTGGAGCACTTCTGGTGGGGCTCGGTCTTCCTGATCAATCTGCCCGTGATGGCCGTCCTGGTCCTCGTCGGCGTCAAGCTGCTGCCCGAGTCGCGCACCGCGAACCCCGGTCCCTGGGACCTGGCCAGTGTCGTGCTGTCGCTGGTCGGCATGGTCGGTGTCGTGTACGCGATCAAGGAGGCCGCCACGCACGGCTTCGCGTGGAGCACCCTGGCCGCGGGCCTGCTGGGCGTGGCCGCCCTCTACGGGTTCGTACGCCGCCAGCTCACGCTTCCGGCCCCGCTGCTGGACATGCGGCTGTTCCGCAACCGCGGCTTCAGCGGCGCGGTGCTGGCCGACCTGCTGACCATCCTCGGTCTGTCCGGGCTGGTGTTCTTCCTCTCCCAGTACCTGCAACTCGTCCAGGGCAGGCGCCCGTTCGAGGCGGGCCTGGCGGAACTGCCCGCCGCGATCGGCGCGGTGGTGGCCGGTCTGGTCGCGGGGCGCGCGGCCCGGCGCTTCTCGGTGCGGGCCGTCGTCTCCGGGGGGCTCGCGGCGATCGGCCTCGCCCTGGCCGCGCTCACGGTGATCGACCAGTCCACCGGCTACCCGCTGCTCGGGGCCGCGCTGCTGGTGGTCGGCGTCGGAGCCGGTTTCTCGTTCACCGTGACCGCCGACGTGATCCTCTCCGGCGTGCCCAAGGAGCAGGCGGGTTCGGCGTCCGCCGTGTCCGAGACGGCGTACGAACTCGGCGCGGCCCTCGGCATCGCCGTGCTCGGCTCCATCGTGACCGGCGTCTACCGCGACTTCACCGGCCCGGCGGGCACTCCGGCCGCGGCGCACGAGTCCTTGGGCGGCGCGGTCGAGGCGGCCGCGGGCATGCCCGCGCACACCGCCGAGGCCATGCTGGACGCGGCCCGCACGTCCTTCGTCGACGGCCTGGCCCTCGCGGCGGGCGTCGGGGCGGCGGTCCTGCTGGCGGCGGCGGTGGCGGCGTGGTTCCTGCTGCGGGGGCAGCGGCTGGAGAGCGGGGCGGAACACTCCTAGGCGTATGGCCCGGGCCTGCCACCACCCCTGCTCAGCCCCGTCTTTAAGCCCGTTTTCGCCCTCGCCTGATGGTCTTGGCTCCGTACCCGACGTCGTTCCCCACGGCCGAAGGAGCCACCGATCATGACACGTCGTACGAAGAAGGCGATCGTCACCGTCTCCGTCCTGGCCGCCGCCGGGCTCGCGGGTGGCGGTGTCGCACTCGCCGCCGACGGTGACGAGACGCCCCGCGAGCAGGTCAGGTTCGTCGTCGAGGAGGGCACCTCGTCCGGCGGGGGCGCGGCGGGCGACGAGGACTGCCCGTGGAAGGACGGCGGCACCGCCCCGAGTGGCACCGCCCCGAGTGGCACCGCCCCGAGCGGCGGCGACCCCGCCTCGGAGCTGTGACCGTGTCCACCGCCCCGGCCGCCATGACCCCCGACGGCAAGCTCCTGGAAGAGGCCCTCTTCGAGGTCAAGCGGGTGATCGTCGGCCAGGACCGCATGGTGGAGCGGATGTTCACCGCCGTGCTGGCCCGCGGCCACTGCCTGCTGGAGGGCGTGCCGGGCGTCGCCAAGACGCTCGCCGCGAAGACCCTGGCGCACGTCGTGGGCGGACGGTTCGCCCGGCTCCAGTTCACGCCCGACCTCGTCCCCTCCGACATCACCGGCACCCGGATCTACCGGCCCTCCCAGGAGACCTTCGACATCGAACCCGGCCCGGTCATCGCCAACATCGTCCTGGCCGACGAGATCAACCGCGCCCCCGCCAAGGTCCAGTCCGCCCTGCTGGAGGTCATGGGCGAGCACCAGGTCTCCATCGGCGGCACCACGCTCCCCGTCCCCGAACCCTTCCTCGTCCTCGCCACCCAGAACCCGATCGAGTCCGAGGGCGTCTACCACCTCCCCGAGGCCCAGCGCGACCGCTTCCTGCTCAAGGTGGACGTCGCCGCGCCCAGCGAGTCCGAGGAACTCGCCATCCTCTACCGGATGAGCGTCGACCCGCCCAGGCCGCGTTGGGTCCTCACCCCCGAGCGGCTGGTCGCGCTCCAGCGGACCACCGACGAGGTGTTCGTGCACCACGCCGTCGCCGAGTACGCCGTACGGCTCGTCTGCGCGACGCGTGAACTCGCCGGGCCGGAGCGGCGGCTGGCCCACGGCGCCGGTCCGCGCGCCACCCTCGGCCTGGTCGCCGCCGCCCGCGCGCTGGCCCTGCTGCGGGGCCGCGGCTACGTCCTGCCCGAGGACGTGAGCGACCTGGCGCACGAGGTCGTCGGGCACCGACTGGTCCTCTCCTTCGACGCGCTCGCCGACGGAATGACCGGGCCGCAGATCGTCGACGAGGTGCTCGCCTCGGTGGAACGGCCGCGGATCAGCCCTCGTCAGGCGGCCGAGGAGGCGGCGGCATGACCCCGGCTCTGGGCGAACTGACCCCCGAGCAGGCGCTGCGGCACCTGGAGCTGCTCTTCACCCGGCACCCCGACGGCCTGCTCCAGGGCGACCACCCGTCCCTCGTGCCGGGGCCCGGCGACGAGGTCGCGGAGACCCGGCCGTACGTCATCGGTGACGACGTCCGCCGGATGGACTGGAACGCCACCGCCCGCACCACCGTCCCGCACGTCCGCCTCACCCTCGCCGACCGCGAACTCACCACCTGGATCGTCCTCGACGCCTCCGCCAGCATGGACTTCGGCACCGCCCGGATGGAGAAACGGGACCTCGCGGTGGGCGCGGCGGCCGCCGTCGCCTTCCTCACCGAACGGGCCGGCAACCGCCTCGGCGCCGTCTTCGCCGGACAGGGCCCCGGGGACCATCCCCCGGGAGGCGGACCGTACGGCGGCCGGCGCATCCCGCCCCGCACCGGCCGCCGCCACCTGCTCGCGATCCTGCGGACCTCCCTCGAACGCCCGCGCGTCACCCCCGGCCCCCCGGCACACCACCTCGCCGACGCCCTCCACAGCCTGCGCGTGCTGCCCGCCCGCGGCCTGGTCGCCGTCGTCTCCGACTTCCTGGAGACCGGCTGGGAACAGCCCCTGAAGATCCTCGCGCGCCGGCACCAGGTCCTCGCCGTGGAGATCGTCGACCCGCGCGAACTGGACCTGCCGCCCGTCGGGCTGCTCACGGTCGTCGACCCGGAGACGGGACGCAGCCGCGAGGTCTCCACGCACACCCGGGGCCTGCGGGAGCGCTACGCACGGGCCGCGCTGGAGCAACGGGCACTGATCCGGCAGTCCCTCCGCGGCGCGGGCGCCGCCCATCTGCGGCTGCGCACCGACCGGGACTGGGTCCGCGACGTCGTCCGGTACGTCGAGACGCAGCGGCGCCGGGCCGGCGGCGGGACGGCATGAGGGAGGCACGATGAGTCTGCGCTCACCCGGGTGGCTCCTGCTGCTCGTGCCGCTCGCGGGCCTGGTCGCCGCGTATGTACTGGTCCAGCGCCGACGCAGCCGCTACGCCGTCCGCTTCACCAACCTCGACCTGCTCGACAAGGTCGCGCCCAGCCGGCCCGGATGGCGCCGGCACCTCCCCGCCGCCGTCTTCTGTGCCACGCTCGCGCTGCTGGTGCTGGGCTTCGCCCGGCCGACGGCCGACGTACAGGTCCCCCGGGAGCGGGCCACGATCATGATCGCCTTCGACACGTCCGGCTCCATGGAGGCCACCGACGTCGACCCCACTCGCTTCGTGGCCGCCCAGCGCGCCGCCCTCGCGTTCGTCGACCGGCTGCCCGAGCGGTTCAACACCGGACTGGTCTCCTTCAGCGGCTCGGCCACGGTCGCGGTGCCGCCGACCACCGACCGCGTGGTGCTGCGCTCGGCCATCGAGCAGCTCACCCTCGGCCAGGCCACGGCGATCGGCGACGCCGTCATCGCCGCCCGCGACGCCATCCGCGCGCTCGACCGGCAGGCCGAGTCCGAGCCACCGCCCGCGCACATCGTCCTGCTGTCCGACGGTGCCAACACCTCCGGCCGCTCGGTCGAGTCGGCGGCCGAGGAGGCGGCCGGCGACCGCATCCCGGTCTCGACGATCGCCTACGGCACCGAGGACGGCGTCGTCGACCTCGGCGGCGGCCGCATCCTCCAGGTCCCCGTCGACGGCCCGACTCTGGAGAACCTCGCCTCCCGCACCGGCGGCGACTACCACGAGGCCGCCACGGGAGAGGAACTCCAGGCGGTCTACGAGGACATCGGCAGCTCCGTCGGCTACCGCACCGAGGAGCGCGAGATCTGGCAGTGGTTCGTGGCCGCCGGCCTGGTCACGGCACTCGTGACGGCCGCGCTGTCCCTGCTGTGGTTCTCGCGGCTCCCGTGACGAAGGAGGTACGACCGTGCCCGACCCGCATCCCCGCTCCGGCCTGGGCGAGCCCCGCGGCCCGTCCTTCCTCCCGGGCCGCCCGCGCGAGCACACCGAACCCCTCGGACCACCGGCCCCACCGCCCTCCCGCACCACACAGCACCCTCCGCCCACGCGCCCGGCCCGCACCCCCCGCCCCCTGGCCGCCGCCGTTCTGGCCGCGGTCCTCGCGGGCGGTCTGGCCGGGTACGCCGCCGGGGCACTCGGCGACGACGACCCCGTACCCGCCTCCGCACCGGCCGCCCGCGCCCCGGGCGACCTCCAGGCCGTCGCCGCCCGGGTGCTGCCCAGCGTGGTCTCCGTCCGGGCGGACCGCGGCCAGGGCTCCGGATTCGTCTTCGACGAGCGGGGCCGCATCCTCACCAACGCTCATGTGGTGGAAGGCAGTTCACGCGTGTCCGTCGAGCTTCAGGACGGCCGTCGGCTCAGTGCCGAGGTGATCGGCGACGACCCCGCCCACGACGTCGCCGTACTGGAGCCGGAGACGTCCCGCGGCCTGCGCGCCGCCGACCTCGCCACCGGCACCCGCCCGGCCGTCGGCGACACCGTCCTGGCCATCGGCTCCCCGCTCGGCCTGAGCGGCACCGTCACCTCCGGCATCGTCAGCGCGCTGGACCGCTCCGTCCGGCTCGGCGAGGGCAGCGGGGGAGGACCGCGGAGGGCGCTCCAGACCGACGCCTCGATCAACCCGGGCAACTCCGGCGGACCGCTGGTCGACAACGAAGGGCGCGTCATCGGCATCAACACGGCCATCGCGACGTTGGACCAGAACAGAGGCGGCTCCATCGGCATCGGCTTCGCGATCCCCGTGGGCGACGCGGTGGAGGCCGCCCGGACCATCATCGACGGTGGCTGAAGGGGGCCGCGCCCATGCGACTGCTGGTCGTCGAGGACGAGGAAGACCTCGTCGTCGCCCTCAAGGTGGGCCTGATCAGGGCCGGCTACGCGGTCGACGCCGCCCCCGACGTCGGCACCGCCACCGAGAAGCTCACCGTGAACGACTACGACCTGGTCCTGCTGGACCTCAACCTGCCCGACGGCGACGGCTTCTCCGTCTGCCGCGCCGTCCGCGCCACCCCCGGTGGCCCCCGCATCCTGATGCTCACCGCCCGCGACCGCCTCGCCGACCGGGTACGCGGCCTCGACGAGGGCGCCGACGACTACCTCGTGAAACCCTTCGCGCTGCCCGAGCTCCTCGCCCGCATCCGCGCCCTGCTGCGCCGCGAGGACGGCGGCACCTCCGTCGTCGAGGTCGGCGAGCTCCGCCTGGACACCGCCCGCTTCGAGGCGTACCGAGGGGACCGTAGGCTCCCGCTCACCCCCAAGGAGTTCGGCGTCCTGCACTACCTGATGACCCGCCCCGGGCGTGTCGTCCCGGCCGAGGAACTGCTCGAACACGTCTGGGACGAACACGCCGACCCGTTCACCAACACCGTCCGCGTCACCGTCGGCTCGCTGCGCCGCAAGGTCACCGGGGAGGACGATCCGCTCATCGAGACGGTGATACGGCAGGGCTACCGCCTGAAGGAGACGCCGTGACGACGATGCTCCGGCCGCTCAGGACCCGGATCCGGCTGCCCGCCTTCACGCACACCATCCGCTTCCGCCTCACCGTCCTCTACTCCGGCCTCCTCTTCCTCCTCACCGCCCTCGTCCTCGGCGCCACCTACTTCGCGGTCGAGCGCAGCGGCGAGGCCCACCCGGTCAGCAAGCAGTTCCGCGCCGAGAAGTACGTCAACGGCGTCTACATGGGTCAGTTCGACGCCGTGAAGCTCCAGGAGGTCGAGGCGGCCGTCAACTACGAGACCCTCGGCAACCTGCGCAACTTCTCCTTCATCGTGCTCGGCGCGCTCGCCGTGGCCAGCCCCGTCATCGGCTGGATCCTCGCCGGACGCGCCCTGCGCCCCGTCCGCGCGATCTCCCGCACGGCAGCCGAGATCCAGGCCAACGACCTCTCCCAGCGCATCCGCCTCACCGGCCCCAAGGACGAGCTGCGCGACCTCGCCGACACCGTCGACTCCATGCTCGACCGCCTCGACGAGGCCTTCCGCGCCCAGCGCCAGCTCATCGACGACGCCTCCCACGAACTGCGCAGCCCGCTGGCGATCATCCGAGCCAACGTCGACGCCGTACTGACGGCGGAGGACTCGGGCGAGGAGGACCGCCGTACCGCCGCCCGCAGCGTCGACCGGGCCACCACCCGCATGACCCGCCTGGTCGAGGACCTGCTCGCCACCGCCCGCCGCAGCGCCCCCGCCCTCGCCGACGCCGACGTCGACCTCGCGGCGGCCGCCGGAGAGGCCTGCGAGGAGTTCGCCCCGCTCGCCGCCGAACGCGGCCAGCTCCTGCACCGCCGTCTCGCCCCCGGTCTCACGGTCATCGGCGACCACGACGCCCTGCGCCGGGCGGTGGGCAATCTGCTGTCGAACGCGGTACGGCTGGCCCCACCGGGTTCCCGCATCACCGTCGCGGCCGGCCGGGACGGCTCCTGGCTGTGGACGGCGGTACGGGACGAAGGCCCGGGGATAGGCGACGACGACCGGGCGAGGGTCTTCGACCGCTTCTGGCGGGCCAAGGGCAACGGCGGCGGCCGGGACCGCCACGCCGGCCTGGGCCTGGCGATCGTCAGACAGATCGTGGAATCGCACGGCGGCCAGGTCCGCCTGTTCTCACGGGTGGGGGAGGGCTCTACGTTCGTCCTGTGGTTCCCGGCTTCGGGGGACGGTCAGACGAATGGCGGCCCGCCGGAGAACGCGCCCCTGTAGGGGCGGGACTGCCGACCAGCCCCCACGGCCAAAGAACTACGCCGCTTCCTTCGCCTTGCTCGCGTACATGTCCACGTACTCCTGCCCGGACAACCGCATGACCTCAGTCATCACCGAGTCGGTCACGGCCCGCAGCACGTACCGGTCCCGGTCCATGCCCTCGTACCGGGAGAACTCCATGGCCTCACCGAACCGGACGGTGACCTTCCCCGGCCGGGGGAGACCCGCCCCACCCGGCTGAAGCCTGTCCGTACCGATCATCGCGAACGGCACCACCGGCGCCCCCGTCATCAGCGTGAGCCGGGCAATGCCGGTCCGGCCCCGGTAGAGACGCCCGTCGGGCGACCGCGTCCCCTCCGGGTAGATCCCGAACACGCGCCCCTCCTCCAGGACCCGGCGCCCGGTCATCAGCGCGGCGACCCCGCCCCGGCCACCGTCACGGTCGACGGGGATCATGCCGACACCGGTGAAGAACCAGGCCATCAGCCGGCCCTTGAGGCCCTTCCCGGTCACGTACTCGTCCTTGCCGATGAAGAAGACCTGACGGTCGCAGACCAGCGGCAGGATCATCGAGTCGATGAACGTCAGGTGGTTGCCGGCCAGGATGACCGGACCGTCGCCGGGAATGTGCTCCGCACCTTCCACCTGAGGGCGGAACATCAGGCGCATGATCGGGCCGAGCACTGCCTTGATGAGCGCGAAGCGGGACAACGGGCCCTCCGTGTCAAGGGATGCGGTATGAGTCTGTGCAGGTGAGGACGATACTCGGGGTTCCGGGGGTCGCGCACATCGGGCACGGGACTTAACCAAGGTCTTACGCATCGTTGACGCGTGTTTACCTGCGGTGACCCGCTGTGGGTGATCCGTAACCCGGCCGCCACATGTGACGGACGTCGCTCCCCGGACGTATCGGACGCGTTCCCAGAACCGCCGCACCGAATCGCCGGGACGTGACGGACCCGGCGAGTCGCCGACGAGCCGTCAGTTCCTCGCTCCCACCAGCCACTACGACATCCGACGTCACCCACGTGTTCCGCCCGGCGTCTCCCACCCGTCATGTACGCGCCCGTACGATCGGCCCGCACTGACGAGCCGACGGCAGGGAGGGCGCTCATGGGAACGCAGAGGCCGAACGAGGAGACGAGCGGAACGGGACGGCGGGCCCTGCTCGGCGCGGCGGTCCTCGGCGCCGGGGGAGCGGTCCTCGGCATGACCGGCACGGCGAGAGCCGACAGCGCCCGGCGCGGCGGGCACGGCGGGCATGGCGGGCTGAAGAGCCTGCCCAAGCCGACGATCGTCGGCCACCGCGGGGCCAGCGGCTACCGCCCGGAGCACACCTTCGGCTCGTACCAGCTGGCCCTCGACATGGGTGCCGACATCGTCGAGGCGGGCGACCTGGTGCCGACGAAGGACGGTCACCTCGTCTGCCGGCACGAGCCGGAGATCGGCGGCACCACGGACGTCGCCGACCACCCCGAGTTCGCCGACCGCAAGAAGACCAAGCTCCTCGACGGCGTCTCCACCACCGGCTGGTTCACCGAGGACTTCACGCTCACCGAGCTGAAGACCCTGCGGGCGATCGAGCGCATCCCGGCCAACCGCCCGCACAACACCCTCTACAACGGCCGCTGGGAGATCCCCACCTTCGAAGAGGTCCTGAAGTGGCAGGACGAGCAGACCCGCAAGCGCGGCAAGCAGGTGTGGATCTACCCCGAGCTCAAGCACCCCACCTACTTCCGCAAGCAGGGCCTCCCCCTGGAGGAGCGGGTCGCCAAGCTGCTGCGCAAGTACCGCAAGGACCGGCGCACCTCCCCGGTCATCCTCCAGTCCTTCGAGCCGACCAGCATCGAGCGCCTCGACCAGCTCGTCGACAACCCCTTGGTCGTCCTGCTGTCCTCGGCGGACACCCGCCCCTGGGACTTCGTCGAGACGGGCGACCCCCGCACGGTCGCCGACCTGGTCAAGCCCGCCGGCCTGCGGGAGATCGCCTCCTACGCGCAGGGCATCGGCCCGACCCTCGACCTGATCGTCCCGCGCGACGCCAAGGGCAATCTCACGCAGCCCACGACGCTCGTCGCGGACGCGCACAAGGCGGGCCTGATCCTGCACCCGTGGACGCTGCGCAACGAGAACCCCTTCCTGCCCGCGAACTTCCGCAAGGGCACCGACGCGGACGCCTACGGTGACGTGTTCGGCGCGTACAAGGCCTACTTCGCGACCGGTATCGACGGCGTCTTCACGGACCAGCCCGACACGGGCGTGCTGGCCCGCGAGGACTTCGTCAGCGGCTGAGCGTCAACATGTGAGCCCACACCCCCCGGTCGAGTGAGCTTCGGCTGCCCGGGCAACCCGTGGCCCGGGCGGCCGCGTCGCTCCGCATATGACGCATGACCTGGTCACCGCGCTCCGCCCGCTGCTCACGGCCGAGGCCTCCGCGGAGGCATATGCCGCCGGGGCCGAGCCGGGCGACCTGGAGCAGGCGGTCTGGCTCCGCCTGCTGGAGCGCGTCGACGCCGAGGGGCCGCCGCCCGACCCGCACCAATGGCTCCGCCGGGCCGTCCGCTCGGAAGCGCGCCGCACCCGCCGTACGAGCCGCCTCGAACGGCCGTACGGCGTCGAACCCGCTGATGACGGAGACCGCGGCCCCGAGCAGCTCGCCCTCGCCGCCGCCCGCGGCCGTGCCCTGCGCGCGGCCGTACGCCGCCTCCCGGGCCGCTGCCCCCGGCTGGTGGAGGCCCTGCTCTCTCCCGAGGACCTGACATACCGGGAAATCGCAGGGGAGTTGGGTATCTCACAGGGGAGTCTTGGTCCGGAACGTTCCAGATGCCTGGGATGTCTGCGCAGATTGCTCACACCGGAGGTTGCGGCCCGCTGAGGAGGGGGATAGGAGTGAGGAACGACAGGTGATCAGATGAGCGGGAGGCGTGCGCACATGGGCATGAGCGTGACCATCTCTGCGGCGACCGAGCAGGACGCGGAGCAGATCTTCAGGCTGCAATACCTGTGCTTCCAGACGGAGGCGGCGCTGTACGGCAACTACCGCATCGACCCGCTCGTCCAAACCCTCGACTCGGTCCGCGAGGAGGTCGCCCGCGACTGCGTCTTCGTGGCCCGGCTCGGCGAGGAGGTCGTCGGCTCGGTCCGCGGCTCGGTGACCGAGGACGGCGCCGCCGCCATCGGCAAGCTCTGCGTCCACCCCCGCCTCCAGGGCCACGGCATCGGCGCCCGCCTCCTCAGGGCGGCCGAATCGGCCCTCGCGGACCAGCACGGCGCCAAGCGCTTCCGCCTCCACACCGGTCACCGCAGCGAGGGCCACCTCCGCCTCTACCGCAAGGTGGGCTACGAAACGGTGGGCACGTCCCAGGGCGCGGACGGCATCCCGATGATCGTCCTGGAGAAGCCGGCGGGCGCGTACGCAGCGACAGCTTGATGGCTTAATTCAGGGCGCGGGGGAATGCGCGAGCAACCACACACGGCCCGCGGCCGCCTGATCACCTCAGGCGGCATCCCCATCCCGCGAACGCGAAGCCCGCAGCCAGTAAATCGCCGACACCGGCAACAGGATCGGGATGAACAGATAACCCATCCCGAAGTCCGACCACACGGTCGCATCCGGAAACGCCGACGGCTCGATCAACGTCCACGTCCCCACCGTCAGCACACCCACCAACTCGGCGACACAGCACGCCAGCGCAGCCTTACGCGCCGTCTCCCCGCCCCGCACCAGCGAGTACGTGATGAACCCGTACACGACACCCGCCACGGCGGACAGTGAGTACGCCAGCGGCGCCCGGTCGAACTCCGTCGCGATCTGATACGCGGACCGCGACACCGCGCCCACGACCATCACCCCGTACAGCCACACCAGCAGCGTGCCCGGCCCGCTGATCAGCCGCCGCCGGCTCACCTCAGCCTCCCCAGATGTCATAGAGCCGCACCTCCAGCACAGCCAGCACCACACCGCCGGCGGCGACCGTCACCGAACCCCACCGGGTGCGCTCCGCCAGTGACATGAACCCCGCCGCCGGGACGCACGCGAACGCCCCGAGCAGATACGCCACGAAGATCGTCGTGCCCTGCTCCGGCTTCTCGCCCCGCGCCAGCAGCACGATCCCCGCCACCAGCTGGATCAGCGTCAGCAGCGTGACCACGGCCATCCCGATGAAGTGCCAGTCCTTCGTCGGCTGGTCACGGTAGGCGGCCCAGCCGCACCAGGCGGCGAGCAGCAGCGCGGCGACGCCGGTCACCAGCGTCAGGGCATCAAGCATGCTGCGACCTTATTACGGCCGAAAAGGCCCGATGCCTGCGGCCCTGGCCGGCACCGTAGGGTCGAGGGCATGAAGATCCACGCGCACGCCCTGCTGTTCGACAACGACGGAACCCTGGTCTCCTCCCTCGCCTCGGTGGACCGCTGCTGGACGCGGTGGGCCACGGAGTACGGGATCACGGCCGAGGAGTTCGCCCGGGTCGAGCTGCACGGCCGGCCGGCCGCCGAGATAGCCGCCGACCTGCTGCCCGCCGACGTCGTGCCGGAGGCCGTCGCGCGGATCGAGGACCTGGAGGTGGAGGACGTGCCCAACGGCGGTGTGCACCTGCTGCCGGGGACCCGCGCCTTCCTCGACGCCCTGCCCGCCGAGCGCTGGGCCGTCGTCACCTCCGCCACCAGGCGGCTGGCCGAGGCCCGGCTCGACGCCGTCGGCATCCTGCCCAAGACGCTCGTCGCCGCCGACGACGTCACCCGCGGCAAGCCCGCCCCCGAGCCCTACCTGCTCGCCGCCCGCACCCTCGGCGTCGACCCCGCCCGGTGCGTCGTCTTCGAGGACGCCCCCGCGGGTCTGACGGCCGGCCGGGCCGCCGGCATGACCACCGTGGCGTTGGCCACAACCCACCAGGCCGACGAGCTCCAGGCCGATCTGGTGGTCGAGAACCTGTCGGCCTTGTCCGCACTGGTCACCGAGCAGGGTGTGGAGATCTCCCTCCGAGGCTGACGGGATCCGGTCGTGTCCGGACCCTGTCCACCACTGTCCAGCATCCGGACAGCGACGGCCGGTCAGGACCGTACGCGTGTTTTACTGACGGCATGACCACGACGAGCGACCGCATCCCCGCGACCGAGGCGACCATGACGCCCGGTGCTCGTTGTATGTGTCGAATGTGCGCCTTCTAGAGGGCCCCCGCACCACCCCCTGAGCTCGCGCCCCGAAGCGAGACCGCGGCATGTCCGCACGCCCTGAGCCGTGCGTGACACCAAGCCGCCCGCGCACATGTTCTCTCCGGTTCCCCGCCCCAGCGAGAACCGTGTCGCGTCCCTGAACGAATGCACCTGTGCCCGGGCACACCCACGCCCGCGCACTCGACAGTGACGGAAACCCACGTGATCACCACAACGGACCTGACCAAGGTCTACCGTTCGCGCGGCCGCGAGGTCACCGCCCTGGACGGCGTCGACCTGCACGTCCGCGAAGGCGAGGTGTACGGCGTCATCGGCCAGTCCGGCGCCGGCAAGTCCTCGCTGATCCGCTGCGTCAACCTCCTGGAGCGCCCCACCTCCGGCACCGTGACGGTCGCCGGACAGGACCTCACCGGCCTGGCCGGCCGCGGCTCACGCGCCGGAAGGGAACTGCGGCAGGCGCGCAGCCGGATCGGCATGGTCTTCCAGCACTTCAACCTGCTGTCCTCCCGGACCGTCCAGGACAACGTCGAACTGCCGCTGGAGATCCTCGGCAAGTCCGGCAGGGAACGCTCCCGCAAGGCACTGGAGCTGCTCGACCTGGTCGGCCTCGCCGACAAGGCGGGCGCCTACCCGGCCCAGCTCTCCGGTGGCCAGAAGCAGCGCGTCGGCATCGCCCGCGCCCTGGCCGGCGACCCGAAGGTGCTGCTGTCCGACGAGGCCACCAGCGCCCTCGACCCGGAGACCACCCGCTCGATCCTGACGCTGCTGCGCGACCTGAACCGGCAACTCGGCCTGACCGTCCTGCTCATCACGCACGAGATGGACGTCGTGAAGTCGGTCTGCGACTCGGCCGCGCTCATGGAGAACGGGCGCATCGTCGAGTCGGGCACCGTCAGCGAACTGCTCGCCACTCCCGGCTCCGAACTGGCCGCCGCGCTGTTCCCGCTCGACGGCGAGGCCTCCGGCGAGGACCGCACCGTCGTCGACGTCACCTTCCAGGGCGAGAGCGCGACCCAGCCCGTCATCTCGCAGCTCGCCCGCACCTACAACATCGACATATCGATTCTCGGTGCGGCCATCGACACCGTCGGCGGCCTCCAGGTCGGCCGGATGCGCATCGAACTGCCCGGCCGCTACGAGGACAACGTCGTACCGATCGGCTTCCTGCGCGAAAAGGGCCTCCAGATCGACGTCCCGGGCCGCGAGTCCGTACTGGTGAAGGAGGGTGTCAAGTGACCTGGTCCGAAATGCAGCCCCTGCTGGAGCAGGCGTGTTGGGACACGCTCTACATGGTCGGCTGGTCCACGCTCATCGCCGTCGTCGGCGGACTGCCGCTCGGGATCCTGCTGGTCCTGACCGACCGCGGCGGGCTGCTCCAGAACGTCGTCGCCAACAAGGTCATCGGGCAGATCGTGAACATCGCCCGCTCTCTGCCCTTCATCATCCTGATGGTCGCGCTGATGACCTTCACCCGCTGGATCACCGGCACGACCATCGGCCGCGAGGCCGCCATCGTGCCGCTCGCCGTCGGCGCCATCCCCTTCTTCGCGCGCCTGGTCGAGACGGCCGTCCGCGAAGTGGACCACGGGCTCGTCGAGGCCGTGCAGGCCATGGGCGGCAACACCTGGACCGTCGTCCGCAAGGTCCTCGTCCCCGAGTCCCTGCCGTCGCTGATCTCCAGCACCACGACCACGGTCGTCGCGCTCATCGGCTACTCCGCGATGGCGGGCACCGTCGGCGCCGGCGGCCTCGGCGACATCGCCATCCGCTACGGCTACCAGCGCTTCGAGACCCAGATGATGTGGATCACCGTCGCGATCCTCGCCGTCGTCATCTCGGTCATCCAGTTCGCCGGCGACTACGCGGCCCGCTCCCTGCACCGCCGCGGCGCCCACTCGGGTCCCGCCCCGAAACTGCGGCTGCTCAAAGCCGCCTCCTGAACCCCCCGTTCACCCACAACGGGGCCGCACCACCCGCAAGGCCATAAGGAAAGGCACTTTTCGTGCGTAACACCGCCAAGATCACCACCGCCGTCCTCGCCGCCGGAGCCCTCACCCTCGGGCTCAGCGCTTGCGGCGCGGGCAAGGACGCCTCCGACACCTCCGGCCCGCTGATCGTCGCCGCGAGCCCTGTCCCGCACGGCGAGATCCTCAACTTCGTCAAGGACAACCTGGCGAAGAAGGAGGGCCTCGACCTGGAGGTCAAGGAGTTCACCGACTACACCTCGCAGAACCCCGCGACGCAGGACGGCTCCGTCGGCGCCAACTACTTCCAGAACAAGCCGTACCTCGACGACTACAACAAGAAGAACGGCACCGACATCGTGCCCGTCGTCACGGTCCACCTGGAGCCGCTCGGCCTCTACTCCCGCAAGGCCGAGAAGGCCGACGACCTGAAGAGCGGTGCGACCGTCGCCGTCCCCAACGACACGGTCAACGAGGCCCGCGCGCTCAAGCTTCTCGCCGCCCACGGGCTCATCACCCTCAAGGACGGCGCCGGCAACGAGGCGACCCCGTCCGACATCACCAAGAACCCCAAGAACCTCAAGTTCAAGGAGCTGGAGGCGGCCCAGACGCCGCGCTCCCTCGACGACGTGGACGCCGCCGTCGTCAACGGCAACTACGCCATCGAGTCCGACCTCGAGCCGTCGAAGGACGCCCTCGTCCTGGAGTCCCCGAAGAACAACCCGTACGGCAACTTCCTCGCCGTGAAGAAGGGCCAGGAGAACGACCCGCGGGTGAAGAAGCTCGCGAAGCTCCTCACCTCGCCCGAGGTGAAGAAGTTCATCCAGGACAAGTACGCCGACGGCTCCGTGCTCGCCTCCTTCTGAGCCCGCGCCCGGCACCCGTCACGCACGGGGTCCTCCCTCACCCGGTGGGGAGGACCCCGTGGTGCGGATCAGTGCTTTCATGCTGCATGCTGGGCAGTTCAGCAGGCCCTGAAGGTTCACCGAAGGTAACGGAGCGGCGCATGACGAGCACCTTTCCCAACGTCTCCATCAGCACGGAGCGGTTGGTCCTGCGTCCCTTCGAGGAGCCGGACATCCAGTCGTTCGCCGACATGATGAACGACGAGCTCGTCACCGCCTGGACCTCCGTCCCGCAGCCCTACACCGAGGTCCACGCCCGCGCCTGGATCACCGAACAGGCCCCCGCCGAACGGGCCGAGGGCCGCGGCATCGTCTTCGCCGTCACCGAGTTCCTCACCCAGCGCCTCGTCGGCGTCGTCCACCTCCGGAACACCGACTGGCGGATCCGCTCCAGCGAGATCTCCTACGTCATCGCCCCCTGGGCCCGCGGCGAGGGCTACGCCTCCGAGGCGGCGCTCATCACCGCGCAGTGGCTCTTCAACGACCAGAAGTTCGAGCGCCTCGAGCTGCGCACCCCGGCCGACAACACCGCCTCCCAGCAGGTGGCCCAGAAGATCGGCTGCATCAGCGAGGGAGTGCTGCGCGGCGCCTGGATAGCCCGGGCACGGACGGACGACGGCGAGTGGACCGAGGTCCGCACCGACCTGATCGTCTGGAGCCTGCTCCCCGAGGACCTCGAAGGCGTGGGCGACCAGCTGCCCGGCGGCTTCACGTCCTTCGGCGACTGGAACTGACTCCGGCGACCGGAACCGACCGGAACGGACACCGTGCGCGACGGCACCGACGCCCCCTCCGCCGGCTTCAGCGGGTAGTCTCACGGAGCCCGCCCGCGGGCACCTCACCACACGGCACACAGACGACCTGCGAAAACCCTGGAGACTGACGACGATGGCCGACCGGGTCACGGTGATCGGCTGGGACGGTTCGCCGCTGACCGCCGCGGCACGCGCCGCCCTGGGTGCCGCCACGCTCGTGGCGGGTGCAGCCCACCACCTGGCGCTCCCGGAGGTACCCGCCGGCGCCGAGCGCATCCGCCTCGGCAGCGTCGCCCTCGCCGCCCGCCGCATCGCCGCCCACCGCGGCACGGCCGTCGTGCTCGCCGACGGCGACCCCGGCTTCTTCGGCGTCGTCCGCACCCTGCGCGCTCCCGAGTTCGGCCTCGAAGTAGAGGTCGTCCCCGCCGTCTCCTCCGTCGCCGCCGCCTTCGCCCGCGCCGGCATGCCCTGGGACGACGCACAGGTGGTCGTCGCACACCGCCGCACCCTGCGCCGCGCGGTGAATGTATGCCGCGCCCACACCAAGGTGGCAGTCCTCACCTCGCCCGGCGCCGGCCCCGCCGAACTCGGCCTGCTCCTCGAAGGAGTCCACCGCACCTTCGTCATCTGCGAGGAACTGGGCACCGCACACGAGCGGGTCAGCGTCGTCACCTCCGAGAAGGCCGCCGACCACACCTGGCGCGACCCGAACGTCGTCATCGTCCTCGGCGGCCCGGTCGGCACCGCGGGGGAGACCGGCGGCTGGATCGCCGGCCGCGACCCGTCCGCCGGACCACGCGGCTGGTCCCTGCCCGCCGAGGCGTACGGAGGTGACCTCGGCGAGGGCGAGACCCAACTGCTGCGCGCCTCCCAACTCGCCCGCCTCGGGCCCCGTATCGGCGACCTCGTGTGGGACATCGGCTGCGGCAGCGGTGCCTTCGCCGTCGAGGCCGCGCGCGCCGGCGCCGCCGTCATCGCCGTCGACAGCGACCGGGCGGCCTGCGCCCGCACCGACGCGGCCGCCCGCCGCCTCGGCGTCCAGCTCCAGATCGTGCACGGCACCGCCCCGCACGTCCTGGAGAACCTCCCCGAACCCGACGTCGTCCGCGTCGCCGGCGGGGGAGCGGCCGTCGTCTCGGCCGTCGCGGACCGCCGCCCGCAGCGCATCGTCACGCACGCCGCGACCCGGGACGCGGCCGAACTCGTCGGCCGGGACCTGACGGAGCACGGATACGGCGTCGAGTGCGCCCTGCTCCAGTCCGTCGAACTCGACACCCGGGTCTGGACGGAGAAGGAACGGAGCGTCGCGTTCCTGCTCAGCGGGGTGCTTCCCCGGCGCAGCGCCTGATCCCGCCGCCGTCCCCGTGATCGGGTTGTCGTACTGCGCGCGGTAGGCTGGCCGATCGCTGCACCGCACGCGGACGTCCGGCAGATCGTCGGTCAATGTCCGGAAAGCCCGCCCGTTTTGGGGTGAGTGTGGTACGGCAGAACCGGAGGACGCGCAACGTGGCGCAGTCCACAGCGGAACCGTCGCGGATCAACGTGCCGTGACGGTGGTTGGGCCGCAACAATGCCAGTGAGTGGCTTTGTCGCCTTTTACAGGCGGGCCGTTCGTGCCGCTGGGGACGCACGCTCGTTCTTCACTGTGGGGCGGTCGGTGCGCCGTTCCGGGTGAGCTGGTCGTAGGAGCACTAACCGATGGGCGAGGGGTACGCATGACCGACACCGGCCAGGTCCCGGGCGAGGGACTGCCGGAGAGCGCAGGCATGGTGGAACAGCCGGGCGCCCCCGCGCACGGTGCGTACGCCTACCTCTCCGAGGACACCGTCGAGGACGAGGACCTGCTGTTGCCGGGCTCCCACGGCGCCTGGGGCAACGAGGTCGCCCCGCCCGCGCCGGAGCCGGTCGTCGAGGCCGTGCACCAGCCGGGCCCGCACGAGCTCTCCGGCCGCGACAGCGGCTCGGTCGACCTCGGCGGCGTCCGCCTGCCCGACCCTCCGCCCATCCCGCCCATCACCCCGCGCCGGCCACTGCACCTCGGCCCGCCCCTGCCCGACAGCTCCGCCAGCCCGGTCCGCTCGCTCGCCGACCGCGGCCCCGCGGGAGCGCCGGCCCGCCAGGCCGCAGCGCCGGCGCCCGGCCCCGAGTACCTCGACGCCCCGCGCGCCCCGGAGGCGCCCGCGCCGGCCGCCGAGCCCTGGGTCGCGCAGGTCCCGCCCCAGGCCCAGGTGAGCTCCGGGGCGGCGCCTGCGGAAACGGTTGTTCCGTCAACAGAACCGACGGGCACGGCCCAGGCCGTCGCAACCCACGTCACCCCGGAGCCGGCCCACCCGGCAGCGGCGGTCCCGGACACGGCCCCGGCCCCGGCCGGGTCCGCGCAGGCCGCCCACACCGAACAGCCCGCGCAGAGTGCGGCCGCGCCGGTCGAGCCAGCAGGTGACCACGTGGCCGTCGGCGAGCCGGAGCAGGCCGTCCCCGCGCAGGGGGCGGTGGCTGCGGGTGACCCCGCTGGGGTGGGCGTCGGCCCTGCCGGGGAGCAGATGGCCGCCGCCGAGCCCGTGGTGGCTGGTGAACCGGCGGGCGCGGGCGCTGGCCCGGAGGGTGAGCCGGTGGCCGCGGCCGAGTCCGTGCAGGGCGCGGCGGTCGCGGTCGAGTCGGCGGGTGCGGGCGTCGGCCCGGAGGGCGAGCCGGTGGCCACCGCCCAGCCGGAGCAGGGCGCTTCCGCGCTGGGAGCGGAGGTTGAGGGCGACCCGGCTGCCGTCGGCGTCGGCCCCGCCGCCGACCATGCCGCCACCGCGGAGCCGGAGCAGGGCGCTTCCGCGCAGGACCCGGGCGTCGGGGATGCCCCCGCACACGTGGCCGTCGATCCGGACGCCGGTCAGGTGGTTCACGCAGAGGCCGCGGCCGTGTCCGCTGCGGGGACTGTTCCGGGGGAGATGCCGGGCCCGTTCGTCGACGGCTCCGGTCAGCACGGTGAGCCGGCGCTCGCCGATGGTTCTCCCGCGGTACCCGGGCAAGGTGTCGCCGACGGATCCGCCGACGGTGGTGAGCAGACTCCGGCGGCTGCCGCGGAGCAGGACGTGGCGAACGCTCCTGTCCCGGAGGCCGCACCGGCGCCGGAGGCGGTCCCGTTCCCGGAGGCTGCCACCGCGCCCGAGCACGCTGTCGTGGCGCCGCCCGAGGCTGACGCAGCGGAAGCTGACGTTGCCCGATCGCCGGACGTGGTGGGACCCGCAGCCGCTGGCCAAGCGCCGGACCCGGTGGCCCCCGACGCCGCTGCACCCGCCCCGGCAGCGGAAGTCGGCCCCGAGGCTGCCGCACCGGGCACGACCGAGTCCGTCGCGCAGGAGCCGGAGGCCGGTGGCCACGAGGCCGCCGCGCAAGCCCCGGCCGCCGAGCCGACCGCCCAGGCCCCCGAGGCAACTGACACCGAGGCAGCCGCGCAGGAACCCGAGATGACGGAACCGCAGACCGCCGCTGCCGCCCCCGAACCGCCCGCCGCTGCCACGCCGAGCCCGGCCGCCGGGACGGTCGCCGCGGAAGCCGACGCTCCGGCTGCCCAGCCCGCCGAAGCACCCGCCGCCGAAGCCCCCGTCTCTGGGACGCCCGTCGAGGCACCGGAAGCGACCGCACCGCCCCAGCCCTCTGCTGCCCCGGTGCCTCCTCAGCCCACCGAGCCGGCCACACCCGACTCCGGAGCAGAGGTTCCCGCACCTGCCCAGGCAACCCCTGACACGGCCGCCGCCGAGGCAGCGGCACCGGCCCAGACGCCCGAGACACCCGCGCCCGAGCCGGCATCCGCCACCTCTGACCCGGTTGAGTCCACCCCCACCCCCGTGGCGCCGGAAGCCCCCCAAGTCGCCCAGGTCCCCCACACCCCGCAGCCCCCGGAGAGCACTCCGACCTCCGCCGAGGACGTCACCGTCGTACTCCCCGGCCCGGCCCCGGACGAGCAGGCCGGACAGCACGTCCAGGGCCCGCAGCAGTCCCAGGCCGCCGTCCCCCAGCCGGCCCAGCCCGAGGCGGAACCCGTGGTCATCGTCCCCGCACCCCGCGAAGGCGAAGCCGAACTCGCACAGAACGCCGACGACCTGGACACCCGGGGCGCCGAACAAGAAGACCTGGCGGACCAGGAACACCACGAATCAGAGAGCGCGGCAGCAGTGGCAGAAGCACGACAGTCCACCGGCCCCGCCGCCCCCGGCTACGACCCCGCCGAGCGCGAGGCCGTGCTGAAGGTCATGCGCGAACGCCGCGACATCCGCAACGGCTTCCGCAGCGACCCCATCCCGCACGAGGTGCTGCTCCGTGTCCTGGAGGCCGCCCACCACGCGCCCTCCGTCGGTCACTCGCAGCCCTGGGACTTCGTCGTCATCCGCTCCGCCGACACCCGGCGCGCGATGCACGAACTGGCCATGCGCCAGCGCGACGCCTACGCGAAGTCCCTCCCCAAGGGCCGGGCCAAGCAGTTCAAGGAACTGAAGATCGAGGCCATCCTCGACACCCCGGTGAACATCGTCGTCACCGCCGACCCGACCCGCGGCGGCCGTCACACCCTCGGCCGCCACACCCAGCCCCAGATGGCGCCGTACTCGGCCGCCCTGGCCGTGGAGAACCTCTGGCTCGCCGCCCGCGCCGAAGGCCTCGGCGTCGGCTGGGTCAGCTTCTTCGACGAGCGCGAGATGGTCCGCGCCCTCGGCCTGCCCGAGCACCTCGAAGTCATCGCCTACCTGTGCGTCGGTTACGTCGACGAGTTCCCGGACGAGCCCGAGCTGCTTCAGGCGGGCTGGTCCAAGCGCCGCCCGCTGTCCTGGGTCGTGCACGAGGAGACGTACGGCCGCCGCGCCCTGCCCGGAGAGGAACCGCACGACCTGCTCGCCGAGACCGTCGCGCAGATCCGCCCGCTCGACGCCAAGGCGCTCGGCGAGGCGTGGGAGCGCCAGAAGCGTATGACCAAGCCGGCCGGTGCGCTGGGCATGCTGGAGATCATCTCCGCTCAGCTGTCGGGCCTGTCCCGCCAGTGCCCGCCGCCCATCCCGGAACCCGCGGCCGTCGCGATCTTCGCCGGCGACCACGGCGTGCACGCGCAGGGGGTCACCCCCTGGCCGCAGGAGGTCACGGCCCAGATGGTGGCCAACTTCCTCGGCGGCGGCGCCGTCTGCAACGCCTTCGCCACCCAGGTGGGCGCCGAGGTCTGCATCGTCGACGTGGGCGTCGCCGCCGACCTCCCGGCCACACCGGGCCTGCTGCCGCGCAAGATCCGGGCCGGCACGTCCGACATGACCACCGGGCCCGCGATGACCCGCGAGGAGGCCAAGCAGGCCATCGAGGTGGGCATCGACACCGCCCGCGACCTGGTCGCCGCCGGCAACAAGGCACTCCTCACCGGCGAGATGGGCATCGGGAACACGACCGCGTCCGCCGCCCTGATCTCCGTCTTCACGGGTGCCGACCCGGCCGAGGTCACGGGCCGGGGCACCGGCATCAACGACGAGACCCTCGCCCGCAAGACCGAGGTCGTCCGCCGCGCCCTGGAACTCCACCAGCCCGACCCGGCCGACCCGGTCGGCGTCCTCGCCGCGATCGGCGGCTTCGAGCACGCCGCGATCGTCGGTCTCCTCCTCGGCGGCGCGTCCCTGCGCACGCCGGTGATCCTGGACGGCGTCAGCGCCGGCGCCGCCGCCCTGGTGGCCCGCGCGATCGCCCCGGAGGTCCTGGCCGCGTGCATCGCGGGCCACCGCAGCGCCGAGCCGGGCCACGTGGCCGCCCTGAACAAGCTCGGCCTGCGCCCCCTGGTCGACCTGGACCTCCGTCTGGGCGAGGGCACAGGCGCCCTCCTGGCCCTCCCCCTGGTCCAGAGCACGGCCCGGGCGATGCACGAGGTGGCGACGTTCGATTCGGCGGGAGTGACCGAGAAGTAAGGCTCCTGAGGTGCGCGTGGGTCCGTGGGCACGCACCCAGGCACCCGCACCCGGTGACGACGCCCAGCCACCGGACACCTGTGCCACCCCGAACACCCGCGCCGTAAAATCCGCACGTCAGGGCTACCGAACCACCGCCGCAACAGGAGCCGCACCCTCATGGCCGAACACCCCGCCTACCCCGTAGGCCTCCGCCTCACCGGCCGCCGCGTGGTCGTCCTCGGCGGCGGCCAGGTCGCCCAGCGCCGCCTCCCGGCGCTCATCGCGGCGGGCGCGGACATCATCCTCGTGTCCCCCGAGGTCACCCCCTCCGTGGAGGCCATGGCGGACGCCGGCGAGATCACCTGGCACCAGCGCCCCTACGAGGAAGGCGACCTCGCCGACGCCTGGTACGCCCTCATCGCCACCGGCGACACGGAAGCGAACACCAGGGCCTCCGCCGAGGCGGAACGCAACCGCGTCTGGTGCGTCCGCTCCGACGACGCCGACGAGGCCACGGCCTGGACCCCGGCCACCGGCCACAGCGAGGGCGTCACGGTCGCCGTACTGACCACGGACGCCCGCGGCCGCGACCCCCGCCACACCGCCGCCATCCGCGACGCCGTCGTGGAGGGACTGCGCGACGGCACGCTCGTCGCCCCGCACCACCGCACCCGCACACCCGGAGTCGCCCTGGTCGGCGGCGGCCCCGGCGACCCGGACCTGATCACCGTGCGCGGCCGTCGTCTGCTCGCCGAGGCGGACGTCGTCATCGCGGACCGCCTCGGCCCGCGCGATCTCCTCGCCGAGCTCCCGCCCCACGTCGAGGTGATCGACGCGGCGAAGATCCCTTACGGTCGCTTCATGGCCCAGGAGGCCATCAACAACGCGCTGATCGAGCACGCGAAGCAGGGCAAGTCGGTGGTCCGCCTGAAGGGCGGCGACCCGTACGTCTTCGGCCGCGGCATGGAGGAACTCCAGGCCCTCGCCGAGGTCGGCATCCCCTGCACGGTCGTCCCCGGGATCTCCAGCTCGATCTCGGTCCCGAGCGCGGCCGGTATCCCGGTCACCCACCGCGGCGTCGCCCACGAGTTCACCGTGGTCAGCGGCCATGTCGCGCCGGACGACGAGCGCTCCCTGGTCGACTGGCCGTCCCTGGCCAGGCTGACCGGCACGCTGGTGATCCTCATGGGCGTCGACAAGATCGGAAAGATCGCGGAGACGCTCGTCGCGCACGGAAAGCCGGCCGACACCCCCGTCGCCCTCGTCCAGGAGGGCACGACGGCGGCTCAGCGCCGGGTCGACGCGACCCTCGCGACGGTCGCGGAGACGGTCCGCACCGAGGAAGTGAAGCCCCCGGCGGTCATCGTCATCGGCGAGGTCGTGAAGGTCGGCCCCACGGTCGGCGCACCCCGCAAGTAACCCCGGGTAACACAACCGTCCCAAGCCGTTGGCACCGCACCCAGGACAAGGCAGTATCAACCCTGTGGCCGATCTCATCACCGTCGAGGATCCCGACGACCCGCGCCTGCACGACTACACCGGCCTGACCGACGTGGAACTGCGCCGCAAGCGCGAACCCGCCGAGGGCCTCTTCATCGCCGAGGGCGAGAAGGTCATCAGAAGGGCCAAGGAAACGGGCTACGAGATGCGGTCCATGCTGCTCTCGGCCAAGTGGGTCGACGTCATGCGCGACGTCATCGACGAACTCCCCGCCCCGGTCTACGCCGTCAGCCCGGAGCTCGCCGAACAGGTCACCGGGTACCACGTGCACCGCGGGGCGCTCGCCTCCATGCAGCGCAAGCCCCTGCCCACGGCGGCCGACCTCCTCCAGACCGCCCGCCGTGTCGTGATCATGGAGTCGGTCAACGACCACACCAACATCGGCGCGATCTTCCGCTCCGCCGCCGCCCTCGGCATGGACGCGGTCCTGCTCTCCCCGGACTGCGCCGACCCCCTCTACCGCCGCAGCGTGAAGGTCTCCATGGGCGCAGTCTTCTCCGTGCCGTACGCCCGGTTGGACACCTGGCCCAAGGGCCTGGAGTCGGTCCGCGAGGCCGGCTTCACGCTGCTCGCCCTCACGCCCGACGAGAAGGCCCGGCCCCTCGACGAGGCCGCCCCGCACACCATGGACCGCGTGGCCCTCATGCTCGGCGCCGAGGGCGACGGCCTGTCCACCCAGGCCCTGGTCGCCGCCGACGAATGGGTGCGCATCCCCATGTCCCACGGCGTCGACTCCCTCAACGTGGGCGCGGCGGCCGCCGTGGCCTTCTACGCCGTGGCCACCGGCCGCCCTCAGTCCTAGGTCGTGTCACAGCGCCAGGCGATCGTCGCCGTACTGCTGCGCGGGGACCGGATCCTCGCGATCCGGCGCGGCCCGGCGGTCGCCCGTCCCGGCTACTGGCAGCCGCTGAGCGGCAAGCTCGAACCGGGCGAGACCCAGGAGCAGGCGGTCGTCCGGGAGGTCCGCGAGGAGGTCGGCCTCACCGTCGTGCCGCTGGCGAAGGTGTGGGAGTCGGAGACCGACGACCACCTCTTCCGCCTCCACTGGTGGACCGCCCGCGCGGACACGGGAGAGGTCGTCCCCGATCCCGCCGAGGTCGCCGAGACCCGCTGGGTCACGCCGGAGGAGTTCCTGACCCTGGCCCCGGTCTTCGACGGCGACCGCGAGTTCTTCGAGCGGATCCTGCCGGGACTGTGACCGCGGGGCCAAGGCGGTGAAGCCCTGCGGACAGTGAGGCCTCGAAGCCCTACGGTCCGAATTCCTGCCGGACGCTCTCCTGCCGCGCACCGCCGCTGCCGCCGTCGCCGCCGAGTCCTCGCGCCGAGCCCTGACAGCCCTGCACCAGGGCGATGCCGACGGCCACCAGCAGCGTGACCACGACGAACACGAACAGCCGCTGCCGCAGCAGCCGGGGATTGGCGGGCCGCAGCCCCGTCCCCGTGTTCCTGGACGCCGGCCGCCCGGTACCGCTGTGCGGGGCGGTACGGCTGCCGCTGCCCGACCGCGTCCCGTTGCGTCCGGTGGGCGTCGGCCGTGATCCGGACCGCGACGGAGTGCCGCCGCGTGAGGCCCCGGAGCCGCGCACCGGAGCCCTGCCGCGGTTCCCGCCGCCCGTCGTCCGGTTTCCGCCTCCTGTCGCCCGGGACCCGCCCCGCGCGCCGGCGCCTCCCTGGGAAGCCGGACCGTCCGGCGACGGAATGCCGTCCCCGGGCCCGGGGGAGCGCCGTGGCGGGGGAGCCCCCCGACCGCGCTGCGCCCCGGAAGCGCCCGCACCCTGCTGTCCCTGCGGACGCCGGCCGCGCTCGGGGTAGGTGTCGGCGGGCCGGTCCGTCTCCGCACCGCGCGGCGCGGGCGGCCGCACGCCGGCCAGGTCCTGCGACTCCCGGGCCGCGATCTCCTTGAGCCGCATGGACAGTTGGAGCGTGCTGGGCCGTTCCTCCGGGTCCTTCGCCAGGCACGCCCGGACGAGCGGAGCCAACGCGTCGGGTACGCCGTGCAGCTGCGGTTCCTCGTGCACGACGCGGTACAGCATCACCTCGGAACTGCCGTGCCCGAAGGGCGAGTCGCCCATCGAGGAGTACGCGAGAGTGGCGCCGAGCGAGAACACGTCCGTGGCCGGTGTGACGGCGGCCCCGCGCACCTGTTCCGGTGCGAGGAAGCCCGGCGAGCCGACCGCCGTACCGACGTGGGTGAGCGTCGAGGCGCCGGTGGCCCAGGCGATGCCGAAGTCGATGATCCGCGGCCCCTTCGGGGACAGCAGGATGTTGGACGGTTTCAGGTCCCGGTGCACGACCCCGGCCTCGTGCACGGCGACCAGGCCCTCCGACAGGGCGGCGCCGACGGCCGCGACGTCGGCCGCGCCGAGCGGCCCCTCGGCGGCGACCTTGTCGTGCAGGGAGGGGCCGGGTACGTACTGCGTGGCGAACCAGGGCCGGTCCGCGTCGAGGTCGGCGGCCACGAGCCGTGCCGTGCACCCACCGCGAATCCGCCTGGCCGCCGAGACCTCACGGGCGAACCGCGAGCGGAACTCCTGATCCTCCGCCAGGTCAGGCCGGATGACCTTGAGCGCGACCCGCTGCCCCTTCTTGTCGGAGCCCAGGTAGACCACGCCCATCCCGCCCGCGCCGAGCCGTCTGTGAAGCCTGAACGAGCCGACGACGCGCGGGTCCTCGCGCCTCAGGCGCATCATCGCCATGTTCATCCCCGCTGCCCGGTCCTGTGACGAGCCACAGCTTACGTTTCCACAGCCGCCCGCGCGCAGAGGCCGCGCCCTCTCGGAGCGATGGATTGTCAGTGGTGGGTGGGAGACTTGAAGGGTGGTCAGGGGGCGCGCGAACAGGCCGTGTTCGCGCGGGGGATGATCCCAACCGCCTGCCACGGAAGGGGGATTGGACCCGTGAAGGGTGACCGCGTGGAGATAGTCGTGGACGCCGGCGACACGACGCGCACGTATGAGGTGGTGGCGAGCAGGGCGGGCCGCAGGGTGGAGACGGCGGTACGTCGAGGTGTCGTGGAAGTGAGCGAAGTCACCAGGTGGGGGTCCCCCCGCGCCGTTTAGGCAGCGGGGGAGGAACCGTCGTGCGTACGGCCCGTTTCATGGCGAACCGGGTGCTGGCACTGGTCGAGCAGCCGATTCCGAGGGAGGAAAGCTCGGACAAAGCGGGGTGAGCCGGGCGTCCCTTCGGGGAAGACCCTGAGACCCAGGCCTTCGTCTCCACCCAGGGGAGTACACCGCAGGTGACGGCTCATCCTCCGGGAGGCCCGGCAATCGGTACGAGGGCATGACGCCCGGGGAGGGCCGGCCGCCTAGATTTGAGGTCAAGCGGCGGGTGCAGCACTCGTCCCCCGAGGTCAGACGCCCGCCGCTGCCAACTACAACTACAACTGAGAACGGTCAGGAGAGGGACCATGGCCCACACGGCACCGCGGACGCTGATCCGCGAAGAGGGACGCAAGGTGTACGCCGCCGCGTTCCGCCGGCGCCAGGGTCGTCGCCACCCCGTGGTGGCGACGCTGATGGCCCTTCCCCTGGCGGTCCTGCTCCTCCTCGTCTTCGACGGGTGGGAGACAGTGGCCACACAGGCGTCGTCCGTGGGAGAGATGCTGGGGCGCTGAGCGGCGACCTCAGGCCCGGAAGAGCGGTCCGGGCGGGGACATCCCACCCATGAAACCCCGTGGGGACGGGGGTGCGGCGGACGGCACAAATGCCGGCGCAGCTGGGGAGCTGCGCCGGCATTGCTGTGTGCGCACGCAGGCGGCCGCGGATCGCCGAGCTGCGGGCCGCCGGCCGAGTCCAGCTGCGGGCAGTCGTGCCTCCCCCTTGTGCCTCAAGGGCCTGGGACGTGCCCCCAGGGCGGCACGGGTGGGCGCAGCGGCACCCCGCACCGCCGGGTTGCGGCCCCACCCGCCACAGCAGCAACGCCGAGGAGCTGGCAACCGGATCCGGCACCGGCGCCGAGCCCCTGATCCCAAGAGTGCCTTACCCCCCGGCCCCACCTGCGCGTACTCTCGCCCCGGTGAAACCCGCCCCCGCCCTGCTCGTGCAACAGCTCACCGCCAAGGCCCGAGCCACAGCTCACGCACGCTCCTCGACCTGCCCCTGCGGAACGGCCACACTCGCGGACCGCCCCGACGGCATCGTCGTACGGCACGCGGACACGGTCGCGAAGGCCCACCCGGAAGACACCGACGCGACCGGACTGACCACCCGCCTCACCATCGCCACCCACCACCCCGGCATCCTCCTGCCCCCACTCGTCCCGGCCCCCGCCGACCTGCACGGCCGCCTCGTGACGTTCTGGCCGTACGGCATCCCCGTCGACCCGGACGACCCCGACGCCGCTCCCTGGGAAGCCGCCGCCACCCTCCTCGCGCGACTGCACCGCAGCCCACTCCCGCCCGACCCGCCCACCATGCGAGGCCCCGCCAAGGCGGCCCGGGCCGTCGCCCGGCTCCGGGCCGCCGGCCCGCACCCCGCCACCACTCCGGTCCTGCGCGCCTGGGACACCCTCCCCGCCTGGGCCCGGGGCGAGGCCCCGATGCCGCACACCGGCATTTTGTGCCACGGCGACCTCCACCTCGGCCAGCTCATACGCCACCCCGCCCCCGAAGGCCCCTGGCTGCTGATCGACGTGGACGACCTCGGTGTCGGCGTCCCCGCCTGGGACCTCGCCCGCCCTGCCGCCTGGTACGCCTGCGGGCTGCTCGCGCCCGGTGAATGGGCCCGGTTCCTCGCCGCCTACCGCGCCGAGGGCGGCCCCGCCGTCCCGGCCGACGGCGATCCCTGGCCCGCCCTGGACGTCCCCGCCCGTGCCCTCACCGTGCAGACCGCGGCCCGGGCCGTCGCCAAGGCGGTCGCGGCCGGCCGCCCCCTCGACGAGGTGGAGCAGTCGGTCGTGGACGCCTGTGACCGAATGGCTACCGTCCCGCCGCAGTTGGCGCAGGAGCACCCGAAGTAGGGTGCAACCGACCACAGCCGGACAGAGTCTGTCCTGGCGACACATGAAGCAGGACCGACCGGCGAGGAGTTGAACCACCATGCAGTGTCCGAAGTGCCGTGCGCCGATGCACACGTACAACCGCAACGGTGTCCAGATCGAGCAGTGCAGCGGCTGCCGCGGGATCTTTCTCGACTACGGCGAGCTGGAGTCGCTGACCCGCCTGGAAGCCCAGTGGTCCCAGTCCGCCCCACCGCCCCCGCCCGCCCCGCAGGCCTACCCCGCTCCTCCGGCCCCCGCCTGGGGAGCCCCGCATGGTGGCCACGGACATCATGGCCACCAGGGTCACCACCGGCAGAAGGGCTTCGGACGCATGCTGTTCTCGTCCTGACACCAGGATCGCGACACGACGGAGCCCCCGGCCGATGCGTACGGCCGGGGGCTCCGGTGTGGTGTGGACGATACTGGGATTGAACCAGTGACCTCTTCCGTGTCAGGGAAGCGCTCTCCCGCTGAGCTAATCGTCCTCGGGACCATGACCACTTGTGCAGCGGATCATGGGCACTGCGTGCGCGATACTGGGATTGAACCAGTGACCTCTTCCGTGTCAGGGAAGCGCTCTCCCGCTGAGCTAATCGCGCGGGTCGGATCTTCGAGCAGATCCAGTGGACGATACTGGGATTGAACCAGTGACCTCTTCCGTGTCAGGGAAGCGCTCTCCCGCTGAGCTAATCGTCCTTGGAGGTGGAGACGGGATTTGAACCCGTGTAGACGGCTTTGCAGGCCGTTGCCTCGCCTCTCGGCCACTCCACCAGGAGTGTAGGGAACCGGGAAGATCCCCACTTCCTTCGAGCGGACGACGAGGTTCGAACTCGCGACCTCAACCTTGGCAAGGTTGCGCTCTACCAACTGAGCTACGTCCGCTTGTCGTTTCCGTCCGCTCTCGCGGCCCGGCGACGAGTTGAACTCTAGCGGATTCCCGGGCCAGCACAAAAACGCGTTTGTGCAGCGTGCTGCGCTTCCCCTGCTCAGGGTGGTCACAGTGCCTCACGAAGGGACATCCCCCGGTCACCCGCGGGACGCCCGCCATAGACTCGACTGCGTGCTCGACCTCCCTCCCCTCGCCCGCTTCGGCGACCGTGTCGCCACCGGGCTCCTCGACGTCACCGACGATCCCGAAGCCCTGGAGTCCAGCGGTTTCTGGGCGGTCTGCGCCGACTTCGAGGGCCGTCTGACCTGCGCACGCTTCCGGGACGTGCGGAACGCGGCCGTGCCCGCCCCCGTGCCCGGCGCGTGGCGAGGACCGGCGGCGAGTGACTGGACGTCATCACTCGACCGCGCCGCGTACACGGCGGCGGTGCAGCGGATCCGCGAGCACATCGCGGCCGGCGAGGTCTACCAGGCGAACCTGTGCCGGGTGCTGTCCGCGCCCGTCGCACCCGGTGCCGACGTGGACGCCCTCACCGCGCTGCTGGCCCGCGGCAACCCGGCACCGTATGCAGGAACGATCCGCCTGCCCGGTCACGGCGTGGAGATCGCCACCGCGTCCCCCGAGCTGTTCCTGCGGCGCGACGGACGCGTCGTCGTGTCCGGGCCGATCAAGGGCACCGGCCGCACCGAGACCGACCTGCTGGAGAAGGACTACGCCGAGAACGTGATGATCGTGGACCTGGTCCGCAACGACATCGGGCGGGTCTGCGCCACCGGCAGCGTGATGGTGCCCGACCTGTGTGCCGTCGAGAAGCATCCGGGGCTGGTCCACCTCGTGTCGACGGTCCGCGGCGAGCTGGGGGAGGGGGCCGGCTGGGCCGAACTGCTCGCCGCCGCCTTCCCGCCCGGCTCCGTCACCGGCGCGCCCAAGTCGAGCGCGCTGCGGATCATCGACGCGCTGGAGACGGCGCCCCGCGGGCCGTACTGCGGGGGGATCGGCTGGGTCGACGCCGACCGGCGGGTCGGTGAGCTGGCCGTCGGTATCCGTACCTTCTGGATCGACCGGTCCGACGGTGTGCTGCGCTTCGGCACCGGCGCCGGCATCACATGGGGCTCCGATCCGGAGGGGGAGTGGCGGGAGACCGAGCTGAAGGCGGCCCGGCTGCTCGCGATAGCGTCGGGAGCGTATGAGGTGAGTGGAGAGGACCTGACGTGAAGATCTGGCTCGACGGTGACTTGCAGGACACGGAGTCCGCCCGCGTCTCCGTCTTCGACCACGGGCTGACCGTGGGCGACGGCATCTTCGAGACCGTGAAGGCCGTGGACGGCCGGCCGTTCGCGCTCACGCGGCACCTCGACCGGCTGACCCGGTCGGCGCGCGGCCTGGGACTGCCCGACCCGGACCACGACGAGGTACGCCGCGCCTGTGCCGCCGTCCTCGAAGCCAACCCCATGCCCCTCGGCCGCCTGCGCATCACCTACACCGGCGGCCACGGCCCGCTCGGCTCCGACCGCGGCGAGCACGGCCCGACCCTCGTCGTCGCCCTGGGCGCGACCACCCGCCGCCCCGACTCCACCGCCGTGATCACGGTCCCCTGGACGCGCAACGAGCGCGGCGCGCTCACCGGCCTGAAGACCACCTCGTACGCCGAGAACGTCGTCGCCCTCGCCCGCGCCCGCGAACAGAACGCTTCCGAGGCCCTGTTCGGCAACACGGTGGGACGGCTGTGCGAGGGCACCGGGTCCAACGTCTTCGTCGTCCTCGACGGCGAGATCCACACTCCGCCGCTCGCCTCGGGCTGCCTCGCGGGCATCACGCGCGCGCTGGCGATCGAATGGACCGGCGCCAGGGAGACCGACCTGCCGCTGGACGTGCTGGAGCGTGCCGACGAGGTCTTCCTGACGTCCACCCTGCGGGACGTGCAGGCCGTGCACCGGGTCGACGACCGTGAGCTGCCCGGCGCGCCCGGCCCGGTGACCGCCAAGGCCATGCGGATCTTCGAGGAGCGGTCCGGGAACGACCTCGACCCCTGAGAGCCCCGCATTCCGGGCTGAACAGGGGCGTGGTTGCGGGTAGAACACCCCTGATGACCACGACCCTGCGGCCGACCGAGCCGCTTCAGCAGAACGCCGACGGGACGCGCTCACGCCGCTACCAGGTGTGCGTGAACAGCCGTCCCGTAGGGGCGATACACCTCGGCACGCATCCCGTGTTCGGCGACGCCGTGGCCCGGATCACGAAGCTGCGCATCGACGAACCGGACCGCGGACGCGGCCGGGGCACCGTGGCCGCGCTCGCCGCCGAGGAGGTGGCGCGCGGCTGGGGGTGCCGCCGTATCGAGACGACCGTCCCCGCCGACGCCGCCGCGGCGTTCCGGCTCGCCACCGCGCTCGGCTACGTCGTGCGCAACCGCGGCATGGAGAAGCCCCTCGGCGACACCCCGCCGGAGCTGCCGGAGGGCAGCTGTGCCCGGCCCGTGACCGACGCGGAGTTCGGCCCCTGGCTGGAGAAGGGCAAGGAGGACTACGCGCGGAGCTGGATCGAGCGGGGCGTTCCGGAGGCCGAGGCACGCGCCAAGTCGGAGCGGGACCACGCCACCCTGCTGCCCGACGGCCTCGCCACCCCCGGCATGCTCATCAGCGTCCTGGAACACGAGGGGACGGCGGTGGGCGCCTTGTGGCTCGCGCTGCGCGCGGACAGCGCCTTCGTCTTCGACGTCGAGACGCACGCCGCCCACCGCGGCAAGGGACACGGCCGCACCCTCATGCTGCTGGCCGAGGCCCAGACGATCGTCGAGGGCAGGCGCGTCATCGGCCTCAACGTCTTCGCCGGCAACACCCCGGCCGAACGGCTCTACGCCTCGCTCGGCTACGAGACGAAGACGTACGCGATGTACAAGCCGCTGGTATAGCGGCCGGGCGGGGACGGCAGACAGGCGCGGGGGCCTTCGGGTCAGCCCTGCTGCTGCTCCTGCCCGGCCAGCAGCCGGTCGGCGATCTGCTCGATCCGCTCGCGCAGCCCCTCCTGGCTCTTGCCCCCGTCGAGCCGCTCACCGCCGATGACGTACGTCGGGGTGCCGGTCACGCCGATGGCCTTGCCCTCGGCCTGGTCGGCGTCCACGATCAGGATGTGCCGGCCGTCGATCAGGGCCGTGTCGAACTCCTCGGCGTCCATGTCCAGTTCGCGGGCCAGCTCGACCAGGAAGGGCTCTCCCTCACGGCCCAGCTCCTCCACCCGCCCCAGGAGCGCCTCGGCGTACTCCCAGCCCCGGCCCTGCTCCCACGCCTCCTCCGCGGCCTGGGCGGCGGCGAAGGCGTGCTTGTTCTTCTCCAGGGGGAAGTGCCGCAGCCGCAGCTCCAGGCGGTGGCCGTAGCGGGCGCGCAGGGCACGGAGGTCGTCCAGCGCGGTACGGCAGTCCGGGCACTGGAGGTCGCACCAGACCTCGAGGACGGGGGCGGCGGCGGGGGCGGGGGAGGAGTCGCTCATACCGACATTCTCCCAGGCCGTGCACCCGCACCGGCACCTGCGGAGGAGGCGACCCGGAGATGTCCCTGATGTCGGGCCGGGGCATGGCCCCCCGGGGTACGGCGGGTGCAGGATGGAAGGGACGAAGTGCCCTGCCCGACCGCGCCACGCCTGGAGGACCGGATGATTGCCGAGACCGTCTGCTCCGCCGTGTCCGCTGCAGGCCTGGGTATTGCGGTCATCACGGCGTACCGCAAGCGTTTCCTCGCGGCGACCCGTATCGCGGCGTACTCGCTCGTGCCGATCGGCCTGGTCATGACGGGCGTCGTCGAGTGGCTGGCCGACACCGCGTTCAGCCTGACCGCCTGGGCGGGCTTCGGGGTCCTCGCTGTCGCGTGGCTGCTGTTCATGACCACGCGTGTCGTGGAGCGCCGGCGCGGCGGCACCCGCAAGGAGCGCAGGGCGGCCCGCGCGGCTGCCCGGCCTGACGCTGTGGCTCCGGCGGCCTCGGCGCCCTCCCTGGGCCAGGGTCAGGGGTCCCGCCCGGCCACCCGGCCGGCATCGGCGTCCCGGGGCGACGACGACTTCAGCGACATCGAGGCCATCCTCAAGAAGCACGGCATTTGACGGCCGGGTCCCGGTCGAATCGTCACAGTGGGTCCTAGGGTGCGCGGAAGTGATCACAACCTGAACCGGACCTCGCGGAATCGGCGCACTCCCGCACGCAACGAGGCCGCTGATCGCGTCTGCCCGGCGACTGCGTCATCATCGCCGCGAGATGCTGGACACGACGAATCAGAGCGACCCCGCGCCGCCGCAGGACGAGCCCCGTCCCCGGCAGGACGAGCCACGTGGTTGCCTCTTCGCCCTTTCCCAGCCACCGCTGATGATCTTCCTGGCGGTGATCGGGAGTCTGCTGCTCATGGCCTCGTTGCACGACCTGCTGCTGCTGTGAGCCGTACCCGCGGTACCCGGCGCCACCCGCCGGGACCGCGTCGGCATCGACGATCCGCCCGTCAATCGCCCCCGAGGCGGAGCGGTCAGCCCGCCGCTTCCTTACGGCGCGCCCGGTACGCGGCCACATGCAGGCGGTTCCCGCAGGTGCGGCTGTCGCAGTACCGCCGCGAGCGGTTGCGGGACAGGTCGACGAAGGCCCTCCGGCAGTCGGGCGCCTCGCACCGCCGCAGCCGCTCCTGCTCCCCTGCGACCACGAAGAAGGCCAGTGCCATCCCGCAGTCGGCGGCCAGGTGGTCGGCGACGGAGGCGCCGGGCGCGAAGTAGTGCACATGCCAGTCGTAGCCGTCGTGGTCCGTGAGCCGGGGTGTGGTGCCGGCGGCCGCGACGAGGTCGTTGATCAGGCCGGCGGCGGCCCGGGCGTCGGGGGCGGCGAAGACGGCGGCGAACCGCCCGCGGATCTTCCGCACCGCGGAGAGGTCGAACTCCGAGAGCACTCCGACGTCGCTGATCTCGTGGTTCTGTACGAAGTCCGCGAGTGTCGCCACGTCCGGCAGCCCGTCCGCCGCCGTGTCGTCGTCCGGTGCGGTGTTCACCAGATCGACCACGGTGTCGAGGGCGCACCGGGTGTCGTGGGTGATCAGCACGATTCGCTCCCTGGCCTGGGGGTCGGGCAGGCGCCCGCGGATGCTGGCCGATGGTAGCGGCTCCACCACCGCTGGACCGCCCTCATGCCCGCACATGGCTTCGAATACAACGCCGCCGGGCGAGGCATGGTTCCCGCCCGCCCTCCGGGCGGCGGAAGGCCCGCCGCGGCGGGCTGCCGTCGTCCGCCCACACGGTCCGCGAACGGCGCCACACGCGAGCCGGCGCCGCCCCGCGTGATCCGCGGTGCCGGCGCCGGTGTATCCCATATGCGGTTGTCCAGGCCCGAGCCGTCTCCCCGAGTCGACGGCGCCGGGCGGCTTTGTGAGGGCCTCGCCCTAGCTTTCCGCCAGGATGTGCGAGAGCTCCTGATCGAGATCGAAATGCCGGTGCTCCGTGCCGGGCGGCACGGCGGCGTCGGTGCGCTTCAGGAAGGACTCCAGGGCCCGTGCCGGGGCCTCGAGCAGGGCCTCGCCCTCCGGCGAGCTCAGGGCGATGCACACGACGCCCTGACCGTGACTGCGCGACGGCCAGACGCGGACGTCGCCGGTGCCCGTAGGGCGGTGAAGTCCCTCGGCGAGGAGGTCGCGGGCGAACACCCACTCGACGGTCTCCTCGGCTCCGGTGTGGAAGGTGGCGTGCACGGCGTAGGGGTCGGCCGTGTCGTACCGCAGGCCTGCGGGGACAGGCAGGGAGGACTCGCTCGACACAACGAGGCGCAGGTGCAGCTCGCAGCTGACCGTGGTGTTCATAAGCGCCAGGGCCTTTCGCTCAGTGTGCGCTCGGGGATTCGCACGTCGGCGAAATCGACATGCCACCTACGGTGCCGTTGTAAACCCCTCTGAGTGTTTTGCGTGCCTTTACGTAACTCTTCCGGCCGAGAGATCGTTCGTGCCGTGCGTCCATTCCGGTGACTGGTTTCGCTCGGGTAGTGTTTGGCCGTATGAATACGGGGAGTGACGAGCCGGGCGAGGTGGCCGTGGCGCCGGACGAGACGGGGACGGACGAGGAGCGCAGCGAGCAGGAGCGGGGACTCGGCTCGCGGGCGCCGGAATTCATCAAGGCGCGCCGCCTGCTGCACGTGAGCTGGCAGGTCGGCGTCTTCATCATCGGGCTCGCGGTCGTCGTGGCGGGCATCATCATGCTGCCCCTGCCGGGGCCGGGCTGGGTCGTGATCTTCGGCGGCATGGCGATCTGGGCGACCGAGTTCGTGTGGGCCCAGCTGGTGCTGCGCTGGACCAAGCGGAAGGTCACGGAGGCCGCGCAGCGCGCCCTCGATCCCAAGGTGCGGCGGCGCAACATCATCCTGACGTCCATCGGGCTGGTGATCGTGGCCGTACTGGTCGGTATCTACGTGTGGAAGTTCGGCATTGTCATGCCGTGGAAGATCAAGAACCAGTGAACCGCGTCGGGGGTGCCGGTGCCGGCCGGCGCTGGTCACAGGCACCCCCTGACATGGGGTAATCTTCTTCCTGCGTCCGGGCGATTAGCTCAGTGGGAGAGCGCTTCGTTCACACCGAAGAGGTCACTGGTTCGAACCCAGTATCGCCCACCCGGATCGGCGGCCCACCTGCGATTGCGCAGGTGGGCCGCCGTCGTGCGGGGTCGTTGTCACGGCTGCCGAACGCCCCGCGTGCCGTTCTCCGCCAGGGCTCGCCGACCGAAGCCGGCCACCTCGCGCGCGGCTCCACGCCACCCACCTCGGCGTCGCCTTTCGGTCGCTCCCGCAACCCGTGTGAGCGGCCCCGCCTCGTTCGGCCCACCGACCACAGTGGCCCCACCAGTGACGTCTTCCCGGCGGAGGCGGCGTGCCCCCTCCCCGTCCCGCCGCGCCTGGGGCCCGTTCGGTAAGAAAATCTTGTCCGAATCATTGACGCACCCTCAGCCCCTCCGTAACTTGTGCCAGCAAGCGCTTACTTGAAACGATTCATGCGAGCGGGACGACGTGCGGGGAGGTCCAACCGTGGTGAACGGCAGGAATGTTGAGAGACGTACGATTCTGAAGGCGGCCGGGGCCACGGCGGCCACGCTGGGGCTGGCCGCGACCACCGCCTGCGGTGGCGACGGAGGGGCCTCCGCGGACGGGACGGTGACGATCCGTTACGCGTGGTGGGGAGCGGAGGACCGCGCCGAGCGCATCAACAAGACCATCGCGCTCTTCGAGAAGAAGTACCCGAAGATCAAGGTGAAAACGGACTTCCAGCCTTATCTCGACTTCTGGAAGAAGTTCAACACCCAGGCTTCCGGCGGAAATCCGCCGGACGTCTTCCAGAATGCCATCGGGTTCCTGCGCAAATACGACGCGAAGAACGTGCTGCTCGATCTCGGTGAGCAGGTCAAGGCCGGCAACCTCCGGATGGACGGATTCCGCGCCGGACTCGAGAAGTTCGGTGAGATCGACGGCAAGCTCCTCGGAGTTCCGGTCGGTTCCAACTCGATGGCCCTGGTCATCGACAAGCCCGTCTACACCAAGGCGGGCGTGAAGCCGGAGATGGGCTGGACCTGGGACGACTTCGACGCGGCGATGAAGAAGATCCGCGACAAGGCGGGCCGCGCCGGCGACAGCGGCATGTACGGCGTCATGTACCTCTACGACCTGTACCTGCGCCAGAACGGCAAGGCGTTCTTCACGGAGGAGGGGCTCGGCTTCACCGAGTCGGACCTGTCGGACTGGTGGACGAAGGCCAAGAAGGGTGTGGAGGACGGCCGTTACGCCGACGCCAAGAAGGTCGCCCAGATCAAGCCCAAGTCCGCGGTCACCGGAGAACTCGCGGGCGGCGAGTTCACCTGGGACAACTTCACGGTCCGCTACACCGCCGAGGGCAAGAGCGAGTACGCCCTCGCTCCCATCCCGACCACGGACGGCAAGAAGACCGGCCAGTACCTCGGCTCGCTCATGCTGAGCGCCTCCAAGCGCACCCAGCACCCCAAGGAGGTCGCCCAGTTCATCGACTTCATGGTGCACGAGCCCGAGGTCGCCAAGATCATGGGCTACGACCGGGGCGTGCCCGCGACGCAGGCCCAGTACGACGCGTACAAGCCGACCGACGAGGTCAACAAGGCGATAGCCGCCTACGAGGAGTCCCTCGTCGAGGCGGGTGTCCTGGAGCCGATCACCCCGCACCCGAACGGGGCGGACATCTGTGAGTCCGCCTTCCTGCGCATCGCCGAGGAACTCGCCCTGGGCAAGCGGTCGGTGGACGAGGCCGTCAAGCAGTTCTTCACCGAGTCGAAGACGGCTCTCGGCAGCTGATGGGAACCACCGTGACACACGCCCCTGCGATGGAGGGCCTGTCCCAGGACTCCGAGCCGCGGCACGGTCCGGTGAAGCCCGAGCGCCCCGCCGCCCTCAAGCGGCGGCGGCGCCGGGAGAACCTGGCCGGCTATCTCTTCATGTCTCCCTGGATCGCCGGGTTCCTGCTGCTCACAGCGGGCCCGATGGTCGCCTCGCTCTACTTCGCGTTCACCGACTACAACCTGTTCGACGCGCCCAAGTGGATCGGCCTCGACAACTTCTCCGAGATGTTCGGCGATCCCCGCTGGCGCCACTCGGTGCAGGTGACGCTCTGGTACGTCGTCGTCGGAACGCCGCTCAAGCTGGTCGCGGCCCTCGGTGTGGCCCTGCTCCTCGCCCAGAAGCGGCGCGGACAGGCCTTCTACCGGGCCGCCTTCTACGCGCCGTCACTGATCGGCGCGAGCGTCTCCATCGCGATCGTCTGGAAGGCGATCTTCTCGGACGACGCGATCGTGGACCGTACGCAGAAGATCTTCGGGATCGACGTCGGCGGCTGGACCGGCGACCCGGACATGATCATCTACAGCCTGGTGGCCCTCACCGTCTGGCAGTTCGGCGCGCCCATGGTCATCTTCCTGGCCGGCCTCAAGCAGGTCCCGCGCGAGCTGTACGAGGCGGCCGAGGTCGACGGGGCGGGCAAGCTGCGGCGGTTCTGGAACATCACGCTGCCGATGATCTCCCCGGTGCTCTTCTTCAACGTCCTGCTGGAGACGATCCACTCCTTCCAGATCTTCAGCTCGGCGTACATCGTCGGCGGCGGCGCCGGAGGCAACGCCTGCGGTCCGGCCGACGGCTCGATGGTCTACACCTGCTACCTCTACGTCCAGGGCTTCGAGAACAGCCGGATGGGTCTGGCCTCCGCCATGGCCTGGATGCTGCTCGTCGCGGTCGCCCTGGTGACGGCGGTGCTGTTCTGGTCCCAGAAGCGCTGGGTGCACTACGAGGAGGGCGCCCGATGAGTGCGCAGGCCACCGACGCCACCCCACGAGCGGGCGGGCTCCGGCACAAACTGCCCGGATCCCTCGCCTGGCACATCGGCTCCCTGCTGATCCTCGCGGTGATCCTGTATCCGGTGATCTGGGTCATCGGCGGCTCCCTCAAGAAGAGCGGGGACATCGTCGGCAGCCTGGACCTCCTGCCGGGCGAACCGATCCTCGACAACTACAAGAGCCTCGCCGACGGCATCGCCGACATCTCGATCTCCACCTTCTTCTTCAACTCGCTCTTCCTCGCGGTCGGCTCGGTGATCGGGATCGTGGCGTCCTGCTCGCTGACGGCGTACGCCTTCGCGAGGATCAGGTTCGCGGGCCGCAATCTGCTGTTCACGCTGATGATCGGCACCCTCCTGCTGCCGTACCACGTGCTGCTGATCCCGCAGTACGTGCTGTTCCGCAACATGGAGTTGATCAACACGTACACCCCGCTGCTGCTGGGGAAGTACCTGGCCACGGAGGCGTTCTTCGTCTTCCTGATGCTGCAGTTCATGCGCAACATGCCCAAGGAGCTCGACGAGGCGGCCCGTCTCGACGGCTGCGGGCACTTCCGCATCTACTGGTCGATCATGCTTCCGCTGTGCCGGCCGGCCCTGATCACCAGCGCGATCTTCACGTTCATCAACTCCTGGAACGACTTCATGGGCCCGCTGATCTACCTCAACGAGCCCGACAAGTACACGGTCTCCCTGGGGCTGAAGATGTTCGTCGACCAGGAAGGGCTGGCCAACTACGGCGGCATGATCGCCATGTCGCTCGTCGCCCTGCTGCCGGTGCTCGCCTTCTTCCTCGCCTTCCAGCGGTATCTGATCGACGGCATGGCGACGTCCGGTCTGAAGGGCTGAGGAGATCCGGCCATGGCCACGACGCGAGTGAAGGCACAGGGGGAGTCGGCCTTCGCCGAGCGGTTCGGCGTGTTCGCCGAGTGTCTGCTGACGGGGGTCTGGATCGCGGTGGCCTCGCTGGGGGTCGTCACGTACCCCGCCGCATTCGCCGCGGGTGCGCGGCACCTGCGGCGCCGTACCGCGCAGGAGGGCGGAGGCTGGCGGGAGTTCGTCGCCGACTTCCGTACGGCCGTGCGCGGCGGGTGGCTCGCCGGGCTCGCCGGGTGGGCGGCCGTGGCCGCGGTCTGGGTGGACGTCCGGGCGGTCCGTGCGGGGATTCCCGGCGGGCCGCTGGTCGGGGCCGTCGGAGTGCTGGCGCTGATCGGCTTCGCCGTGGCCGGGCTGCGCGCGGCGGCGGTCTGGGAGCCGGACGCCCGCTGGCGGACCCTGCTCACGGCTGCCTGGCGCCGGACGGTCCTCGACCCGGCCGGGTCCTTCCTGATCATCGCCGGGCTGGTCGTGGTGGCCGTGTCCGCCTGGTTCACCGCGCCGCTGGCGGTCCCCGTCCTCGGGGCCGTAGCGGCGGCGGCCGTCGCCGTGGAGGAGCGGTACCGGCACCGCTGACCGGCGGTGCCCTCGTCCCAGGCCGGCGCCGCGTGCGCCGCGCCTCTCACTGTCATGCCCCTGACCAGCGCACGGATGTGCTTCCCGCACGGACAAGGAAAGGCAGCCTCTCTATGTCTCCCATCCCCCGCAGGAACCTTCTCAAGGCGGCCGCCGTCGCCGGAGCCGCCGCCCAGTTCAGCTGGGCCCTGGGGACACAGGACGCGCGGGCCGTCCCCAGAGCCGAGCCCGCCGACGCCGACCCGGTGACCCTGGACTGGCTGGAGGACGGCGGCCTCGGCGCGGCGCCCGGCTCCACCGTCGGCGTCCCCTGGCCGAAGGGCGCCTATCAGAAGGACCAGACCTTCGCGCTGACGGACGCGGCCGGCAAGGCCGTGCCCGTGCAGTCGTGGCCGATCGCCTACTGGCCCGACGGCTCCCTCAAGTGGACCGCCCACGCGGTCGGTTCGGGCGACGGCAAGCTCACCCTCACCGCCGGGACGCCCGCCGCACCGCAGAAGAAGGTCACCGTCGACAAGCGCGGCGGCACCATCGACATCTCCACCGGCGTCATCACCGCGAAGATCGGCAAGTCCGGCTCCACGATCGTCAAGTCGGTCACCCGGGGCTCCACCGAGATCGCCAGGAACGGCCGGCTCGTGCTGATCCGCCTGCCCGAGATCGAGGACGAGGACCAGGGGGCGGTCAAGACCGAGCGCTTCGACGGCGCCGTCGACAAGGTCACCGTCGAGCAGGAGGGCCCGGTCCGCGCGGTCGTCCGCATCGACGGCAAGCACCGCAAGGGCGGCCGCGGCTGGCTGCCCTTCTCCATCCGGCTGTACTTCTACGCGGGAGCCGACTCCTTCCGCATGGTGCACACCATCACCTACGACGGGAAGCAGGAGCCCGGCAAGGCGAGCGGAGACTTCGTCCGCGGCCTCGGAGTCCGCTTCAGCGTGCCGATGCGGGACGAGTCGTACGACCGTCACATCCGCATCGGCGGCGAGGGCACCGGCCTGTTGCGTGAGGCCGTCAAGGGCATCACCGGCCTGCGGCGGGACCCGGGCGCGGCCGTGCAGGCGGCGCAGTACGAGGGCAAGAAGCTGCCCGACCCGGCCACCTGGGACCAGCGGGTCACCACCCGGCTCCAGTACATCCCCGAGTGGGGCGACTACACCCTCTCCCAGCTGTCCGCCGACGGTTTCACCCTGCGCAAGCGCACCAAGAAGGGCTACGGCTGGATCGGGGCCGGCGGCGGCCGGCGCGCTTCCGGCTTCGGGTACGTCGGCGGGGTGAGCGGCGGACTCTCCTTCGGCCTGCGCGACTTCTGGGAGAAGTTCCCCGCCCAACTCGACATCCGGGAGGCCCACACCGACGAGGCCGAGGTCACCCTCTGGCTCTGGTCTCCCGAGGCCCAGCCCATGGACATGCGCTTCTACCACGACGGCATGGGCCAGGACACCTTCCCCGAGCAGATCGAGGGCCTCAACATCACCTACGAGGACTACGAGCCCGAGTTCGGCACCCCGTACGGCATCGCCCGCACCTCCGAACTGCTCTTCTGGGCCAACGAGTCCACCCCGAGCGCCGAGAAGCTCGCCGAGCAGGTCGAGGCCGTCCGGGTCCTGCCGCAGCTCGCCGCCCCGCCCAAGCAGCTCATCAAGGCGGGCGTCTTCGGCAAGGGCCTGTACGCCGAACCCGACCGCTCCACCCCCGCCAAGGCCAAGATCGAGGACCACCTCGACTTCCTCTTCACCTACTACAAGGACCAGGTGGAGATGCGCCGGTGGTACGGCTTCTGGGACTACGGCGACATCATGCACACCTACGACACCGTCCGGCACCAGTGGCGCTACGACGTCGGCGGCTACGCCTGGGACAACTCCGAGCTGTCGCCGGACCTGTGGCTCTGGTACGCGTACCTGAGAAGCGGCCGTTCGGACATCTTCCGCTTCGCCGAGGCCATGACCCGGCACACGGGTGAGGTCGACGTCTACCACCTGGGCAAGTGGGCCGGCCTCGGCACCCGGCACGGCGTGCAGCACTTCGCCGACAGCGCCAAGCAGCAGCGCATCGCCAACACCACGTACCGGCGCTACTACTACTTCCTCACGGCGGACGAACGCGTCGGCGACCTCATGCACGCCAACGTCGACTCCGACGAGACGTTCCTCGCCCTCGACCCGCTCCGCAAGATCCGCACCGAGCCGTACACGCCCGACCGGCACGCCCTGTCGATCGGCTTCGGCACCGACTGGAGCGGCCTGGTCTCGGCGTGGCTGACCGAGTGGGAGCGCAAGGGCCCCAAGTGGGAGAAGGCCAAGGCGCGCGTGCTGTCCACGATGGAGACCATCGCCGCGCAGCCCAACGGCTTCGTCCAGGGCAGTGGCCTGTACGACCTGGACACCGGCAGGTTCGCCGTCGCCGCCCAGCCCAAGGTGGAGGTCTCGCACCTGTCGGCCGTCTTCGGCCTCAACGAGCTGTGCGCCGAGCTCATCGACCTCGTCGACGTGCCGAAGTTCAAGGAGGCGTACCTCGACTACTGCCGCTACTTCAACGCCACCAAGGCCGAACAGGCGGCCCGCTACGGCAGCAACTTCGGCTCCCTGATCCTCTTCCAGGGACACTCGCGCCTCGACGCCTACGCCGCCGTCCAGTCCGGCGACGAGAAGCTCGCGAAGCGCGCGTGGGACAAGTTCTACAACTCCGACGGCTACAAGGAGTCCGCGCCCTGGAAGACGGAGAAGCTCAGCGGCCCGCTCACCCTGGTGCCGGGCAGCGAGGCACCCTGGGTGTCCACGAACGACACCTCGCTGTACGGCCTCGCCGCGATCGAGAACCTGGCACTGCTGGGGGACAAGATGCCGTAGCGGGGAGGGCTGGACTGGCGGATCCCCGTGGCGAGCCACCGGGATCCGCTCGTCTAGTCGATGATCTGGTTGAAGAACAGGACGGCCGGGGCCACGACCCCGCCTCCGACGCTCACCGCGACCGGCCACCCCTTGCCGGCCAGCGCCGCCAGAACAGTGGCACCGATGCCGACCAGAACTGCCAGCAGGAAGACGATCGCGGCGCGCTGACTGAGGAGCGGTCCGTCCCGGCCGGGCCCTCGACGGCCGGCCTGTGCCACCTCGGTGCTCCTTACCCGACGCCGCGGCCGACGGCACCGTGCACGGGCTCGTGCGCCCGTTGCCGCAGGGGCGCGCCGTGGCCACCCGGGCCCGGCACGTCCCACGGGTCCTGCGCGGGACGCAGGAGTTCGAAGCGGACACGGCCGTCACCGCCCGTCCGGACCCCGTGCACGGCGGGTTCGGGCAGGCTGTTGTAGTGGAACGGCGTCGAAAAGTAGTACGCGCCGGTGTCCGGGACGGCGATGATGTCGCCGGGCTCCAGGAGGGGCAGTGCGCGGTCACGCGCCAGCAGGTCCCCCGCGAAGCAGGCGGGGCCCGCGATGTCCTGGCGGACCGGTCCGCCCCGCTTGACCCTCCCGCTTGGGTCGTGCGCCTCGATCCGCAGGGGCCAGGCGTCGGGGTTGAACACGGTCCGGGTGGCCACCTGCACACCGGCGTGGGTGACCGCGATCGGCCGCCCGCCCATGCTCTTCGTGTACTCGACGTACGCGGCGGTGAACCCGTTCTTGGCGAGGACGGAACGCCCGAACTCGGTGACGATCTCGTACCCGCCGGAGAACAGCGCGGGCGCCTGGGCGCGCAGCTGCCGGACGTACGTGTCGAAGGTCGGCGCGGTCTCGTCGTCGGCGAAGTTGACGGGCAGTCCGCCGCCGATGTCGATGCCGACTACCTGGCGCCGTCCGAGCGAGGCGTTGACCTCCTCGGCGAACGCCACGGCCTGCGCCACCCCGCCGGCCATGAGGTCGAGCGGGCAGCCCTGCGAGCCGGCATGCGTGTGCACCCAGGTGAGCCACGGGTGGTCGTGGTAGGCGCGCAGCAACCGCCGTCGGCTTCCGGGGTCCGCCAGGGGGATGCCGAATTTCGAGGTGCTGGTCGCCGTGCTCATCGCTGCGATACTGCCGCCGCCGAGCTGGGAGTTGACGCGCACCCCGATCCTCGACACCGGGACGCGGTCGCCCAGGGCCCGGTCGATCCTGGCCAGTTCCTGGTGGTTGTCCGCGTTGACGGCCACGCCCAGGTCCAGGGCACGCCGCAGCTCGGCCTCCGTCTTGGCCGGAGAGTCGAAGACGATCCGATCCGGCGCGAATCCGGCGGCCAGCGCGCGGGCCAGTTCGCCCGCGGTGGCCACCTCGCAGCCCATGCCGAGCCGCCGCAGCTCCGCCAGCACCGGCACCAGGCAGTTCGCCTTGGCGGCGAACGCGTGCAGCACACGGGGCGACGCAGGGAAGGCACGGTGCAGGGAGTCGACCGTCGCGGCGACGCCGTCGAGGTCGACGAAGGCGGCCAGCTGGGACCGCTCGGCGTCCAGCAGTCCCCGCGACACCGCTTCCTGGAGGATCCGTTCGCGCCGCTCGGCGGCGGGGGTCAGTCCGGTCATGGTGAGCCTTCCGGTGTCGTACGCGCAGCGCCCGGGACCGTCCCGGGGCGGAGTACCAGACTGTTGTCCGCACCGGGACGGCGTCTTCGTCGAGTCGTCAAAGACGAGGGCCTCGCCCACGGCGGTGGAACGCAACAACCCACCGGCCGCGCCGGGGCCTTGTGCGGTACGACGAAGGAGAGGCCCTTCGATGGTGGTTGCGGCCAAGCGGTGGACGGCACGCGGCCGCGCCTCGGTGCCGGACCGCTCAGGGGCGTGCGCCGTCGGCGTCCCCCTCCAGACGCAACTGCAACTGGGCGAGCAGCCGGGCGTCGGGACTCTCCAGATCCAGCCCCGACACCTGCGTGATCCGGCGCAACCGGTAGCGCAGGCTGTTGGAATGCACACCCAGCGCGAGCGAGGCGGCGGACACGTCACCGAAGTGGTCGAGATAGGCGCGCAGGGTGCCCACCAGGCAACTGCCGCTGTGAGCGGCGTCGAACTCCCTCAGCCGGGCCACCGAGGTGCGCTGTGGCAGCGCCACGTCACGCAGGGCGTCGACGACCTGGAGGACGCCCACCGTGTCCGCGACGTCCTCGCTCCGCGCGACGGTGCGTGGCCCGGCCGCCGCGATGAGCGCCCGGAGGGCCCGCTCGGCCGACCGGCGTGACGCGGGCGTCCGTGCCAGCCCGGGAACCACGTCTCCGAGCCCCACCCTCACCGACGAGCCGATCGTCGCCGACAGCTGTCCGGCCAGCGATTCGCCGAGCCGCGTCACCTGGCGGTCGGCCCGCTCCGGATCGCGCTCCAGCCCGCTCAGCAGCACCAGGATCCTGCCCCCCGCCGGGACAACCACGACGCGGTGGCCCAGGGCCGCGCAGTGCAGGGTCAGCAGCCCGTACAGCCCGGACGGGTCGTCGTCCCCGTGGCGGCCGGACCCGGTTCCCACCGCCAGGACGGCACAGGGCTCCCGGGGCGGCAGTGAGGCCCGCTCCGCGAGCACCTCGACGGATCCGCGGTCCTCCAGCAACGCCCGGGCCGCGTCCTCCAGCAGGCGGCCGTCGGAGCTGTGGGTACGGTGATGCAGCAGGTGGGCGGCGGCGGTCCGGGCCGCGGCGCGCAGGGTCTCAGCGGCGTTCGGGGACAGCGGGCGGCCGGCGACCGCGGCCACCCAGATGGACCCCAGCGACTCTCCGCCCGCCCGTACGGCGCCGACCAGACGCTCCGGGTCCTGGCCGTGGGCCGGCCGGTGCAGCACGTCGCCCGCACCCCACAGCGCCTGGAAGAACCCCGCCTCCCGCATGGCCGCCACCCGCCAGGGCGGCACGCGACGACCGAGGATGGTCAGTCTGCGCATCTCGTCCACGTTCTCCTCGGTGGAGGAGTACGCCAGGACCCGGGAGTCCGTGTCCTCGATGGTCACCGAGCCTCCCACCAGGGCCGCCACCGCGTCGGCCAGTGACTCCAGATCGCCCAGGCGCACGCCGCTGGTCGCGGGCATCGGGGGTACGCCCGCCGCGGCCAGCCCCGCCCTCAGCACCCCCACGAGCTGTGCCCAGGTGCACCAGGCGGTGCGGAAGAGCACCGCCGTGCCGCCCTCCTCAGCGGCCGCCTGCAACGCCCGCGCGGTGGGCACCGGGCGCCCCGGGCCGAACACCACACCGGCCGCACCCGCCTCACCGGCCCGGCGCACCACGTCGACCGCATGTGCCGACCGCGGGTCGACGCCGACGGCGAGCAGTAACTCCCGCGGCCTGATGACGGGTTCCAGGGCGTCCAGCACATGGACGCCGGTGACGCTCGTCCGCAGTCCCTCCGGGGCCGTGTGCAACTCCACGGCTCCCGCCCCCACCACCGAGAGCAGGTGCTCCAGTGTTCCCCGGTCCTCGGCGCCCGTGCCCCGCCCCGCCGATTCCTCCAGGTCCGTCATGATGTCTCCCCCCGGCTCCCGCCCGACCGCGTCGCCTGCCGTCAGCGGCCAATCGGAAAACGTATGACATCACGGGCGTTGTCCGCAGTCGAGACGCCCGTTCGGCACGCGCAGGCACCGACGGCGCGGCACCAGGGCTAGTTCATCCTCCCCAGCACGTCCCGCACCCGCCGCACGTCCCGGATCCGCTGCTCGTACGTCGCCCCGAGTGCGAGCAGCAGGAGTCCGGCGAGGGCGGGAGGCGCCCAGCGGGGGAGTGCCCCGGCCACCTGCACGACGTACGGGGCGAGTTCGTGCAGCGTGACCAGGGCCAGCACCGCACCGCCCAGCACCAGCGGCGCCTTGAGGTGGTGCCGGGCACCCAGCAGGGTGACCAGCAGTGCCGCCGTGCCCAGCAGCAACGGCCGCGTCCACTGCGGGTCGCCCCAGGCGGCGACGAGGCTCGGCAGGAGCGTGGCGGCGAGTCCGGGGCCGTATGCCGTCCAGGAGGAGACCCGCGGATCGCGGCGCCTGCGCAGGGCGCCGACGAGCAGCGCCGGAACGGTCACCGGGAGCGTGTACGCCTCGGGCGTGCCGACCTCCCACGCCGCCAGACGCACCCAGGCGGCCAGCACGAACAGGGCAGTGGCCGCGTAGCCGACGGGACGGCGGTCCGGACGCAGGGCCGTGCCCGCGGCGATGACGCCGCACAGCGCCAGCACCAGGGCGAGCAGCGGCGGATCGGTGACCGCGAGCCCCACGGCGAGCAGGCCGGCGGCGGCTCCCGTGGCCTCGACCGGCACCGTCGCCCGCTGCGCACCGAGACGCGGCGCGAGCAGGGCGGCGGCCACGGGAACGGCCAGCACCAGCAGGGCGGTCCGGGCCGGCGGCCAGTCCACGGCGGCGCCCGTCGCCGAGGCCAGGGCGGCGGCGTACACGAGGGCGGCCGGAGCCGTGAAGGGGGCGAGGCCCGTCCGCCACGAGGCCGCGGCCGGCAGCGCCGTCAGCACGGACAGCACGACCAGCGTCGCGGTCTGGGAGGCCAGGGAGACGAGGGTGAGGTCGACGGCCGTGACCAGGGCCAGGACGAGGGCGGTGACCCGCGCGCCGGACGTCGTGGTCCGGCCCAGGTACAGCGCGGCCGCCGTCATGACGCCCAGGACCGACATCCCCGCGAGGTGGGGAACCGCGAGGATCGCCGGAAGCAGCAGCGCCGCGGCCCACAGCAGACCCAGCGCACCGAGCCGGGCGCGCGGGCGCCACTGCTCCGCGCGGACCGCCGAGGCGAGTACGGCCGCGACCGCGAGCAGCACAACGGGAGCCGCCGCCGCGTCCGACGGCCAGGGCGCCTCGACGGCGACCGCCGCACGGGCGTCCGACGGCGCACCGCTCCACACACGGACCAACCAGCCCGCCGGTCCCATCACCACCAGGGCGACGACGGGCAGCGCCCACAGAAGAGCCAGCGCCTGTACGACCGCGGAGGCCCAGGCGACCCCGTGCCGCACCGCGTCCGGCAGCAGCCGCCCGGCCCGCAGCACCGCCAGCAGGGCGACACCGAAGGCCAGATGAACCGGGACCGCCCACTCCGCCGGTACCCCGAAGCGAGCCACTCCGCCGAGCGCACCCACGGTGAGCAGCCCCGAGGCCGCCGCGAGACCGAGGGCGTGCCGTACGCCCGGACCCGAGACCCGCCAGGCCGCACCCAGCGCGATCGCCGCCGCGAGCAGGAGCAGCGCCCCGGCCCGGGCGGCAGCACCCGGGCCGTCGGCCGTCACGGACAGCCAGCCGGCACCCAGAACGCCCCAGCCGCCCGTGCCGTACCCGCCGACGACCGCGCAGATCCGTACGGAAGCGCCCGTCACCCGCAGCGCCACCACCGTGTCCAGCCCGGCCGTCACCAGCAGCGCGGCGCTGATCACATACGAACCCGCGTCGGCGGACAGGGCCCACAGCAACAGCGGGAACTGGGCCGCCACCAGGGCGCAGGGCAGGGGCAGACGCAGCACGGCCGTGGCCGGCAGCAGGCCGTACGCCGACCAGATCACCGCCAGCACCGCCGCCGCGGCCGCCGCGTACCCCGTCCCGTCCGTCCCGGCGAGCGCGGCCTCGTGCAGGGCGTAGGCGTCCAGGACGGTCAGCGCGAGGCCCAGCCCCGCCACGGACTCGGCCGTCGAGCGCAGCCCCCGCTTCAGCAGGAGCGCCGGCCCGGCGAGCGCGGCCAGCGTGACCGCGCCGAGCACCAGCGCCCGCCCGGTGATGCCCATGTGTCCCCAGCTGACCAGCGTGAACACCGCCGCCGCGAGCGTGAGCAGCACACCGCCGAGCACCAGCAGCACGTTCTGCACGCTGGGCGCGGCGGCTTCCGGGCGGGACCATGCGACGGGTGGCGGCTGCGTCCGCGCCTGAGCCCAGGCCTGCTGCGGTTGTTGCCGTGCCTGTTGCAGGGTCGCGACCAGCCAGGCGCGACGGGCCAGCAACTGGGTGCGGCGGGAGTCCAGTTGCCGGAGTTCGGCATCGAGGAGCCGCAACTCCTCGGCCGGGGGCGGAAGGTGCGTCATGACCGGCAGTGTGGTCCCCGTCACCCCGTACGGCATGAGTGCGGGTACTCAGGCGCGTACTCAGACAGACCCGCACCGTACGTGGGCAGACTGCGGTCATGGACTGGAACCACTACCGTTTCCGCACGCTGTGGACCCTGCCCGCGCCGCCCGCCCCCGTGTACGAGGCGCTGGAGCGCGCCGAGGACTACCCCCGGTGGTGGCGCCAGGTCCGGGAGGTGACCCGGCTCGACGACACCACGGGGGTGGTCCGGATCCGCTCCGTCCTGCCGTACGACATGACCTTCACGGCGCGGGAGGTGCGACGTGACCCCGTGGCCGGCGTGCTGGAGATCGCTCTGTCCGGTGACATGGAGGGCTGGGCACGCTGGACGCTCACCCCGGACGGGGCGGGGACTCGCGCGCGGTACGACCAGGTCGTCGACGTCCGCAAGCCGCTGCTGCGGCGGCTCGCCGTGCCGTGCCGGCCGGCCTTCCGGGTCAATCACCGGCTGATGATGCGCACGGGAGCGCGCGGACTGGCCAGGCACCTCCGAACGGTTTGAAGGAAAGGTGCCGGGACCTGTATTGTTCAGTGCGTTCCCGGGCGATTAGCTCAGTGGGAGAGCGCTTCGTTCACACCGAAGAGGTCACTGGTTCGAACCCAGTATCGCCCACCGGAAACAGCCGGTCCGTCGCAGACGGACCGGTTTTTTCATGCCCCGCGCAGGTGTCCTGCCCAGGTGCTCAGGCCGCCGCCGGCAGGTCCGGACGCAGCGGCCATGCCGGGTCGACCGCCTCGTCCACACCACTGCGCGCGAACCACGCCTGGAGCCCCCGGGCCTGCGCCGCGTGCCACACCGCCTGAAGCGTGTGCAGCTCGCCGGGGCCAAGGCGCTCCAGCCGCGACGCGAAACGGCGGCCGACCGCCCGGGTGACCTCCAGCGCCGCCACGGCGTCGGCAGCCGCGTCGTGCGCGCCCTCCAGGGCGACGCCGTAGTGCGCGCACAGGTCGGTCAGGGTGCGGCGGCCCTTGCGGTAGCGGTCCAGGTGCTTGTCCAGAACCCTCGGGTCGAGCACGTACAGCGGCGTCGACTCGAACCAGCGGCCCAGGGCCGAGGCGCGATGCCGGCGCAACTCCCGGTCGAACAGGGTCAGATCGAACGGCGCGTTCATCACGACGACCGGGCGGCCGGCGTGCGCCTGCTCGGCGAGCGCCTGCGCTATCTCGAACATCACCGGCGCCGGCCACCGGCCGTTGCGCTGGAGGTGTTCCTCCGTCAGCCCGTGCACCGCCGTCGCCTCGGCGGGCACCGGCACGCCCGGGTTCACCAGCCAGCGGCTGACCCGCGGCCGGACGCCCGGGGCGTCCTGGACGACGACGGCGGCCGACACGATGCGGTCGGTCTCGACGTCCACGCCCGTCGTCTCCGTGTCGAAGGCGGCCAGCGGCCCTTCATACCAGCACGTCGTCATAGCCACACAACCCCTCGTTCACCTTCGGCAGTTGACGCACCGTCCGCTGCCCGATTCGGTGATACCCGGGCTGTTTGCGCCGTACGCCGGAAGGAGACAACAGGAGTACGGGTCCGCGCAGTTCAGCGGCCCGCAGTGGGGAATCACTTGTTCTGGAAGGCTGTCGGCCATGGCCATAGCGCAGCCCGAACGGGGCGGGCTGCTGCCCGAGCGCACGGCTCCCTCTCGCGGCACTCTCGCCACCACCGCCTGCATGGAGACACTGCAGGTCGGCTATCTGCACGCCGTCGCGGCGGCCGCCGGCTGCTCGCTCTCCCAGCCGTTCCCCGACAACGGCATCGACTGGCACGTCAGCCACAGCGCCCCCGGGCACACCGTCGACGACGAGGTCACCATCAAGGTGCAGCTCAAGGCCACCTACCAGGTGCCGCCCAACCCACCGGGCCGCACCTTCGCCTTCACCCTCGACAACGACCACCTGGCGAAGCTCGCCCGCACACCGGTGTCCGTGCACAAGATCCTGGTGGTGATGCTGGTGCCGCGCGCCCAGGACGACTGGCTGAGCGCCGGCCACGACCGGCTCGACCTCAGGCACTGCTGCTACTGGACCAACCTCGCCGGCCAGCCGATCACCGGCCGCCGCCGTACCACCGTGCGGATACCGACTTCACGCATCTTCGACGACCGGGCGCTGTGCGAGATCATGACGCGGGTCGGGACGGGAGGGAAACCGTGACGCACCGCCCGACCGAGGAGCCACTGAGGCCCGTGCGGCCCCACCCCGTCGACACCCCCTGGAGCGGCGCTCCGCCCGAGCCCGTGGACGTCGACCCGGCCGTGCTCAGCGCCCTGCTCCGGCGGCACGGCTGGCAGCGGCGCGGCGGCGCCCCGGGACGCTACGGCCGCTGGACCCCGCCCGGCCCCGGCGGCAGCGGCACCAGTCTCCTCGTGCCCGAGAGCCGTGCCTTCCCCGACAGCGACGACCTGCTCGCCGAGGCCCTGCTCGCCCTGTCCCGCAGCGGCTCGCCCTCCGCCCGTGAGGTCCTCGTCTCCCTCGCCGTCCCCAGCGACGAGATCCGCTGGTGGCACGACGTCCCCGCCGGGCCCGCCGGTGCGGCGCCCTGGACCGTCGAGGACCGGCTGCGCACCGCCGCCCGCCGGATGCTGCTCGCGGCGGCCCTCGCCACGCGCGCCCGGGCCGGTTACCACGGCGCCCGCCACCGGCGCTCCGCCGCCGCGGCCCTGGACGACGTCCTCGTCGGCTCCGCGACGGACGGCCGGCTCACCGCCTTCGTGCCCGTCACCGGTGGCCGTCCCCTGGCCGTACGCCTCCACCAGGCCCTGTACGCCACCCGTGAGGCCGTCGACTACCAGCGCGCCACGGGCGGCATGGACGCCTTCGACGCAGCGGTCGAGGCGGGGGTGAGCCATGAGCTCACCGAGGCCCTCGTCGCCCTGGTCCGGGGCACGGAGGGTGCCCGGATCGCCGTCGAGTGGGCCCCGGCCGCCGGTGTGCCCGAGGGCTGCGCGCCCTCCGCCGAGCCCGTCGAGTTCTCACCCGGCGACCTGCCCGTGCTGCGCGAGGCGGGCGCCCGCTACCTGCGCGCGGAACCCTCCGAACCGGTGCGGATCACGGGAGCGGTGGTACGGATGCGCAGGCCGGGGCCGCGCGGCGAGGGCACGGTACGGCTGCGGGTGCTGGCCGGGGCCGACGTACCCCACGTCCGGATCACCCTCGACGAGGAGGCCTACCGGATCGCCGGGCACGCCCACCTCGTCGGACTGCCGGTGCGGGTCCAGGGGCGGCTGGAGAGCCGGGGCGGCTTCCGGCGTCTCACCGGCGCCCACGGCGTCGTACCGGTGCAGGTCGACGACGCCGAGCGGGACCGCCTCATGAAGGCGCTCCAGGAGAACGCCGGGATGGCGGCCTTCTTCGAGGAGGCCTGCGGAGGGGACAGCGGGGACTGATTTCGCGGTGGGCGGTCCCGGGTCGGTACGATCCATACTCGTGCGCGCGCTCCGGTATGGCGCCGCGACCCACCTTCAGTCAGGAGAGACCGGTGTCAGACGTCCGTGTGATCATCCAACGCGATTCCGAGCGGGAAGAACGCGTGGTGACGACGGGCACTACGGCCGCCGAGCTCTTCGCCGGCGAGCGCTCGATCGTCGCCGCGCGCGTCGGCGGCGAGCTCAGGGACCTGTCGTACGCCCTGTCCGAGGGCGACGAGGTCGAGGGCGTCGAGATCTCCTCCGAGGACGGCCTGAACATCCTGCGCCACTCCACCGCGCACGTCATGGCACAGGCCGTGCAGGAGCTCTTCCCCGAGGCCAAGCTCGGCATCGGCCCGCCCGTCAAGGACGGCTTCTACTACGACTTCGACGTCGAGAAGCCGTTCACGCCCGAGGATCTCAAGGCCATCGAGAAGAAGATGCAGGAGATCCAGAAGCGGGGGCAGAAGTTCGCCCGCCGCGTGGTCACCGACGAGGCCGCCCGCGAGGAGCTGGCCGACGAGCCCTACAAGCTGGAACTGATCGGCCTCAAGGGCTCCGCCTCCAGCGACGACGGCGCGGACGTCGAGGTCGGCGCCGGCGAGCTGACGATCTACGACAACCTGGACGCCAAGACCGGCGAGCTGTGCTGGAAGGACCTCTGCCGCGGTCCCCACCTGCCGTCGACCCGTGCAATCCCGGCGTTCAAGCTGATGCGCAACGCGGCCGCCTACTGGCGCGGCAGCGAGAAGAACCCCATGCTCCAGCGCATCTACGGCACCGCCTGGCCGACCAAGGACGAGCTGAAGGCGCACCTGGAGTTCCTCGCCGAGGCCGAGAAGCGCGACCACCGCAAGCTCGGCAGCGAGCTCGACCTGTTCTCCATCCCGGAGCAGATCGGCTCCGGCCTCGCCGTCTTCCACCCCAAGGGCGGCGTCATCCGCCGGGTCATGGAGGACTACTCACGGCGCCGCCACGAGGAGGAGGGCTACGAGTTCGTCTACACCCCCCACGCGACGAAGGGGAAGCTCTTCGAGACCTCGGGCCACCTGGACTGGTACGCCGACGGCATGTACCCGCCCATGCAGCTCGACGAGGGCGTGGACTACTACCTCAAGCCCATGAACTGCCCGATGCACAACCTGGTCTTCGACGCGCGCGGGCGCTCCTACCGTGAACTGCCGCTGCGCCTGTTCGAGTTCGGGACGGTGTACCGGTACGAAAAGTCCGGCGTCGTGCACGGCCTGACCCGCGCCCGCGGCTTCACCCAGGACGACGCGCACATCTACTGCACCCGCGAGCAGATGTCGGAGGAGCTCGACAAGACGCTCACCTTCGTCCTCGGCCTGCTGCGCGACTACGGCCTGACCGACTTCTACCTGGAGCTGTCCACCAAGGACCCGGAGAAGTTCGTCGGCTCGGACGAGGCCTGGGAAGAGGCCACGGAGACCCTGCGCCAGGTGGCGGAGAAGCAGGGGCTGCCCCTCGTTCCCGACCCGGGCGGCGCCGCCTTCTACGGCCCGAAGATCTCCGTGCAGACCAAGGACGCCATCGGCCGCACCTGGCAGATGTCGACCATCCAGCTCGACTTCAACCTGCCCGAGCGCTTCGACCTGGAGTACACGGCCGCGGACGGCTCCAAGACCCGCCCGGTCATGATCCACCGCGCGCTGTTCGGCTCGATCGAGCGCTTCTTCGCGGTGCTCCTGGAGCACTACGCGGGTGCCTTCCCGGCGTGGCTGGCCCCGGTCCAGGCGGTCGGCATCCCGATCGGCGACGCGCACGTCGAGTACCTGGAGAAGTTCGCGGCGGCGGCCAGGAAGAAGGGCCTGCGCGTCGAGGTCGACTCCTCCTCCGACCGGATGCAGAAGAAGATCCGCAACGCCCAGAAGCAGAAGGTGCCCTTCATGGTCATCGCGGGCGACGAGGACATGTCCCACGGGTCCGTGTCCTTCCGCTACCGCGACGGTTCCCAGGAGAACGGCATCCCGTTCGACGAGGCCATCGCGAAGATCGTGAAGGTCGTCGAGGAGCGGGCGCAGGTCTGACCGCACGGCGTCACGGCGGCCTGCCCGAACCGCGTACAGGGCCCCCGGGAGATCCCGGGGGCCTTTGCCGTACCCCCAGCTCCACGCCATATGCTGCACTGCATGACGAGTGAGCCGGAGCAGCAGCTGGGAGTGGGGACGCAGGACGCGTTCCAGCGTCTGTGGACGCCCCATCGGATGGCCTACATCCAGGGTGAGAACAAGCCGAGCGGCCCGGGCGCCGGCGACGGCTGCCCCTTCTGCTCCATCCCGGCCAAGTCCGACGAGGACGGGCTGGTCGTCAGGCGCGGCGAACAGGTCTACGCCGTGCTCAATCTGTATCCGTACAACGGCGGGCACCTGATGACCGTGCCCTACCGGCACGTCGCCGACTACACCGACCTCACGGCGGGGGAGACCGCCGAGCTCGGCGAGCTCACCAAGCAGGCGATGACGGCCCTGCGCACGGCCTCCGGCGCCCACGGCTTCAACATCGGCATGAACCAGGGCTCGGTCGCCGGCGCGGGCATCGCGGCGCATCTGCACCAGCACATCGTGCCGAGGTGGGGTGGCGACACGAATTTCATGCCGGTGGTGGGGCATACGCGGGTGCTGCCGCAGTTGCTGGCGGACACGAGGAAGATGCTGGCGGAGGCCTGGCCGGTCTGAGGTGCCGGCTGCCGGGGCGCTGCGCCTGCGGGCGGTCGCGCCGCTGGGGCGATGAATGGCGCGGCGCGCCCTCGTCGACCGCCGTCGGCCGGCAGGACCGCGGCGACCGCGGAGCGGTCCTGCGATGCGCCGCGGTCAGGTGAAGGGTCAGCGGTCGATGGTGGCCATGTTCGCCTCGTCGTGGCGCTCGCCCGCGGCCGGTGTGAGGTTGTTGAGGCGGTCGAGCTGGGCGGCGGTGAGTTCGATGGCGTCGGCGGCGGTGTTCTCTTCGACGCGTGAGACCCGGCGGGTTCCGGGGATGGGGGCGATGTCGTCGCCGCGGGTCAGCAGCCAGGCCAGGGCGGTCTGGGCCGGGGTGGCTCCGATCTCGGCGCCGATGGCCTTCACCTCGTCGACGATGCGCAGGTTGCGCTGGAAGTTCTCGCCGGTGAACCGCGGGTTGGTCTTGCGCCAGTCGTCGTCGGTGAAGTCGTCGACGGTGCGGATCTGCCCGGTCAGCAGGCCGTGGCCGAGCGGCGAGTAGGGAACGAAACCGATGCCGAGCTCGCGCAGCAGCGGGAGGATCTCGGCCTCGACGTCACGGGTCCACAGGGAGTACTCGGTCTGCAGGGCGGCCACCGGATGCACGGCGTGGGCCCGGCGGATCGTCTCGGGCCCGGCCTCCGACAGTCCGATGTGGCGGACCTTGCCCTCGGCGACCAGATCGGCCAGCGCGCCGACGGTCTCCTCGATGGGCGTGTCCGGGTCGACGCGGTGCTGGTAGTACAGGTCGATGTGGTCGGTGCCGAGCCGCTTGAGCGAGCCTTCGACCGCTGTCTTCACGTTGGCGGGGCCGCTGTCGATGACGCCGGGGCCGTCGCCGGCGTGGGAGACGAGACCGAACTTCGTCGCCACGACGACCTCGTCGCGCCGGCCCTTGATGGCCTGGCCGACGAGTTCCTCGCTGTGGAAGGGGCCGTAGATCTCGGCGGTGTCGATGTGGGTGACCCCGAGGTCCAGGGCTCGGTGGATGGTGCGGATCGACTCGGCGTCGTCGAGCCCTCCGCCCGTGGTGTAGACGCCTGCCATGGTCATGGCTCCCAGACCGATGCGCGAGACATCGAGCCCGCCCAGTGATACGTGCTTCATGAGGTACTCCTTGTCGTGACGGCCGTCAGACCTTCGTGCCGGCCGTGTCAGTGGTCCTGAGCGGCGGGCTCCAGAACGAGGACCGGGATCTCGCGGTCCGTCTTCTTCTGGTACTCGGCGTAGTCCGGGAACGCCTCGACGGCCCGTGCCCACCAGAGGGCCTTCTCGTCCCCGGTCACCTCGCGGGCCAGCATGTCCTGGCGTACCGGGCCGTCCTGAAGCTCGACTCGGGGGTCGGCCACCGCGTTGTGGTACCAGACGGGGTGGTGGGGGGCTCCCGCCATGGAGGCGACCACGGCATACGAGCCGTGGTGCTCCACCCGCATGACCGGGGTCTTGCGGATCTTGCCGGTCTTGGCGCCCAGGGTGGTCAGGATGACCACCGGCAGGTCCCGTAGCCCCTCGTCCTCCTCGCGTGCGACCAGGACGCTCAGCGTCGTTCCTTCGGTGCCGCCGGACCTCTCGTACAGCTCCACCTGGTCACGCACGAACTGTGCCCTGCTCGGCTCGTACTCGCCTTTGAGTGGCATGTCGTCCCTCTCAGGCGTGGGTGTCGTCGTAGGCGAGGTTGTCGCCCAGTTCGCGGGAGGCCTCGGCCTGGGCGAGGAGTTCCTTCGCCTTGGCCTCGACGGCCTCGATGGCGTCCGCTCCGGCGACGAAGCGGTGCGGGGGCTTGTCCTGCCGGGCGATGGTGAGCAGGGCGCGGGCGAGCTTGGCGGGGTCGCCGGGCTGCCGGCCGTTCATGCTCTTCATGCCCTCGATCCTCGGGGCGGTCCGCGGGGCGTAGTCGTCGATGGAGAGCTCGGGCCAGGTGGTGGAGCCGTCCACGAGGAGTTCGGTCCGGAAGTAGCCGGGCTCCACGGTGGTGGTGTGGATGTTGTACGGCTCGACGTCGTGGCGCAGGGACTCCATCCAGCCCTCTTCCGCGAACTTGGAGGCGGCGTAGGCGGAGGTGAACTCCATGCCGACCAGGCCCGCGGTCGAGGTGATGGTGATGACGTGGCCGGCGCGCTGTCGGCGCATGATCGGCAGGACCGCGCGGGTCACGTTCATCGGGCCGAAGAGGTTGGTCTCGAACTGCCGGCGCATCTGCGCGGGGGAGATCTCCTCGAAGTAGCCGGTGAAGAGGTTCCCGGCGTTGTTGACCAGGACGTCGAGGCGGCCGAAGCGGTCGACGGCGGCCTGCGCTGCGGACGCGGCGTCCTCGGGGCTGGTGACGTCGAGCTTGGCGACCAGCAGGTTGTCCTGCGGCCCACCCAGGGCCTTCTCGACCTCGTCGGGGCGGCGGCCGGTGGCGACGACCTGGTGGCCGGCGGCGAGGGCCTCGCGGGCGATGTCCGTGCCCAGACCGCGTCCGGCACCGGTGACGAGAATGACCTTGCTCATGGGGGTTCCTTTCGGGTGCCGTGGTCCGGCACCCGGTGTGTGCGGGAGTGACGGGTGCGGCGTTGACGGCGCCGCGGAGAAGGCTGGAGACCGGCGGCACAAGCGCCGCTCTCTCCGGCCGTTCACACCGCCGGGAGCGGTGCACCACCAACGAAACCGGCTGTCACGGGAGCGTGGGAGTCCCTGAGGAGGGGGTCACTGAGAGGGACCCCCTGCCTGGCGCGGGCGCTCGTAGAGTGGAGCGCATGGCAGGCAGAAACGACCCCTACGGCACCAACCGCGACATTCGTGACGATTTCCGCGCCGAGATCCGGGAATTCCTCGGTACGCGGCGGGCCAAGGTCACCCCCGAGCAGGCGGGACTGCCCACGTACGGGGGCGAGCGCCGACGCGTCACCGGACTGCGCCGGGAGGAGGTCGCCCTCCTCGCGGGCATCTCCAGCGAGTACTACACCCGGCTGGAGCGCGGCAACGCCACCGGTGTCTCGGAGAGCGTCATCGAAGGCATCGCGCAAGCGCTTCAGCTCGACGAGGCCGAACGAATCCACCTGCTCCGCCTCCTGCGCGGCGCCGGCACGACCCGCCCGCCACGCCGCCGGCCGGCCCAGCAGCGCGTGCGCCCCGCGGTGCAGCGCGTCCTCGACTCGATGACCGGCACACCCGCGTTCGTCCTCAGCGGACGCGGGGACATCCTGGCCGACAACCACCTCGGGCGCGCCCTGTTCTCTCCCGTCTACGCCGACCCGGCGCGGCCGCCCAACAACGCCCGGTTCGTCTTCCTCGACCCGCGCGCCACCGAGTTCTTCCGGGAATGGGAGAAGGTCGCGGGTGACACCGTCGCCATGCTGCGCGCCGAGGCCGGCCGCGAGCCCTACGACCGTCGGTTGATGGACCTGATAGGCGAACTGTCCACCCGCAGCGAGGAGTTCCGCCACCGCTGGGCCGCGCACAACGTCCGCATCCACACCACCGGAGTGAAACTTCTCCACCACCCGGTCGTCGGCGACCTCGACCTGCCCTTCGAGACCTTCCCGCTCGGGGACGGCCCCGGCCAGTTCCTCCTCACCTACACCGCCGAGCCCGCCTCGCCCTCGCAGGATGCCCTGACTTTGCTGGCCAGTTGGGCCGCGGCCAACGACGACACCGAGCGGTCCGCCCCGGCCGACGACTCCGAGCGTGACACCTAGGGCGCGTCCGCCCTAGGCGTCGTAGACATCCGCCTTCTTCGGCGAAGCCTCCTGCACCGCCCCGCTGAGCGCCGCCGACCTGGACCCGAACTTCTCCACGTCCACGCCGTTCTCCCGCAGCACCTTCAATGCCGCCGCGTGCACCACACGCAGCACAGGCGTAGCCGCCCGCAGCGCGTCGTCCGCCATGAACCGATGGCGCCACGGCTGGTCCGCCCAGGCGTGCCGCAGGCCGAACGGCTCCGGAAGCGTCAGGCTGCCGCCGAGCCAGTTCAGCAGCGGCGGATACCAGGTCAGCGGAGCGCGCGCGGCCAGCCGCACCACCTCGTCGGCATCGATCAGCGGCAGCTTCACGGTGCGGGTCTCCCAGAACCGGAGAGCCTTCTGCACCGACTTCTCCTTGGCGGCGGGCTTCTCGTTGAACAGCGGGTTGACCGGTCCCAGGGCGTGGCCGGTGACCTCGATGCGCAGGGTGTCGTGCAGCACCGTCACCGTGATCAGCATCGTGATGACCAGGTGACCGTCCCAGAGGGTCCACTGCACGCCGAGGTAGTGCCGGTCGCCGCTGCCGAACTGCTGCTTGTTGCAGATGTCCTGTATGGCGTGCGTCCGGACCGTGTACGCGTCGACGTCCGCGCCGCTCGGCCGGGACACCTCCGTCGCCTTCTCGCCGATCGGCGTGACGATCCAGTGCGTGATGGACGGCTTGGTGAAGCCGCCGGTGTTGATGGACGTGCGCTCCAGCATGCCCAGGCCGCCCTGGATCGCCACGATGACGTCCCAGCTGCGGAAGGGGTGGAAGTCCTTGCCCGGCTCGGCGGACACCAGCTCCTCGGCCAGCTGCCAGCTGCCCCACCGGGTGCCCATGCCGAGTATGCCCTTGGGCCCGGCGTAGAAGACCGAGTTGGACCGCTGCTCGGCGCTCAGGCGCGCCAGCTCCTTGCGGACCTGCTCGGCCGCGTCGCCGGGGTTGCCCGGTACGGCTTCGGGGATCTTGGCGCCCACGCCGCCGCCCGACAGCAGGCTCGACCAGCGCTCCCGCAGGTCGGAGGCCGTCCGCTCGCAGACATGCTTGGCCCAGAACCAGCCGACGACCGGCATGATGATCGCCGCGCGCGCGTACCAGCCCCAGAAACCCGTGAACGGCATGCGGATGAGGAACAGCACGGCGAGCGCGCCCACCGCGACCAGCAGGGTCGTGGCGAGGGCGCCGGCGCGCTTGTCCTCGCGCTTGGCCATGGTGGTGCGCAGCGTGAACACCAGCAGCCACACGAAAAAGCCCGGCAGGAAGAGCACTCCGCAGATCACCGTGATCGCCGAGAGCCGGTTGTCGCGGTCGCGTCGGATGCGGTGGGCCGCCAGACAGTGCTCCACGACGACCTGGGGCTCGATGCCGAAGGACTGGATGACCGGCTTGCGCCCGGCGCCGAGCATGCGGTCGACGACGGCACGGGAGAAGGCTTCGCCGAAGTTGGGGCGGAAGATCTTCGCCCACGAGCGCGGTGGGGTCACCTTCGACTGGTGCCACTCGTTGTCGGCCTTGAGGATCGTGCTGACCTCGTCGTCCCGGTACGCCGCCGCGGCCAGCGCGTAGGTCGCCGCCGTCTGGCCAGCCGAACCCGCCAGAGGCACCTGGGCCCCCGGGCTGAAGTCGAATCCGTCCGTCACTGCCGCCCCCATCGCTGCCGCTTCCGCATCAAGCGGCCTTCCCGACTTCCGCGCTTCGCACACCTGTTGATCAGGTCATCAGCGTATCCGCAGGTACCGACATCCGTCGGCGGGCGGTCTCGGAACCGCCCGCCTGTGCGGAGTGAGCTTCCACCGAGGGCCACTTGGCCCCCTCGGGCCCCGACTAGGAGGCTTTGCGCTCCTCTTCACGGACCCGGTCCGCGACCTGCTGCGGCATCGGCTCGTGCCGTACGTACCGGCGGCTGAAGCGTGCCGTGCCGTGCGACATCGACCGCAGGTCGATCGCGTAGCGACCGATCTCGATCTCCGGCACCTCGGCCCGGATCAGGGTGCGCCCGCCGGGTGTCTGCTCGGTGCCGAGCACCCGGCCGCGCCGCCCCGACAGGTCGCTCATCACGGTGCCAACGAACTCGTCGCCGACCAGCACCGACACCTCGTCCACCGGCTCCAGCAGATGGATCTTCGCGTCGGTCGCGGCCTCCCGCAGCGCGAGCGCGCCGGCTGTCTGGAACGCGGCGTCGGAGGAGTCCACCGAGTGCGCCTTGCCGTCCAGGAGGGTCACGCGTACGTCGATGAGCGGATACCCGGCGGCGACCCCCTTGGCGGCCTGGGCCCGTACGCCCTTCTCCACCGACGGGATGAACTGCCGGGGCACCGCGCCGCCGACCACTTTGTCCACGAACTCGATGCCCGAGCCGCCCGGCAGCGGCTCCACCTCGATCTCGCAGATGGCGAACTGCCCGTGCCCACCGGACTGTTTGACGTGCCGGCCGCGCCCGGCCGACTTGGCCGCGAACGTCTCGCGCAGCGACACCCTGTGCGGTACGACGTCGACCTGGACGCCGTAGCGGCTGCGCAGCCGCTCCAGGGCGACGTCCGCGTGCGCCTCGCCCAGGCACCACAGGACCACCTGGTGGGTGTCCTGGTTCTGCTCGAGCCGCATCGTCGGGTCCTCGGCGACGAGCCGGGCCAGGCCCTGCGAGAGCTTGTCCTCGTCCGGCTTGCTGTGCGCCTGGATGGCCAGCGGCAGCAGCGGGTCGGGCATCTGCCACGGCTCCATGAGCAGCGGATCGTCCTTGGCGGACAGGGTGTCCCCGGTCTCGGCGCGGCTCAGTTTCGCCACGCACGCCAGATCGCCCGCGATGACGTGCGACACCGGGCGCTGCTGTTTGCCGAACGGCGTGGACAGGGCGCCGATCCGCTCGTCGACGTCGTGGTCCTCGTGCCCGCGGTCGGCCAGGCCGTGCCCGGAGACGTGGACCGTCTGGTCGGCGCGCAAGGTGCCGGAGAACACGCGGACCAGCGACAGCCGGCCGACGTAGGGGTCGGAGGAGGTCTTCACGACCTCCGCGACCAGCGGCGCGTCCGGGTCGCACGGCTTGAGCTCGCGCGGCTTGCCGTCGATCGTCGTCACGCGCACCGTCTCGTGCTCCAGCGGCGTGGGGAAGCCCCGGGTGATCAGCTCCAGCAGCTCCACCGTGCCGAGCCCCTGCCGGGAGCCCTCGGCCGCGGGGGCGGCGGCCAGGACGGGGAAGAAGACCCCGCGTGCGACGGCCCGCTCCAGGTCCTCGATCAGTGTCTTGACGTCGACCGGTTCCCCGCCGAGGTAGCGGTCCATGAGGGTCTCGTCCTCGCTCTCCGAGATGATCCCCTCGATCAGCCGGTTGCGGGCCTCCTCGATCAGCGGCAGCTGGTCCTCGCCCGGCTCGGACTCCTTGCGCTCACCGGTCGAGTAGTCGAACAGCTTCTGCGACAGCAGCCCGATCAGGCCGGTCACGGGCGCGTGCCCGTCCGGCGCCTCCGGGCCGCGCAGCGGCAGGTAGAGCGGCAGGACCGCGTCGGGGTCGTCCGCGCCGAAGGCCTCCGCGCAGATCCGCGTCATCTCCTCGAAGTCGGCGCGCGCCGCCTCCAGGTGGGTGACCACGATGGCCCGTGGCATGCCCACGGCCGCGCACTCCTCCCACACCATGCGGGTCGAGCCGTCCACACCGTCCGAGGCCGAGACGACGAAGAGGGCCGCGTCCGCCGCTCGCAGACCGGCCCTGAGCTCACCGACGAAGTCGGCGTATCCGGGGGTGTCGAGGAGATTGACCTTGATGCCGTCCCACTCGACGGGTACCAGGGAGAGCTGCACCGAGCGCTGCTGCCGGTGCTCGATCTCGTCGTAGTCGGAGAGGGTGCCGCCGTCCTCCACACGGCCCGCCCGGTTCACTGCCCCCGCCATGAGCGCGAGGGCTTCCACCAACGTGGTCTTGCCCGATCCGGAGTGGCCGACCAGCACCACATTCCGTACGGACTGGGGTTGGTCGGCCGCCTGTGCCCTGCCGGCGGCCCCAGGGTGTGTCTGTGCCTTGTCGCCCATGATCCTGCCTCCCGTGCACGGTGAGGTCACTGTGGGCGCGGACACGCGGGATCCGCGTGCGGTGCGGCTCCGGCGACGCCCGCGGTTATTCGACCTTCCCACTCCCGTCACGGTGCGTCCATACGAAGGACGTGATCGCGCCCCGCGCCGCGCACCGGTGCGCCGTGACACGGGCCTCGGGTCCCGCCCGTCGACCGCACGCGCGCGTGGCTACGATGGGCCAGCCGGTGGCCAGCAGGGGCCAGACGGCGACACCGACCCTCGGGAAGGCCATGCTGAACAAGTACGCGCGTGCATTCTTCACGCGTGTTCTCACACCGTTCGCCGCGTTTCTGATCCGGCGGGGCGTCAGCCCCGACACCGTCACGCTCATCGGCACCGCCGGTGTGGTCGCGGGCGCGCTGGTCTTCTACCCCATGGGCGAGTTCTTCTGGGGCACGGTCGTGATCACGCTGTTCGTGTTCTCCGACCTGGTCGACGGCAACATGGCCCGGCAGCTCGGCCGCTCCAGCCGCTGGGGCGCCTTCCTGGACTCCACGCTGGACCGGGTCGCCGACGGGGCGATCTTCGGCGGCTTCATCCTCTGGTACGCCGGCGGGGGAGACGACCTCGTCCTGTGCGCCGTCTCGATCTTCTGCCTGGCGAGCGGCCAGGTGGTGTCGTACACCAAGGCCCGCGGCGAGTCGATCGGCCTGCCGGTCGCCGTCAACGGGCTGGTCGAGCGGGCCGAGCGGCTGGTGATCTCCCTGGTCGCGGCCGGTCTCGCGGGCCTGCACGCCTTCGGTGTCCCGGGCATCCAGTACCTGCTGCCGGTCGCCCTGTGGATCGTCGCCGTGGGCAGCCTCGTCACGCTCATCCAGCGGGTCGTCACGGTCCGCCGCGAGTCCGCGGAGGCCGAGGCCGCGACCGCGGCCTCCGAGCGGGACGACAATGAGGGCGAGCAGGAGAACGCCTCTCACGGGAGCGAGGCATCCACGTGAGCGCACAGGACCGGCTGACGGACGCGCTGTACGGCCTCGGCTGGAGCACGGTCAGGAAGCTCCCCGAGCCGGTCGCCGTACGGCTCGGGCACACCATCGCCGACCTCGCCTGGAAGCAGCGCGGCAAGGGCGTACAGCGGCTGGAGAGCAACTACGCGCGCGTGGTGCCCGGCGCGGGCCCCGAGCGCCTCGCCGAGCTCTCGCGCGCGGGCCTGCGGTCGTACCTGCGCTACTGGATGGAGTCCTTCCGCCTCCCCGCCTGGAGCGAGGAGCGGATCAAGGGCGGCTTCGAAGCCAAGGACCTGCACTACCTGACCGAGGGCCTGGCCGCCGGCAAGGGCGTCATACTCGCCCTGCCCCACCTGGCCAACTGGGACCTCGCCGGCGCCTGGGTCACCACCAAGCTCGGCATCCCGTTCACGACGGTCGCCGAGCGCCTGAAGCCGGAGACCCTGTACGACCGGTTCGTCGCCTACCGCGAGGGTCTCGGCATGGAGGTCCTGCCGCACAGCGGCGGCACCGCCTTCGGCACCCTGGCCCGGCGGCTGCGCGACGGCGGCCTGGTCTGCCTGGTCGCCGACCGCGACCTGTCCGCCTCCGGCGTCGAGGTCGACTTCTTCGGCGACACGGCCCGGATGCCGGCCGGACCGGCCCTGCTCGCCCAGCAGACGGGCGCCCTGCTGCTCCCCGTCACCCTCTGGTACGACGACTCGCCCGTGATGCGGGGCCGCCTCCACCCGCCCGTCGAGGTGCCCGGGTCAGGCACGCGCGCCGAGAAGACGTCTGTCATGACACAGGCGCTGGCCGACGCCTTCGCCACGGGGATCGCCGACCATCCGGAGGACTGGCACATGCTCCAGCGCTTGTGGCTCGCGGACCTCGACCCTGCGAAGGGGACCTCGTGAGGATCGGCATCGTCTGCCCGTACTCCTGGGACGTACCGGGCGGCGTCCAGTTCCACATCCGGGACCTGGCCGAGTACTTCCTCCGCCTCGGCCACGAGGTGTCCGTCCTCGCCCCGGCCGACGACGACACCCCGCTCCCGCCGTACGTCGTCTCGGCAGGGCGCGCGGTGCCGGTGCCGTACAACGGCTCGGTGGCCCGGCTCAACTTCGGTTTCCTGAGCGCAGCCCGGGTGCGCCGCTGGCTGCACGACGGCGCGTTCGACGTGATCCACATCCACGAGCCGACCTCGCCGTCGCTGGGCCTGCTGACCTGCTGGGCGGCCCAGGGACCGATCGTCGCCACGTTCCACACGTCCAACCCGCGCTCCCGCGCGATGATCGCCGCCTACGCGATCCTCCAGGCCGCCCTGGAGAAGATCAGCGCGCGGATCGCGGTGAGCGAGTACGCCCGCCGCACGCTGGTGGAACACCTCGGCGGGGACGCGGTGGTGATCCCGAACGGCGTCGACGTCGACTTCTTCGCCACGGCCGAGCCCAAGGCCGAGTGGCAGGGCGAGACGATCGGCTTCATAGGGCGCATCGACGAGCCCCGCAAGGGCCTGCCGGTGCTGATGAAGGCGCTGCCGAAGATCCTCGCCGCCCGCCCGCAGACCCGGCTGCTGGTCGCCGGACGCGGTGACGAGGAGGAGGCGGTGGAGTCACTGCCCGCCGAGCTGCGCTCCCGCGTCGAGTTCCTCGGCATGGTCAGCGACGAGGACAAGGCCCGCTTCCTGCGCAGCGTCGACCTGTACGTCGCGCCCAACACCGGCGGCGAGAGCTTCGGGATCATCCTGGTCGAGGCCATGTCCGCGGGAGCCCCCGTCCTCGCCTCCGACCTGGACGCCTTCGCCCAGGTCCTGGACCGGGGAGAGGCCGGCGAACTGTTTCCCAACGAGGACGCCGACGCCCTGGCCGACGCGGCCGTACGCCTGCTGGACGACCCGGCCCGGCGCGCGGAACTGCGCGAGCGGGGCAGCGCCCACGTGCGGCGCTTCGACTGGTCGACCGTCGGCGCGGACATCCTGTCCGTCTACGAGACGGTGACGGCGGGCGCGGCGGCGGTCGCGGAGGACGAGCGGGTGACAGGGCTGTGGGCCAGGCTGGGGTTCGCCCGGGACTGACGTGATCCGTCAGGGCCGGGCAGGACGGGGTGAACCGACGGCCCGGCCGGGCCGCTAGCCTTGCCGCCCGTGACCACCACTCTCATCTGGATCGCCGTGGCCCTGGTCGCGGTCGGGCTCTATCTGAGCTGGACCGCCGGCCGTCTCGACCGTCTCCACGCCCGGATCGACGCCACCCGGGCCGCCCTGGACGCGCAGCTGCTGCGCCGCGCCTCGGTCGCGCAGGAACTGGCGACGTCGGGGGTCCTGGATCCGGCCGCCTCGATCGTCCTCTACGAGGCCGCGCACGCCGCCCGTCAGGCGGTGGAGGAGCAGCGGGAGGTCGCCGAGAGCGAGCTGAGCCAGGCCTTGCGGGCCGTCTTCGGGGAGATCCAGCAGGTGGAGGCCGTGCGGGAGGCGCCCGGAGGCGAGGAGGCCGCCGAGGAGCTCGCGCAGGCGGTGCGGCGCGTCCCGATGGCCCGCCGCTTCCACAACGACGCCGTGCGCGCCGCCCGTGCCCTGCGCCGGCACCGCAAGGTCCGCTGGTTCCGCCTGGCGGGCCACGCCCCGTTCCCCATGGCCTTCGAAATGGACGACGAGCCTCCGGTGGCCTTGGCGGACCGGGCCGCCTGAGCACCCGTTCACGCGCCGTTCCCGGGCCGTCCGCCGAAAAGGATCCACAGCGTTCCCATTGGCCCTTGCAGTGGCCTGGTCCCCTCGCGTTTCCTCAGTGCTGCAGGATTCCCCTTTCCGTAGCGAGGTCACCCGTGTCCACCACGTCCCCCAACTCCCAGGCCCCCGAGACCGGCACCGCCCGTGTGAAGCGCGGTATGGCCGAGCAGCTCAAGGGCGGCGTCATCATGGACGTCGTCACGCCGGAGCAGGCGAAGATCGCCGAGGACGCGGGCGCCGTCGCCGTCATGGCCCTGGAGCGGGTCCCGGCCGACATCCGCAAGGACGGCGGCGTGGCCCGCATGTCCGACCCGGACATGATCGAGGGCATCATCGAGGCCGTCTCGATCCCGGTCATGGCCAAGTCCCGCATCGGCCACTTCGTCGAGGCCCAGGTGCTGCAGTCCCTCGGCGTCGACTACATCGACGAGTCCGAGGTCCTCACCCCGGCCGACGAGGTCAACCACTCCGACAAGTGGGCCTTCACCACGCCGTTCGTCTGTGGCGCCACCAACCTGGGCGAGGCCCTGCGCCGCATCGCCGAGGGCGCCGCGATGATCCGCTCCAAGGGCGAGGCCGGCACCGGCAACGTCGTCGAGGCCGTCCGCCACCTGCGCCAGATCAAGAACGAGATCGCCAAGCTGCGCGGCTTCGACAACAACGAGCTGTACGCCGCCGCCAAGGAGCTGCGCGCCCCCTACGAGCTCGTCAAGGAGGTCTCCGAGCTCGGCAAGCTGCCGGTCGTGCTGTTCTCCGCCGGCGGTGTCGCCACCCCGGCCGACGCGGCCCTGATGCGCCAGCTCGGCGCCGAGGGCGTCTTCGTCGGCTCCGGCATCTTCAAGTCCGGCGACCCGGCCAAGCGCGCCGCCGCCATCGTGAAGGCCACTACCTTCTACGACGACCCGAAGATCATCGCCGACGCGTCCCGCAACCTCGGCGAGGCCATGGTCGGCATCAACTGCGACACCCTGCCCGAGACCGAGCGCTACGCCAACCGCGGCTGGTAACACCCATGACTGAAGCACCTGTGATCGGCGTCCTGGCCCTCCAGGGCGACGTACGGGAGCACCTCGTCGCCCTGGCCGCGGCCGACGCCGTGGCCAGGCCGGTGCGGCGCCCCGAAGAACTCGCCGAGGTGGACGGCCTCGTCATCCCCGGCGGCGAGTCCACCACCATCTCCAAGCTGGCCGTCCTGTTCGGGGTGATGGACCCGCTGCGCGCGCGCGTGCGGGACGGCATGCCCGTCTACGGCACCTGCGCCGGCATGATCATGCTCGCCGACAAGATCCTCGACCCGCGCTCGGGCCAGGAGACCGTCGGCGGCATCGACATGATCGTGCGACGCAACGCCTTCGGCCGGCAGAACGAGTCCTTCGAGGCGGCCGTCGACGTCAGGGGCGTCGACGGCGACCCGGTGGAGGGCGTCTTCATCCGCGCCCCCTGGGTCGAGTCCGTCGGCGCCCGGACCGAGGTGCTCGCCGAGCACGACGGCCACATCGTCGCGGTCCGTCAGGACAACGCTCTGGCCACGTCCTTCCACCCGGAACTGACCGGCGACCACCGCGTGCACGCCCTGTTCGTCGACATGGTGCGCGGGAACCGGACGGCCGAGTCCTTGTAGGATTCCTGCGTTCGTTGATGAGATGGGTTACGCGAAGGAGACAGGCAGATGTCCGGCCACTCTAAATGGGCCACGACGAAGCACAAGAAGGCCGTCATCGATGCCAAGCGCGGCAAGCTCTTCGCGAAGCTGATCAAGAACATCGAGGTGGCGGCCCGGATGGGCGGCGCCGACCCCGAAGGCAACCCGACGCTCTACGACGCCATCCAGAAGGCGAAGAAGTCGTCGGTCCCCAACAAGAACATCGACTCCGCGGTCAAGCGCGGCGCGGGCCTGGAGGCCGGCGGCGCCGACTACGAGACGATCATGTACGAGGGCTACGGCCCGAACGGTGTCGCTGTGCTCATCGAGTGCCTCACCGACAACCGCAACCGCGCCGCCTCCGAGGTCCGCGTCGCCATGACCCGCAACGGCGGCTCCATGGCCGACCCGGGCTCGGTGTCGTACCTGTTCCACCGCAAGGGCGTCGTGATCGTCCCCAAGGCCGAGCTGACCGAGGACGACGTGCTGGGCGCCGTGCTCGATGCGGGCGCCGAGGAGGTCAACGACCTCGGCGACACCTTCGAGGTCATCAGCGAGGCCACCGACCTGGTCGCGGTCCGTACCGCCCTCCAGGACGCGGGCATCGACTACGACTCCGCCGACGCCAACTTCGTCCCGACCATGCAGGTCGAGCTGGACGAGGAGGGCGCCAAGAAGATCTTCAAGCTGATCGACGCGCTCGAGGACAGCGACGACGTGCAGAACGTCTTCGCCAACTTCGACGTCAGCGACGAGGTCATGGAGAAGGTCGGCGCGTAACTCCGCCGCGAGCTCCGCAGGACCAACGGGCCGACGGGACACACCCCGTCGGCCCGTCGCGTTGTCGGTGGCACCCGATAGCCTGCACAAACAGGTGAGCGAGAGGGAGGGCGCGTGCGCGTACTGGGGGTGGACCCGGGACTGACCCGGTGCGGTGTGGGCGTGGTCGAGGGCGTCGCCGGACGGCCGCTCACCATGATCGGCGTCGGCGTCGTCCGGACCCCCGCCGACGCGGACCTCGGCCACCGCCTGGTCGCCATCGAGCAGGGCATCGAGCAGTGGCTGGACGATCACCGGCCGGAATTCGTCGCCGTGGAGCGCGTCTTCAGCCAGCACAACGTCCGTACGGTGATGGGCACCGCCCAGGCCAGCGCCGTCGCCATGCTCTGTGCCGCCCGCCGCGGCATCCCCGTCGCCCTGCACACCCCGAGCGAGGTCAAGGCCGCCGTCACCGGCAGCGGCCGGGCCGACAAGGCCCAGGTGGGCGCGATGGTGACCCGCCTGCTGCGGCTCAGCGCACCGCCCAAGCCCGCCGACGCGGCCGACGCCCTCGCCCTCGCCATCTGCCACATCTGGCGCGCCCCCGCGCAGAACCGACTCCAGCAGGCCGTCGCCCTGCACACATCGAAAGGCCGTACGGCATGATCGCCTTCGTCAGCGGCACGGTCGCCGCGCTCGCCCCCGACGCAGCGGTCGTCGAGGTCGGCGGCGTCGGCATGGCCGTCCAGTGCACGCCGAACACGCTGTCCACGCTCCGCATGGGCCAGTCCGCCAAGCTGCACACGTCCCTGGTCGTGCGCGAGGACTCGCTCACGCTGTACGGCTTCGCGGACGACGACGAGCGGCAGGTCTTCGAGCTGCTCCAGACGGCCAGCGGTGTCGGCCCCAGGCTGGCCCAGGCCATGCTCGCCGTGCACAGCCCGGACGCCCTGCGCCGGGCCGTCTCCACCGGCGACGAGAAAGCCCTCACGGCCGTCCCCGGCATCGGCAAGAAGGGCGCCCAGAAACTGCTCCTGGAGCTGAAGGACCGACTCGGCGCGCCGGTCGGCGCACCCTCCGTCGGCGCGCCGGTCAGCAGCGGCTGGCGCGACCAGCTGCACGCTGCCCTGATCGGCCTCGGGTACGCGACCCGGGAGGCCGACGAGGCGGTGGCCGCCGTGGCTCCGCAGGCCGAGGCCGCCGAGGGCACGCCCCAGGTGGGCCAGCTGCTGAAGGCGGCCCTGCAGAGCCTGAACCGCGCCCGATAGCCCGTACCGAGATTCCGAGGCACACTCCATGAACTGGGACGACACGACCGACGCCGATGCCGCCGAGCGGCTGGTGGGCTCCGTCGCCGACCGTGAGGACCAGGCCGTCGAGGCCGCCCTGCGCCCCAAGGACCTGGGCGAGTTCATCGGCCAGGAGAAGGTCCGCGAGCAGCTCGACCTCGTCCTGCGCGCCGCCCGCGCGCGGGGCGCCACCGCCGACCACGTACTGCTCTCCGGGGCCCCCGGGCTCGGCAAGACCACCCTGTCGATGATCATCGCGGCCGAGATGGGCGCCCCCATCCGCATCACGTCGGGCCCCGCCATCCAGCACGCCGGCGACCTGGCCGCGATCCTCTCCTCCCTCCAGGAGGGCGAGGTCCTCTTCCTCGACGAGATCCACCGCATGTCCCGGCCCGCCGAGGAGATGCTGTACATGGCGATGGAGGACTTCCGCGTCGACGTCATCGTCGGCAAGGGCCCGGGCGCCACCGCCATCCCGCTGGAGCTGCCCCCCTTCACCCTGGTCGGCGCCACCACGCGCGCGGGCCTGCTGCCGCCCCCGCTGCGCGACCGCTTCGGCTTCACCGCCCACATGGAGTTCTACGAACCGGCCGAACTGGAGCGGGTCATCCACCGTTCCGCGAACCTCCTCGAAGTCGAGATCGAGCCGGACGGCGCCGCCGAGATCGCCGGCCGCTCCCGCGGCACGCCCCGCATCGCCAACCGTCTGCTGCGCCGCGTCCGGGACTACGCGCAGGTCAAGGCCGACGGGCTGATCACCAAGGACATCGCCGAGGCCGCCCTCGCCGTCTACGAGGTGGACGCCCGCGGCCTCGACCGCCTCGACCGTGGCGTACTGGAAGCCCTGCTCAAGCTGTTCGGCGGCGGCCCCGTCGGCCTGTCCACGCTCGCGGTCGCGGTGGGGGAGGAGCGTGAGACCGTGGAAGAGGTCGCCGAGCCCTTCCTGGTCCGGGAGGGACTCCTGGCCCGCACTCCGCGCGGCCGGGTCGCCACCCCCGCCGCATGGGCGCATCTCGGCCTCACCCCGCCCCGCTCCCAGACTGCCGGAAACGGACAACAGGACCTGTTCGGGGCGTGACGGCGCCGTCACGGCTCCGGTACGGCGAGGCCAGTGGCCGGAGCAGGAACCCCGGTGCCATGCTGAGCGTTGTTCCATGCGCGCGGACTCGCTTAGACTCCGCCGATGCCGCCTTTGTCGGCGGCGTACACACCCCCAACCATCTGGCCGCTCACAGCGCGGTCGTGTGAAGGAAGTACCGACCCGTGAGTCTCCTGACCCTCCTCCCGTTCATCGTGCTCATCGGGGCCATGTTCCTGATGACCCGGTCGGCCAAGAAGAAGCAGCAGCAGGCCGTGGAGATGCGGAACCAAATGCAGCCCGGCAGCGGTGTCCGCACCATCGGGGGCATGTACGCCACGGTCAAGGAGGTCAACGAGGACACCGTCCTCGTCGACGCCGGCCCGGGCGTCGAGCTCCTCTTCGCCAAGAACTCCATCGGCGCCGTCCTCACCGACGACGAGTACAACCGCATCGTCCACGGCGTCGAGCACGACCTGAAGTCCGACGCCGACATCGTCCCGGACGACGCCTCCTCCCTCACCGAGACCGGCGACTCCGCCGTCGACGCCACCGCTGACGACAAGGCCGTCGACCTCGGCAAGAAGGACGCGGCCGAGGAGCCGGCCGACGACGCCCCGGCCGGCGAGGCGAAGACGGACGAAGAGCCGAAGAAGACCGACGGCGACTCCGAGGCGAAGTAGTCGCGTCCCGGGGTGCACGGGCCCGGCCCGCGCATCCCGGGACACGACCGGCTCGCACGGAGTCCCGACACCATGTGATGGCCGCCCGTCCGCCGATCCGGAGCGAGGCGGCCCGAGAGGGAGTACGAGAAGGTGGCCACACCTAAAAAGGGCCGGAGCGCGAGCGCCCAGAGCAAGCCGGGGCGCTCGCTGGCCCTGATTCTGATCGCCATCGCGGCGCTCACCGGTGGGATGTTCGCCTCAGGGCACACGAAGCCGCGTCTCGGCATCGACCTTGCCGGCGGTACGAGCATCACGCTCCGCGCGGTCCCCGAGGCCGGCAACGAAGCGGCGATCAACAAGACCAACATGGACACCGCCGTCTCCATCATGGAGCGCCGTGTCAACGGTCTGGGCGTCTCCGAGTCCGAGGTCCAGACGCAGGGCCGGGACAACATCGTCGTCAACATCCCCAAGGGCACGAACTCCGAGCAGGCCCGCAAGCAGGTCGGCACCACCGCCAAGCTCTACTTCCGCCCGGTCGTCGCCACCGAGGTGGCCGGCGGCGGTGGCGCGGCGAGCCCCTCGCCGAGCCCCACGGGAAGCCCCTCGGGCCAGCCGTCCGGCAAGGCCACCGACAAGCCCGAGGCCACCGACAAGGGCTCCGCCTCCCCGTCCGCCTCTCCCAGCACCCAGGGCCGCGCGGTCACGGACGCGCTGAAGGCCGACGCGACGCCGTCCGCGAGCGCCTCGGACAAGGCGAAGGCCAGCCCCTCCGCGTCCGGCGGCGCCGCGGGTGACGACCCGAGCAAGCTCCAGGAGCAGTACGCCAAGCTCGACTGCACCAACGAGAAGACGCGCTCCACCGTGGGCGACGGCGTCAAGGCCTCCCAGCCCACCCTGGCCTGCGGCAAGAACGCGCAGGGACAGTGGCAGAAGTACATCCTCGGCCCCGCCCAGGTCGACGGCACCGACGTCGACAAGGCCCAGGCCGTCCTGAACACCCAGACCGGTGCGGGCTGGACCGTCACGATGGACTTCACCGACGGGGGCGCCAAGAAGTTCGCGGACATCACCGGCAAGCTGGCGCAGAACCAGTCGCCGCAGAACCAGTTCGCGATCGTCCTCGACGGTGACGTGGTCTCCGACCCCTACGTGCGCCAGGCCCTGACCGGCGGCAACGCGGAGATCTCCGGCAACTTCACGCAGCAGTCCGCCCAGGAACTCGCCAACATGCTGTCGTACGGCGCGCTGCCGCTGACCTTCAAGGTGGACAGCATGACCACGGTGACCGCCGCGCTGGGCGGTGACCAGCTGAACGCCGGCCTGATCGCAGGCGCGATCGGCCTCGCGCTGGTCGTCATCTATCTGCTGGCCTACTACCGCGGCCTGTCGTTCATCGCGATCCTCTCGCTGCTGGTGTCCGCCGCACTCACGTACACGCTCATGGCCCTGCTCGGCCCGACCATCGGCTTCGCGCTGAACTTGCCGGCCGTGTGCGGTGCCATCGTCGCGATCGGCATCACCGCGGACTCGTTCATCGTGTACTTCGAACGCGTCCGCGACGAGATCCGGGAGGGCCGCTCGCTGCGCCCCGCAGTCGAGCGGGCCTGGCCGCGTGCCCGGCGCACCATCCTGGTCTCCGACTTCGTGTCGTTCCTCGCCGCCGCGGTGCTCTTCATCGTCACCGTCGGCAAGGTCCAGGGCTTCGCGTTCACGCTCGGCCTGACCACCTTGCTCGACGTGGTCGTCGTGTTCCTCTTCACCAAGCCGCTGCTGACGCTGATGGCCCGCCGCCCGTTCTTCGCCAACGGCCACAAGTGGTCCGGCCTCGACCCGAAGAGCCTGGGGGCGCAGCCACCGCTGCGCCGCACCCGCCGTCCCGCCGTCCCCGTCGACCCCAAGGAGGCCTGAGATGTCGAAACTCGGCAACCTCGGCGCCCGGCTGCACCGTGGCGAGGTCGGCTACGACTTCGTCAAGAACCGCAAGATCTGGTACGGCCTGTCCATCCTGATCACCATCACGGCCATCGTCGGCCTGGCGGTCCGCGGCCTGAACATGGGCATCGAGTTCGAGGGCGGCGCCGTCTTCAACACCCCGAAGAACACCAGCGCTTCGGTGTCCCAGGCGGAGGAGTACGCGGAACAGGCCTCCGGCCACGACGCGATCGTCCAGAAGCTGGGTGACGGCAGCCTGCGCATCCAGGTCGCCGGCATCGACACGGACGCGGCGAACACGATCAAGAACACCCTCGCCGACGACCTCAAGGTCGACTCGGAGCAGATCAACGCCGAACTGGTCGGCCCCAGCTGGGGCGAGCAGATCGCGAACAAGGCCTGGCAGGGCCTCGGCATCTTCCTGGTCCTCGTGGTGATCTACCTCGCGATCGCCTTCGAGTGGCGCATGGCGCTCGCCGCGTTCGTCGCACTGATCCACGACATCACCATCACGGTCGGCATCTACGCCCTCGTCGGCTTCGAGGTCACACCGGGCACGGTGATCGGTCTGCTGACCATCCTCGGCTACTCGCTCTACGACACGGTCGTGGTCTTCGACAGCCTCAAGGAACAGACGAAGGACATCACCAAACAGACCCGCTGGACCTACAGCGACGTCGCCAACCGCTCGATCAACAGCACCCTGGTCCGCTCCGTCAACACCACGGTGGTCGCGCTGCTGCCGGTGGCGGGCCTGCTGTTCATCGGTGGCGGTGTCCTCGGCGCCGGCATGCTGAACGACATCTCGCTGTCGCTGTTCGTCGGTCTGGCCGCCGGTGCGTACTCCTCGATCTTCATCGCCACGCCGCTCGTCGCCGACCTCAAGGAGCGCGAGCCGCAGCTGAAGGCCCTGAGGAAGCGCGTCCTGGCCAAGCGGGCCCAGTCCGCCGCCAAGGGCGAGACCGAGGTCCACGGCGACGACGAGTCCTACGAGAGTGAGCCCGAGGACGCCGCACCCGCGGTCGTCGGCCCGCGCAACCAGCCCGCGTCCCGCACTCGTGGGCGTGGCCGTCCCTCGGGGAAGCGCCGATGACCGACATCAGGGAGCTGCTGCTCAGCCGCATCAGGGACGTGGCGGACTATCCGCAGCCGGGCGTGATGTTCAAGGACATCACCCCGCTCCTGGCGGACCCGGCGGCGTTCACCGCGCTCACCGACGCCCTCGCCGAGATCGCCGAGCGCACCGGTGCCACCAAGATCGTCGGCCTGGAGGCCCGGGGCTTTATCCTCGGCGCCCCGGTCGCCGTGCGCGCCGGCCTCGGCTTCATCCCCGTACGCAAGGCGGGCAAGCTCCCCGGAGCCACCCTCGCCCAGGCCTACGACCTGGAGTACGGCTCGGCGGAGATCGAGGTGCACGCCGAGGACCTGTCCGCCGACGACCGCGTCCTGGTCGTCGACGACGTCCTCGCCACCGGCGGCACCGCCGAGGCATCGGTCCAGCTCATCCGCCGTGCCGGCGCCGAGGTCGCGGGTCTCGCCGTCCTCATGGAGCTCGGCTTCCTGAGCGGCCGGGCCCGCCTGGAACCGGCTCTGAACGGTGCCCCGCTGGAGGCGCTGCTCACGGTCTAGAAAGCCCGCGGCAGCCCGGTGAACACCGGCATGACACCGCGGAGGCGGGCCCGGAGAAATCCGGCGCCCGCCTCTCGCGTTTCTCGGGTAGACGGCCCTCACATTGGCCTGAAGGCGATCCTGGGGTCCAGGATGGCTACCATGGGGTCTCCGGAGCCTGACCGGGGGACCCGGATCGCGCACGAGGAGCCCTCTTGCCAGACGAGGCCCAGCACCTGACCGCCGCCAAGCCCGAGTCCGCCTCGGCAGCCGCGGCGAAGCCCGCGCCGAACGCGCCCCACGCGAAGAACGACACCCGCGGGCCGGTCGAGCGTGCCCAGTCGGCACCGGTCGACAAGCCGGCCGAGCAGTCGCGGCCCAAGCCCGTCCCGCCCCCGCCCGCCGTGCGCCAGTCCGGCAACCAGTCCGCCCGCACCGGCTCCTCCAACCGCGTCCGCGCCCGTCTGGCCCGCCTCGGCGTCCAGCGCGCGAACCCGTACAACCCGGTGCTGGAGCCGCTGCTGCGGATAGTGCGCAGCAACGACCCGAAGATCGAGACGTCGACGCTCCGCCAGATCGAGCGCGCCTACCAGGTCGCCGAGCGCTGGCACCGCGGCCAGAAGCGCAAGAGCGGCGATCCGTACATCACGCACCCCCTCGCCGTGACGACCATCCTCGCCGAGCTGGGCATGGATCCGGCCACCCTGATGGCCGGTCTGCTGCACGACACGGTCGAGGACACCGAGTACGGCCTGGAGGACCTGCGCCGCGACTTCGGCGACGTGGTCGCCCTGCTCGTCGACGGCGTCACCAAGCTGGACAAGGTCAAGTTCGGCGAGGCCGCGCAGGCCGAGACCGTGCGCAAGATGGTCGTCGCCATGGCCAAGGACCCGCGCGTCCTGGTCATCAAGCTCGCCGACCGCCTGCACAACATGCGCACCATGCGCTACCTCAAGCGCGAGAAGCAGGAGAAGAAGGCGCGCGAGACCCTGGAGATCTACGCGCCGCTCGCCCACCGCCTGGGCATGAACACCATCAAGTGGGAGCTGGAGGACCTCGCCTTCGCGATCCTCTACCCCAAGATGTACGACGAGATCGTCCGCCTGGTCGCCGAGCGTGCCCCGAAGCGCGACGAATACCTCGCCATCGTCACCGACGAGGTCCAGCAGGACCTGCGGGCGGCCCGCATCAAGGCGACCGTCACCGGCCGCCCGAAGCACTACTACAGCGTCTACCAGAAGATGATCGTCCGCGGCCGTGACTTCGCGGAGATCTACGACCTGGTGGGCATCCGCGTCCTCGTGGACACCGTCCGCGACTGCTACGCGGCCCTCGGCACGGTGCACGCGCGATGGAACCCGGTCCCCGGCCGGTTCAAGGACTACATCGCGATGCCCAAGTTCAACATGTACCAGTCGCTGCACACGACGGTCATCGGCCCCGGCGGCAAGCCGGTCGAGCTGCAGATCCGCACGTTCGACATGCACCGCCGCGCCGAGTACGGCATCGCCGCGCACTGGAAATACAAGCAGGAGGCCGTCGCGGGCGCCTCCAAGGTGCGCAGCGACGCCCCCAAGTCGTCCGGCAAGAGCAAGGACGACCACCTCAACGACATGGCGTGGCTGCGGCAGCTGCTGGACTGGCAGAAGGAGACGGAGGACCCCGGCGAGTTCCTGGAGTCCCTGCGCTTCGACCTGTCCCGCAACGAGGTCTTCGTCTTCACCCCCAAGGGCGACGTCATAGCGCTCCCCGCCGGTGCCACCCCGGTGGACTTCGCCTACGCCGTCCACACCGAGGTCGGCCACCGCACCATAGGCGCCCGGGTCAACGGCCGGCTGGTCCCGCTGGAATCCACCCTCGACAACGGCGACCTGGTCGAGGTCTTCACCTCCAAGGCGGCCGGCGCGGGCCCCTCCCGCGACTGGCTCGGCTTCGTGAAGTCGCCGCGGGCCCGCAACAAGATCCGCGCCTGGTTCTCCAAGGAACGCCGCGACGAGGCGATCGAGCAGGGCAAGGACGCCATCGTCCGCGCCATGCGCAAGCAGAACCTGCCGATCCAGCGCATCCTGACCGGCGACTCCCTGGTGACCCTCGCACACGAGATGCGCTACGCGGACATCTCCGCGCTGTACGCGGCGATCGGCGAGGGTCACGTCTCCGCGCAGAACATCGTGCAGAAACTCGTCCAGGCCCTCGGCGGCGAGGAGGCCGCCACCGAGGAGATCGACGAGTCGGTCCCGCCGGCGCGCGGCCGCAGCCGCAAACGCCGCTCCAGCGCCGACCCGGGTGTCGTCGTGAAGGGCGTCGAGGACGTGTGGGTCAAGCTGGCCCGCTGCTGTACGCCCGTGCCCGGCGATCCGATCATCGGCTTCGTCACCCGCGGTAGTGGCGTATCGGTTCACCGCAGCGACTGCGTGAACGTGGACTCACTCTCCCGTGAGCCCGAGCGGATCCTGGAAGTCGAGTGGGCGCCCACCCAGTCGTCGGTCTTCCTGGTCGCCATCCAGGTCGAGGCCCTGGACCGCTCCCGGCTCCTCTCGGACGTCACCCGCGTGCTGTCCGACCAGCACGTCAACATCCTCTCCGCGGCCGTCCAGACCTCCCGCGACCGCGTCGCCACCTCCCGCTTCACCTTCGAGATGGGCGACCCGAAGCATCTCGGCCACGTTCTCAAGGCGGTCCGGGGAGTGGAGGGCGTCTACGACGTCTACCGGGTGACGTCGGCACGCAACAGGTCGTGACAGGGCCGTGAGCGTCCATGACAGGTCACCGCAGTCGTAGCGACCACGCGAAAGGGGCCCCGTACACCGCGTACGTGGCCCCTTTCGTCCGGCTGCGGCTGATCAGCCTCCGAACTCCTGGAGGCCCTTCAGCGCCTGGTCCAGCAGCGCCTGGCGGCCCTCGAGCTCACGCTCGAGCTTGTCGGCCTTGGCGTTGTTGCCCTGCGCCCGGGCCTGCTCGATCTGGCCCCTCAGCTTGTCCACGGCGGCCTGGAGCTGACCGGTCAGACCCTCGGCACGCGCGCGTGCCTCCGGGTTGGTCCGGCGCCACTCGGTCTCCTCCGCCTCCTGGAGGGCCCGCTCGACCGCGTGCATACGGCCCTCGACCTTGGGCCGGGCGTCGCGCGGCACGTGACCGATGGCCTCCCAGCGCTCGTTGATCGTACGGAACGCGGCCCGGGACGCCTTCAGGTCCGTGATCGGCAGGAGCTTCTCGGCCTCCTCGGCCAGCTCCTCCTTGAGCTTCAGGTTCTCCGCCTGCTCGGCGTCCCGCTCGGCGAAGACCGAGCTGCGCGCGGCGAAGAAGACGTCCTGGGCGCCGCGGAAGCGGTTCCACAGGTCGTCCTCGTGCTCACGCTGGGCGCGGCCGGCGGCCTTCCACTCGGCCATCAGCTCGCGGTAGCGCGCGGCCGTCGCACCCCAGTCCGTCGAGTTCGACAGCGCCTCGGCCTCGGCGACCAGCCGCTCCTTGGTCCGCCGCGCCTCCTCGCGCTGCGCGTCCAGCTGCGCGAAGTGCTGCTTGCGCCGCTTGGAGAACGCCGACCGCGCGTGCGAGAACCGGTGCCACAGCTCGTCGTCGGACTTGCGGTCCAGACGCGGCAGACCCTTCCAGGTGTCCACCAGGGCCCGCAGCCGCTCACCGGCCGCCCGCCACTGGTCGGACTGCGACAGCTCCTCCGCCTCGGTGACCAGCGCCTCCTTGGCCTTGCGCGCCTCGTCGGACTGCTTCGCCCGCTGCGCCTTGCGCTCCTCGCGGCGCGTCTCCACCAGCTCGGTCAGCTTGTCCAGCCGGACCCGCAGGGCGTCCAGGTCGCCCACCGCGTGGTGCGCGTCGACCTGCTCCCGGATGTGGTCGATGGCGGCCTGGGCGTCCTTCGCCGACAGGTCGGTGGTCTTCACTCGCTTCTCGAGGAGGCCGATCTCGACAACCAGGCCCTCGTACTTGCGCTCGAAATAGGCCAGCGCCTCGTCGGGGGAGCCTGCCTGCCATGAACCGACGACCTGCTCGCCGTCGGCCGTACGCACGTACACGGTCCCCGTCTCGTCGACGCGGCCCCACGGGTCGCTGCTCACAGCGCCTCCTCCACATGATGCCTGCGAGGGGCCTCAGCACCCCCGGGCATCGTCCACAGTTTCGTCACGGCCAACATAGGCGACCGGCGGGGGGCGTGTCCGCATCCCGCGCGACCGAAATTACGCAGTTGAGGGTCAGGATTTGCTGACCGTGGCCTTGTTGATCACGACCGTCGCGTTGGGCGCCGTGTTGCCCGTCTGAGGGTCGGGAGCCTGGGCTCCGGCGTCGGCGATTTTCTTGAGGACCTTCATGCCCGCCTCGGACACCGTTCCGAACGGTGTGTAGTCGGGCGGCAGCTGACTGTCCTGATAGACGAGGAAGAACTGGCTGCCGCCGCTGTTGCGGCCCTGCTTCGTCTGGGCGTTGTACTGGTTCGCCATCGCGACCGTGCCCGCCGGGTACACCCCGCCCTTGAGGCTCTTGTCCTTCAGGTTCTCGTCCGGGATCGTGTAGCCGGGTCCGCCCATGCCGGTGCCCTGCGGGTCGCCGCACTGGAGGACGTAGATGTTCTGGTTCGTGAGCCGGTGGCACTTGCTGTGGTCGAAGTAGCCCTTGCCGGCGAGGAAGTCGAACGAGTTGACGGTGTGCGGGGCCGCCGACGCCTTCAGCGCGATGTCTATCTCGCCGCAGGTCGTGTCCAGCTTCATCGTGTACTTCGCCGACTCGTCGATGGCCAGCGCCGGTTCCTTCTTCCAGGTCTCCGACTTGACCTTGCCCGCGGCGGGCTTCTCACACGGGTCCGGGGCCTTGCTGGGCGAGGCGCTCGGGGTGACCTCCGCGCCCGCGTTCTCCGTCTTGCCGTCGTCCTCGAACGGCTTGGTCAGGTAGACCGAAACGGAGAGCACCACGACCACGCCGACAACCGAGGCGATCACGGAGTTGCGGATACGAGCCTTGCGTCGCGCATCAGTGCGTCGCTGCTGCTGCCGCAAGTACTTCTCACGGGCGAGCTGACGCCGCCGCTGTTCCTGGCTGACCACCGGGTTCTCTCCTCATGCGTCTCGAACGTCGACCGGTACGCGTGGGGCCTGTGCGCCGACCGCCTGCGTGTGCCCCGTACCGTATATGGGTTCGCTGAGGAATCGGCAGCGCCGGTAGGCTCTGACCGCAGCCGCAGCCGCCCGTATCGACACAACGAAGGACGATCGTGCTCATTGCCGGGTTCCCCGCCGGGGCCTGGGGGACGAACTGCTACCTCGTCGCCCCCGCCGCCGGTGAGGAGTGCGTGATCATCGACCCCGGCCATCAGGCCGCCGACGGCGTCGAGGAAACGATCAGAAAGCACCGTCTCAAGCCCGTCGCGGTCGTCCTCACGCACGGTCACATCGACCACGTGGCCTCGGTCGTCCCGGTGTGCGGCGCGCACGACGTGCCGGCCTGGATCCACCCCGACGACCGGTACATGATGAGCGACCCGGCGAAGGGGATCGGCCGTTCCATCGGGATGCCGCTCCTGGGCGAGCTGACCGTGGGGGAGCCCGACGACGTCAAGGAGCTGGCCGACGGTGCGAAGCTGGAGCTGGCGGGCCTGGAGCTGTCCGTGGCGCACGCGCCCGGCCATACCAAGGGGTCGGTGACCTTCGGCATGCCCGAGGCGGCGGACATCCCGCCGATCCTGTTCTCGGGCGACCTGCTGTTCGCCGGCTCCATCGGACGCACCGACCTGCCCGGCGGTGACATGGCCGAGATGCTCGACTCGCTGGCCCGCGTGTGCCTGCCGCTCGACGACTCGACCGTGGTGCTGTCCGGCCACGGCCCCCAGACGACCATCGGCCAGGAGCGCGCCACCAACCCGTATCTGCGGCAGGTGGCGGGCGGCCAGGGAGCATCTCCGGCTCCCCGACGAGGAATGTGACGAGACCTTCCGTGAGCACCTTCAAGGCCCCCAAGGGCACGTACGACCTGATCCCGCCGGACTCCGCGACGTTCCTGGCGGTCCGCGAGGCGATCGCCGCACCGCTGCGCAACTCCGGCTACGGCTACATCGAGACACCGGGCTTCGAGAACGTCGAACTCTTCGCGCGCGGCGTCGGCGAGTCCACGGACATCGTGACGAAGGAGATGTACGCCTTCGAGACGAAGGGCGGCGACAGGCTGGCCCTGCGCCCCGAAGGCACGGCCTCCGTCCTCCGTGCCGCCCTGGAGGCCAACCTGCACAAGGCGGGCAACCTCCCGGTCAAGGTCTGGTACTCCGGCTCGTACTACCGCTACGAGCGCCCCCAGAAGGGCCGCTACCGCCACTTCTCCCAGGTCGGCGCCGAGGCGATCGGTGCCGAGGACCCGGCGCTGGACGCCGAGCTGATCATCCTGGCCGACCAGGCGTACCGCTCGCTGGGCCTGAGCAACTTCCGGATCCTGCTCAACAGCCTGGGCGACAAGGAGTGCCGCCCCGTGTACCGGACGGCGCTCCAGGACTTCCTGCGCGGCCTGGACCTGGACGAGGACACCCTGCGCCGGGCGGAGATCAACCCGCTGCGTGTCCTGGACGACAAGCGTGAGTCGGTCCAGAAGCAGCTGGGGGACGCCCCGCTGCTGCGCGACTACCTCTGCGACGCCTGCAAGGCGTACCACGAGGAGGTCCGCGAGCTGATCACGGCGGCCGGCGTCGCCTTCGAGGACGACCCGAAGCTGGTCCGCGGCCTGGACTACTACACCCGCACGACGTTCGAGTTCGTCCACGACGGCCTGGGCTCCCAGTCCGCCGTCGGCGGCGGCGGGCGCTACGACGGCCTGTCCGAGATGATCGGCGGTCCCGCGCTGCCGTCCGTCGGCTGGGCCCTCGGCGTCGACCGCACGGTCCTCGCGCTGGAGGCCGAGGGCGTCGAACTCGAACTCCCCGCCACCACCAGCGTGTTCGCCGTCCCGCTCGGCGAGGAGGCCCGCCGGGTCCTGTTCGCCAAGGTCACGGAGCTGCGCAAGAACGGCATCGCGGCCGACTTCTCCTACGGCGGCAAGGGCCTCAAGGGCGCGATGAAGAACGCCAACCGCAGCGGCGCCCGGTACACGATCGTCGCCGGCGAACGCGACCTCGCCGACGGCGTCGTCCAGCTCAAGGACATGGAGTCGGGCGAGCAGACGGCGGTGGGCGTGAACGAGATCGTGGCGGAGTTGGAAGCACGACTGGGCTGAGCCACCGCTCCCGCCTGGGCGGCCTCGCCCCCTCAGCCCGTCCGGCGTTTGAGGACGAGGCCGTTCAGGCCGATGGGGCCCCAGGGGGCGGAGCCCCCTGGCGGGGTCGAAGGGGCGGAGCCCCTGGGGATGGGACGGGTAGGGGCGGCGGGGGCGAGACCCCTCAGTCCAGCCGCCCGCACCGCATCGCGCTCGTCACCGCCGCCGTCCGGTCGTCCACGCCCAACTTGCCGAAGACGCGCAGCAGATACGTCGTCACGCGACCAGAACTGCCGCCGGGCCGGCGGATCGAACCCGGTCGTCGGCTCGTCCAGAAGCAGCAGGTCCGGGCCGCCGATCACGCCGAGCGCCACGTCCAGACGCCGGCGCTGGCCCCCCGACAGCGCCTTGATCCGGCTGTCCGCCTTCGCCTCCGGACCGACCAGGCCGATGACCTCCTCCGGGTTGCGCGGCCGCGTGTAGTACCCGGCGAAGTGCCGCACGGTCTCCCGGACCGTCAACTCCGCGGGCGCCGATTCGTCCTGCCAGACGATTCCCACGCGTGAGCGCCACGCGCGCGTGCCGGTCGCCGGGTCCGACCCGAGCACGGACACCTCGCCCGCGTCCCGGGTCCGGTTGCCCTGGGGGGTCTCCACCGTGGTGCTCTTGCCCGCGCCGTTGGGTCCGAGCAGGCCGAACACCTCGCCCCGACGGATGCCCAGATCGATGCCGCCGACGGCGGTCACGTCCCCGTACCGCTTGCGCAGCCCCCGCACCTCCACGGCGAGGTCGTACCCCTGTGCTGTCATGCGACGAGCGTCGGCCGGAACGCAACCCTCAGGGACGACCTTGTGGACACGCTTATGTCCACTGAACGGTGGACACAGGCCCTCGTGCGGCAGAATGGCCCTGACCGAAGCAGTCCGGGTCTCAAGTGACGGAATCGGCGGGATGAGCAAGACGACAGTCAAGGACGTCTCCACGGAGCCCGAGCGGGAGCGCGCCGAGGTCGCGCCCCGCGCCGAGGGCGGCAGCCGGGCCCTCGCCCTGCTGCTGATGATCACCGGCGCGGCCGGACTGCTCGCCTCGTGGGTCATCACGATCGACAAGTTCAAGATCCTCGAGGCCAAGGTCGAGGGCAAGACGTTCACCCCCGGGTGCAGCCTCAACCCCGTCGTCTCCTGCGGCAGCGTCATGGAGAGCGAGCAGGCCGCCGTCTTCGGGTTCCCGAACCCGATGCTCGGCCTCGTCTGCTACGCCATCGTCGTCGGCGTCGGCGTGAGCCTGCTCGCCCGGGCCCGCTTCCCGCGCTGGTACTGGCTCACCTTCAACGCCGGCTGCCTGTTCGGTGTCGGCTTCTGCGCCTGGCTGATGTTCCAGTCCCTGTACCGGATCAACGCGCTGTGCCTGTGGTGCTGCCTGGCCTGGGTCGCGACGATCCTCATGTTCTGGTACGTGACGTCGTTCAACATCCGCAAGGGCTTCCTGCCCGCCCCGGCCTGGCTCAAGGGCTTCTTCGGCGAGTTCACCTGGGTCATGCCCGTGCTGCACATCGGCATCATCGGCATGCTGATCCTGACCCGCTGGTGGGACTTCTGGATGAGCTGAGCCGGGAGAGCACCAGGGCCCGGAGGGATTGTCAGTGCCGTGATTTAGGGTTTCTGACGTGGAGCCCGACCTGTTCACCGCCGCAGCAGAAGAACGCCAGGAGAAGGAGCCGTCCAGCAGCCCCCTGGCGGTGCGGATGCGCCCGCGCACCCTCGACGAGGTCGTGGGCCAGCAGCATCTGCTGAAGCCGGGCTCGCCCCTGCGCAGACTGGTCGGCGAGGCCTCCGGCCCGGCCGGTCCCTCCTCGGTGATCCTCTGGGGCCCGCCCGGCACCGGCAAGACCACCCTGGCGTACGTCGTCTCCAAGGCCACCGACGCCCGCTTCGTCGAGTTGTCGGCGATCACCGCGGGCGTCAAGGAGGTCCGCTCGGTCATCGACGGCGCCCGCCGCGCCTCCGGCGGATACGGCAAGGACACCGTCCTCTTCCTCGACGAGATCCACCGCTTCAGCAAGGCCCAGCAGGACTCGCTGCTCCCGGCCGTCGAGAACCGCTGGGTGACACTGATCGCGGCGACGACGGAGAACCCGTACTTCTCGGTGATCTCGCCCCTGCTGTCCCGCTCCCTGCTGCTCACCCTCGAACCGCTGACGGACGACGACATCAAGGACCTCGTCCAGCGGGCCCTGACCGACGAGCGCGGCCTCAAGGGCGCCGTCACCCTCCCCGAGGAGACCGAGAGCCACCTCCTGCGCATCGCCGGCGGCGACGCCCGCCGCGCCCTGACCGCCCTGGAAGCGGCCGCCGGAGCCGCCCTCGACAAGGGCGAGACGGAGATCGGCCTGACGACGCTGGAGGAGACGGTCGACCGGGCCGCAGTGAAGTACGACCGCGACGGCGACCAGCACTACGACGTCGCCAGCGCCCTGATCAAGTCGATCCGCGGTTCCGACGTCGACGCCGCCCTGCACTACCTGGCCCGGATGATCGAGGCCGGCGAGGACCCCCGCTTCATCGCCCGCCGCCTGATGATCTCCGCCAGCGAGGACATCGGCCTCGCCGACCCGAACGCGCTGCCGATCGCGGTCGCCGCCGCCCAGGCCGTCGCCATGATCGGCTTCCCGGAGGCCGCCCTCACCCTCAGCCACGCCACCATCGCCCTCGCCCTGGCTCCCAAGTCCAACGCCGCGACCACCGCGATCGGCGCCGCCCTGGAGGACGTACGCAAGGGTCTGGCCGGCCCCGTCCCCGCGCACCTGCGCGACAGCCACTACAAGGGCGCCACCAAGCTCGGCCACGGCCAGGGCTACGTCTACCCGCACGACCTGCCCGAGGGCATCGCCGCCCAGCAGTACGCCCCGGACGCCCTCAAGGACCGCGAGTACTACGAGCCGACCCGGCACGGCGCGGAGGCCCGCTACGCGGACGCGGTCGAGTGGACCCGGAAGAACCTCGGTCGAAAGCGGTCCTGAGCACCCTGTAAACTCGTTCGGAGTGCCGCGTCCCGTGCAGTCAGAACGGGACAGTCGGCCGGAGCCCGGTCCCCTGGGGATCGGCTCCAGGAGCGTCGCGCACCGTCGAAGGTGTCGCGGGCAGCCCACCACCCCTCGTCCTGCGGACGGGACCGGTCGGTGGGCCACTCGCGTGCTGCACGTATGTGCCCAGACCAGGGAGCGGCTGCCCGCCCCGTCCGCAGGGACGAGGAGGGTTTCCCCGGCTGCGGATGCGACCTCCCACAACCCTGACAAGCCGACACTAGGAAACGAGAAACAGTGGCGAACCAGTCCCGCCCCAAGGTCAAGAAGTCGCGTGCCCTCGGCATCGCGCTCACCCCGAAGGCCGTCAAGTACTTCGAGGCCCGTCCCTACCCGCCCGGTGAGCACGGCCGTGGCCGCAAGCAGAACTCGGACTACAAGGTCCGTCTGCTCGAGAAGCAGCGCCTGCGCGCGCAGTACGACGTGTCCGAGCGCCAGCTCGTCCGCGCCTACGAGCGTGCCTCCAAGGTCCAGGGCAAGACCGGTGAGGCCCTGATCATCGAGCTGGAGCGCCGTCTCGACGCCCTGGTCCTGCGTTCGGGCATCGCCCGCACGATCTACCAGGCCCGCCAGATGGTCGTCCACGGCCACATCGCGGTCAACGGCAAGAAGGTCGACAAGCCCTCCTTCCGTGTCCGTCCGGACGACGTCGTGCAGGTCCGCGAGCGCTCCAAGGAGAAGACGCTCTTCACGATCGCTCGTGAGGGTGGCTTCGCCCCCGACGGTGAGATCCCGCGCTACCTCCAGGTGAACCTCAAGTCCCTGGCGTTCCGCCTGGACCGCGAGCCGAACCGCAAGGAGATCCCGGTGATCTGCGACGAGCAGCTCGTCGTCGAGTACTACGCCCGCTGATCCCCGGCAGGCACGCGGTACTTCAGCCCGTCGTCTCCCCGCCCCTCCGGGCGGGCGAGGCGGCGGGCTTTCGCGAATCCGCCGTCGCCCGGCGGTAATCCGGTACGGAGCCGCAGCCCCGGCGCGATAGGCTCGTCGCACGACTTTTTCGATGTTCAGGCACGTTTTCAGGGAGCGGGTGCACACAGTGTCCGGTGGAGAGGTGGCCGGAATCCTGGTGGCCGTCTTCTGGGCGATCCTGGTCTCCTTCCTCGCCGTCGCGCTGGCGAGGCTGGCCCAGACGCTCAGGGCGACCACCAAGCTCGTGGCGGAAGTGACGGATCAGGCCGTCCCGCTGCTGGCCGACGCCTCCGCGGCGGTGCGCTCCGCGCAGACCCAGATCGACCGGGTCGACTCGATCGCCTCCGACGTCCAGGAGGTCACGTCGAACGCCTCCGCGCTGTCGACCACCGTCGCCTCCACCTTCGGCGGCCCCCTGGTCAAGGTCGCCGCCTTCGGCTACGGCGTGCGCCGGGCCCTGGGCGGCCGCAAGGAGGACGTGCCCGGCAAGGCGCCGAGGCGTACCGTGATCGTGGGCCGCACGGTCTCTCGGCGCAGCGCCCGAGGGAAGAGGGACTGAGAGCCAGCGATGTTCCGCCGTACGTTCTGGTTCACCACCGGCGTCGCCGCCGGAGTGTGGGCCACCACCAAGGTCAACCGGAAGCTGAAGCAGCTGACGCCCGAGAGCCTCGCCAGAACCGCGGGGAACAAGGCGCTCGAGGCCGGCCACCGGCTCAAGGACCGCGCGGTCGACTTCGCGCTCGACGTCCGCGACAACATGGCCCAGCGGGAGGCCGAACTGGGCGACGCGCTCGGGCTCAACGCCCCCGTCGACCCCGAACTCCCCGCACCCAGGCGGCACGCCGCCATCGAGAACCGCACAGAGCCGAAGACGTACGTCATCGACAACACGTCGTCCACGTACAAGAAGAATTCGTACAACCGGAATGAGGACCACTGATGGAGTCGGCTGAGATTCGCCGCCGCTGGTTGAGCTTCTTCGAGGAGCGCGGTCACACCGTCGTCCCTTCGGCGTCGCTCATCGCGGACGACCCGACTCTGCTCCTCGTCCCGGCCGGCATGGTGCCCTTCAAGCCCTACTTCCTGGGTGAGGTCAAGCCGCCCTTCGCCCGCGCCACGAGCGTGCAGAAGTGCGTGCGCACGCCCGACATCGAAGAGGTCGGCAAGACCACGCGGCACGGCACGTTCTTCCAGATGTGCGGCAACTTCTCCTTCGGCGACTACTTCAAGGAAGGCGCCATCAAGCTCGCCTGGGAGCTGCTCACCAGCCCCCAGGACAAGGGCGGTTACGGCCTCGACCCCGAGCGCCTGTGGATCACCGTCTACAAGGACGACGACGAGGCCGAGCGCATCTGGCACGAGGTCGTCGGCGTGCCGAAGGAGCGCATCCAGCGCCTCGGCATGAAGGACAACTACTGGTCCATGGGCGTCCCCGGCCCGTGCGGCCCCTGCTCCGAGATCAACTACGACCGCGGCCCCGAGTTCGGCGCCGAGGGCGGCCCCGCCGTCAACGACGAGCGGTACGTGGAGATCTGGAACCTCGTCTTCATGCAGTACGAGCGGGGCGAGGGGACCGGCAAGGACAACTTCGAGATCCTCGGCGACCTGCCCAGCAAGAACATCGACACCGGCCTCGGCCTCGAGCGCCTCGCCATGATTCTGCAGGGCGTGCAGAACATGTACGAGATCGACACCTCGATGGCCGTCATCGACAAGGCCACCGAGCTGACCGGCGTCCGCTACGGCGACGCCCACTCCTCGGACGTGGCCCTGCGCGTGGTCACCGACCACATGCGCACCGCCACCATGCTCATCGGCGACGGCGTCACCCCGGGCAACGAGGGCCGCGGCTACGTGCTGCGCCGCATCATGCGCCGCGCCATCCGCAACATGCGCCTGCTCGGCGCCACCGGCCCGGTCGTCAAGGACCTGATCGACGTCGTCATCGGCATGATGGGCCAGCAGTACCCCGAGCTCATCACCGACCGCGAGCGGATCGAGAAGGTCGCCCTCGCCGAGGAGAACGCCTTCCTCAAGACGCTGAAGGCCGGCACCAACATCCTCGACACGGCCGTCAGCGACACCAAGGCCGACGGCTCCACCGTGCTGCCCGGCGACAAGGCCTTCCTGCTCCACGACACCTGGGGCTTCCCGATCGACCTCACCCTGGAGATGGCCGCCGAGCAGGGCCTGTCCGTGGACGAGGACGGTTTCCGCCGCCTGATGAAGGAGCAGCGGGAGCGCGCCAAGGCCGACGCCCAGTCCAAGAAGACCGGCCACGCCGACCTCGGTGCCTACCGCGAGATCGCCGACCGGGCCGGTGCCACCGACTTCATCGGCTACACCGACACCGAGGGCGAGTCCACGGTCGTCGGCATCCTGGTCGACGGCGTCTCCTCCCCGGCCGCCACCGAGGGCGACGAGGTCGAGATCGTCCTCGACCGCACCCCGTTCTACGCCGAGGGCGGCGGACAGATCGGCGACACCGGCAAGATCAAGACCGACTCCGGTGCCGTCATCGAGGTCCGCGACTGCCAGAAGCCGGTCCCGGGTGTCTACGTGCACAAGGGCGTCGTCCAGGTCGGCGAGGTCACCGTCGGCGCCAAGGCCCACTCCGCCATCGACGACCGACGCCGCAAGGCCATCGCCCGCGCCCACTCGGCCACGCACCTGACCCACCAGGCCCTGCGCGACGCCCTCGGCCCGACGGCCGCCCAGGCCGGTTCCGAGAACCAGCCCGGCCGCTTCCGCTTCGACTTCGGCTCCCCGTCCGCCGTTCCGACGGCCGTGATGACCGACGTCGAGCAGAAGATCAACGAGGTGCTCGCCCGCGACCTGGACGTCCGCGCCGACGTCATGGGCATCGACGAGGCCAAGAAGCAGGGTGCCATCGCCGAGTTCGGCGAGAAGTACGGCGAGCGCGTGCGCGTCGTGACCATCGGCGACTTCTCCAAGGAACTGTGCGGCGGCACGCACGTGCACAACACCGCCCAGCTCGGCCTGGTGAAGCTGCTCGGCGAATCGTCCATCGGCTCCGGTGTCCGCCGTATCGAGGCCTTGGTCGGTGTCGACGCCTACAACTTCCTCGCCCGGGAGCACACGGTCGTCGCCCAGCTCCAGGAGCTGATCAAGGGCCGCCCGGAGGAGCTCCCGGAGAAGGTCTCCGCCATGCTCGGCAAGCTGAAGGACGCCGAGAAGGAGATCGAGAAGTTCCGCGCCGAGAAGGTCCTCCAGGCCGCCGCCGGTCTCGCGGAGTCCGCCAAGGACGTCCGTGGCGTTGCTGTCGTGACCGGTCAGGTCCCGGACGGCACCACCGCCGACGACCTGCGCAAGCTGGTGCTCGACGTGCGTGGACGCATCCAGGGCGGACGAGCCGCCGTGGTCGCCCTGTTCGCGGTGGCGAACGGCAAGCCGCTGACGGTCATCGCCACCAACGAGGCCGCCCGCGAGCGCGGCCTGAAGGCCGGCGACCTGGTCCGTACGGCTGCCAAGACCCTCGGCGGCGGCGGTGGCGGCAAGCCGGACGTCGCCCAGGGCGGCGGCCAGAACCCGGCCGCGATCGGCGACGCCGTGGACGCCGTCGAGCGCCTGGTCGCCGAGACGGCCAAGTAAGAAACGGGTCCGGACAATGCGCAGAGGACGTCGACTCGCGATCGACGTCGGGGACGCCCGCATCGGGGTCGCCTCGTGCGACCCCGACGGGATCCTCGCCACCCCGGTGGAGACGGTTCCCGGGCGTGACATCCCCGCAGCTCAGCGACGGTTGAAGCAACTCGTCGAGGAGTACGAGCCCATCGAGATCGTGGTCGGTCTCCCGCGCTCCCTCAAGGGCGGCGAGGGCCCGGCCGCGGTCAAGGTCCGCGGCTTCACCCAGGAACTGGCACGCATGATCGCCCCGGTTCCGGTGAGACTCCTGGACGAACGCATGACGACGGTGACGGCCAGTCAGGGACTGCGCGCTTCGGGCGTGAAGACCAAGAAGGGGCGGTCCGTCATCGACCAGGCGGCAGCGGTGGTCATCCTGCAACAGGCGCTGGAATCCGAACGGGTGTCAGGTAAAGCACCCGGCGAAGGCGTCGAAGTGGTCATCTGATCGCGATACGGTAACGTTCCGCGCGATGCGGCGGCATTCGAACAGCCGCCGCACAGCAAGAGGCGGGACGGGAGCCGAGCCGGAAGCCGCGTGACCGCCGCCTCGCGGCTCTAGGGGATCGATGACTGAGTATGGCCGGGGCCAAGGCTCCGAACCGTGGCATCCGGAGGACCCGTTGTACGGGGACGGCGGATGGGGTGGAGAGCAGGCCCACCAGGGCCAGCAGTCCCCCTACGGCGGCCAGCCACAGCACTATCCAGAGCAGCCGCAGCAGCCGCAGTACGGCGACTGGGGCACCGGTGAGCAGGCCGGATACGGTCAGGCGCAGCAGCAGTACCCGTACGACCAGCAGCAGTACGCGGCACAGGCCCACGGCCATCAGCAGTACCCGGGGCAGGGGAACCAGGGGCACCAGCAGGACCAGGGGTACCAGGACCAGGAGTACCCGCAGGACCAGGGGTACCACCAGCAGCAGTACGACAACGGCGGCTGGGCCACCGGCCCGCACCAGCAGGTCTCGTATCCCGGCGACCCCGCCGACCCGTACGGTCAGCAAACCGGTGCATACGGCCAGGGCCAGTCCGACTACTACGGCACGCCCGAGGCGTATCCACCACCGGAGCCGCCCGGGCGGCGGCGGGCCGAGCAGGAGCCGGAGACCGACTGGGACCCCGGCCCCGACCAGGGCGAACACGCCTTCTTCGCGGGCGGCGACGACGATGACGACGGCGACGAGCCGGGCGACCGCCGCCGACGCGACGACCAGCGCGGACGCGGCGGCAAGCCCAAGAAGCGCCGCAACGGAACGGCCTGCCTGGTCGTGGTCCTGGTCCTCGGCGGCGGCCTGGCGGGCGTCAGCTACTTCGGCTACCAGTTCTTCCAGGATCGTTTCGGCGACGCGCCGGACTTTGCGGGTGACGGCAACGGGCAGGAGGTGTCCGTCGAGATCCCCGAGGGAGCGCTCGGCTACAAGATCGGCCAGGTGCTGAAGGACGCGGGGGTCGTCAAGAGCGTCGACGCGTTCGTCGCTGCCCAGCAGGGCAACCCGGAAGGCAAGAGCATCCAGGACGGCGTGTACACGCTGCAGAAGCAAATGTCGGCCGACAGTGCGGTCGAATTGATGCTCAGCCCGGAGAGCCGCGACAACCTGATCATCGCCGAGGGCAAGCGCAACGCCGACATCTACCGGCTCATCGACAAGCGGCTCGAGGTCAAGGACGGCACCACCGCAGCGGTCGCCAAGAAGGACTGGAAAAAGCTCGGCCTGCCCGACTGGGCGCTCGGCCACGAGAACGTCAAGGACCCGCTGGAAGGGTTCCTCTACCCCTCCAGCTACGGCATCGCCAAGGGCGAGAAGCCCGAGGACGTGCTCAAAGACATGGTGACCCGGGCCACCCAGACGTACGAGAAGCTCGGCGTGGAGAAGAAGGCCCGGAGTCTCGGGCTGGAAGACCCCTGGCAGCTGATCACCGTCGCGAGCCTGGCCCAGGCCGAGGGCACGAGCCACGACGACTTCCGCAAGATGGCCGAGGTCGTCTACAACCGCATGAAGCCGGGGAATCCGCAGACCAACGGCATGCTGGAGTTCGACTCCACCTACAACTACATCAAGAACCAGAGCAAGATCGATCTGAGTCTGAGCGAGCTGCGGAACTACGACAACCCGTACAACACGTACTTCCACAAAGGTCTGCCGCCGGGACCGATCGACAACCCGGGGGAGGAGGCGCTCAAGGGCGCCCTGAACCCGACGAAGGACGGCTGGTATTACTTCATCTCGCTGGACGGCAAGACCAGCGAGTTCACCAAGACCAACGCCGAGCACCAGAAGCTGGTCGACAAGTTCAACGCCTCGCGGAACAACTGATCGCGGATTGACTGGTCGCGCGGAACAACTGAGGAAGACCTGATGGCCGCACATCGCCGAGCCGCCGTACTCGGCTCCCCGATCGCTCACTCGCTCTCCCCGGTGCTGCACCGCGCGGCCTACGAAGAGTTGGGGCTGACCGGCTGGACGTACGACCGATTCGAGGTCGACGAGGCCGCGCTGCCCGGGTTCTTCGAGACGCTCGGTCCCGAATGGGCGGGGCTGTCGCTGACCATGCCGCTGAAGCGGGCCGTGATCCCGCTGCTCGACGGGATCAGCGAGACCGCGGCCTCCGTCGACGCCGTCAACACGGTCGTCCTCACCCAGGACGGCCGCCGGACCGGCGACAACACCGACGTCCCCGGCATGGTCGCGGCTTTGCGCGAGCACGGCATCGACAAGGTCGAGGCCGCCGCGATCCTGGGCGCGGGCGCCACCGCCTCGTCCGCACTGGCCGCGCTGTCCCGGGTCTGCCCGGGCGAGATCGCCGTGTACGTGCGCAGCGAGGCCCGGGCCGCCGAGATGCGGCAGTGGGCCGAGCGGCTGGAGGTCTCGGTGCGCATCGCCGACTGGGCGGACGCCGAGCAGGCCCTGCACGCCCCGCTGGTGATCAGCACCACGCCGGCGGGTGCCACCGACGCCCTCGCCCGATCCGTCCCGGAGCGCCCGACGGCTCTGTTCGACGTGCTCTACGACCCCTGGCCGACCGCCCTCGCCGCCCGCTGGTCGGCGTACGGCGGCGCGGTCGTCAGCGGCCTCGATCTGCTGGTGCACCAAGCCGTGCTGCAGGTCGAGCAGATGACGGGGCGGGCCCCGGCCCCGCTGGACGCCATGCGAAAAGCGGGCGAGCGCGCACTGGCGGCCCGATAAGATCCGCTCTCGGTTCCGCAGGGGGCGGAACAGGGGAGGGAGAACCAGCCATGTCCACCGGCATGCCTCAGGCGTCCGTCAAGTCCCAGATATTCGAGTCCGTACTGGGATTCCTGCCCGACTGGGTGCAGATCACGGTGCTCGCCCTGATCGTGCTCGCGGTCCTCGCGTCCTGGGCGGTCAAGATCAAGCGCAAGATCGCCTACCGGCGGGCCGTGCGGAGCGGCGGGTCCGTCCACGCGGCGGCCCAGTACGGGCAGGGACGCGGAGCGGACTACCTGGGGGAGTACGCACCTCAGCAGGCGCAGCAGCAGGGCAGCGGAGCCGACCACCTGGGCACGTACGCACCGCAGCAGACGCAGACCGCGCAGCAGCCGAGCGGCGCGGACTTCCTGGGCGCGTACGCGCCGCAGCGGCAGACCGGTGGCCCGGCCTCGTCCGCCTGATGGACCGGCGGCCGGGTCCACGTTCCGGACGTGGCAGGATCGTGGTGGCGGACCGGGGCCGCGCACCCGGTCGGGCCGTAGCCGTACGCGATGACCTGCGTACGCTGGGCAGTAAACAGGTCGCGAACACTGAGGAGCACCGTTGAGCAGGTTGCGCTGGCTGACCGCGGGGGAATCCCACGGTCCCGCACTCGTCGCGACGCTGGAGGGTCTTCCCGCCGGCGTGCCGATCACCACGGACATGGTGGCGGACCATCTCGCGAGGCGGCGCCTGGGCTATGGGCGCGGTGCCCGGATGAAGTTCGAGCAGGACGAGATCACCTTCCTCGGCGGCGTCCGGCACGGCCTCAGTCTCGGCTCCCCGGTCGCGATCATGGTGGGCAACACCGAGTGGCCGAAGTGGGAACAGGTCATGGCGGCCGACCCGGTCGACCCGGAGATCCTCGACGGCCTCGCCCGCAACGCGCCGCTGACCCGGCCCCGGCCCGGCCACGCCGACCTCGCCGGCATGCAGAAGTACGGCTTCGACGAGGCCCGGCCGATCCTGGAGCGCGCCTCCGCGCGGGAGACCGCGGCCCGGGTGGCCCTCGGCGCGGTGGCCCGGTCGTACCTGAAGGAGACGGCCGGCATCGAGATCGTCTCCCACGTGGTGGAGCTCGCGGCCGCGAAGGCGCCGTACGGCGTGTACCCGACGCCCGCGGACGTGGAGAAGCTGGACGCGGACCCGGTGCGCTGCCTGGACGCCGACGCCTCGAAGGCGATGGTCGCCGAGATCGACCAGGCCCACAAGGACGGCGACACCCTCGGCGGCGTCGTCGAGGTGCTGGCGTACGAGGTGCCGGTCGGCCTCGGTTCGCACGTGCACTGGGACCGCCGGCTGGACGCCCGTCTGGCCGCCGCCCTGATGGGCATCCAGGCGATCAAGGGAGTCGAGGTCGGCGACGGCTTCGACCTGGCACGCGTCCCCGGCTCCAAGGCGCACGACGAGATCGTCACGACCCCCGAGGGCATCCGGCGGACGTCCGGCCGCTCCGGCGGCACCGAGGGCGGGCTGTCCACGGGTGAGCTGCTGCGCGTGCGGGCCGCGATGAAGCCGATCGCGACCGTGCCGCGGGCGCTGAAGACGGTGGACGTCGTCACCGGCGAGGCCACGGCCGCCCACCACCAGCGTTCCGACGTGTGCGCGGTGCCGGCCGCCGGCATCGTCGCCGAGGCGATGGTCGCCCTCGTCCTGGCGGACGCGATCGCGGAGAAGTTCGGCGGCGACAACGTGACCGAGACCCGCCGCAACGTCCGGTCCTACCTCGACAACCTGGCCATCCGATGAGCCCGCTGATCGTGCTGGTCGGCCCGATGGGCGTGGGCAAGTCCACCGTCGGGCAGCTGCTGGCCGAGCGGCTCGGGACCGGCTACCGGGACACCGACGACGACATCGTCGCCGCGCAGGGCCGGACGATCGCCGAGATCTTCGTCGAGGAGGGCGAGTCCGCCTTCCGCGCGATCGAGAAGCAGGCCGTGCGCGAGGCACTCGCCGGGCACGACGGTGTGCTGGCGCTGGGCGGCGGCGCCGTCCTCGACCCGGACACCCGTGCGCTGCTCGCCGGGCAGCGGGTCGTGTACCTGTCGATGGACGTGGAAGAGGCGGTCAAGCGCACCGGCCTCAACGCGGCCCGGCCGCTGCTCGCCATCAACCCGCGCAAGCAGTGGCGCGAGCTGATGGAGGCCCGCCGGCACCTCTACGAGGAGGTCGCCACGGCCGTGGTCGCCACCGACGGCCGCACCCCCGAAGAGGTCACCCGAGCAGCCCTGGACGCACTGGAGTTGAAGGAAGCATGAGTGAGGCAGTGACCCGGATCCAGGTCGGCGGCACGGCGGGCACCGAGCCCTACGAGGTCCTCGTGGGCCGCCAACTCCTCGGCGAACTGCCGGGGTTGATCGGCGGCAAGACCAAGCGGGTGGCGATCGTCCACCCCGAGGCACTGGCCGAGACCGGTGACGCCCTGCGCGCCGACCTGGCCGGGCAGGGCTACGAGACGGTCGCCATCCAGGTGCCCAACGCCGAGGAGGCCAAGACCGCCGAGGTCGCCGCCTACTGCTGGAAGGCGCTGGGCCAGTCCGGGTTCACCCGGACGGACGTCATCATCGGTGTCGGCGGCGGCGCGACCACGGACCTGGCCGGATTCGTGGCCGCCACCTGGCTGCGCGGAGTGCGCTGGATCGCGATCCCGACCACCGTGCTCGCCATGGTCGACGCGGCCGTCGGCGGCAAGACCGGCATCAACACCGCCGAGGGCAAGAACCTGGTCGGTGCCTTCCACCCGCCCGCGGGCGTGCTCTGCGACCTCGCCGCGCTGGACTCCCTCCCGGTCAACGACTACGTCTCCGGGCTCGCGGAGGTCATCAAGGCCGGCTTCATCGCCGACCCGGTGATCCTCGACCTCATCGAGTCCGACCCCGAGGCGGCCCGCACCCCGGCCGGCCCGCACACCGCCGGGCTCATCGAGCGCTCCATCCGGGTCAAGGCCGACGTGGTGTCGTCCGACCTGAAGGAGTCGGGCCTGCGCGAGATCCTCAACTACGGCCACACGCTCGGCCACGCCATCGAGAAGAACGAGCGCTACAAGTGGCGGCACGGCGCGGCGGTCTCGGTGGGCATGCACTTCGCCGCCGAACTCGGCCGCCTGGCAGGCCGGTTGGACGACGCCACGGCCGACCGCCACCGCACCGTCCTCGAAGCCGTCGGGCTGCCGCTGCACTACCGGCACGACCAGTGGCCCAAGCTGCTGGAGAACATGAAGGTCGACAAGAAGTCCCGCGGCGACCTGCTGCGCTTCATCGTCCTCGACGGTCTGGCCAAGCCCACCGTTCTGGAGGGACCCGACCCGGCCGTGCTGCTCGCCGCTTACGGCGAAGTCGGACAGTAAGTACCCGGGCGCGCCTTCCGCCCGAAATCGCCTTGCGGGGCCGGGCACTTCGGACCGCCCCCGGCCGTTCACACAACACCGGCCGGGGGCGGTACCGTTCGGTAGCAGCGGGTTCCGCCCCCGCTGTTCAGCGCCCATCGCCTGTACGAGACGGAGTGGCACCGGATGCAGCACGCAGTGGGTTCTCCGCTGCCGCCGCCCCATCAGCCGGGGCACGGACCGGCCGTCGGCTGGTCGCCGGCCGCACACCACCCGGGGTCGCACCACCCGGGTGCGCATCAGGGCTCCGTGCCCGTGCCCCCGCCGCCCCCGGCGCCGGGTTATCCCGTGCCCCCGCCCGGGCCCGCCGCGACCCCGCCGCAGGTCTCCGTTCCTCCGCCGCCGGACACCACCGGCCATGTGCCGCTGCCGCCCGGCGGTCCGGTCGCCATGCCCAGCCCCCCGCCCGCGACGGCGGTCCCCGACCCGGCCGGTACGACGCTCGCCGTGCTGCTCATCGGGCCCGCGGGTGCCGGGAAGACCAGCGTCGCCAAGTACTGGGCGGACCACCGCCGGGTTCCGACGGCGCACATCAGCCTCGACGATGTACGCGAGTGGGTCCGCTCGGGCTTCGCCGACCCCCAGTCCGGGTGGAACGACAACTCGGAGGCGCAGTACCGCCTCGCCCGCCGCACCTGCGGTTTCGCCGCGCGGAACTTCCTGGCCAACGGCATCTCCTGCATCCTCGACGACGCGGTCTTTCCCGACCGGCCCGTCGTCGGCCTCGGCGGCTGGAAGCGGCACGTCGGGCCGGGCCTGCTGCCGGTCGTCCTCCTTCCCGGGCTGGACATCGTCCTCGAACGCAACGCGGAGCGCACGGGCAATCGGCGGCTGACGGACGAGGAGGTCGCCCGCATCCATGGGCGGATGGCCGGGTGGTACGGCTCCGGTCTGCCGATCATCGACAACTCGCAGCTGGATGTGCCGGAGACGGCACGGGTGCTGGACGATGTGCTGGCCAGGTCGATCGCGAGTCCGCCGCAGTGGTAGCAGCCCGGCGTTGCTGCTGAGGCGGGTGGGTCCGCGACCCGGCGGAACGGGGTGCCGCTGCGCCCACCCGTGCCGCCCTGGGGGCACCTGGCCAGGGCCTTGAGCCACTGGGGGAGGCACGCATGCCCGTAGCTGAGCGGATGCGAACCCCCACTCGGCCCTCCCGACCGGCGGCATCTCCCCGTCGCTCGTAGGCTCGGGTCATGTCAGAGGTGTACGCGGCCCGCCGGACGCGTCTGAGGGAATACTGCAACGCGGGCGGCAGCGCGGCGGCGCTGGTCTCCCGCCCCGCCAATGTGCGCTATCTCGCGGGCGCCGCCCCGCACGGCGCCGTTCTGCTGCTGGGCAAGACCGAGGACCTCCTGGTGTGTGCCGGCCCGACGGCCGACCGCCCCACGCAGGAGCGTCCCGACGAGGCCCTGCGCGTACAGCCCCTGCCCGGTGTCGGCGGGGGCGACCCGGCCGTCGCGGCCGCCGGCCTCGCCGCGCGCCAGGGTGCCGACTCCCTCGCCGTGGAGGAACACCACCTCACCGTGGCCCGGCACCGCGCCCTCGGCTCGGTCGCCCCCGGGCTGCGCCTGGCCAACCTCTGCGGCGCGGTCGAGCAGCTCAGGGTCGTCAAGGACGAGGAGGAGATCTCCTGCCTCCGCATCGGCGCCGAGATCACCGACCAGGCCCTCGGCGAACTGCTGGAGTCCATCCTCGTCGGGCGGACCGAGCGCCACCTCGCCCTGGAGCTCGAAAGACGCCTCGTGGACCACGGGGCCGACGGCCCGGCCTTCCCCACTTCCGTCGCCACGGGGCCGAACGCCGGACGGCCCGGGCACCGGCCCACCGACCGTCGCGTCGAGGAGGGCGACTTCCTCTCCGTCTGCCTCGGCGCGACGTACCGCGGTTACCGCTGCGAGATCGGCCGTACGTTCGTCATCGGGACCGCTCCCGCGGACTGGCAGATCGAGCTGTACGACCTGGTCTTCGCGGCGCAGCGCGCCGGACGTGAGAGCCTGGTACCCGGCGCCGCCTGCCGGGACGTCGACCGTGCGGCCCGCCAGGTGCTGGACTCCGCGGGGTACACGGAGGGCCTCACGGCCCTGACCGGACACGGGGTGGGGCTCGAAATCGACGAGGACCCTCAATTGAGTCCCGCGGCCATGGGTAAACTGGACGCTTGCGTGCCGGTCACCGTCGAACCTGGGGTCCACCTCCCGGGACGGGGCGGTGTCCGGATCGATGACACGCTCGTCGTCCGCCCCGAGGCGGATGGCGGACCCGAGCTACTCACCATCACGACCAAGGAGCTGCTCGCCCTGTAGGCAGGTGCGTGCCCCGGGGTCGTACGTCAGTCCAGGAGATTCCGCAACCGTGGCTTCCACGAACGACCTCAAGAACGGCATGGTGCTCAAGCTCGAAGGCGGCCAGCTCTGGTCCGTCGTCGAGTTCCAGCACGTCAAGCCCGGCAAGGGCCCGGCCTTCGTGCGCACCAAGCTCAAGAACGTGCTCTCCGGCAAGGTCGTCGACAAGACCTTCAACGCCGGCGTCAAGGTCGAAACGGCCACCGTCGACAAGCGCGACATGCAGTTCTCCTACATGGACGGCGACTACTTCGTCTTCATGGACATGGAGACCTACGACCAGCTCATGGTCGACCGCAAGGCCGTCGGCGACGCCGCCAACTTCCTGATCGAGGGCTTCACGGCCACCGTGGCACAGCACGAGGGCGAGGTGCTCTTCGTCGAGCTGCCGGCCGCCGTCGAGCTGGTCGTCCAGGAGACCGAGCCGGGCGTCCAGGGCGACCGGTCCACCGGCGGCACCAAGCCCGCCACGCTGGAGACCGGTCACCAGATCCAGGTCCCGCTCTTCATCACCACCGGTGAGAAGATCAAGGTCGACACCCGCACCAGCGACTACCTCGGCCGGGTGAACAGCTAACCGTGGCTGCCCGCAACACAGCCCGCAAGCGCGCCTTCCAGATCCTCTTCGAGGGTGACCAGCGCGGCGCCGAGGTCCTGACCGTCCTCGCCGACTGGGTCCGGCTCTCCCGGGCCGACACCCGGCAGCCGCCGGTGAGCGAGTACACGATGGAGCTGGTCGAGGGCTACGCGCAGCGCGCGAAGCGCATCGACGAGCTGCTCGCCCAGTACTCGGTCGGCTGGACGCTCGACAGGATGCCGGTCGTCGACCGCAACATCCTGCGGCTCGGCGCCTATGAGCTGATCTGGGTCGACGAGACCCCGGACGCCGTCGTCCTCGACGAGATGGTGCAGCTGGCGAAGGAATTCTCCACGGACGAGTCGCCCTCGTTCGTGAACGGCCTGCTCGGACGGCTGAAGGAGCTCAAGCCCTCGCTCCGTCGCGACGAAGTCTGAGACGACGAGGTCTGAGACGGACAGAACGCCGGAGGGCCCGCAGCAGTCACGCTGCGGGCCCTCCGGCGTTCCCGTACCTTCGAGGGCTGCCAGGCCCTCAGAACGCCGCCGGGGTGGCCGGAACCATACGGTTCCGGCCACCCCGGCGGCACGTTTCTGCTGCCCCCCCCGAAGCGGTCAGGCGTCCTCGTGGGTGGCCACCGCGCGGCGCGCGTCCGCGTCCAGCACGCCCCAGCTGATCAGCTGCTCGGTGAGGACCGAAGGCGACTGGTCGTAGATGACGGCGAGTGTGCGCAGGTCGTCCTGGCGGATCGAGAGCACCTTGCCGTTGTAGTCACCGCGCTGCGACTGGATCGTGGCCGCGTAGCGCTGAAGGGGGCCCGCCTTCTCGGCCGGCACCGTGGCCAGCCGCTCCAGGTCCAGGACCAGCTTCGGCGGCGGCTCGGCGGCGCCGCCCGGGGTGGTGCCCGGGAGCAGCTCCTGCACCGGAACGCCGTAGAAATCCGCCAGCTCGGCAAGGCGCTGCACGGTCACGGCTCGGTCGCCGCGCTCGTACGAACCGACCACGACCGCCTTCCAGCGTCCCTGGGACTTCTCCTCGACACCGTGGAGGGAAAGGCCCTGCTGGGTGCGGATCGCCCGGAGCTTGGCCCCGAGCTGTTTGGCGTATTCGCTGGACATATAGCTCCCCGGCACTGTGTCGACGCGTCTGGCGTGGGTGCCAGGCCGCGCGGCTGGTAACTCACTGTGAGGTTACGCAGCGTTACTCTGCCGCGTCAAGCCGAATGGTCCGCACCGACTCTTCCGTGGTATCGGCACTCTGTTAGGCCGAGTGGGTGATCGGAGGGGGCCGTCCGGGCGGCAGCGGGGGCCTGCTACCGTGGATGGCGCAATCCCGACGTCCTTTAAGGTCCGTCCCGTGAGGCGGAGAAGGAGGTCCGTTTCATATGGACACGCACGACTCGCAGTCCGATGCCCGGCCCGTTCTCGAAGGGCCCGACATCGCACGGGTACTGACCCGCATCGCCCACGAGATCGTCGAACGCGCAAAAGGCGCCGACGACGTGGTGCTCCTCGGCATTCCGACCCGCGGCGTCTTCCTGGCCCGGCGGATCGCCGACAAGCTCGAGCAGATCACCGAGCGCAAGGTTCCGTGCGGCTCGCTCGACATCACCATGTACCGCGACGACCTGCGCATGCACCCGCCGCGTGCGCTGGCCCGCACGGAGATCCCCGGTGACGGCATCGACGGCAAGCTCGTCGTCCTCGTCGACGACGTCCTCTTCTCCGGCCGCACCATCCGCGCCGCCCTCGACGCCCTGAACGACATCGGGCGCCCCCGCGCGGTGCAGCTCGCGGTCCTCGTCGACCGCGGCCACCGCGAACTGCCCATCCGCGCCGACTACGTCGGCAAGAACCTCCCCACGTCGTTGCGGGAGACGGTCAAGGTCCAGCTCGCCGAGGAGGACGGTCGCGACACCGTGCTGCTCGGTGCCAAGCCGACCGCCCAGTAGCGCTTCAGGCGTACGCCGTTGTCGTACGCCGGCTCAGTGCGCGCACGCGCGCGCCCGTCTGCCCCGAATCTCCCGTTTGAACTGCCTTACGGAGCCTGACAGATGCAGCGTCATCTCATCTCGGCCGCCGACCTCACCCGCGACGACGCCGTCCTGATCCTCGACACCGCCGAGGAGATGGCCCGGGTCGCCGACCGGCCGATCAAGAAGCTGCCGACCCTGCGCGGCCGCACGATCGTCAACCTCTTCTTCGAGGACTCCACCCGGACCCGGATCTCCTTCGAGGCCGCCGAGAAGAGGCTGTCCGCGGACGTCATCAACTTCTCCGCCAAGGGGTCGAGCGTGTCCAAGGGCGAGTCCCTGAAGGACACCGCCCAGACCCTGGAGGCCATGGGCGTCGACGCCGTGGTCATCCGGCACGGCGCCTCAGGAGCCCCGTACCGGCTGGCGAACTCCGGCTGGATCGACGCGGCCGTCGTCAACGCCGGCGACGGCACCCACCAGCACCCCACCCAGGCCCTGCTGGACGCCTTCACCATGCGCCGCCGCCTGATCGGCCCGGACGCCGGGATCGGCCAGGACCTCGAAGGCAAGCGCATCACCATCGTCGGCGACGTCCTGCACAGCCGCGTCGCCCGCTCCAACGTCGACCTGCTGCACACCCTCGGCGCCGAGGTCACCCTCGTCGCCCCGCCGACCCTGGTGCCCGTCGGCATCGAGACCTGGCCCTGCGAGGTGTCGTACGACCTCGACAGCACGCTGCCCAAGTCCGACGCGGTGATGATGCTGCGCGTCCAGCGCGAGCGCATGAACGCCGCCTTCTTCCCGACCGAGCGCGAGTACTCCCGGCGCTACGGCCTCGACGGCGACCGCATGGCGCGGATGCCCGAGCACGCCGTCGTGATGCACCCCGGCCCGATGGTCCGCGGCATGGAGATCACCGCCGAGGTCGCCGACTCCGACCGCTGCACCGTCGTCGAGCAGGTCGCGAACGGAGTCTCCATCCGGATGGCCGTCCTGTACCTGCTGCTGGGCGGAAACGAACCCGCCGTCACCCAGACCCGTACCGAGGAGAAGTAAGACAGATGAGCAAGATCCTTATCCGTGGTGCGAAGGTGCTGGGCGGCGAGCCGCAGGACGTGCTGATCGACGGTGGGACGATCGCGGCCACCGCCCGGCAGGGCGAAATCGATTGGAGCGGCAGCGGGCTGTCCGCCGAGGGCGCTGAGGTCGTCGAGGCCGAGGGCAAGGTGCTGCTGCCGGGCCTGGTCGACCTGCACACCCATCTGCGCGAGCCCGGCCGCGAGGACTCCGAGACCGTCCTCACGGGTACGCGGGCCGCGGCCTCCGGCGGCTACACGACCGTGTTCGCCATGGCCAACACCTTCCCGGTCGCCGACACCGCCGGGGTCGTCGAGCAGGTCTGGCGGCTCGGCAAGGAGCACGGCTACTGCGACGTCCAGCCGATCGGCGCCGTCACCGTCGGCCTGGAGGGCCGCAAGCTCGCCGAGCTGGGCGCCATGTACGAGTCGGCCGCCGGGGTCACCGTCTTCTCCGACGACGGCAAGTGCGTCCACGACGCGGTGATCATGCGCCGGGCCCTGGAGTACGTGAAGGCCTTCGGCGGTGTCGTCGCGCAGCACGCGCAGGAGCCGCGGCTGACCGAGGGCGCAGAGATGAACGAGGGCGTCGTCTCCGCCCAACTGGGTCTCGGGGGCTGGCCCGCGGTGGCCGAAGAATCGATCATCGCCCGGGATGTCCTGCTCGCCGACCACGTCGGCTCCCGCGTCCACATCTGCCACCTGTCGACCGCCGGGTCCGTCGAGATCGTCCGCTGGGCCAAGTCCCGCGGCATCGACGTCACCGCCGAGGTCACCCCCCACCACCTCCTCCTCACCGACGAGCTGGTCCGCACGTACAACCCCGTCTACAAGGTCAACCCGCCGCTGCGCACCGAGCGCGACGTGATGGCGCTGCGCGAGGCGCTCGCCGACGGCACGATCGACATCGTCGCCACCGACCACGCCCCGCACCCCCACGAGGACAAGGACTGCGAGTGGGCCGCGGCCGCCATGGGCATGGTCGGCCTGGAGACCGCGTTGTCAGTGGTGCAGGAGACCATGGTCGACACGGGCCTGCTGGACTGGGCCGGCGTCGCCGACCGTATGTCCTTCAAGCCCGCGCAGATCGGACAGACCAAGGGGCACGGCCGTCCCGTCTCGGCAGGTGAGCCCGCCAACCTCACCCTCGTCGACACGGCATACCGTGGCTCTGTGGACCCCGCGGGCTTCGCCTCGCGCAGCCGCAACACCCCCTACGAGGGTCGTGAGCTGCCGGGCCGTGTGACGCACACGTGGCTGCGGGGCAAGGCCACGCTCGTCGACGGGAAGCTGACGTGACACCTGTACTCCTGCTGGCCGCCGAGAAGGAATCGGCGCAAGTGACCGACTGGGCCGCCCGCATCGGCTGGGTCGTCGGCCTCGCCCTGTTCGTCGCGCTCGTCTACTGGCTGATGCGCGAGGGCTGGAAGTGGCGCGGCACGCTCCAGGGCGACCTGCCCGAGCTGCCCACCACCCCGGACGAGACGGGCCCGGAGCGCCTGGCCATGAGCGGCCGCTACCACGGCTCCACCACCGCCGGACAGTGGCTCGACCGCATCGTCGCGCACGGTTTGGGCACCCGCAGCCGCGCCGAGCTGACCCTCACGGACGCCGGACTGGACGTCGTGCGCCCCGGGGCGAGCGACTTCTTCGTCCCGGCCGCCCAGCTCCGCGAGGCCCGGCTCGACAAGGGCATCGCCGGCAAGGTGCTCACCGAGGGCGGCCTGCTCGTCGTCACCTGGGAGCACGGCGACCGGCTGATCGACTCCGGCTTCCGCTCCGACCACGCGGCCGAACACAACGAGTGGGTCGAGGCCATCAACTCCATGATCGAAACGAACAGCAGGGAAGGCGCCGAACGATGACCACCTCCACCAGGGGAGCCGCCAAAACTCCCGCCGTACTCGTCCTGGAGGACGGCCGGGTCTTCCGCGGCCGCGCCTACGGGGCCGTGGGGGAGACCTTCGGCGAGGCGGTGTTCTCCACCGGCATGACCGGCTACCAGGAGACCCTCACCGACCCGTCGTACCACCGCCAGGTCGTGGTGATGACCGCCCCGCACGTCGGCAACACCGGCGTCAACGACGAGGACATGGAGTCCAAGAGGATCTGGGTCTCCGGGTACGTCGTACGCGACCCCGCGCGCGTGCCGTCCAACTGGCGCTCCCGGCGCTCGCTGGACGAGGAGCTGGCCGCCCAGGGCGTCGTCGGCATCTCCGGCATCGACACCCGCGCCCTCACGCGCCACCTGCGCGAGCGCGGCGCCATGCGCGTCGGCATCTTCAGCGGTGACGCGGTCCGCGACGACAGCGCACTCCTCGCCCGCGTGCAGGAAGCCCCGCAGATGAAGGGCGCGAACCTCTCCGCGGAGGTCGCCACCACCGAGCCGTACGTCGTCCCCGCGATCGGCGAGAAGAAGTTCACCGTCGCCGCCGTCGACCTCGGCATCAAGGGCATGACCCCGCACCGCATGGCCGAGCGCGGCATCGAGGTGCACGTGCTCCCGGCGACCACGACCGTCGAGGACGTCTACGCGGTGAACCCGGACGGCGTGTTCTTCTCCAACGGCCCGGGCGACCCGGCCACCGCCGACCACCCCGTCTCCGTCATGCAGGGCGTCCTGGAGCGCGGCACCCCGCTGTTCGGCATCTGCTTCGGCAACCAGATCCTGGGCCGCGCGCTCGGCTTCGGCACCTACAAGCTGAAGTACGGCCACCGCGGCATCAACCAGCCGGTGCAGGACCGTACGACCGGCAAGGTCGAGGTCACCGCGCACAACCACGGCTTCGCCGTCGACGCCCCGCTCGACCAGGTCTCCGAGACCCCGTTCGGCCGCGCCGAGGTGTCCCACGTCTGCCTGAACGACAACGTGGTGGAGGGGCTCCAGCTCCTCGACCGCCCCGCCTTCAGCGTCCAGTACCACCCCGAAGCGGCAGCCGGCCCGCACGACGCCGCCTACCTGTTCGACCGCTTCGTATCCCTGATGGAGGGCCAGCGTGCCTAAGCGCACCGATATCCAGTCCGTCCTGGTCATCGGCTCCGGCCCGATCGTCATCGGCCAGGCCGCCGAGTTCGACTACTCCGGCACCCAGGCGTGCCGTGTCCTGAAGGCCGAGGGCCTGCGGGTCGTCCTGGTGAACTCCAACCCGGCGACGATCATGACCGACCCGGAGATCGCCGACGCCACGTACGTCGAGCCGATCACCCCCGAGTTCGTCGAGAAGATCATCGCCAAGGAGCGCCCCGACGCGCTGCTGCCGACCCTGGGCGGCCAGACGGCCCTCAACACCGCGATCTCGCTGCACGAGAACGGCGTCCTGGACAAGTACGGCGTCGAGCTGATCGGCGCCAACGTCGAGGCCATCCACAAGGGCGAGGACCGCGACCAGTTCAAGGAGGTCGTGGAGGAGGTCCGCAAGAAGATCGGCCACGGCGAGTCCGCGCGGTCCTACATCTGCCACTCCATGGACGACGTCCTCAAGGGCGTCGAGGAGCTCGGCGGCTACCCCGTCGTCGTCCGCCCGTCCTTCACCATGGGCGGCGCCGGCTCCGGCTTCGCGCACGACGAGGAGGAGCTGCGCCGCATCGCCGGGCAGGGCCTCACGCTCTCGCCGACCACCGAGGTGCTCCTGGAGGAGTCCATCCTCGGCTGGAAGGAGTACGAGCTGGAGCTGATGCGCGACAAGCACGACAACGTCGTGGTCGTCTGCTCCATCGAGAACTTCGACCCCATGGGCGTGCACACCGGCGACTCGATCACCGTCGCGCCCGCGATGACGCTGACGGACCGCGAGTACCAGACCCTCCGCGACATCGGCATCGCCGTCATCCGCGAGGTCGGCGTCGACACCGGCGGCTGCAACATCCAGTTCGCGGTGAACCCCGAGGACGGCCGCGTCATCGTCATCGAGATGAACCCGCGCGTCTCGCGCTCCTCGGCGCTCGCCTCCAAGGCGACCGGTTTCCCGATCGCCAAGATCGCCGCCAAGCTCGCCGTCGGCTACACGCTGGACGAGATCCCGAACGACATCACGCAGGAGACCCCCGCCTCCTTCGAGCCGACGCTCGATTACGTGGTCGTGAAGGCCCCGCGCTTCGCCTTCGAGAAGTTCCCGAGCGCGGACTCCACCCTCACCACCACGATGAAGTCGGTCGGCGAGGCCATGGCCATCGGCCGCAACTTCACCGAGGCCTTCCAGAAGGCCATGCGCTCGCTGGAGAAGAAGGGCAGCCAGTTCACCTTCGTCGGCGAACCCGGCGACAAGGACGAGCTGCTCCGCGAGGCCGTGCGCCCCACCGACGGCCGGATCAACACCGTCATGCAGGCCATCCGCGCGGGCGCCACGCCCGAGGAGGTCTTCGAGTACACGAAGATCGACCCCTGGTTCGTCGACCAGCTCTTCCTGATCAAGGAGATCGCGGACGAACTGGCCGAGGCCCCCGAGCTGACCACCGACCTGCTCGCCGAGGCCAAGCGGCACGGCTTCTCCGACACCCAGATCGGCGAGATCCGCGGCCTGCGCGAGGACGTCGTCCGCGAGGTCCGGCACGCGCTCGGCATCCGCCCGGTCTACAAGACGGTCGACACCTGCGCAGCCGAGTTCGCCGCGAAGACGCCGTACTTCTACTCCTCCTACGACGAGGAGACCGAGGTCGCGCCCCGCGAGAAGGCCGCCGTCATCATCCTGGGCTCCGGCCCGAACCGCATCGGCCAGGGCATCGAGTTCGACTACTCCTGCGTCCACGCCTCCTTCGCGCTGAGCGACGCCGGATACGAGACGGTGATGGTCAACTGCAACCCGGAGACCGTCTCCACGGACTACGACACCTCCGACCGTCTGTACTTCGAGCCGCTGACGCTGGAGGACGTGCTGGAGATCGTCCACGCCGAGCAGCAGGCCGGCCCGGTCGCGGGCGTCATCGTCCAGCTCGGCGGCCAGACCCCGCTGGGCCTGTCGCAGGCGCTGAAGGACAACGGCGTGCCCATCGTCGGCACGTCCCCGGAGGCCATCCACGCCGCCGAGGACCGGGGCGCCTTCGGCCGGGTCCTCAAGGAGGCCGGCCTCCCGGCCCCCAAGCACGGCACCGCCACCACCTTCGCCGAGGCCAAGGCCATCGCCGACGAGATCGGCTACCCGGTCCTGGTGCGTCCCTCGTACGTCCTCGGCGGGCGCGGCATGGAGATCGTCTACGACGAGACGCGCCTGGAGGCGTACATCGCCGAGTCGACGGAGATCAGCCCGTCGCGTCCGGTCCTGGTCGACCGGTTCCTCGACGACGCGATCGAGATCGACGTCGACGCGCTCTACGACGGCGAGGAGCTCTACCTCGGCGGCGTCATGGAGCACATCGAGGAGGCCGGCATCCACTCCGGCGACTCGGCGTGCGCCCTGCCCCCGATCACGCTCGGCGGCTTCGACATCAAGCGCCTGCGCGCCTCCACGGAGGGCATCGCGAAGGGCGTCGGGGTGCGCGGCCTGATCAACATCCAGTTCGCGCTCGCGGGCGACATCCTCTACGTGCTGGAGGCCAACCCGCGCGCCTCCCGGACCGTCCCCTTCACCTCGAAGGCGACCGCGGTGCCGCTGGCCAAGGCCGCCGCCCGGATCTCCCTGGGCGCGACCATCGCCGAGCTGCGCGCCGAGGGCCTGCTGCCGGCCGACGGCGACGGCGGCGAGCTGCCGTTCGACGCGCCGATCTCCGTCAAGGAGGCCGTCATGCCCTGGTCGCGCTTCCGCGACATCCACGGCCGCGGCGTCGACACGGTCCTCGGCCCGGAGATGCGCTCCACCGGCGAGGTCATGGGCATCGACTCGGTCTTCGGCACGGCGTACGCCAAGTCGCAGGCGGGCGCCTACGGCCCGCTGCCCACCAAGGGCCGCGCCTTCATCTCGGTCGCCAACCGCGACAAGCGCTCGATGATCTTCCCGGCCCGCGAGCTCGTCGCCCACGGCTTCGAGCTGCTCGCCACGTCCGGCACGGCCGAGGTGCTCAAGCGCAACGGCATCAACGCCACGATCGTGCGCAAGCAGTCCGAGGGCACCGGCCCCAACGGCGAGAAGACCATCGTCCAGCTCATCCACGACGGCGAGGTCGACCTCATCGTCAACACCCCGTACGGCACCGGCGGCCGCCTCGACGGCTACGACATCCGTACGGCGGCCGTGGCACGCTCCGTGCCGTGCCTGACGACGGTCCAGGCGCTCGCGGCGGCGGTCCAGGGCATCGACGCCCTCAACCGCGGCGACGTGAGCGTCCGATCGCTCCAGGAACACGCGGAACACCTGACCGCGGCCCGCGACTAGCAGCCCCGAGGGGGACACCGGAAACGGTGTCCCCCTCTTCGTGAGGACGCCCATGTCTTCGTGAGGACACCATGTACAAGATCTTTTTCAGTCTGCTCTTCAAGCGGATGGACCCGGAGCAGGCCCACCACCTCGCCTTCCGCTGGATCCGGCTGGCCGCCCGCGTCCCCGTCCTGCGCACCTTCCTCGCGGCCGCCCTCGCGCCCCGCCACAAGGAGCTGCGCACGGAGGCCTTCGGACTGCGCATGCACGGCCCCTTCGGGCTCGCCGCGGGCTTCGACAAGAACGCCGTCGGCATCGACGGCATGGCCATGCTCGGCTTCGACCACGTCGAGATCGGCACGGTCACCGGCGAGCCCCAGCCCGGCAACCCCAAGCAGCGGCTGTTCCGGCTGATCAAGGACCGGGCGCTGATCAACCGCATGGGCTTCAACAACGACGGGTCGCTCCGCGTCGCCGCCCGCCTGGCCTCCCGGACGCCCGTCTTCAAGACCGTCGTCGGCGTCAACATCGGCAAGACCAAGGTCGTACCCGAGGAGGAGGCCGTCGCTGACTACGTGAAGTCCGCCGAGCGGCTGGCGCCCTACGCCGACTACCTCGTGGTCAACGTCTCCTCCCCGAACACGCCCGGTCTGCGCAATCTCCAGGCCACGGAGGCGCTGCGCCCCCTGCTGAGCGCCGTCCGCGAGGCCGCCGACCGCGCGGTGTCCGCGCGACGTGTCCCGCTCCTGGTCAAGATCGCGCCGGACCTCGCCGACGAGGACATCGACGCCGTCGCCGACCTCGCCGTGGAACTCGGCCTGGACGGGATCATCGCCACGAACACCACCATCGCGCGCGAGGGACTCGGCCTGAAGTCCGACTCCTCGCTGGTCGAGGAGACCGGCGGCCTGTCCGGAGCACCCCTGAAGGAACGCTCCCTGGAGGTCCTGCGCCGCCTCTACGCGCGCGTGGGCGACCGGATCACCCTGGTGGGCGTCGGGGGCGTCGAGAACGCCGAGGACGCCTGGCAGCGCATCCTGGCCGGCGCCACGCTGGTCCAGGGCTACAGCGCCTTCATCTACGAGGGGCCGTTTTACGCTCGCGCCCTCCACAAGGGGCTCGCCGCGCGCCTGCGCACCAGCCCGTACGCCACGCTCGCCGACGCGGTGGGCGCCGACGTGAGGAAGACGGCATGAGTGGTCTCGAACCCTTCGGCGCCCGCCTGCGCCGCGCCATGGACGAGCGCGGCCCGCTGTGCGTCGGCATCGACCCGCACGCCTCCCTGCTCGCCGAGTGGGGCCTCAACGACGACGTGGCGGGCCTGGAGCGGTTCAGCCGCACGGTCGTCGAGGCGCTGGCCGACCGGGTCGCCGTGCTCAAGCCGCAGAGCGCGTTCTTCGAGCGGTTCGGCTCGCGCGGCGTCGCCGTCCTGGAGAAGTCGGTGGCCGAGGCGCGGGCCGCGGGCGCGCTGGTCGTGATGGACGCCAAGCGCGGCGACATCGGCTCGACCATGGCCGCGTACGCCGAGTCCTTCCTGCACAAGGACGCGCCGCTGTTCTCCGACGCGCTGACCGTCTCGCCCTACCTCGGCTACGGCTCGCTGAGCCCGGCCGTCGCGCTGGCGCGGGAGAGCGGCGCCGGGCTGTTCGTGCTGGCGCTGACCTCCAACCCGGAGGGCGGCGAGGTCCAGCACGCCGTGCGCTCCGACGGCCGGAACATCGGAGCGACCATGCTCGCGCACCTGTCCGCCGAGAACGCGGGGGAGGAGCCCCTGGGGTCCTTCGGCGCGGTCGTCGGCGCGACGCTCGGTGACCTGTCGTCGTACGACCTGGACATCAACGGCCCGCTCCTCGCGCCCGGCATCGGTGCCCAGGGGGCCACGCCGGCCGATCTTCCCCGGGTCTTCGGGACGGCGGTGCGCAATGTCGTGCCGAACGTCAGCCGGGGAGTGCTACGCCACGGTCCCGACGCGGTCACCCTGCGTGATGCCGCGGAGCGCTTCGCGGAGGAGATCCGTCACACCGTGACCTCCTCCTGACGTCCTCCTGACCTCTTCCGGAGTCCTCCGATGAGTGGTCCGGGGCAGGCTTGAGTCTGAATACATCCTCAAATCCGGGGCAGTATGTCCTAAATGTCCCTTCAGATGAAGGCTGACCAGGACTTTTCCGCTGTTCTCGCTGACTCTGGCGGACTTGCCCGCTAGTCTCCGACGAGAGTGAACGGGCAAGCGTGTTGCTCGTAGCTCCCCAGGTGTGGGGCGACTAGGTTCCTCACCGGTCCGTATCCGACAGTTCGACATCCGAGGTGACGTAGGCGTGGCTCTTCCGCCCCTTACCCCTGAACAGCGCGCAGCCGCGCTCGAAAAGGCCGCCGCGGCTCGCCGGGAGCGGGCCGAGGTCAAGAATCGACTCAAGCACTCCGGCGCCTCCCTTCACGAGGTCATCAAGCAGGGCCAGGAGAACGACGTCATCGGCAAGATGAAGGTCTCCGCCCTCCTCGAGTCGCTCCCGGGCGTGGGCAAGGTCCGCGCCAAGCAGATCATGGAGCGACTCGGTATCTCCGAGAGCCGTCGTGTGCGCGGTCTCGGTTCCAACCAGATCGCCTCCCTGGAGCGCGAGTTCGGCAGCACCGGCTCCTGAACCGGTCCTTCCGGGGAAGCGAGTCCCGGGCACTCCGGGATTGCTGGATAATCGCTGCATGAGTGAACGTCCGCGGCTGACCGTGCTCTCCGGCCCCTCCGGGGTCGGCAAGAGCACGGTCGTCGCCCATATGCGCAAGGAACACCCCGAGGTCTGGCTCTCGGTGTCGGCGACGACCCGCAAGCCCCGCCCCGGCGAGAAGCACGGGGTCCACTATTTCTTCGTCACCGACGACGAGATGGACAAGCTGATCGCCAACGGTGAACTGCTGGAGTGGGCCGAGTTCGCCGGCAACCGCTACGGAACGCCGCGTGCGGCCGTGCAGGAGCGCCTGGAGAAGGGCGAGCCCGTCCTCCTCGAGATCGACCTCCAGGGCGCCCGTCTGGTCCGGGAGTCGATGCCCGAGGCCCAGCTGGTGTTCCTGGCTCCCCCCTCCTGGGAGGAGCTGGTGCGCAGACTCACCGGGCGGGGCACCGAACCGCCCGAGGTGATCGAGCGCCGGCTCCAGGCGGCGAAGACCGAACTGGCCGCCGAGCCGGAGTTCGATACGACCCTGGTCAACACCTCCGTCGAGGACGTGGCTCGCGAGCTGCTAGCCTTGGTGCACGTCGTGTGACCATCGCTGATCGATTCCGGGTCTCGCTGATCACCCCGACAGAATCTTTCCCATCCATCGGAAGGTAGAGCGTGTCCTCTTCCATCTCCGCGCCCGAGGGCATCATCAACCCGCCGATCGACGAGCTCCTCGAGGCCACCGACTCGAAGTACAGCCTCGTGATCTACGCGGCCAAGAGGGCCCGCCAGATCAACGCGTACTACTCGCAGCTCGGCGAGGGTCTCCTCGAGTACGTCGGTCCTCTCGTCGACACCCACGTCCACGAGAAGCCGCTCTCGATCGCCCTTCGCGAGATCAATGCGGGGCTGCTGACGTCCGAGGCCGTCGAAGGCCCGGCGCAGTAAGTACTATTTGCAGCTTGACGCTGACTTTTCCACAGGCCCGGCAGGCCGACTGCCGGGCCTGTGGTGTGTCATGGAGTCGTACGTTGTGCCGGTTGCCGAGGTCCGGGGAGAGACGTGGACAAGCCGAAGGTCGTTCTGGGAGTCAGTGGCGGCATCGCCGCGTACAAGGCCTGTGAGCTGCTGCGGCGGCTGACGGAGTCGGGCCATGACGTGCGCGTGGTGCCCACCGCCTCCGCGCTGCACTTCGTCGGCGCCGCCACCTGGTCCGCGCTCTCCGGGAACCCGGTCTCCACGGAGGTGTGGGACGACGTGCAGGAGGTCCCGCACGTCCGCATCGGACAGCACGCCGACCTGGTCGTCGTCGCCCCCGCCACCGCCGACATGCTCGCCAAGGCGGCCCACGGCCTCGCCGACGACCTCCTCACCAACACGCTGCTCACCGCCCGCTGCCCGGTCGTCTTCGCCCCCGCCATGCACACGGAGATGTGGGAGCACCCGGCCACCCAGGAGAACGTGGCGACGCTGCGCCGCCGCGGCGCCCTCGTCATCGAACCGGCCGTGGGCCGTCTCACCGGAGTCGACACCGGCAAGGGCCGGCTGCCCGACCCGGGCGAGATCTTCGAGGTCTGCCGCCGGGTGCTGGCCCGGGGCGTGACCGAGCCGGACCTGAAGGGCCGGCACGTCGTGGTCAGCGCCGGCGGCACCCGCGAGCCCCTGGACCCCGTCCGGTTCCTCGGCAACCGCTCCTCCGGCAAGCAGGGCTACGCCCTCGCCCGCACCGCGGCCGCCCGCGGCGCCCGCGTCACGCTGATCGCGGCCAACAGCGCCCTGCCCGACCCGGCCGGCGTGGACGTCGTCCCCGTCGGCACCGCCGTGCAGCTGCGCGAGGCGGTGCTGAAGGCCTCCGCCGACGCGGACGCGGTGGTCATGGCGGCGGCGGTGGCGGACTTCCGCCCGGCGGTGTACGCGGCCGGGAAGATCAAGAAGAAGGACGACCAGGAGCCCGAGCCGATCACCCTGGTGCGGAATCCGGACATCCTCGCGGAGGTCTCCGCCGACCGCGTACGCCCGGGACAGGTGATCGTCGGCTTCGCGGCGGAGACCGACGACGTGCTCGCCAACGGCCGCGCGAAACTGAAGCGCAAGGGCTGTGATCTGCTGGTGGTGAACGAGGTCGGGGAGAGCAGAACCTTCGGTTCCGAGGAGAACGAGGCCGTCGTCCTCGGCGCCGACGGCAGCGAGACCGCAGTGCCGCACGGCCCCAAGGAAGCCCTGGCCGAAACCGTCTGGGACCTGGTGGTCGAACGCCTTCGCTGATGTTTGAGTCCCCCTGCACCCCGGTGAAACCCGGCCGATCGGGGCGTGGCGCCTCTGGCCAACGCAGCACGGCATTGGGCAGAATGCCCGTGCCGCAGGTCACAGCGCTTCCGAGTGTCGAGACAGGGAGACCGTGGCCTAAGCGTGACCGATAAGCTGTTCCACGGACGGCGCCGGGTGCAGCCCCCGCCGTCCGCCAAATGATCAGCCAGCAGCCGCTGCAACCCCAGGGAGCGTTGTGTCCCGTCGCCTGTTCACCTCGGAGTCCGTGACCGAGGGTCACCCCGACAAGATCGCTGACCAGATCAGCGACACCATTCTCGACGCGCTGCTCCGCGAGGACCCGACCTCCCGGGTCGCCGTCGAAACCCTGATCACGACCGGCCTGGTGCACGTGGCCGGCGAGGTCACGACCAAGACGTACGCGGACATCGCGACGCTGGTCCGGAGCAAGATCCTCGAAATCGGCTACGACTCCTCGAAGAAGGGCTTCGACGGCGCCTCCTGCGGCGTCTCGGTCTCCATCGGCGCCCAGTCCCCGGACATCGCCCAGGGCGTGGACACGGCTTACGAGTCCCGTGTCGAGGGCGACGAGGACGAGCTCGACAAGCAGGGCGCTGGCGACCAGGGCCTGATGTTCGGCTACGCGACGGACGAGACGCCGACGCTGATGCCGCTGCCGATCTTCCTGGCGCACCGCCTGTCGAAGCGCCTGTCCGACGTGCGCAAGAACGGCACCATCCCCTACCTGCGCCCGGACGGCAAGACGCAGGTCACCATCGAGTACGACGGCGACAAGGCGGTCCGCCTCGACACCGTCGTGGTCTCCTCGCAGCACGCATCCGACATCGACCTGGACTCGCTCCTGGCTCCGGACATCAAGGAGTTCGTCGTCGACCCGGAGCTCAAGGCGCTGCTCGACGAGGGCATCAAGCTCGACACGGAGAACTACCGCCTCCTGGTCAACCCCACCGGCCGCTTCGAGATCGGCGGCCCGATGGGTGACGCCGGCCTGACCGGCCGCAAGATCATCATCGACACCTACGGCGGCATGGCCCGCCACGGCGGCGGCGCCTTCTCCGGCAAGGACCCGTCCAAGGTGGACCGCTCGGCGGCGTACGCGATGCGCTGGGTCGCCAAGAACGTGGTCGCCGCGGGCCTCGCCACCCGCTGCGAGGTCCAGGTGGCGTACGCCATCGGCAAGGCCGAGCCGGTCGGTCTGTTCGTCGAGACCTTCGGCACCGCCAAGGTCGACACGGAGAAGATCGAGAAGGCGATCGACGAGGTCTTCGACCTCCGTCCGGCCGCCATCATCCGCGACCTCGACCTGCTCCGCCCGATCTACTCCCAGACGGCGGCGTACGGCCACTTCGGCCGCGAGCTTCCCGAGTTCACCTGGGAGCGGACGGACCGTGTGGACGCGCTGCGCAAGGCCGTGGGGCTGTAAGTCCCCGCAGGACGGCGGAGCCGCAGGCCGACGCCGTCGCGGTACGTCGCGAGGCCCGGCACCCTTCGGGGCGCCGGGCCTCGTCGTGCGTCCGGTGGGCGGGCGAGGGGTACTCGGGCGCCGCCGGATGTCAGTGGTGTTTGGTAAGAATGCAAGCGTGAGCAGCGAGAACGAACAGGCGGGCGGTGGCGCGGAGGGTGCGCCGCCCGAGCAGCTCGCGCTCATCCGGGAGAGCGTGCGGAAGGCCAAGACGCCCCGGGCCAAGCCGCGGACCTGGCGGGGGGCCGCGCTGGCCAAGGACCTGCCCGTCGCGCGGGTGCTCGTCGACAAGGGCGTGCTCCATCTCGACCGGTACTTCGACTACGCCGTGCCCGAGGAGCTGGACGAGCAGGCCCAGCCGGGCGTCCGGGTGCGGGTTAGGTTCGGGGCCGGGCGGCACCGGGTGCGGGACGGTCGGCGCGAGGGCGGCGGGCTGATCGACGGGTTCCTCGTCGAGCGGCTGCCCGAGTCCGACTACTCGGGGCCGCTGGCCGCCCTCGCCCAGGTCGTGTCGCCCGAGCGGGTGCTGAGCGCGGAACTGCTGGGCCTGGCCCGGGCGGTCGCCGACCGGTACGCGGGCAGCCTCGCCGACGTCCTCCAGCTCGCCGTACCGCCGCGCAACGCCCGGGCCGAGCAGCGCCCCTCGCCCGCACCGCTGGCGCCGCCCCCGGCACCCGAGGCGGGCTCCTGGCAGCGGTACGAGCGGGGAGCGGCCTTCCTGGAGTCGCTGGCCTCCGGCGGTGCGCCACGGGCCGTGTGGAACGCGCTGCCCGGCCCGGAATGGAGCGAGGAGCTGGCCCGGGCGGTCGTGGCGACACTGGCCTCCGGTCGCGGGGCCCTCGCCGTCCTGCCCGACGGGCGGGCGGTCGCTCGGGTCGACGCCGCCCTGACCGCCCTGCTGGGGGAGGGGCGGCACGCCGTGCTCACCGCCGACGCGGGGCCCGAGAAGCGGTACGCGCAGTGGCTCGCGGTCCGGCGGGGCTCCGTACGGGCCGTGATCGGGACGCGCGCCGCGATGTTCGCGCCGGTCCAGGACCTCGGGCTCGTGGCCATCTGGGACGACGGGGACGACAGCCACAGCGAGCAGCACGCCCCGCAGCCCCACGCGCGCGAGGTGCTGCTGCTGCGGGCCGCCCAGGACAAGTGCGGCTTCCTGCTGGGCAGCTGGGGCTGCACGGTGGAGGCCGCGCAGCTCGTCGAGAGCGGGTGGGCGCGCCCGCTCGTCGCCGGGCGTGAGCAGGTGCGCGCTGCCGCTCCGCTGGTCCGCACCGTCGGGGACGGGGACCTCGCACGGGACGAGGCCGCCCGGGCCGCCCGGCTGCCGACGCTCGCCTGGCAGGTCGTCAGGGACGGCCTGCGGCACGGTCCGGTGCTGGTACAGGTTCCCCGGCGGGGATACGTGCCGCGCATGGCGTGCGCCAACTGCCGGGCGCCCGCGCGGTGCCGGCAGTGCTCCGGCCCGCTGGAGACGCGGGACGGCGGCGCGTTGTGCTGCGGGTGGTGCGGCCGTGAGGAGAGCGGCTGGCACTGCCCGGAGTGCGGTGCCTTCCGGCTGCGCGCCTCGGTGGTGGGCGCCCGGCGGACCGCCGAGGAGCTCGGACGGGCCTTCCCCGCCGTCCCGGTGCGGACCTCGGGCCGTGAACACGTGCTCGACACGGTGCCGGGGGTGCCCGCGCTGGTGGTGAGTACGCCGGGGGCCGAGCCCGTCGCGGAGGGCGGGTACGCGGCGGCGCTGCTGCTGGACGGGTGGGCCATGCTCGGGCGGCCCGATCTGCGCGCCGGGGAGGACGCGCTGCGGCGGTGGATCGCGGCCGGGTCGCTCGTCCGGCCGCAGCCGGCGGGCGGCACGGTGGTGGTCGTGGCCGAGCCGACGCTGAGGCCCGTCCAGGCCCTCGTACGGTGGGACCCCGTCGGTCACGCGGTGCGGGAACTCGCCGAGCGGGCCGAGCTGGGGTTTCCGCCGGTGTCGCGGATGGCGGCCGTGTCGGGGCAGCCGGAAGCCGTGGCCGAGTTCCTTCGTACTGCGGAACTGCCGGCGGAGGCCGAAGTGCTGGGACCGGTGCCGTTGCCCGTCCCCGCAGCGGGGCGACCGCGTCGGGCGGGGGCGCCGCCGCCCGGGGAGCAGTGGGAGCGGGCGCTGATCCGGGTGCCGCCGGGGAAGGGCGCCGCGCTGGCCGCCGCGCTGAAGGCCGCGCAGGCGGCGCGGATGGCTCGGGGGAGTGGGAGCGGGAGCGGGAGTGGCGCCGGGAGTGGGGTCTGGGTGCGGATCGATCCGGCGGACATCGGGTGAGCCACTGCCGGGGTCCGGCGGGGTGTCTTTCGCGGGCTCCGGGACGGCAGCGTCCGGAGACGTCACTGCCCTCCCGGAGGCGCTCCGGGAGGGCAGGGGTGCAAGGAGGGGGGCTGGGGTGGCTCAGCCGTTGCGCGGGCCGGGGAAGGCCGTCGGCCTGGCCTCGTCGCGGAGCGCCGGGCTGCCCGCCGTCGGCTGGGTGGGCATGGAGCGGGCCGCCGGGACCGTGGGGACCGTGGGGATGCCGGTGTTCACACTGACCGTGCGGGAGCCCGACGGCTCCGGGGTGCGCTCCGCCTCGGCCGCGGCCGGCTGGGGCGTGGCACGGCGCGCGCCGTAACGGCGGTGGACCGCCTGTTTGGTGACTCCGAGTGCGGATCCCACCGCGTCCCACGAGAAGCCGAGTGAGCGGTCGAAGTCCACGGCCGCCGTCACCAGGGTCTCGACACTGTCCCGCAGCTCCTGGGCGAGACGTACCGTCGGGGCGGGGGCGCGTCCGTAGACGACGAAGCCCGTGGAGGGGCCGGAGCGGCGCGGGCGGTAGACGTTGCCCAACTGGGCGGTGAGTGTGCGCAGTGCGTCCACCTGCCGGCGGACCCGCTCGATGTCCCGCACCAGCAAGTGCAGGCTGGCCCGAGCCTGGGCGTCGTGGGTTGCGTGGTCGGCCATGAACAAGCCTCTCGAACCGGCGTTGAAAGGGAATGGGCCGCGATCGCGGCCCGTTGTGGTCAACTCTGTCTTGACCAACGCGGATTCGCTCCGCGGGTCACGGTGTGGGGGCGTGGGGGCATATGCGTGCGCCCGTTTGCGCCGGGCGTGCGCCTCGGCCTTCGGGCTTCGGCCTTCGGCCTTCGGGCTTCGGCCTTCGGCCTTCGGCTTCGGTCTCCCACCCGCGCACCGCCCGTGACAGTTGGCCAAGAGGCTGAGGTCTCCCGCGAGGGCCGGGCGCCGTCGGCGGCTTTCCGTTCGAGGGCTCATAGACTTGGGTGTTGCCCGTCTTCGACCCCCTGCCCGAGAGGCCCCCACCACCCCATGAAGCTCGTCTTCGCCGGTACACCCGAGGTCGCCGTTCCCGCTCTGGACGCTCTTCTCGCCTCCGAGCGGCACGAGGTCGCCGCTGTCGTCACGCGGCCCGACGCTCCGGCCGGGCGGGGGCGCAGGCTCGTCGCGTCGCCCGTCGCCGAGCGTGCGGAGGAGGCCGGGATCGAGGTGCTGAAACCCGCGAAGCCGAAGGACCCCGAGTTCCTGGAGCGGCTGGGGGAGATCGGGCCGGACTGCTGTCCCGTCGTCGCCTACGGTGCTCTGCTGCCCCGTGTCGCCCTGGACGTCCCCGCGCACGGCTGGGTCAATCTGCATTTCTCCCTGCTGCCGGCCTGGCGTGGTGCCGCGCCCGTGCAGCACGCCATCATGGCCGGGGACGAGATCACCGGGGCTTCCACGTTCCTGATCGAGGAGGGGCTCGACTCCGGTCCGGTCTACGGGACGGTCACCGAGGAGATCCGGCCCACCGACACCAGCGGGGACCTGCTGACCCGGCTGGCGTTCGCCGGTGCCGGTCTGCTCGCGGCGACCATGGACGGGATCGAGGACGGCACACTGAAGGCCGTACCGCAGCCGGCCGAGGGCGTCAGCCTGGCCCCGAAGGTCAATGTCGAGGACGCCCGTATCGACTGGACCGCTCCCGCGCTGCGCGTCGACCGGATGGTGCGGGGCTGCACTCCGGCTCCCGGCGCCTGGACCGTGTTCCGCGGTGAGCGGCTCAAGCTCATCCAGGTCACCCCCGTGCCGGACCGGACGGATCTCGCCCCGGGACAGATCTCCGCCGGGAAGAACAACGTGTACGTCGGCAGCGGCTCGTACGCCGTCGAGCTGGCCTGGGTGCAGGCCCAGGGCAAGAAGCCGATGCGGGCGGCGGACTGGGCACGCGGGGTGCGGATCGCCGACGGCGAGCGGCTCGGGGGCTGACGCGGCGACACGTCCGGGGCGGCGTAGGCTGGACGGCGCACTTCTTCTCACACCCGGAGCACCTTTTTCGTGAGCGACCAGCCCCGTCGGCCCCGTACGTCAGGCAAGCCCTACCGCCGGCCCAAGAAGGACCCCGTCCGCATCCTCGCCTTCGAGGCGCTGAGGGCCGTGGACGAGCGGGACGCCTACGCCAACCTCGTTCTGCCGCCGCTGTTGCGCAAGGCGCGGGAGAAGGAGGGGCCCGAGACGTTCGACACCCGGGACGCGGCGCTCGCCACCGAGCTGGTGTACGGGACGCTGCGGCGGCAGGGGACGTACGACGCGGTCCTCTCGGCCTGCGTGGACCGGCCGCTGCGGGAGGTCGACCCGCCGGTGCTGGACGTGCTGAGCCTCGGCGCGCATCAGCTGCTCGGGACGCGGATCCCGACGCACGCGGCCGTGTCCGCCACCGTGGAGCTCGCGCGGGTCGTGCTCGGCGACGGGCGGGCCAAGTTCGTCAACGCCGTGCTGCGGAAGGTCGCGCAGCACGATCTGGACGGCTGGCTGGAGCGGGTCGCGCCGCCCTATGACGCGGACCCCGAGGACCATCTCGCCGTCGTCCACTCGCATCCGCGGTGGGTCGTGTCGGCGCTGTGGGACTCCCTCGGCGGCGGTCGCGCCGGCATCGAGGACCTGCTGCGCGCCGACAACGAGCGGCCCGAGGTGACCCTGGTGGCGCGGCCCGGCCGGGCCACCGCCGAAGAGCTGCTCGAAGAGGACGCCGCCGTGCCGGGGCACTGGTCGCCGTATGCCGTGCGGCTGACCGAGGGCGGCGAGCCGGGCGCCGTCGCGGCCGTGCGGGACGGGCGTGCGGGCGTGCAGGACGAGGGCAGCCAGCTGGTGGCGCTCGCCCTCGCCAACGCGCCGCTGGACGGGCCCGACCGGCGGTGGCTGGACGGGTGCGCGGGACCCGGAGGCAAGGCCGCGCTGCTCGGCGCCCTCGCGGCCCAGCGGGGCGCGCTGCTCGTCGCCTCCGAGAAGCAGACCCACCGCGCCGGGCTCGTGGCCAGGGCGCTGGAGGGGAACCCCGGGCCGTACCAGGTGATCGCCGCGGACGGGACGCGTCCGGCGTGGCGGCCCGGCAGTTTCGACCGCGTGCTGGTCGACGTGCCGTGCACCGGGCTCGGTGCCCTGCGGCGCCGCCCCGAGGCACGCTGGCGGCGCCGGCCGGAGGACCTGGAGGGGTTCGCGCCGTTGCAGCGCGGCCTGCTGCGCACCGCCCTGGAGTCGGTGCGGGTCGGCGGTGTCGTCGGCTACGCGACCTGTTCGCCGCACCTCGCCGAGACCAGGGCCGTGGTCGCCGATGTCCTCAAGCAGCATCCGGACACCGAGCTCCTCGACGCCCGGCCGCTGCTGCCCGGCCTACCGGACCTCGGCGAAGGGCCCGACGTGCAGCTGTGGCCGCATCTGCACGGGACCGACGCGATGTACCTGGCCCTCATTCGCCGGACCGGCTGATCCCCGCTCCGACGCTCTCCCGGGCCGCCGCACCGCCGTCCTCCCTGGCCAGCCGGTGCGGCCACCACACCTTCGGGCCCACGTCCAGGAACAGAGACGTCACCAGGACCGAGCGCACGATGAACGTGTCGATGAGGACGCCGAGGGCGACCGCGAAGCCGATCTCGGCGAAGGCGACCATCGGGAGGGTGCCGAGGGCGGCGAAGGTGCCGGCCAGGACCAGGCCGGCGGAGGTGATGACCGCTCCGGTGGTGGCGAGCCCGGTGACCACGCCAGGTCTGGTGCCCTGGCGGCCCGCCTCCTCGCGGATGCGCGTGGTGAGGAAGATGTTGTAGTCGATGCCCAGGGCGACCAGGAAGACGAAGACGAACAGCGGGAAGTCGGTCGCCTCGCCCGCGTAGTCGAAGACGTACCGGAACGCGAGCGCGCTGATGCCGAGCGCCGCCGCGAACGACAGGATCACCGTCCCGATCAGCAGCAGCGGGGCGATCAGGGCGCGCAGCAGGGCGCAAAGGATCAGCAGGACGACCACCAGCACCAGCGGGATGATCAGGATGTTGTCGTGGGTGATCGCCTTGTCCATGTCCACGAGGCCCGCCGTACCGCCGCCCACTTTGGCATCGGCGTCCGGTACCGCATGGACGGCGTCCCGTACCCGCTCCACGGTCTGTTTCGCTGCGTCACTGTCGGCCGGGGTGCTCATCGTGGCCTCGAAGAGGACCATGCCCTGGAAGGACGGTTTCGTGCCCGGTGGCAGGCCCAGCGACTCCGGGACCACGCCCGGCGTGGCGGCGACCGCGCGACCCACCTGCTCGGCCTGCGCCTGGTTGCTGACGATGACGAGCGGACTGCCGCTCCCGGCCGGGAAGTAACGTGCGGAAACCTCCTGGCCGACGATCGAGTCCGGTTTTCCTGTGAACGCGTCCGCGTTGCTGATGCCTTCCGCGCGCAGCTGGATCAGGCCCAGCGAACAGACCGCCAGGGCCAGTGCCGTGGCGGCCCAGGTCGTGCGCGGGCGGCGGGCGATACGGCGGCCCATGCGCGCCCAGATGCCGCGCTCGGTCGGGTCGGGCGTGCCGTAATGCGGGATCACCGGCCAGAAGACCCACCGGCCGAAGATCACCAGCAGCGCGGGGAAGAGGCTCATCATCGCCAGCAGGGCGACCGCGACGCCGATCGCGGCCACCGGGCCCAGGCCGCTGGTGGAGTTCATCTCGGCGGCCAGCAGCACCAGCATGCTCAGCACGACCGTCGCGCCGGAGGCGAGCACCGCGGGGCCCGCGCGGTGCAGCGCCAGGGCCATCGCCTCGTGCCGGTCCTCGTGCCGGCGCAGCTCCTCCCGGTAGCGGGCGACCAGCAACAGGGCGTAGTCCGTCCCCGCGCCGAAGACCAGCACCGTGAGGATGCCCGCGCTCTGGCCGTTGACCGTCAGGCCCGCGTGCTCGGCCAGCAGGTAGATCAGCGCCTGGGAGGCGAACAGCGCGCAGACCACCGAGACCAGGGGGATCAGCAGCAGGGTCAGGCTGCGGTACGTGATGAGCAGCATGACGATGACGACGACCATCGCCGAGAACAGCAGCGTCGAGTCGATGCCCTCGAAGGCCTCAGCGAAGTCCGCCGACGTGCCGCCCGGGCCGGTGATGTGCACGGCCAGCCCGCCGCCGCCCTCGCCGACGTCGTCCCGGATGGAGTCGACGGCGGGCGAGATCCGCTCCCAGCCCTCCTCGTCCATCGTGATCGGCACGAAGACCTGCGCCGCCCGCGGATCGTCCGGCCGGTCGAAGACCGGCCCCCGGGTCTCCGCGCCCCGGATGCCGTGGTCACGCAGCTCCTTGAGCTGCCGCACGTCCTCGGCGATCTCCGTCCGGTCCTGGGCCGTCAGCCCGCCGTCCCGGGCGTAGATCACGACCGCCGGGATCTGCTCCGGCCGGAAGTCCTCGGAGATCTCCAGCACCTGCGTCGACTCCGCGGACCCCGGCAACCAGGACGACGCGTCGTTGTCCTGCGCGTCGGTGAGCTTCATGGCGAACGGCGCGGCGACGAAGAGCACCACCACCCACAGCACCAGCACCAGCCACTTGGCCCGCCGCCCACAGACGAGGTGTGCGACGCCCTGTTTCATGGCAACCCCCTGTGCGACCCGGGACCGATGCCCACAACCCCTGGAGGGCATGGCAGTCTTAGGACATGGCCGCGCAGATCAACCCCAGCATCCTCTCCGCCGACTTCGCCCGCCTCGCGGACGAGGCGAAGGCCGTGGAGGGAGCCGACTGGCTCCACGTCGATGTCATGGACAACCATTTCGTCCCGAACCTCACGCTCGGTGTGCCGGTCGTAGAGTCGCTCGCCCGCGCGACGGACACTCCTCTGGACTGCCATCTGATGATCGAGGCCCCCGATCGGTGGGCGCCCCAGTACGTCGAAGCGGGGGCCGGTTCCGTCACCTTCCATGTCGAGGCGGCCGCCGCCCCGGTCCGGCTCGCCCGGGAGATCCGCGCCAAGGGCGCCCGCGCCTCCATGGCGCTGAAGCCCGCGACCCCCATCGAGCCGTACGAGGACCTGCTCCCCGAGCTCGACATGCTGCTGATCATGACGGTCGAACCGGGCTTCGGGGGACAGGCCTTCCTCGACATCATGCTTCCTAAGATTCGCCGCACCCGCGAGTTGATCAGCAAGCACGGTCTGGAGCTCTGGCTCCAGGTCGACGGCGGAGTCTCCGCCTCCACTATCGAGCGGTGCGCGGACGCCGGAGCCGACGTCTTCGTGGCCGGATCGGCGGTCTACGGGGCAAACGACCCGGCAGAGGCGGTACGTGCACTACGCACGCAGGCGGAGGCGAGCACGGCCAAGGCCTCCTGGGCCTGCGACCACTGAGCCACAGCAAAGTGAACGGCTCTCATCAGGGCTGATCATCCGCGCCGGATCTGCAAGGATGAACGGCGAATCCAGAGTGTGAACAGCAGTGAGGAGATCGCCGTGTCGGGTATGTCGGCGGGCCGGTCAGCCATGCGGATGGGACCCGCTGAGCTGGTGCAGGCGGCGGCCATGGCCCGCCGCTTCTACCTCGAGGGGAAGTCCAAGATCCAGATCGCGGAGGAGTTCGGCGTCAGCCGCTTCAAGGTGGCCCGGGTCCTGGAGACCGCCCTCGAACGGGATCTCGTACGTATCGAGATCCGTGTGCCTGCGGAGCTGGACGCGGAGCGCTCGGACGCGCTCCGCGCCCGCTACGGCCTCAGGCACGCTGTCGTGGTCGAGTCCCCGGCCGACGCCGAGGAGTCGCCCGACCCCGAGAACCTCGGAGAGGTGGCCGCCGACCTGCTCGGCGAACTGGTCAACGAAGGTGATGTGCTGGGCCTGGCCTGGGGCCGCTCCACCATCCACATGGCGGCGGCGCTCGACCGGCTGCCCCCGTGCACGGTGGTGCAGCTGACGGGCGTGTACGACGCCGGGACCGCCGAGCGCGGCTCGGTCGAGGCGGTACGCCGTGCCGCCCAGGTGTCCGGCGGTGACGCGCACCCCATCTACGCGCCGATGCTGCTGCCCGACGCGGCCACGGCCACGGCGCTGCGCAACCAGACGGGGATCGCCCGCGCCTTCGAGCACTTCGACAAGGTGACCGTCGCCTGCGTCTCCATCGGCTCCTGGGAGCCCGGCATCTCCACGGTGCACGACATGCTCAGCGACGAGGAGCGCGCGCACTACGCCTCCCTCGGTGTCGCCGCCGAGATGTCCGCGCACCTCTTCGACGCCGAGGGCCGGAGGGTCGGCCGCGACCTGGGCGAGCGGTGCATCACGGTCAAGGCCGACCAGCTCCGCCGTATCCCCGAGGTCGTCGCGATCGCCGGCGGACAGCGCAAGGGGCCCGCGATCGACGCGGTGCTGCGGTCCGGGCTCGTCACCAGCCTGGTGACGGACACGTCGGCCGCGGACTATCTGATCACGGCGGGCCCGGCACCGAAGTCAGCGCTCAACAGGACCGACCCGGACGGAGTCTGACGCATGGCCAGGGAGGCGCGGGAGGTGCCGGACGATCCGGCCGGCCGGATCGTGCTCGTGCTGGACCTCGAGGGGGTCACGGACAAGGCGGGACTCATGGACCGCTGCGCCCGTGACCTCTCCCTGCCCGAGTGGTTCGGCCGCAACTGGGACGCCCTGGCCGACTGCCTGGCCGACCCCGCCCTGTGGCCCGAGGGAGCCGTGGAGCGGGGGCTGCTGGTCGTCGTCCGGGGCTGGCGGGGGTACGCCGAGAAGCGGCCCGAGGAGTGGCAGGTCGCGGAGGAGATCTTCGCGGAGGCGACGGACCGGGGGCCGGGTCTCTTCGTCACCCTGGGGCTTGGAGCATCCTCCTAAGGCGCCCCTGACCAGCCTGGATGATCCGCTGGGGGACGTGCGCACATCCGGCATGGGACAATGAAGTACGTGCTCTTTCCCCCTGGCCGGCCGGTCGGGGGGTCACCTCTGATCGACTGGGATGTGCAGCACGTGCGTTTCCTCAATGACATCCAGCCCGGGTACGACCTGACGTACGACGACGTCTTCATGGTGCCGAGCCGCTCCTCGGTGGGCTCGCGGCAGGCCGTCGACCTCAGCTCCCCGGACGGCACGGGCACCACCATCCCGCTCGTCGTCGCCAACATGACCGCCATCGCCGGGCGGCGCATGGCCGAGACCGTGGCCCGGCGCGGCGGCCTCGTCGTCATACCGCAGGACATCCCGATCGACGTGGTCACCGACGTCGTCTCCTGGGTGAAGAGCCGGCACCTGGTCCTGGACACCCCGATCATGCTGGCGCCCCACCAGACCGTCGCGGACGCGCTGTCCCTGCTGCCCAAGCGCGCGCACAACGCCGGGGTCGTCGTCGACGACGACCACCGGCCGGTCGGCGTGGTCACCGAATCCGACCTGTCCGGCGTGGACCGCTTCACGCAGCTGGCCGAGGTCATGTCCCGGGACCTGCTGCTCATCGACGCGGACATGGACCCGGGCGAGGCCTTCGACACCCTGGACCACGCCAACCGCCGCTACGCCCCCGCGGTCAACAAGGACGGCACGCTCGCCGGCATCCTCACCCGCAAGGGCGCCCTGCGCGCCACGCTCTACACGCCGGCCACGGACGCGCGGGGGCGGCTGCGCATCGCCGCCGCCGTCGGCATCAACGGCGACGTCGCGGGCAAGGCCAAGCAGCTGCTGGACGCGGGCGTCGACACGCTCGTCATCGACACCGCGCACGGCCACCAGGAGTCGATGATCAGCGCCCTGAAGCTGGTGCGCGACCTCGACCCGCAGGTGCCGATCGTCGCAGGCAACGTCGTGGCCGCCGCGGGCGTGCGCGACCTCATCGAAGCGGGCGCGGACATCGTCAAGGTCGGTGTCGGACCCGGCGCCATGTGCACCACGCGCATGATGACCGGCGTCGGCCGGCCGCAGTTCTCCGCCGTCCTGGAGTGCGCCGCCGAGGCGAAGAAGTACGGCAAGCACGTGTGGGCCGACGGCGGCATCCGCCACCCGCGCGACGTGGCCATGGCGCTCGCCGCCGGCGCGTCCAACGTGATGGTCGGTTCCTGGTTCGCGGGCACCTACGAGTCCCCGGGCGACCTCCAGCACGACGCCCAGGGGCGTGCCTACAAGGAGTCCTTCGGCATGGCCTCCGCCCGGGCCGTGCGCAACCGCACCTCGGAGGAGTCGGCGTACGACCGGGCCCGCAAGGCGCTGTTCGAGGAGGGCATCTCCACGTCCCGCATGTTCCTCGACCCGGCCCGCCCCGGCGTCGAGGACCTGATCGACTCGATCATCGCGGGCGTCCGCTCCTCCTGCACGTACGCCGGCGCCGGCTCCCTGGAGGAGTTCGCCGAGAAGGCCATCGTCGGCATACAGAGCGCCGCCGGCTACGCCGAGGGCAAGCCGCTGCACGCCAGCTGGATCTGACCGCCCGCACGCTTCGTCCAGGCCCCCGATGAAAAACCGGGGGCCTGGTGCGTACGGACGCCCTACCGTCGTACGCCATGGAGATCACAGTCTGCCGGGCCGCCGATGTGGCGGTGCTCGACCAGTACATCGGTTCCCCGGGTGCCACCTCCTTCCACGCGCGCCGCTTCGAGCGCCAGGAGCGGGGCCGGAGCACGTATCTCGTCGCCTGGCTCGACGGACGGCCCGTGGGGCACACGGAGCTGCGCTGGGGCGGCTGCGACGACGCGACCGTACAAGCGGCACGGCCCGGCTGCCCGGAGATCAACGCGCTTTCCGTGTGGCCCGAGACGCTGCGCTCGCGCGGCATCGGCAGCGCCCTGGTCCGGGCCGCCGAGGAACGCGCCCGGGAGCGGGGCCGCACCGCCATCGGCCTCGGCGTCGCCGACGACAACCCGCGGGCCGCGGCCCTCTACGCCCGGCTCGGCTACCGGCCCCTCACCCCGTACGTCGGCCGCTGGTCCTACGAGGACCACGACGGCGTCACGCACGAGTGTGTCGAGGAGCTCACGTTTCTGGTGAAAGAGCTGGTCCGGACAAGTCTTGTGCAACGGACGAACGCATCCGTGCAACGAACCTCCGGCCAGTCACGAGGAACGCAATGATCTTGCGGGCACGCGCAAGGTTGCTGCATTACACGGGCAACGTCCCTGCTCGTAGGCTGTCGCCTCGTACGTGGCGTGGCGGGGACCCCGCTCGGTGGGTCCCGGCTGTCGGGCGGGGCGCTGCCGTCCCTGCCACCCGAGACCGGCAGTGACGAAGGAGTCAGCGCGTGCTCGACCAAGGCGCACCCCCGCACAGCAGTAGTCAGACCGCCCCGCCGTCCCCGGGCGTCGGCGCGCGCCTCATGCGTCGCAAGCCGGTGGAGAACCTGGTCGCGGAGGGTGGCCACGGCGAGGGAGGCTCGCTGCGGCGCACCCTCGGGCTGTGGCAGCTCACCATGATCAGCATCGGTGCCACCCTCGGCACCGGCATCTTCGTCGTGCTCGGCGAGGCCGTCCCCAAGGCGGGCCCGGCCGTCACGCTCTCCTTCGTCATAGCCGGCCTGACCGCCCTGTTCTCGGCCCTGTCCTACGCCGAGCTGGCGGGCACCATCCCGGTCTCCGGCTCCTCGTACTCGTATGCGTACGCAACGATGGGTGAGCTGATCGCCTGGATCTGCGGCTGGTGCCTGGTCCTGGAGTACGGCGTGTCGGTCGCCGCCGTCGCCGTCGGCTGGGGCGAGTACCTCAACGAACTGCTCGACGGGACCGTCGGCGTCACCATCCCGGCCGCCCTGTCCGCGCCGCCCGGCGACGGTGGAGTGTTCAACCTGCCCGCGCTGATCGTCGTCATGCTCGCGATGGCGTTCCTGCTGGGCGGCGCCCGCGAGTCCGCCCGCGCCAACACCGTCATGGTCATCGTGAAGATCGCCGCGCTGGTGATGTTCTGCGCCATCGGCGTCCAGGGCTTCCGCTCCGGCAACTACGAGAACTTCATGCCGCTCGGCATGGCCGGTGTCAGCGCCGCCGGTGCCACGCTGTTCTTCTCCTACATCGGCTTCGACGCCGCCTCCACCGCCGGCGAGGAGGCGAAGAACGCCCAGCGCGACCTGCCGCGGGCGATCATGCTGTCACTGGTCATCGTCACGGCGCTGTACGTCCTCGTGGCCGCCGTCGCGGTCGGCGCCAAGCCCTGGGAGAACTTCACCGACTCCGAGGCCGCCCTCGCCCAGATCATGCGCGAGGTCACCGGGCAGACCTTCTGGGGCACGCTGTTGGCCTTCTGCGCCGTCATCGCCATCGCGAGCGTGGTGCTGACCGTGCTCTACGGCCAGACCCGCATCCTGTTCGCCATGTCCCGCGACGGCCTCGTGCCGAAGGTGTTCGCCAAGGTCCACCCGAAGACCGGCACGCCCCGCGCCAACACCCTCATCGTCTCCCTGTTCTGCGGTGTGCTGGCCGCCGCGATCCCGCTCGGGCAGCTCGCTGACGCCACCAGCATCGGCACCCTGTTCGCCTTCGCGCTGGTCAACGTGGCCGTCGTGGTGCTGCGCCGGACCCGGCCGGACATGCCCCGCACCTTCCGGGTGCCGCTCTCCCCGCTCCTGCCCGCACTGGGCTTCGCCTTCTGCGTCTGGATGATGCGCAGCCTGCCGACCGTGACCTGGGTCGTCTTCGGTGTCTGGATGGCCGCCGGGCTCGTGTTCTACTTCGTGTACGGCTATCGCCGTTCCCGACTCGCACCATCCGAAAAGTGACCGACCCACTGTGCTGAACGATCTCGACGAACGCATCGTGCACGCCCTCGCCGAGGACGCCCGCCGCTCCTACGCCGACATCGGCCACATCGTCGGCCTGTCCGCGCCCGCCGTGAAACGGCGCGTGGACAGGCTGCGGGCCACCGGAGCCATCACCGGCTTCACCGTACGGGTGGACCCGGGCGCCCTCGGCTGGCAGACCGAGGGGTTCGTCGAGATCTACTGCCGGGGCAACACCTCCCCGGAGACCATCCAGCGGGGCCTGGAGCGCTACCAGGAGGTCGTGGCCGCGTCCACCGTCACCGGGGACGCGGACGCGATCGCCCAGGTGTTCGCCTCCGACATGCGGCACTTCGAACGGGTCCTGGAGCGGATCGCCGGGGAGCCGTTCGTCGAGCGGACCAAGTCCGTGCTCGTGCTGTCGCCGCTGCTGCGGCGCTTCTCGTCGGGCTCGCCGACCTAGCCTTCCCGCCGGCGCGTGTCGGCGGTGTCGGTGTCGGTGTCGCCGACCCTGCGCACCGCCGTCAGCAGGCGGCGAACGCCGAGCGCGTGTCCGCCCGTGGTCATGAGGAGACGACCGTAGAGGGCGCCGGCCGGGCCGGAGAACCTCGCCCGGGTCTCGGCACGCAGCAGGGTGCGTCCCGGGCCTGCCTCGTCCAGCTGGAAGAGCAGGGCGTACGTCGAGAAGTGATGACGCCCGATCAGGACCAGCTCCACACCCGGAACCGCGGAAGCCACCCGGAAACCGGGAAACGCCGAGCCCTCCGCCAAGGGACGGGGACCGGAGGCCGTGCGGTCGGCGCAGCCGACGAGGCGTGCGTACGCGGCCGCTCGGCCACCCCCGAAAGAGCGTTCCAGAACCTCACCGAGCGCGTCCCACACGACCTCTGCGTCCGCCGCGACGACCGTCGTGTGCTCGTCGACGTACGGGAGGGAGAGCAGTGCGGCGGTGTCCATGAAGACCCCCTTCACCCGACCGGTGGGGTTCGGCTTGCCCAGCCAAGTCTCGCGCGCCTGGCCGTGAGGAGGACGGCCCTCTGTGGATTCTCGCTGTGCTCCGGGCCCCGGCCCGCCTAACATCGGTGTCATGACCTGGCGACATTGATCCACCAGCCGCGCCTCCCGAGGGCCGCCTCGGACGCCGTACCTCCGGCATCCGATCCGTCCTTTCGGGAAGGCCTCATGACACTCTCACCTGCACGCGTGCCCGCCACCGGTGTCCGGCGGCTGACGACCACGCTGTACGGCTACGCGTTCCTCGACGACTTCGTCCTGCTCTACCCGGTGTACGCGCTGCTGTTCGCCGACACCGGCATGTCGCTCTGGCAGATCTCCTCCCTGTTCGCCCTGTGGTCGATCACCTCGGTGGTGCTGGAAGTGCCCTCCGGGGCCTGGGCCGACGCCATGTCGCGCCGGAGGCTGCTGTGGATCGGCCCGCTGCTCACCGCCGCCGGCTTCGCGCTGTGGGTGATCGTGCCGTCGTACTGGGCCTTCGCGGCCGGCTTCGTCCTGTGGGGCGCGGGCGGGGCGCTCGGCTCCGGTGCGCTGGAGGCGCTGGTGTACGACGAGCTGGACCGGCTCGGCGCGGCGGGCCGGTACGCGCGGGTCATGGGCCGGGCCCGGGCCGCGCGGCTGGTGGGCACCGTGGCCTCCCTCGGCCTCGCGGGGCCCGTCTTCGCCCAGGGCGGTTACGCGGCGGTCGGTGCCGCGAGCTTCCTGGCCTGTGTGCTGACCGCCGTCACCGCGACGAGGTTCCCCGAGCACCGGGTGCGGCCGGACGACGCCGGCGACAGCTGGGCGACGACCCTGCGGACCGGGCTCGCCGAGGTCCGCGGGGACCGTTCCGTGCGCGGCGCCCTGCTGTTGATCCCGGCCGTGGCCGCGGTGTGGGGCGCGCTCGACGAGTACACCCCGCTGCTGGTCCGGGACATCGGCGTCGCCGAAGCGACGGTGCCCTACCTGATCATGCTGATCTGGGCGGGCGTCACCGTCGGCAGCCTCCTGACCGGACCGGCCGAACGCCTCGGCCCGGCCGGTCTCGCCGCGCTGCTCGCGGGCGCCGCACTCGCCCTGGCCGTGGGAGCCGCGGCCCGCTCACTGGCCGGCATCGCTCTCGTGAGCCTCGCCTTCGCCGGGTTCCAGCTCGTGGAGGTGCTGGCCGACGCCCGCCTCCAGCACCGCATCGACGAGTCCCGCCGGGCCACGCTCACCTCCGTGGCGAGCCTGGGCACCGAGCTGGCGACGGTCGCCACGTTCGGCGTGTACGCGCTGCTCGGCACGGACATGGCGCACAGCACCGTCTTCGCGGTGCTGGCGATCCCCTATCTGGTGACGGCGCTGGCGCTGGCTAGAGTTCGGGCCGCCAAGGCACGACCGTGAAGTCGCCCGTCCCCTTCCTGACCTTCTCGAAGGGGGCGGAGCCCACGCACTTGGGCAGCTCCTTCGTCTCGACGGGGCTGCCCGTGGACGCCCAGCTGTAGCCGAGACGGTCGTGCCGGCCGACATCGTGGACGGTGATCCCGACCCGCTTGCCCTCGGCGCCCGGCAGGTCGGAGTCGGTGATCACGCCGGAGACGACGGCCACCTTCCCGCCGGTCAGCAGGCAGTCGACCTCGGCCTTCGCCCGGGCGCCCTCGCCGTTCAGGTAGTGGCTGAACTCGAAGGTGCCGGTCGCCTTCATCGGGTCGGCCTTGTCCTTCGCGGCCAGATGCGCGTCGAACGAGAACGTGATGTCGTCCCCGGCCGACCGGTACAGCTTGGCCTTGCCGGTGAGCGCGGCGGCCTCACGCTCGCTCTCGCCGGGGGCGGACACTCCGGCGGGAACGGCCTGGCGCTTGCTCTCGTCGGATGCGGAGGCTCCGGCGGAGCCGGCCGCGGCGGCGACGGTGAGCAGCAGCGCGGAGCCGAGTAAGGCGGCCCTCGTACGGCGGTTCATGGCGGTCCTTTCCGCAGGTGAAGCACGTCAACTGGACGGTCACCACTGTCCCGGCGCAACGCCCGCGCCACATCGCACCGGGGACGGGACCCCGCCTCCGCCGCCCGGCGGGGAAATCCGCCCGGGCCTGCGCCCACGGGCGGACCGGACGTACGACCGGAGGTGCCGCAACGAATCGCCGCGGACCCGGCGGCGAACGCAATGATCCGCTCACGGATGCGCAACGGCTGCTCCTTGTCCGGCCGGAGCCGCCGACCGTACCGTCTATCAGGCCCCCCGAAACCCCCGCGTACCGGTGAGGAACACGCATGCGCACCGCCCTGCTCCAGAGCTCCGGCCGGCCCGGCTCCACCGTCGAGAACCTCAAGGTCCTCGACGAGGCCGCGGGCCGGGCCGCCGCCGCGGGCGCCGGGCTGCTGGCCGCGCCGGAGATGTTCCTGACCGGGTACGCGATCGGCGACGACATCGCCCGGCTCGCCGAGCCCGCCGACGGCGACTGCGCGGACGCCATCGCCGAGACCGCGACCAGGCACGGACTGGCGATCGCCTACGGCTACCCCGAGCGGGCCGGCGACACCGTGTTCAACTCCGCCCAGCTGATCTCCGCCGACGGCACGCGTCTCGCCAACTACCGCAAGACCCACCTCTTCGGCTGCTTCGAGCGCGACCACTTCACCGCCGGCAACCAGCCGGTCGTCCAGGCGGAGCTCGACGGTCTGCGCGTCGGGATCCTGATCTGCTACGACGTCGAGTTCCCGGAGAACGTGCGCGCCCACGCCCTCGCCGGCACCGACCTGCTGGTCGTCCCGACCGCGCAGATGCACCCGTTCCAGTTCGTCGCCGAGTCGATGATCCCGGTGCGGGCCTTCGAGAACCAGATGTACGTCGCGTACGTCAACCGGGTCGGCCGGGAGGGCGAGTTCGAGTTCGTGGGGCTGTCCACGCTCGCCGGGCCCGACGGGGTCGCCCGCACCCGGGCCGGGCGCGCCGAGGAACTCGTCCTCGCCGACGTCGACCCCGCCTTCCTCGCCGCGTCCCGCGAGGCCAACCCGTATCTGCGGGACCGGCGCCCGGGCCTCTACGGGCCGCTCGTCTGACCTCCCCCCCGCACCTGTCTGTTTCTTCTGCAAGGAGTCCGTACCCCATGACGTCCACCGTGCCCAACGCCGTCGAGCACGCAGACGCGCAGCAGCCGCCGATCACCATGTTCGGCCCGGACTTCCCGTACGCGTACGACGACTTCCTCGCCCACCCGGCGGGCCTCGGGCAGATACCCGCGACCGAGCACGGCACGGAGGTCGCGGTCATCGGCGGCGGCCTGTCCGGCATCGTCGCCGCGTACGAGCTGATGAAGATGGGCCTCAAGCCGGTCGTGTACGAGGCCGATCAGATCGGCGGCCGGCTGCGGACGGTGGGCTTCGACGGGTGCGACGACTCCCTCACCGCCGAGATGGGCGCGATGCGCTTCCCGCCGTCCTCCACCGCCCTCCAGCACTACATCGACCTGGCCGGCCTTCAGACGCGGCCCTTCCCCAACCCCCTGGCGGAGACGACCCCGTCAACCGTCGTCGACCTCAAGGGCGAGTCGCACTACGCCGAGACGATCGCCGACCTGCCCCAGGTCTACCGGGACGTCGCCGAGGCCTGGAACCGGTGCCTGGAGGAGGGCGCCGACTTCTCCGACATGAACCGCGCCCTGCGCGAGCGGGACGTCCCGCGCATCCGCGAGATCTGGTCCCGGCTCGTCGAGAAGCTCGACAACCAGACCTTCTACGGCTTCCTCTGCGACTCCGAGGCGTTCCGGTCCTTCCGGCACCGCGAGATCTTCGGCCAGGTCGGCTTCGGCACGGGCGGCTGGGACACCGACTTCCCGAACTCCATCCTGGAGATCCTCCGCGTCGTCTACACCGAGGCCGACGACCACCACCGCGGCATCGTCGGCGGCTCCCAGCAACTGCCGCTCCGCCTCTGGGAGCGCGAGCCGGAGAAGATCGTCCACTGGGCCTACGGCACCTCGCTCGCGAGCCTCCACGACAACCGTCAGCCCCGCCCGGCCGTCACCCGCCTGCACCGCACCGCAGGCAACCGCATCACGGTGACCGACGCGCACGGCGACATCCGCACCTACCCGGCGGCGATCTTCACCGCACAGTCCTGGATGCTGCTGTCGAAGATCGACTGCGACGACTCGCTCTTCCCGATCGACCACTGGACGGCCATCGAGCGCACCCACTACATGGAGAGCTCCAAGCTCTTCGTGCCGGTCGACCGGCCGTTCTGGCTGGAAAAGGACGAGGAGACCGGGCGGGACGTCATGTCGATGACGCTCACCGACCGGATGACGCGCGGGACCTACCTGCTCGACAACGGCCCGGACCAGCCCGCCGTCATCTGCCTCTCCTACACCTGGTGCGACGACAGCCTCAAGTGGCTGCCGCTGTCCGCGAACGAGCGGATGGAGGTCATGCTGAAGTCGCTCGGCGAGATCTATCCCAAGGTCGACATCCGCAAGCACATCATCGGCAACCCGGTGACCGTCTCCTGGGAGAACGAGCCCTACTTCATGGGCGCGTTCAAGGCCAACCTGCCCGGCCACTACCGCTACCAGCGGCGCCTGTTCACGCACTTCATGCAGGACCGGCTGCCCGAGGACAAGCGCGGCATCTTCCTCGCCGGCGACGACATCTCCTGGACGGCCGGCTGGGCCGAGGGCGCCGTCCAGACCGCCCTCAACGCGGTCTGGGGCGTCATGCACCACTTCGGCGGCACGACCGACCCGGCCAACCCGGGGCCCGGCGACGTGTACGACGAGATCGCGCCCGTCGAACTGCCCGAGGACTAGGGCCTGTCGTTTGGCTCAGGCCGCAGACGCGGGGCCTGGCACGCGCACCTGCGGCGTTGTCGTCAGTCGCCAACTCCCCCACGCTCGGCTGCGCTCGCGCGGGCGGTGCCCCCATCGCGTTGACTCCCTCCTCCGCCTTGCATCTGCACGCACCAGGCCCCGCTCACCGGCGCTGAAGAGATGCCGTCGATTCCCTGCGACCTGATCCAGACGACAGGCCCTAAGGCAGGCAGGAGGGCTGCGGCAGGGGCGTGAGCAGCATGCGCCCCGCGAAGCCCACCGCCGTGTCCAGGCGGTCGGTGAACTCCTCGGCCACGTCGGGGAGCCCGCGCAGCGCCCACAGGGCCCGGGCCGCCGTCCAGGTGGCGTCCCGGGCGCGCTCCAGGCTCCACGCGCCGAGCAGATGGGTCAGCGGGTCGGCGATCTGGAGGAGGTCGGGGCCGGGCATCAGATCTTCGCGGATGCGCTCCTCCAGCGAGACGAGGAGATCACCCACCGCGTCGAACTCGTCCTCCAGCTCGGCGGGTGCGCAGTCGAGCGTACGGCAGGTGTCCACGACGGCCAGCGCGAGATCGTGCCCGATGTGCGCGTTGATGCCCGCGAGCGCGAACTGCAACGGACGTACCCCGGGATGACGGCGGAACTGGAACAGCGGCCGCCAGCAGGCCGGCGGGACCCGCTCGCCGGCCACCGCCTCGACGGCCTTCAAATACCGCTGCGCGAACCGGACGTCCAGCGTGATCGCGGCGTGCGGGTCCGCGAAAGCCCCGGTGTCGACGTACCGGTCCACCGTTTCCGTCACGGCGAGGTAGACGCGGTTGAAGACGGCCACCCCGTCCCGGGGGTGCAGAGTCGCGTCGAGGGCGCGCATACGGGAGATGACTCCGTCGACCGGAGTGTCCACGGCTGGGGGGACTTGTTCGCATCGCGGCATGCGGGCAGAGTCCCAGCTCTAGGCTGGCGGCAGTACCGGCAGGCCCGGCGCTTCCCCGGAACGGGGTAACGCCGCCCGCCGCAGGGGAGGGGGAAACGGCACCGTGTCAGGCTCGCGTGCCCACCGCCTGGCCGCCCGCAGGGCCGAGTACAGGCGCGCCGTCCGGCGGGGCGCGATGGTCGTGGCTGCCTCCGTCGTGGTCGCGACCGGCGCGGTCGCCGGGGTGCTGTCCGCCTTCGACGACCGGCCCGGCCCGGACCAGGCCAGGCACCCCGAGGTGTCCGCGTCGCCCCGCCTGGCGCCGCTGCCCGCGGTGCCGTCGGCGTCCCCGTCGCCCACCGAGTCCGTTGCCCCCACGCCCGCCACCTCCGCGCCCAGGACGCCGAGCCCCACGCCGTCGCCGTCGGCAATCCGGAAGAAGCAGGAGCGGACCACCCCCGTGAGCTCCCGGCTCTACCGCCACCCCGCCTCGCAGGTGCTCGACTGGGTCCGGTCCCACTCCGGAGACCCACGCCACGCGGTCATCGCCTCCCGCATAGCCGACCAGCCGGCCGCCGTCTGGTTCGCCGACTACTCCCCGGACACGCTCACCGCCCGGGTCGCCGCGGTGACGTCGGGCGGTGCCGCACAGGGCCGGGCGCCCGTCCTCGTGCCCTACGCGATCCCCGGCCGGGACTGCGGCGGCTACTCCCAGGGCGGAGCACCCGACCTGGACGCGTACGACGCGTGGATCGACAAGTTCGCCGACGGGCTGGGCTCCGGCGAGGTCATCGTCGTCCTGGAACCGGACTCGGTCGCCCAGGCCGAGTGCCTGTCCGCCGGTGAGCGCGCGGACCGCTTCGCCTCGCTGGCCCGGGCCGGACGCGTTCTGAAGGCCGCCAGCCCCCGGGCACGCGTGTACTTCGACGCGGGGCACTCGGGCTGGAACGCGCCCGGAAAGCAGGCGGGGTGGCTGCGGCAGGCCGGTGCCGCCTCGCCCGAGTCCTCCGACGGGATCTTCAGCAACGTCTCCAACTTCCACACCAGCGCCGCCGAGGTCGCCTACGACCGGCGGGTCCTGGACGCGCTCGGCGGCCCGCCGGGCCTGGGCGCGGTCATCGACACCAGCCGCAACGGCAACGGCGCCCCGCCCGACGGCACCTGGTGCGACCCGGCGGGCCGCAAGCTCGGCCGGGCACCGACCCTCAGCACGGGAGAGGACCGGATCGACGCCTACCTGTGGATCAAGCTGCCGGGGGAGTCGGACGGCTGCAAGGGCAAGCCGGGGACGTTCACGGCGTCGTACGCCTACGACTTGGCCTCGTCGTAGGAGCTGGTGCCCTCGTCCAGCAGCGGCCGCTGGGTCTTCAGGTGCGGCGGGGCGAAGGCCCGCAGCGCGTGGTAGCCGGTGATGACGACGAGCGTGCCGAGCGCGATGCCGCTCAGCGAGAAGGTGTCCGTGATCTTCATGGAGACGTTGCCCACGCCGATGATGATGCCGGCCGCGGCCGGGACCAGATTCAGCGGATTGCGCAGGTCGACCCCGGCGTTGAGCCAGATCTGGGCACCGAGCAGGCCGATCATGCCGTACAGGATGACGGTGATGCCGCCGAGCACACCGCCCGGGATTGCCGCCACGACCGCGCCGAACTTGGGGCAGAGGCCGAAGAGCAGGGCGAATCCGGCGGCGGCCCAGTAGGCGGCCGTCGAGTAGACGCGGGTCGCGGCCATCACGCCGATGTTCTCGGAGTACGTGGTGTTGGGCGGGCCGCCGACCGCGGTGGACAGCATCGAACCCACGCCGTCCGCGGCGATCGCCGTGCCGAGCTTGTCGTCCAGCGGGTCGCCGGTCATCTCGCCGACCGCCTTGACGTGCCCGGCGTTCTCCGCGACCAGGGCGATGACGACCGGCAGGGCGACCAGGATCGCCGACCACTCGAACGACGGGCCGTGCAGGGTCGGCAGCCCGATCCAGTCGGCCTGGCCCACGCCGGAGAGGTCGAGCCGCCAGTGGTCGGTGAGCTTGCCGCTCGCGTCCACCGAGTGGATCTTGCCGAAGGCCAGGTCGAAGACCCAGGAGACGCCGTACCCGAAGACCAGCCCCAGGAAGATCGCGATCCGGGACCAGAAACCGCGCAGACAGACGACCGCCAGCCCGGTGAAGAGCATCACGAGCAGGGCAGTCCATTGGTCCTGCGGCCAGTACGTCGAGGCCGTCACCGGCGCCAGGTTGAAGCCGATCAGCATCACCACCGCGCCGGTCACGATCGGCGGCATCGCGGCGTGGATGATCCGCGCCCCGAACCGCCGCACGGCGAGCCCCACCAGGAACAGCGCGGCGCCGACGACGAAGACCGCGCCGGTGACGGTGGCGCTGCTGCCGCCCTGGGCACGGATGACCGCCGCCACGCCGACGAAGGACAGCGAGCAGCCCAGGTAGCTGGGGACGCGGCCCCGGGTGGCGAGCAGGAACACGACGGTCGCGACGCCCGACATCATGATCGCGAGGTTGGGGTCCAGGCCCATCAGGACCGGGGCCACGAAGGACGCCCCGAACATGGCCACCACGTGCTGGGCGCCCAGCCCGGCCGTGCGAGGCCAGGAGAGCCGCTCGTCCGGGCGGACCACGGCGCCGGGCGCCGGGGTGCGTCCGTCGCCGTGCAGTTTCCAGCGGACGCCGAGATCCATGGTGCGGTTTCGCTTTCGTCGTGCGTGCGAGTGTCCGGACCATTGTCGGGGTGCGTCGGAAGCGGGGGTGACCGGGCCTGCCCGGCCCGGCGTCGTTCAGGGCCGAGGGTCGGGGACCGCCGAGTCCGGCCGGCTGGTCTTCGCCCGGTCACCGGGGCGCAGCACGGGCGCGAACGCCACCAGACCGCAGGACAGCAGCGTCACCAGAGCGAACGACACCATCAGGCTGGTCGCCTGCGCCAGCATGCCGATCGCACTCGGCGCGATCAGACCCGAGGTGTACGTGATGGTCGCGACGCCCGCGATGGCCAGGCTCGGGTTGGAGCCGCTGCGGCCCGCCGCCGCGAAGCACAGCGGTACGACGACGGCGATGCCCAGCCCCATCAGCGCGAACCCGGCCATCGCCACCGCCGGCTGCTCCGCCACGACGATCAGCAGTCCGCCGAGGACGGCGAGCACACCGCTCGCGCGCACGGTCCGCACGGCGCCGAAGCGGTCCACGATCCGGTCGCCGGCGATCCGGGCGATGGCCATGGTGAGCGTGAAGCCCGTCGTGCACGCCGCCGCGAGACCGGCCGAGGTCTGAAGCTGTTCGCGCAGATAGACCGCCGACCAGTCCAAACTGGCGCCCTCGGCGAACACCGCGCAGAACCCGATCGCGCCGATGAGCAGCGCCGACCGCGGCGGCAGGGCGAACCTCGGGGGCGGATCCTCGTCCTCGGCGGGCTGGAGGTCGAGCACCCACTGGCAGGACAGCACGCCGACGACGGTGAGGACCGCGGCGGCCAGGACGTGGTGCAACCGGGCGTCCGAGCCGAGGTGCGCGGCGAGCGTGCCGGCCGCCGAGCCGACCAGGGCGCCCGCGCTCCACATGCCGTGCAGCCCGGACATGATCGACCGGCCGAGGCGGTTCTCGACCTCGACGCCCAGCGCGTTCATCGCCACGTCCGCCATGCCCGCCGTGGCGCCGTAGGTGAACAGGGCCAGGCAGAGCGTGAGCAGGTTCGGGGCGAGGGACGGCAGGACCAGCGACAGCGTCCACAGGGCGATCAGTCCGCGCAGCGCGTTGCGGGCACCGAAGCGGTGGCTGACGCTGCCGGCCAGCGGCATCGCGACGGACGCGCCGAGCGCGGGGAAGGCGAGCGCGATCCCCAACTGTCCGGCGCTGACGCCCGCGTGGTCCTGGATCCACGGCACGCGGGTGGCGAACGAGCCGGTCACGGCGCCGTGCACCGCGAAGACGGCGGCCACGGCATACCGTGACCGTTTCACCTCGCGCTGTTCGTAGACCACGTCGCTCATTCTCCGGCCCCGTCCTCTCCTGGTTTTCCCCGCCGGCACCGCGTCTCCACGTCCAAGGCGTGCGTCGGGGTGTGTTGGCGCCTGCTGGCGCGCGTAAACTATCAGGAACCCTGCCTGATAGATAAGGGGATTACCGGCTGGCCGGAGCACACGGCCGTGCGGTCCCACCGATCTGGAAGGATCCCGGCATGCCCGCATCCCCGAGCACCGCCCGGGCCATCAACGACCGGCTCGCCCTGCGCCTGCTCCAGCAGGAGGGCCCGCTGACGGCGGGGCAGTTGAAGCAGCTGACCGGCCTCTCCCGGCCGACCGTCGCCGACCTCGTCGAACGCCTCACCGCCGCCGGGCTGATCACGGTGGTCGGCGAGTCGGGGGAGCAGCGGCGCGGGCCCAACGCCAAGGTGTACGGCATCGTCGCCGACCGGGCGCACCTCGCCGCGCTGGACATACGCACCGAGGGCGTCGCGGTGACCGTCGCCGACCTGGTGGGACGGGTGCTGGCCGAGGCGTCGGCGCCCATCGGCGACGACACGGACACGGGCCCCGCCGTGGAGCAGGCCGTCGCGCTGGTCGAGCGCGTGGTGAAGGAGGCCGGCGCCGACCGGCTGCACACCGTGGGGATCGGGGCGCCCGGCCTGATCGACCCGGCCAGCGGCGAACTCCGCGACTCGTCCGGGCTGCCGGAGTGGCACCGCCGGCTCGTCGCCGCCCTCCAGGAGCGGCTGCCCGAGGCCCGGGTCAGCGTGGAGAACGAGACCAACCTCGCGGCGCTGGCGGAGCAGCGCGACGGGGTGGCGCGGGACCGGGACACCTTCGTCCTGCTGTGGCTGGGCCACGGAACGGGCGCGGCGGTCGTCCTCGACGGCGCGCTGCGGCGCGGTGCCTCCGGCGGCACGGGCGAGATCGGCTTCCTCCCGGTCCCGGGCGCGGCAGCGCTGCCCTCCTCGACGGACTGCGAGGGCGGCTTCCACTCCCTGGCCGCGTCGGGCGCGGTCGTGGACCTGGCGGCGCAGTGCGGGGTTTCGACGGAGCGGGGGCAGGAGCCGTCGGCGGTGGGGGTCGTACGGGCGGCGGCCGGTCTGGTGCGGTCGGCGGTGCGCGATGCGCGGGGGACGGAGACGGGAGCCGGGGTGTCCGTGTCCCCGGGAACCGTCCCCGCTGCCCGTTTCCTCGACGCCCTCGCCGACCGTCTCGCCGTCGGCGTCGCCTCGGTCGTCGCGATCCTGGACCCCGGTTGCGTGGTGCTCGGCGGGGAGGTCGGCCAGGCGGGCGGCGACGATCTCGCCGCCCGCGTGCAGGACCGCATCGCCCGGATGACCCCCCTGCCCACGGAGGTACGGACGACCACCCTCGGCGGCAGCGCGGTACTACGCGGTGCCCTCCTCACGGCCCGCGACCGCGCCCAGGAGGAACTCTTCACCCCGGGGGAACGGCCCGTACGACGGTGGTAGGCCGGCCCCGGCGGTCACGCCCGGGACCGCCCGCTGCCCGCCCGCGCCCGCTCGCCCCCGTACCGCCGCGCCAGGTACTCCTCGAACGTGCCCGTGCCGGTCGCCCGCTGCGGCGTCAGGTGACCACCGCCGCGGAAACCCCGGTACGCCGCGCCCCACAGCGGCACGTTCACGACCGCCCGGCGCCGGCCGGTCGCCTTCAGATACGCGCGGGCCAGCGACTCGAGCGTCCGCACCTCCGGCCCGCCCATGTCCTCGACCCGCCCCGCCGGCGCTCCCGCCGCCAGTCCCGCCAGCCGGTCGGCGACCTCGGCCACCTCGACCGGCTGGTCCCGGACACCGGCCGGCAGGAACAGGACCGGCAGCCTCGACAGCCCCTGGAGCAGCATCACGAGCAGGTCGTGGAACTGCGTCGCCCGCAGCACGGTCCAGTCGAGCCCCGACTCCTCGACCAGCCTCTCCACCGCGAGCTTGCTCTTGTAGTAGCGGAACGGCACCCGGTCGACGCCCACGATGGAGATGTAGACGAAGTGCCGCACACCGGCCCCGCGCGCCGCGCGGACCAGGTTCGCCGCCGCCTGCTCGTCCCCCTTCGGCGACGTCGCGCAGTGCACGATCGTCTCCACACCGGCGACGGCCGCGTCCAGCGCGGCACCGCCCTCCCGCAGGTCGACCGCGTACGGCTGGGCGTGCCGGCTGAGCACCCGCACCTCGTGCCCGTCCGCGCGCAGCCGCTCGGCGACGAGCCGGCCGAGCGTTCCGGTACCGCCGGTCACCAGGATCGTGGTCATGCTGTTCAGTCCCTTCGGAACGCCGACGCTCCCGGCCGGAGCGCCCTCTACGACTGAGACCGGACAGCCCCTGCCGGATGTGACATCCCTGCGCGGCGATCGGCGCCCGTCGCGACGATCCGCGCCCGCGCCTGGCGTCCCGCGCCGACGACTCGCGGCCGGCCTGGCGATCCGCGCCCCGCCTGGCGATCTGCGTCCCGCGCGGCGTTTCGGGACCCGTCTGGCGTTCCGGGCCTCGTCCCCGGCGCGACTGGCGTCCCGCGCCGACGATGCGCGTCCCGCCCGGCGATCCGCGCCCCACGCTGCGTTTGGCGACTGTGCCTGGCGTCCCGCGCGCCCGGCGGGCCCGGCGTCCCGCGCCGACGATCCGTGACCGGCCTGACGATCCGCGCCCCGCCTGGCGATCTGCGTCTCGCGCGGCGTTTGGCGACTGCGCCTGGCGTTCCGCGCGCCCGGCGGGCCCGGCGTCCTGCGCCGACGATCCGTGACCGGCCTGACGATCCGCGCCCCGCCTGGCGATCTGCGTCTCGCGCGGCGTTTGGCGACTGCGCCTGGCGTTCCGGGCCTCGTTCCCGGCCCGACTGGCGTCCCGCGCCCGCGCCGGCGTTCCGCGACGACGATCCGCGTTCCGCGACGACGATCCGCGGCCGGCCTGGCGATCTGCGTCCCACGCGGCGCTTCGCGACCGCGTCTCGCGTCCCGCGCCGACTACCCCCGACCGGCCCGACGATCCGCGACCCCGCCCTGCGATCCGCGACCGCACCCGGCGCCCGACGTCTCACACCCCGCGATTTCGGCGTCCCAAGACCCACGACCCCCGACCCGCGACTTCGGCGTCCCACCCCCGCCGGCGATCCCGCGACCCGCCGGGCGGCCCTACGGCCGGGCGAGCTGTCGCCGCGCGAACGTCAGCTTCTCCGGGTTGACCACGGCCCGTACCCCCGCGACGAGCCCGTCGCGCACCTCGAACGCCGCCAGGCCGACGAGCGTGTCGCCCGCCCAGGTGGCGAGCCCCGTCGCGCCGTTGACCTCGGTGACGGTGAACTCCAGGCCCTCCGTGAACTTCGGGCCCCCGCCCGCCAGGAACCCGGCGAGCTTGGACCCGCCCTCGATCGGCCACCGGGCCGCGGTGACCTTCCCGCCCCCGTCGCTCCACCAGGTGGCGTCGGCGGCGAGCAGCTTCTCCAGTCCGGCCAGGTCGCCGTCGCGGGCCGCCGTGATGAACGACCTGACCAGCTCCTCCTGCCGCTCGGACGCGGCCTCGAACCGGGCCTGCGGCTCGCCCACCCGCCGCACGGCCCGCCGGTACAGCTGGCGGCAGTTGGCCTCGCTCAGATCCAGCACCCCGGCGATCTCCCGGTGCCCGTACCCGAACGCCTCCCGCAGCACGTACACCGCCCGCTCGGCCGGCGTGAGCCGCTCCAGCAGCACCAGCATCGCCATCGACACGGAGTCCCGCTGCTCGGCCGACTCCAGGGGTCCGAGCGTGCCGTCCGCGGTCACCACCGGCTCGGGCAGCCAGGTACCGACGTACGTCTCGCGCCGGGCCCGCGCCGAGGTCAGCCGGTTGAGGCAGAGGTTGGTGACGACCTTGGCGAGCCAGGCCGCCGGATGCTCGATCCCCGTACGGTCGGCGCCGCTGAAGCGCAGATACGCGTCCTGGACCGCGTCCTCCGCCTCCTCCGCGGAACCCAGCAGCCGGTAGGCGAGCGAGAACAGCCGGGGCCGGTGGGTCTCGAACTCGTCGGCGAGCGTGGTGGTCATACGCCTCACCCTGCCAGAACACCGTCCGGGCGGCGTGGGAAGGCCCGACGGCGGGCAAGGGCCGTCGTCACCGCCGCCGGGCCGGTCTGCGCAGATGCGCATGACAGTAGAAAGGACTAGACCACTGCGTCAATAGGTGCGTACCAATCCCGGGTCCGTCAAGGGTGGACGCCGACGCGGGAGTTGGACCGTCCCGTCGCGCTCGGGAAGGATCGCGACACGGTCTGTGAGGCACCCCACACCGTTCGCCCGTCTGGACGTCGATCAGGCGTGGCACACTGGCCATGTATCAGTAGCAGCGCACTCCGGGGTCGGTGAAAGTCCGAACCGGCGGTTACAGTCCGCGACCCGGTCGCCTCCAGCGGCCGGTTGACCAGGTGAAATTCCTGGACCGACGGTTAAAGTCCGGATGGGAGGCAGTGCGCGGCGAGCGGGCATACATGCGCGCCGCCGAAGAAGTCCGTCCTCCGGGCGGACTCCGTCCGGCGTCGTTCCCGGTGTCCTCGCTCGTACTTCTGTCGTCATCGACAGCCCCGGAGTCCGTGCCCGAAGAGGCAGGGAGGACCCGGGAAGTGTTCACCGGAATCGTCGAAGAGCTGGGCGAGGTCACCGCCGTCGAGACCCTCGACGACGCCTGCCGCTTCCGCCTGCGAGGCCCCGTCGTCACCCAGGGCGCGAAACACGGCGACTCCATCGCCGTCAACGGCGTCTGCCTCACGGTCGTCGACCACGAGGGCGACGAGTTCACCGCCGACGTGATGGCCGAGACCCTCGACCGCTCCAGCCTCGGCGCGCTCAAGGCCGGATCCCGGGTCAACCTCGAACGCCCCATGGCCGTCGGCGAACGCCTCGGCGGGCACATCGTGCAGGGCCACGTGGACGGCACCGGCGAGATCCTGGAACGCAAGCCGTCCGACAACTGGGAGATCGTGAAGATCTCCCTCCCCGCGGACCTCACCCGGTACGTCGTCGAGAAGGGCTCCATCACCGTCGACGGGATCAGCCTCACCGTCGTCGACGCCGGCCCCGACTACTTCACCGTCAGCCTCATCCCCACCACCCTCGACCTGACCACGCTCGGCCACAAGCAGCCCGGCGACCCGGTCAACCTCGAGGTGGACGTCATCGCCAAGTACGTCGAGCGGATGCTGGGCGACCGTGCGCAGGGGGCGGCCAAGTGAACTGGCTCAACTCCGAGGCGTTCACGCTCTTCGGCCAGCACATCAAGTGGTCGGACATGATCGGCAACGTGATCGGCCTGCTCGCCCTCGCCCTCGGCTGGCGCCGCTCCATATGGACCTGGCCCGCCCAGTTCGTCTCCGGCCTGATCCTCTTCGCGGCCTTCGCCACCGCCCACCTCTCCGGCAGCGCGGGCAAGCAGGTCGTCGTGATGCTCGTCGCCACGTACGGCTTCTGGCAGTGGAACCGCGGCCGGCAGCAGGCCCAGGACGGCTCCATCGCCGTACGGTTCGCCACCTGGCGTGAGCGCGGGGTGCTGGCCGGCGTGGCCGCCCTGGGCACCCTCGCGGTCGGCGGCCTGTTCACGGCCTTCCCGACCCTGTCCTGGGACCCCTGGCCGGACGCGTACATCTTCGTCGGCACGATCGTCGCGATGTACGCCCAGGCCCGCGGCATGGTCGAGTTCTGGTTCGCCTGGCTGCTGGTCGACCTGGTCGGCGTCCCGCTGAACTTCGCCAACGGCTTCGCCTTCTCCGGCTTCGTCTACGTCATCTACGGCGCGCTCGTCCTGTGGGGCCTGCGCGACTGGTGGCTGCGCTCCCGTGCGGCAGCGCAGCCCGCCCTGGAAGGAGCGCCGGCATGAGCACGGCACCGATCCTGTACGGCACCGACGGCTTCGAGGACTTCGCGCTCGACCCGGTCGAGCAGGCCATCGCCGACATCGCGGCCGGCCGCCCGGTCGTGGTCGTCGACGACGAGGACCGCGAGAACGAGGGCGACCTCGTCATCGCCGCCGAGAAGGCGACCCCCGAGATCGTCGCCTTCATGATGAGCGAGTGCCGCGGCCTGATCTGCGCCCCCATGGAGGGCGAGGAGCTGGACCGGCTGAAGCTCCCGCAGATGGTCCAGGACAACACCGAGTCGATGAAGACCGCGTTCACCGTCTCCGTCGACGCCTCCGCCGCGCACGGCGTCAGCACCGGCATCTCGGCCTCCGACCGCGCCACCACGCTCCAGCTGCTCGCCGACGGCGTCTCCGGACCCGACGACTTCGTCCGCCCGGGCCACATCTTCCCGCTGCGCGCCCGGTCCGGCGGGGTCCTGACGCGCGACGGCCACACCGAGGCCGCCGTCGACCTCGCCCGCCTCGCGGGCCTGCGCCCGGCCGGCGCGATCGTCGAGATCGCCGGTGAGGACGGCACGATGCTGCGCCTGCCCGAGCTGATCCCCTTCGCCCGCAAGCACGGCCTGACGATCATCTCGATCGAGGACCTGATCGCCTACCGCCGCGGCAGCGAACCCACCGTCCGCCGCGAGGCCAGGACCCAACTGCCCACCGCCCACGGCACCTTCACGGCCTACGGCTACCGCTCCACCGTCGACGGCGTCGAGCACGTCGCCCTCGTGCACGGCGAGATCGGCGACGGCGACGACGTCCTGGTCCGCGTCCACTCCGAATGCCTCACCGGCGACGTCTTCGGCTCCGCCCGCTGCGACTGCGGCCCCCAGCTCGACGCCTCGCTGGCCCGCATCCAGGCCGAGGGCCGGGGAGTCGTGGTCTACCTGCGCGGACACGAGGGCCGCGGCATCGGCCTGATGTCCAAGCTGCGCGCCTACGAACTCCAGGAGCAGGGCCACGACACCCTCGACGCCAACCTCGAACTCGGCCTGCCCGCCGACGCCCGCGACTACGCCGCAGGCGCCCGGATCCTCGCCGACCTCGGCGTGCGCGGCGTCCGCCTGCTGACCAACAACCCCGACAAGACCGACGCGCTCGTCCGCCACGGCATCGCGGTCAAGGCCCGCGTGCCGATGCCCGTGAGCGCCGGCGAGCACAACCTCCGCTACCTGCGCACCAAGCGGGACCGGATGGGCCACGACCTGCCCTGGCTCGACACGACCACCGTGCCGGCCTGCGGCAACCAGTAACACAGCACAGCAAGTCAGCACAGCAAGTCAGCACAGCGAGAAGGCTCTGAGGAGAGACGTGAGCGGCAAGGGTGCACCGGAGCTGTCCGTACGCAATGTGGGTGACCTCCGGGTCGCCGTCATCGCGGCACAGTGGCACGAGAAGGTGATGGACGGTCTGGTCGACGGCGCCCTGCGCGCCCTGCACGACCTCGGCATCGACGAGCCGACCCTCCTCAGGGTCCCCGGCAGCTGGGAGCTCCCCGTGGTCGCCAAGGTCCTCGCGGGCCGCGGCTACGACGCGATCGTCGCCCTCGGCGTCGTCATCCGCGGCGGAACCCCCCACTTCGAGTACGTGTGCCAGGGCGTGACCCAGGGCCTCACCCAGGTCTCCGTCGACACCGGCGTCCCCGTCGGGTTCGGCGTGCTGACCTGCGACACGGAGGAGCAGGCCCTGGACCGCGCCGGCCTGGAGGGCTCCAACGAGGACAAGGGGCACGAGGCGGTGACGGCGGCGGTGGCGACCGCGGCCACCCTCCGCTCAGTATCCGAACCCTGGCGCTGACGAAAGCCACATGTGGCATAGGCTGAGCGTCACCATGTCCAAGAAGACGTTCGAGGAGCTCTTCACCGAGCTCCAGCACAAGGCCGCCCAGGGCGACCCCGCCACTTCCCGCACCGCAGAACTGGTCGAGAAGGGCGTCCACGCCATCGGCAAGAAGGTCGTCGAAGAGGCCGCCGAGGTCTGGATGGCCGCCGAGTACGAGGGCAAGGAGGCGGCCGCCGAGGAGATCTCGCAGCTGCTGTACCACGTCCAGGTGATGATGGTCGCGCGCGGCATCTCCCTCGACGACGTCTACGCCCACCTGTAAGCCGCACCCCGTTCCCGCACGACACCACGCAAAGGAAGCCGACCTCATGCTGCGCATCGCCGTCCCCAACAAGGGTTCCCTGTCAGGCCCTGCGGCGGAGATGCTGCATGAGGCCGGCTACCAGCAGCGCCGGGAGTCCAAGGAGCTGCGGATCGTCGACCCGACGAACGAGGTCGAGTTCTTCTACCTCCGCCCCCGCGACATCGCCATCTACGTCGCCTCCGGCCAGCTGGACATCGGCCTCACCGGCCGGGACCTGCTGATCGACTCCGGCGCCGACGCGGAGGAGATCCTCGCCCTCGGCTTCGCCCGCTCCACGTTCCGCTACGCCGGCAAGCCCGGCACCATCGGCGGCCTGGCGGACCTCGCGGGCAAGACCGTCGCCACCTCCTACGAGGGCATCGTCGCGGCGCACCTCGCCGACCACGGCATCGACGCCTCCGTCGTCCACCTCGACGGCGCCGTCGAGACCGCCATCCAGCTCGGCGTCGCCCAGGTCATCGCCGACGTCGTCGAGACCGGCACCTCGCTGCGCAACGCGGGCCTGGAGGTCGTCGGCGAGCCGATCATGCAGTCCGAGGCCGTCGTGATCCGCCGCACCGGCGCGGACGGCGACGACCCCAAGGTGCAGCAGTTCCTGCGCCGCCTCCAAGGCGTACTGGTCGCCCGGACGTACGTGATGATGGACTACGACTGCCGCGTCGAGCAGCTGGAGAAGGCCGTCGCCCTCACCCCCGGTCTGGAGTCGCCGACCGTGTCCCCGCTGCACAACGAGGGCTGGGTCGCCGTCCGCGCGATGGTCCCGGCCAAGGAGGCGCAGCGGATCATGGACGACCTGTACGACATCGGCGCCCGGGCCATCCTGACCACGGCCATCCACGCCTGCCGTCTGTGAGGGGCGCGCACTGATGTCCGACCTGCCCACCCTGCCCGTCACCTTCCGGCCGGGCACCACACGCGCGGTGCTGCTCACGGCAGCCGTCGCGATCCTCGTGGTGATCACGGCCGTCGCGATGCTGCTGAAGCAGCTCAGCCCCGCGGAGCGTCTCAGCTTCGTCGTCACGGCGCTCCTGCTGGACGCGGTACTGCTCCTGCTGGCGCGGCCCAAGGTCGTCGCCGACGAGGACGGCGTCACCGTGGTCAATCTCACCAGCAAGCGCCGGCTGGAATGGGCCGAGATCCTTCAGGTGACCCTCCGGTCCGGCGACCCCTGGGTGTTCCTCAACCTCAGCGACGGCACCAGCCTGCCCGCCCTGGGCATCCAGCCCGGCCTGGCCAAGCAGCGCGCCATCGCCGACGCCCGGGCCCTGCGGGCGCTCGTCGAGGCCCGTTCCGTCGCGAGCCCCGAACGGCACCAGAGCTGACGCGTGGCAATCCGCACGGCGGTCGGCACTGCCGCACCGGGCGGTGTCTTGATTAATCTGTTGGCGGAGGCGCTACGGACGCGCCTCCGCCCCTGCTGCCCCGCCCGGTGCGCAGAGGCTTCCTGCTAACCGAGGAGTGACCCCCTCCGGCGATGGACGGATCGTCCTGCAGTACCTGCGCCGCCCCCTGCCGACATAGCGCGGACCGTGTCCGCGACCGTGCGGAGGCGGCGGCATCATGACCATCCCCCTGCTGCTTCTGGCAGCCGCGTTCCTGCTGATTCTCGCCAACGGATTCTTCGTGGCGGCCGAGTTCGGACTCGTGACGGTCGAGCGGCCGGAGGCCGAGAAGGCCGCCGCCGAGGGCGACCGGCGCGCCCAACGCGTCGTCGAATCACTCAAGGAACTGTCCTTCCAGCTCTCCGGCACCCAGCTCGGCATCACCATCACCTCCCTCGTCGTCGGCATGCTCGCCGAACCGGCGCTGGCCGAGCTGCTGCACGGCCCGTTCACCTCGATCGGCGTCCCCGAGGGCGCCGTCTCCGGTGTCACGGTCGTCGTCGGCATGCTGCTGGCCTCCGCCGTGCAGATGGTGATCGGCGAGCTCCTGCCCAAGAACTGGGCGGTGTCCAGGCCGCTCCAGGTCGCGCGCTTCGTCGCGGGCCCGCAGCACGTCTTCGCAGGGCTGTTCCGGCCGGTCATCGCCGGCCTCAACGCCGTCGCGAACCGGCTCGTGCGCGCCCTGGGCTTCGAGCCCGCCGAGGAACTGGCCTCGGCCCGCACCCCCGGCGAACTCGTCTCCCTCGCCCGCCATTCGGCCCGGGCCGGCGCCCTGGAACAGGACACGGCCGATCTCTTCGTCCGGACCCTGTCGCTGGGCGAGCTGACCGCGCAGCACGTGATGACGCCGCGCGTGAAGGTCAGCGCCCTCCAGTCCTCCGCCACCGCCGAGGACGTGGTCAACCTGACCCGCGCCACCGGCCTGTCCCGCTTCCCCGTCTACCGGGAGAGGATCGACGAGGTCGTCGGCATGGTCCACCTCAAGGACGCCCTGGCGGTGCCCGTGCGGGACCGGCTGCGGACCCCCGTCGGCCGCATCGCCCGCCCGGCACTGCTCGTCCCCGAGACGCTGCCCGTACGGCCGCTGCTCGCCCGTCTGCGCAGCGAGCAGCCGATCGCGGTCGTCGTCGACGAGTACGGCGGCACGGCCGGTGTCGTCACGCTGGAGGACATCGTCGAGGAGATCGTCGGCGAGGTCCGCGACGAGCACGACGGACACGACCTGCCCGAGCTGGCCTCCGCGCCGCCGGAGGACGGCAGGCCCGCCTGGGACGTCGACGGCAGCTGCCGGGTCGACATCCTCCAGCGCATAGGCCTCGACGTGCCCGAAGGCCCGTACGAGACCGTCGCGGGTCTGATCGCCGACCTGCTGGGCCGTATCCCGGCCGTCGGCGACAAGGCGGAACTGCCCGGCTGGCGGCTGTCGGTACGCCAGGTCGGCCACTACCGGGCCGAGCGCGTCCGGCTGGTCAGAACGGCCCCCGTCGCCGTGGTGGAGGCAGCCCGATGAGCGTGCTCCAACTGACCTTCGCCGCACTCCTGGTGCTCGCCAACGGCTTCTTCGTCGGCGCCGAGTTCGCGCTCGTCTCCGTACGCCGCAGCCAGATCGAACCCCTTGGCACGGCCCGCGCCCGGCAGGTCCTCTACGGCCTCGAGCGGCTGCCGCAGATGATGGCGGCGGCCCAGTTCGGCATCACGATCTGCTCCCTCACCCTCGGTGCGGTCGCCGAACCGACCGTCGCGCACCTCCTGGAGCCGGTCTTCGAGTGGGTCCACCTGCCGCACGGCATGATCCACCCGCTCACCTACGTCATCGCCCTCGCCGCCGTGGTCTTCTTCCACCTCGTCATCGGCGAGATGGTCCCGAAGAACCTGGCGATGGCGGCCCCCGAGAAGGCCGCCCTGTGGCTCAGCCCGGGCCTGGTCTGGTTCGCCCGCTTCTGCAAGCCGATCACCGCCGCTCTCGGCGCCGTCTCCCAGGGCATCCTGCGGCTCTTCCACGTCGAGCCCAGGGATGAGGTCGAGGCCGTCTTCACCAGCGAGCAGCTCAACCGGCTGGTGGAGGACGCCGGCCAGGCGGGCCTGCTCGACCCCGAGGAGGCCGAAAGCCTGGAGGACGCCCTTGAGCTGGGCTCCCGCCCGGTGACGGACGTCCTGCTGACACGCGAGTCACTGGTGACGGTCAGCCCGTCGGTCACCCCCGGCCGCATCGTCGAGCTCACCGCCCGCACCGGGTACTCCCGGTTCCCGGTCGCCGCGGAGAACGGTGTGTTCATGGGCTACCTACACGTCAAGGACGTCCTCGACCTGGAGCACTCGGACCGGGCCGTGCCGCAGCAGTTGTGGCGGCCCATGACGAAGCTGCGGTCCGAGTTGCCGTTGGACGACGCGCTGACGGTGATGCGGCGGGCGGCGACGCATCTGGCCCAGGTGGCCGACGCGTCCGGGAAGGTGCTCGGGCTGGTCGCGCTGGAGGATGTGCTGGAGCTGTTGGTGGGGGAGGTACGGGATCCCGCGCATCGGGAGGTGCGAGAGGTACGGCTGACCGAGCCCAGGTCCGGCGAGGAGGTACTGGCGACGTAGCCAAGGCCGGGTGGGGGCGCAGCCCGGCGCCGCAGGGTGCCGCCCTCTGTGGGACGGGTGCCGCCCTGGGGGCACCTCCGAGGCCCTTGAGGCACTGGGGGAGGCACGATTGCCCGCGGCTAGGCCGACGGATCCTGCGGCCCCCGCCCGGACAGCACCTCCCCGTACGCCTGCATCAGATCCGGCAACCGCAACGTCGCCAGGTCCTCCCTGCCCAGCACCCCGGGATACACGGACAACCGCAGATCCCGGTATGCGCAGCTCTTCTCGTACAGCGTCCGCAGGAACCGCCCGTTGCCCAGCTCGTCGATCCACCCCTGGTCCACCACGTGCCCGGCGATGGAGCGCAGCTCGTCGAGGGCCTCCTCGTCCCACAGGTCGCCGTTCTCCGCGGCGAGGACCTTGCCGATCTCGGTGAGTTCGAGGGGCCGGTAGGAGGGGAAGTCGACGCGGGTGGTGAAGCGGGAGGACAGCCCGGGGTTGGCGGCGAGGAGGCGGTCCATGCCCTCGGGGTAGCCGGCCAGGATCACCACGAGATGGTCGCGGTTGTCCTCCGCCCGCTTCAGCAGCACCTGGAGCGCCTCGTCGCCGTACGCGTCCCCCTTGCCGTAGCCCGAGTTGGACAGCGAGTACGCCTCGTCGACGAAGAGCACGCCGCCGAGCGCCGAGTCGATCAGTTCGTTGGCCTTCACGGCCGTCTGCCCGAGGTACTCGCCGACCAGGTCGGCCCGCTGTGCCTCCACGAGATGGTCGCCGCCGAGCAGGCCGAGGGCGTAGAACACGCGGCCGAGGATGCGGGCGACGGTGGTCTTGCCGGTGCCGGAGGGGCCGGAGAAGACGAAGTGCCGCTTGGGCGGCTGGACCGGCAGGCCCTGCCCGGCCCGCAGCCGGGCCATGTTCAGCTGTGCCGACAGCGCTTTGACCTGGCGTTTCACCGGCTCCAGACCGACCATGCGCTCAAGCTCGGCGAGCGCCTCCTCGAGTAAGGCGGGGTCGGTGGGGCCGGCGGGCAGCGACGGAGCCGGACCGGTCCGCGAGCGCACCGCGGGGTCGGCGACCGGCGGCAGGGGAGCGGAGGCCGGCGGTTCGGGATCGGGCAGTCGCAGGTCGCGGCCCTCGGTGCCGAAGAGCGGGTCGAATCCGTCCGGGCCGTCCACGGCGTCCTGCCCGGCGCCGGTGAGTGTGATCGCCGCCAGGTCCGTGGAGTCGTCGTACCCGTCGCCCTCGGCGATCGCGGCGAGCCGGGCGGAGGTGTCCATGAAGGCCGGGTCGACGCGGTGCACGGCCCGGTAGAGGGGGAGCGCGGCGGCGCTGCGGCCGGTGCCCTCGTGCGCCCGGGCCAGCCAGTAGCGCAGCTCCTTGCGCTGGGGCTGTTCGCTGCGGCAGCGCATCAGCGCGGCGGACAGCAGCGGTTCGGCCTGCCCGTACATCTCCAGGCGGACCCGGGCCATGCCGCCGAACAGGCCCGCCTCGATGCCGAGCATCGGGTCGTCGAGGAGCGGATCGGTGTGGCGGACGAGCTGCTCCCAGTCCTTGACCAGATAGGCGCGGCAGGCGTGCAGGAAGCGGACGTGGGCGTCCGTGTCCACCGGCGGCAGCCCGGCGAGGGCGCGGTCCAGCTCGGGGACGTGGCGGCCGTCCAGCCAGTGGGAGGCGTGGGCGAGCAGCAGATCGCGGGGGCTCTCCAGCACGGGCTGCACCCACCAGCCCAGCCAGTACCAGGAGTTGAGGGTGCGGTGATAGCGGGCGCGCTGCTCCCCGAAGCGGTCCCGGTGCCGGAACATCCTGAGCAGCGCGGTCGTCGTGTCGACGCGCAGCGCGTGCAGCCCGAGCCAGCCGTCGGCCATCCCGGAGTCCATCCGCACGGCGGCGCGGAACTCCTCCTCCGCCTGCGGATAGGCGCCCATGGTGTAGGCGTCCACGCCTCGCAGCCAGGCGAGGTCGGCCGGGGCCTGCGGGCCCTGCGTGCCGAAGTCCATCACGTCCCCCACGAACCGTGCCCCCGTCGGTATGCCAACGAGCCGTCCCCCAGCCGGCTGCCCTGCTCGAACCGCTGTGCCACGGACCGGAGTTGCAAGGTGAGCGACGCAACCGTCCGCAGGTCGCAACGAAGGCATCGTACCTGCGGGGGCGGCGCCCCCGTAGGGTGCCGCACGCTGCGTTCGGCGAGGTGGGAGCGGATGCGGCGCCCTCCCGCACGGTGACCGAGGGTGAGCACTCGGCGGCGCCCGGCACCCGGAAAACCGGAAGAAGACAGAACGAAGCCCCCGATCACGGGGGAACAACCGGGGGCTTCGCGTCTGTGGGCGGCTCCGAATGGCCGCACATTGAGAACGTAAGACCTGTACGGGCCCCCGGTCAAGCCGAGTTGAAGCACTCCGGCAAGTTGTTCCGCAAGGCCCTTCACAAGTTCAGCACACTGCGGGCGGTCCGTCACCGTGCGTGAGCGGCTGGTCCGGTCCAACTGGCCCCGCAGACCCCGGAGTCACCTCATATCCCTTCTCTCGCTGCCGTACCAGGAGATCGGCGAACGGCCGCGAGGGATCGCCGGCGAAATGCCGGCGTTCCGCCGGTACCCATCCGTTCCAGAACTCCCGCTGTTCCTCCCCGTCCCGCGACCGTCCCCGCGCCCAGGCCTCCTCACGGGGCACCTCCATCCACAGCAGCAGGGCCAGGTGGGGCCGCAGTGCCCGGCGTCCCGCGCCGACGCCCTCCACGAGGACCACCGGAGCGGGCGGCAGGGGGCGCGGCGGGCCGAAGTGGCGGGCGCGCCAGTCGTAGGGGGCGTAGTGCGCGGTCCGGCCGTGGGCCAGCGGCTCGATCACCTGGTCCAGCAGGCGCCCGGTCCAGCCGAACAGTTCGTCGTGGGTGGCGATGTCGTCGAGGCGCAGCACCGGCGCGCCGCCCAGTGCCGCGGCCAACTGTTCGGCGAACGTCGTCTTTCCGGAGCCGGCGTGCCCGTCGACGCCGACGAGGCGGACCGGGCCGCAGGAAGGGGGGAGGCGGCTGATCCGGGACGCCAGGTCGCGGACGGCGGGCCCCGGTGCGGGGCGGAAGGGCGGATTCATCTCGCGCAGCACTCTAACCACGGCGCCCCGGGCGCGTGCCAGTGGTCGACGCCAATATTGGTGGGCGTGGCGCGGGCCGAAGTGCTGGCGGGACCCGGCGGGCTGTGCTGCTATGTGGCGCATACACGTGTGCGACCGACCGTGCCACGGACCTGCCCCGCCCCTGCCCGACTCCGACCTCCGGGGGTACCGCCATGCGCAGAGCAGAACAGCCGTCCCGCAGAACCGTCCTGGCCGCCGCGGTCGCCGCCGCCGTCGCGGCAGGCTCAGGCCAGGCGGCCGCCGACACCGGGGAGCCCATGACGACCGACACCGCGGAGCCCGCCCGGGCGGTCCCGGCCCGCACCGTGGACAACCGGGCCTGGACCTCGTACGGCGACTGGCGCGGCGGCACCGCCAAGGGCACCACTGCCGTCGCGGGCGCCCGCCCGGGCGTGGTGATCGCGAGGCCCGCGGGAACCACCGACTACACGGACCCGCACACCGGCGCCACCGCCCGCTGGGAGTACGGCACCTGGACGTCCCCGGTCCACCGGCTCGCCGTCCCCGCGACGGAGGCGATCGTCTCCTGGAACGCGCGCACCCCGGCCGGCACCTGGCTCCAGGCGGAGATCAAGGCCGCCTACACCGACGGCACCACCACCCCCTGGTACGTGATGGGCCGCTGGGCGGCCGGTGACCAGGACATCCGGCGCACCTCGGTCGACGACCAGAGCGACGGCAGGAGCACCGTCTGGACCGACACCCTGGCGATCGACGACCCGTCGACGGGCCTGCGCCTCGCCTCGTACCGGTTGCGCCTGACCCTCTACCGCAAGCCCGGCACCAAGACCACGCCCACCGTGTGGCGCCTCGGCGCGATGGGCTCCGACGTACCCGACCGGTTCACCGTCCCGGCGTCCGTTCCCGGCCTCGCCGGGGAACTGATCGTCCCGCGGTACTCGCAGGAGATCCACAAGGGCCAGTACCCCGAGTACGACAACGGCGGCGAGGCCTGGTGCAGCCCGACGTCCTCCCAGATGATCATCGAGTACTGGGGCGGCCGGCTCACGCCGGAGCAACTGGCCTGGGTGGATCCGTCGTACGCCGATCCGCAGGTGTGCCACGCGGCCCGCTTCACGTATGACTATCAGTACGCCGGTTGCGGCAACTGGCCGTTCAACGCCGCCTACGCGGCCACGTTCAAGGACCTCCAGGCCGTGGTCACCCGGCTCGGCTCGCTCACCGACCTGGAGACGCTGATCGCGGCGGGCATCCCGGCCATCACCTCCCAGTCCTTCCTGAAGGAGGAGCTGACCGGCGCCGGGTACGGCACCGCCGGGCACCTCATGACCGTCATCGGCTTCACCGGCGACGGCGACGTGATCGCCAACGACCCGGCCTCGGAGAGCAACGAGGCCGTGCGGCGCGTCTACCGGCGGCGCGAGTGGGAGAACATCTGGCTGCGCACCAAGCGGTACAACGCCTCCGGCAAGGTCGTCTCCGGCACCGGCGGCGTCTGTTACCTGTACTTCCCGGCACGCCCGAACGTGGCCCAGCGCGAGGCGCTCACAGCCGTGGGCGTGCGCGTGTGACCAACCTCTCGGCCGCACACGCCGCTCCCGATGGCAAAGTGGACAGACCCTCCGGGGAAGTCCGTCCGCATCACCGAATCAGCGAGAAGCCATGACCGCGTACTCAGCCACCGCAGCCCGCGTCCGCACCGGCGGCCCTCAGGACGACGGCCCGAAGATCGTCGAGCACGTCGCGGGCTGGACCCTCGTCGTGGTCCTCGCGATGCTCGTGACCCAACTCGGGCTGCTGTGACCGGACGCGTCGTGCTGTGACCTGACCCACGACCCTGCCCCACGGCCTGCCATACTGCGGATGTCCCGCCTCGCCGCCCGTTGGAACCAGGGTCGAAATTGAATATCAGTCAACAGCCTGCCGCGCGTCCGAGAGCCCGCGGCACCGAGCGCTCGCTGGCGCGCCGTGCCGAACTCATCGCGATCGGGCGGAGGTTGTTCGCCGACACGTCCTACGACGCCCTGTCGATGGACGACATCGCCCGGCAGGCGCACGTCGCCAAAGGGCTGATCTACTACTACTTCCAGTCCAAGCGCGGCTACTACCTGGCCATCATCCAGGACTCGGTCACCGACCTGGTCACGCTGGCGGCGAGCGGACACGAACTGCCCCCGGTCGACCGGGTCCAGCGCACCATCGACAGCTATCTGCGCTACGCCGAGCACAACCAGGCCGCGTACCGCACCATCGTCAGCGGCGGCGTCGGCTTCGACACCGAGGTGCACGCCATCCGTGACGGCGTGCGCGCGGCCATCGTCGCCACCATCGCCGAGGGGGCGTACGGCCGCGCCGACATCACCCCGCTGGCGCGCATGGGACTGCTCGCCTGGGTGTGCGGTGTCGAGGGCACCACCCTCGAATGGATCGACCGCCCCGAACTGCCCCGCCGGACCATGTGCGAGCTGCTGGTGAAGGGGCTGGGCGGCGCCCTGCGCGCGATCGAGGACCTGGACCCCGCCTACCCGGCTCCGGAGGCCGCCCGCCAGGGCGCGTGAGTTGGGGGCGGAGGGACCGTCACGGTCCCTCCGCCCCTGTCGTCCAGGCTTACTTGATGGCCTTGATCAGCTCACCGCTCGCCGTGTCGCCGCTCAGCTCCCAGAAGAACGTGCCGCCCAGTCCCTGCTGGTTCTTGTAGTTCATCTTGGTCGCGATGGTCGCCGGGGTGTCGTAACTCCACCAGTCGCTGCCGCACTTGGCGTACGCCGTGCCGCCCACCGTCCCCGTCGCCGGGCACTTGGTCCTGAGCACCTTGTAGTCCTCGAAGCCCTGCTCGTACGTGCCCGCCGCCGGGCCGGTCGCCGTGCCGCCGGGCGCCGACTGGGTGACGCCGGTCCAGCCGCGGCCGTAGAAGCCGATGCCGAGCAGCAGCTTGGAGGCGGGGATGCCGAGGCCCTTGAGCTTCGCGATGGTCGCCGAGCTGTGGTTGTCCGCCTTCGGTATGCCGGAGTACGAGGTCAGCGGGGAGTGCGGGGCCGTCGGGCCGGCGGCGTCCCAGGCGCCGAAGTAGTCGTACGTCATCGGGTTGTACCAGTCGACGTACGGGGCGGCGCCCGCGTAGTCCGCCGCGTCGATCTTGCCGCCCGGGGTGGCGTCGGCGGTGATCGCCGCAGTGACCAGGTTCTTCGGGCCGAACTTGGCGCGCAGCGCCTGCATCAGGTTCTTGAAGGCCGCCTTGCCGCTGGTGTCGCAGGTGGCGCCGCAGGCGTTCGGGTACTCCCAGTCGATGTCGATGCCGTCGAAGACGTCGGCCCACTGGGAGTTCTCGACCAGGTCGTAGCAGGACTGGGCGAAGGCGGCCGGGTTCTTCGCGGCCTCGCCGAAGCCGGCCGACCAGGTCCAGCCGCCGAAGGACCACAGGACCTTGAGGTTCGGGTGCTTCCGCTTCAGCTCGCGCAGCTGGTTGAAGTTGCCGCGCAGCGGCTGGTCCCAGGTGTCGGCCTTGCCGTCGACGGACTCGGCGGCGGTGTAGGTGCGGTCGGTGGCGGCGTAGGCGTCGCCCATCGCGCACTTTCCGCCGGTGACGTTGCCGAAGGCGTAGTTGATGTGCGTGAGCCTGGCCGCGGAGCCCGACGTCTCGACGTTCTTGACGTAGTACTTGCGGTCGTAGGTGCCCCATTCGGTGAAATACCCGATGACCTTGGAGCCGGCGGCCTTGGCCTGGGGAGCGGCCTTCGTACCGGGGGCGGCCTCCTGAGCCGAGGCCGCCGCCGTCGCGGTCGAGGTGCCCGCGCCGGCGAGCAGGCCGGCGCCGAGAACGGCACAACAGGCCGCCGTCACGACGGCCCGGAATCGGGAGCGTTGGGGGTAGTGCATCCGGTGTCTCCTCGGGGGAGAGGGGAGCGCGCGCCGATTGGCATGAACGCGGTGAATCGGTGGTGCGAAACAGTAGGAGGACTAGACCAGTCCGGTCAATGGTTCGGACCAATTTCGCCCGGCGGGGCGCACTCGGGTATTTCTTGAAGTGAGCGGTCGTTAACTGGTGACGGGATGCCTCCGATCGGGCATACTCACAGCGCAGAGCCGCTGGTCAGCAGCTTCCGAGACCCGGGACTGCAAGCATCGGCCAGGCACCAGAACGACCAGGCGGCGCCGCCCCCACCCACGGGCCCGTCCGCCAGTGCCCGACAGGGAGGAGAGCGTCGCCATGCCCGACCGCGCCCCGCAGCCGGTGGACCGGCAACTGCCTACGGAGGAGGCCCGGGACCTGATCTCGCTCGTCCGCGACATCGCGCAGCAGGAGATCGTCCCGAAGGCGGCCGGGGAGGAGGACGCCGGCCGCTTCCCGCGCGAGCTGTTCACCCTCCTCTCGCGTTCCGGCCTGCTCGGCCTGCCGTACGACTCCGAGCACGGCGGCGGCGACCAGCCCTACGAGGTCTACCTTCAGGTCCTCGAAGAGCTCGCCGCGGCCCGCCTCACCGTCGGCCTCGGCGTGAGCGTGCACACCCTGGCCTCCTACGCGCTCTCCGCGTACGGCACCAAGGAGCAGCAGGTCGAGCACCTGCCCGCGATGCTCGGCGGCGGCCTGCTCGGCGCCTACTGCCTGTCCGAGCCGCACTCCGGCTCGGACGCGGCCGCCCTGCGCACCAAGGCGGTGCGCGACGGCGACGCCTGGGTGATCACCGGTACCAAGGCCTGGATCACGCACGGCGGGATCGCCGACTTCTACACGGTCATGGCGCGCACCGGAGAGGAGGGCCCGCGCGGGATCACCGCGTTCCTGGTGCCCGGCGACGCGCCGGGGCTCAGCGCCGCGCCCCCCGAGAAGAAGATGGGCATGAAGGGCTCGCCCACCGCCCAGGTCCACTTCGACGGCGTACGCGTCGGTGACGACCGGCGTATCGGCGAGGAGGGGCAGGGCCTCGCGATCGCCCTGTCCGCGCTCGACTCCGGGCGGCTCGGCATCGCCGCGTGCGCGATCGGCGTGGCGCAGGCGGCCCTCGGAGAGGCGCTCGCGTACGCCACCGAGAGGCGCCAGTTCGGCAAGCCGATCGCCGACTTCCAGGGGCTGCGCTTCATGCTCGCCGACATGGCGACGCAGATCGAGGCGGGCCGGGCGCTCTACCTGGCGGCGGCGCGACTGCGGGACGCGGGCCGGCCGTTCGCCATGCAGGCGGCCATGGCCAAGCTGCACTGCACGGACACGGCGATGCGGGTCACCACCGACGCCGTGCAAATTCTCGGCGGCTACGGCTACACCGCGGACTTCCCGGCGGAGCGCTACATGCGCGAGGCGAAGGTGCTTCAGATCGTCGAGGGCACCAACCAGATCCAGCGGATGGTCATCGCCCGTCATCTCGTGGGTCCAGGGGGACGCTGAACTGGTCGAGGCCCCGCCAGGGCGCCGCGAGCCGCATCCACTCCGGGTCGTGCCGGCCCGGAAGAGTGCGGCCGCGCTCGGCCCAGGCCCGCATCAGGTCGCGGTAGATCGGCGGGTCCTGGTAGCGCGGCGCGGTCGGCCGAACCGATTCTGCGGGCGGCGGGACGAACAGGAGGCGTTGACGCCCGGTCGCTGAGGAGATGGGGGTCATACCAGGGCAACGCGGAAGGGGCCGGACAGGTCACCCGCGGGCGGAATCGGGCGTGCGTTCAAGGGCGTTGTGGTGCCCGGTTTCCTGCCGACGGCCTGGTGGGCCGGCGAGGGGGCCGCGTCCGGTGGTGACCTGAACCCGGACGCACTGATCCCGCACCACGGCGGACCGCGAGCCGTGGTGCGGGGCAGTCACTGGGATGGGGCGAGCGGGCGGAAGGCGCGCGCTCAGGCCGCTTCGCGGCGCATGACGGGGACCCTGATGGGGCGTGAGCCCGGGCCGCCGACGTGCGAGAAGGGCTGCGTCCGCCAGTCGAGTCCCTGAGGGAGCGTCAACAGCAGGGCCGTATCCTGCTCCTGGGGTTCGACGGACTCGTCCGCGGGGCGGGCGTCCGTGGCCCTGCGGCCGGTTCCCGCACAGACCGTGAGTCCGAACGGGTTCCACGGCGAGGCGCACAGCGCGTGCTCCGGCAGAACCTCTTCGTCCGCCAGCAGGGCGATTGGCTGTGCGCAGTCCGGGCAGACGACCCGGAACATCTCGAAGGTGTCGTAGGCGTCGAGTTCGTCGTCGAAGGTGTCGGGTTCGACGCCCTCCGGCTCGGGCTCTACGACGAGCTGCTGCCGCTTGGGTGCGGTGCGACCTGGGCGCTTAAGACTCTGCATTGGGTTCTCCCCCTCGGGCTGGGCCGTATCAGGCACTGCGGCCTCGACCACAGCAAGCACTTCCCGTCCCCCCTGGGCGGTAATCACGAGAACATCACGGAGACTGTTCGAGCCCTGTGGCGTTCGTCACATGCCGCACGCAGGTGCCCACTGCGGCGGGTTTGTCCCCCGGACGGCTGACGGTCGCCGTCGGCCAGATCACGAACCGGTGGTGGCCTGGGCCGCTCAGGTATCGGAGGAGATCAACCGCACTGTAGGTTCTTGCGCCATGGAGGAGCTGGACCGACAGATCGTGCAGCTGCTCGTCGAGGACGGGCGGATGAGCTACACCGACCTGGGCAAGGCCACGGGCCTGTCCACGTCGGCCGTGCACCAGCGGGTGCGCCGGCTGGAACAGCGTGGCGTCATCCGCGGCTATGCCGCGGTCGTCGACCCGGAGGCCGTCGGTCTGCCCATGACCGCGTTCATCTCGGTCAAGCCCTTCGATCCCAGCGCGCCCGACGACATCGCGGACCGCCTCGCGGACGTGCCCGAGATCGAGGCGTGCCACAGCGTCGCGGGCGACGAGAACTACATCCTCAAGGTGCGGGTCTCGACGCCGCACGAGCTGGAGGAACTGCTCGCGCGGGTGCGGTCGTTGGCGGGGGTGTCCACGCGGACGACGGTGGTGCTTTCCACGCCGTACGAGGCGCGGCCGCCCAGGATCTGACCGGTGGTTCCACCCCTTCGCGGGGTGTGGAAGCCAGGCCTGTGAAACTGTGCTCCATGAGTGAGTCCAGTACGCCGCCCCAGACCGTTCTTCTCCGTCGGGGAGAGGTCCACAGCCCCGCTGATCCGTTCGCCACCGCGATGGTCGTCGAGCGAGGGCAGGTCGCCTGGGTCGGTTCCGAGGGTGCCGCCGACGCCTTCGCGGACGGGGTCGACGAGGTGGTCGATCTCGACGGAGCGCTGGTCACCCCCGCGTTCACGGACGCGCACGTGCACACCACGGCCACCGGGCTCGCCCTCACCGGCCTGGACCTGTCCGGCGCGCCCTCCCTGGAGGCCGCCCTCACCCTCGTACGGGACTTCGCCGCCGCCCGGCCGGACGACCGTGTGCTGCTCGGACACGGCTGGGACACCGCCCGCTGGCCCGGCGGCCGACCCCCGACGCGCGCCGAACTCGACGAGGCCACCGGCCACCGGCCCCTCTACCTCAGCCGCATCGACGTCCACTCGGCGGTCGTCACGACGGCCCTGCTCGACCTGGTTCCCGGCGCACCCCGCGAGGACGGACCGCTCACCGCCGACGCCCACCACGCCGTCCGCGCCGCCGCGTTCGCGGCCGTGACGCCCCGGCAGCGCGCCGACGCCCAGCGCGCCGCCCTCGCGCACGCCGTCTCGCTCGGCATCGGCACGATCCACGAGTGCGGCGGCCCGGAGATCTCCTCCGAGGACGACTTCACCGGGCTGCTGCGCCTCGCCGCCGAGGAGCCCGGTCCGCGCGTCGTCGGCTACTGGGCCGAGGAGGACGTCGCCAAGGCCCGGGAGCTGGGCGCGGCCGGTGCCGCGGGCGACCTGTTCGTCGACGGCTCCCTCGGCTCGCACACGGCCTGCCTGCACCAGCCGTACGCCGACGCCGGCCACACCGGCCGGGCCTACCTGGACACCGCCGCCGTCGCCGCCCACGTCGTGGCCTGTACCGAGGCGGGCCTCCAGGCCGGCTTCCACGCCATCGGGGACGCGGCGGTGGACTCCGTGGTCGACGGTGTGCGGGCCGCCGCCGAGAAGGTCGGTCTCGCCCGTGTCCGGGCCGCCCGCCACCGGGTCGAGCACGCCGAGATGCTCACGCCCGAGGCCGTCTCGGCCTTCGCCGAACTCGGTCTCACCGCCTCCGTCCAGCCCGCCTTCGACGCCCTGTGGGGTGGCGAGGACGGCATGTACGCGCAGCGGCTGGGGGCCGAGCGGGCGCGTGCGCTGAACCCTTACGCGGCGCTGCTGCGCGCCGGTGTGCCGCTCGCCTTCGGCTCCGACAGCCCCGTCACCCCCCTCGACCCCTGGGGCACGGTGCGAGCCGCCGCCTTCCACCGCACGCCGGAGCACCGCGTCTCCGTGCGCGCCGCGTTCACGGCACACACGCGAGGCGGCTGGCGGGCCGTCGGACGCGACGACGCGGGCGTCCTGGTGCCCGGCGCGCCCGCCGACTACGCGGTGTGGCGCACCGGCGAACTCGTGGTCCAGGCCCCGGACGACCGGGTCGCGCGCTGGTCGACTGACCCCCGCTCCGGCACCCCCGGCCTGCCCGATCTGACCCCTGGCCACGACCTGCCCGTCTGTCTGCGTACCGTGGTGGGCGGACGCACGGTCTTCGTACGGCCGGGCGAGTGATCTACGGGGGTGGCGCGCGGGCGATCCTGCGCCGAGCCCCCGTCGCGCGACCTGGGCATCCTCCGCACTGACCAGGGGTTTGCCGGGATATGCGCAGGTCAAACGGCTGTTGACAGGCGGCCGCAGGAGGCCGGTAGGTTCGGCCGAGTCCACCACCGGACGCCCGACCGGGGAACGTCCGCGCACTCGCCGCAGCGCCGCCGGGTCAGGGACGGTGTGCCGCACCGGGGCACCGCCACTGGGAGCCAGGCTCAGGCCGGCACGGCGCCGAGGCAGCGTTCCGGCCCGTCGGGGAGGTGTGACCCGGGTGGGGCCCGGGAGCTCAGTAGACAACGGCTTTCGGTCGATCCGCAGCCAGCGGATCCCAGGTCGGCCCGAAGGGCACCGGGCCCCCATCCGCCGTACGCTCGCACGCGGAGGCGCATTCTTACCCGCGTCTGGCGGATTCGACACCACGATTCGAACGTCCTGTCATGTCATCGCAGGCCGGGCCCACTATGGTGGATCCCTGCGTACGGACATGAAGGGGCATCAGTGAACGACGGCGACGGAACCCTCGCGGCAGGAGCCCAGGGGAGGAAGTTCGGCCCGCTCGGCACGGCCTTGGTGATCATCCCGACCTACAACGAGGCGGAGAACATCAAGAGCATCGTCGGCCGGGTGCGCGAGGCCGTCCCCGAGGCGCACGTACTCGTGGCCGACGACAACAGCCCGGACGGCACGGGCAAGCTGGCCGACGAGCTGACCGTCGACGACGACCACGTCCACGTGCTGCACCGCAAGGGCAAGGAGGGCCTGGGCGCCGCCTACCTCGCGGGTTTCCGCTGGGGCCTGGAGCGCGACTACGGCGTGCTGGTCGAGATGGACGCCGACGGCTCCCACCAGCCCGAGGAGCTGCCCCGTCTGCTCACCGCCCTGAAGAGCGCCGACCTGGTGCTCGGCTCGCGCTGGGTGCCCGGCGGCCGGGTGGTGAACTGGCCGAAGTCCCGCGAGGTGATCTCCCGGGGCGGCAGCCTCTACTCCCGGCTGGCGCTCGACCTGCCGCTGCGCGACATCACCGGCGGCTACCGTGCCTTCCGCCGCGAGACCCTGGAGGGCCTCGGCCTCGACGAGGTCGCCTCGCAGGGGTACTGCTTCCAGGTCGACCTCGCGCGTCGCTCGGTCAGGGCCGGCTACCACGTCGTCGAGGTGCCGATCACCTTCGTCGAGCGCGAACACGGCGACTCCAAGATGAGCCGCGACATCCTCGTCGAGGCGCTGTGGCGGGTCACGGCGTGGGGCGTGGGGGAGCGGGTCGGGAAGGTCACGGGCCGCGGCGGCAAGCCGTCGAAGCCGTAGCCGCCGGCCGAGCCCTTTCGGGACGGGCCGCTCACAGGAACAGCTGATCGTGGCCTTATCCCATGCTGAGCCGCGCCCAGGCACACTGGAGGCATGACGACTGGCGCTCAGACCCCCAGGTACCCCGCCCGGCCCCGGCGCTCCCGGCTGCGCACGTTCCTGCCGCTGGGCATCGCCGCGTGGCTGGTGCTGGAGATCTGGCTGCTCACGTTGGTCGCGGGGGCGTCGAGCGGGCTTGTGGTCCTCCTCGTTCTGGTGGCGGGCTTCGTCCTCGGCTCGGTCGTCATCAAGCGGGCGGGCAGGCGGGCCTTCCGCAAGCTCTCCGAGGCGCTGCAACAGCAGCAGAGCGGCGTGATGCCCGCGGCGTCCCGGCCGAACAGCGAGGGCAACGGCCTGATGATGCTGGGCGGACTGCTGCTGATGATCCCGGGCCTGGTGTCGGACGCGGTGGGCCTGCTCCTGCTGCTGCCCCCGGTCCAGAAGGCCGTGAGCCGCTCCGCCGAGCGCACCTTCGAGCGCAAGCTCCGCGAGGCCGACCCGGGCACCCTGGGCGGCGCCTTCCAGCACGCCCGTATGCACCAACCCGATGGCAAGGTCGTCCAGGGCGAGGTCATCAGGGACGAGCCGGGCGGCCCATCGCAGGAACCGCGCCCGCCGCTGACGCACTGAGCGTCCCGGCGTCCGGGCGCATGCGGCAGGAGCCGCAAGAGCGCGGGCACGACAAAAACCGCGGGCGCCGTACTTCACGTACGGCGTCCGCGGTCCTTGACGCGCTGTAACTTCGGCCAGACCCCGGAGGGACTTATGCCGACTTGCGGCTGTCTCGGGGATGAATCGCGATGTTCATCGCACCGGAGCGCAGAACCGCCAGGCGCTCCTCGAGGACCTCTTCGAGTTCCTCACGGGTGCGCCGCTCCATCAGCATGTCCCAATGCGTACGCGCGGGCTTGGCCTTCTTCTCTTCAGGGCCGTCGCCGTCCACGAGGAGTGCCTGGGCCCCGCAGACCTTGCACTCCCACTCCGGCGGGATCTCCGCCTCGACCGAGAAGGGCATCTCAAACCGGTGCCCCTTCTCGCATGCGTACTCCACGGCCTGGCGCGGGGCCAAGTCGATGCCGCGGTCCGTCTCGTAGCTGGTCACCACGAGGCGCGTGCCGCGAAGAGCTCGCTCACTCATGAATCGTGCCTCCCGGGCTTGTCGCCCACAGGACAGGTGTCGCTGTCGTCGTCATCCGGTCAACGTCCGGTCGGCGGTAAAGATTCCCGTTCCGAGTCCCGTTCCGGGTCATGCGTCGCCGTCGTAGCCGCCCTTGTTGTACCCACCAGCGCCCGGTTTGTCACATCTGCTAGCAGATGTAACTTAGCGTTTCGGCATCTTTGACGCGCAGTAACGGTACGCCTGGCAGGCCAAACGCGTACACTACAGCCCTTTCGCGCCGAGTGCTAAATCTTGTCAGGAACCGGGTTCCCCGCTTCTTCGATCGCACGCCGCACCGGAACCCGCGCGAGCAGGGCGAACCCGATGACGAAGAAGCCCACCAGCGAGATGATCGCGGCCCGGTAGCTCCCGGTCAGCTGGTAGGTGAGCCCGAACAGCAGTGGCCCGAGCCAGCTCATTCCGCGGTCGCTCATCTCGTACGCGGAGAAGTATTCGGCCTCCTTGCCGGGCGGGACGAGATGGGAGAACAGGGACCGGGACAGCGCCTGGCTGCCGCCGAGGACCAGGCCGATGCCCGCGGCCAGGACGAAGAACCACACCGGCGCCCCGGCCGGCAGGAAGTACCCGGCCGCCAGTGTCAGCGTCCACGCGATCAACGAGCCGAGGATCGTGCGTTTGGCCCCGTAGGTCCGGGCCAGCCGGCCCATCGTCAGTGCGCCCGCCACCGCCAGCACCTGTACGAGCAGGATGGCGCCGATCAGGGTGGACTGCCCGAGGCCGAGTTCCTCGGAGCCGTAGACGGAGGCCTGGGAGATCACCGTCTGGATGCCGTCGTTGTAGACGAGGTACGCGAGCAGGAAGGCGAGGGTCAGCGGGTGGCGGCGCATGTCGCGGACGGTCGCCGCGAGCTGGCGGAAGCCGGGCAGGGCCGCTTCCCGCGGGGCAGACCTGCGATCGCGCAGCCGCCGGAGCGGGATGAGGGCGAACGCGCCCCACCACAGTCCGGCCGACGCCAGGCAGATGCGGACCGCGGTGCTCTCGGAGACGCCGAAACTGTCGTGTCCCGTGTAGAGGGCCAGATTGACGACGAGGACCAGAGAACCCGCCGCGTAGCCGAAGGCCCAGCCGCGGGAGGAGACCGCGTCCCGCTGCTCGGGCGGGGCGATCTGCGGCAGGTAGGAGTTGTAGAGCATCATCGCCACGGACTGCGCGGCGTTGGCGACGATCAGGAGTGCCCCGCCGAGCAGATAGCGGTCGCCGTCCAGGAAGAACATGGCCGTCGTGGCCGTGGCCCCCAGGTACGCGGCGGCCGCGAGGAGGGGCTTCTTGCGGCCGGTGCGGTCGGCGGCGGCGCCCACCAGCGGCATCACCAGCACGGCCACGATCACCGACAGGGACACCGAGTACGCGAAGAAGGACCCGGCGCGCACCGGGATCCCGAGGGGGTGGACGTACCCGTCGGCGTCGGCCGCCGACTCGGCGACCGACGTCAGATACGGGCCGAGGAACACGGTGAGCACGCTCGTCGAGTAGACGGAGCACGCCCAGTCGTAGAAGTACCAGCCACGCTGCTGGCTCGTGAGCTCCGCGGCCCCGTCGGCCGGCGGTGTCCGCACGGTGTCGGTGCCCACCCGTGCCCTCGCTTCCCCGTGAACGCGCAGGGGCGCCGGGCCGGGGTCTCAGATCCAGACGCCGCGGTCCTCCATGACCTTGCGCAACGTGTCGATGTGATCGGTCATGATGCCATCCACGCCGAGGTCCAGAAGCCGGTGCATGCTCTCGGGGTCGTTGACGGTCCACACGTGCACCTGGAGGCCGCGCGCGTGGGCGGCGAGGAGGAAGCGGTGGTCCACGACCTGGATGCCGGACTGGATCTCGGGGACCTGGGCGGCGACCGCCGAGCGGCGCACCGCCGCCGGCAGCCCCCAGGAGCGCAGCCGCAGGTTGAGCACGCCCCGCGTGCCGTACGAGGTGGCCAGGCGCGGGCCGGCCAGCCGCTGGGCGCGCACCACGCGGGCCTCGGAGAACGAGCCGAGGCAGATCCGGTCCCAGGCGTTCGTCCGGCCGACCAGGTCGAGGAAGGGCAGCAGGGCGGCCTCCGCCTTGACGTCGACGTTCCAGCGCACGTCGGGGAACGTCTCCAGCAGTTCCTCGAAGAGCGGCACCGGTTCCTCGCCCGCCACGCGCGCGTGGCGCACCTCCTGCCACGGAAGGTCGGCGATCAGGCCCGCGCCGTCCGTCACCCGGTCCAGGGTCGCGTCGTGGAAGGCGACGAGTTTTCCGTCCCGGGTGGCGTGGACGTCGGTCTCGATGTACCGGTAACCCGCCTCGACGGCGCACCGGAACTGCCGCGCGGTGTTCTCCAGGCCGTCCGCGGCCCCGCCCCGGTGGGCGAAGGCGATCGGGCCGGGATGGTCGAGATAGGGATGGCGTATCCGCGGGCTCACGGACGAAGTATCGCTCCTCGGGGTTGCCCCGTGGCAACGACCGTGCTGCCGCCGGATGCCGGAGGAACGGCGAACACACGCAGGAAGAGCTGGGCGAGCGGGCCGATCGCCACCGCGTACAGGAGGGTGCCGATGCCGACGGTGCCGCCCAGGGCGAAGCCGGTCGCCACGACCGTGAACTCGATGACCGTGCGCACCAGGCGGATCGAGACGCCCGTGCGCTGGTGCAGCCCCGTCATCAGGCCGTCGCGCGGGCCCGGGCCGAAACGCGCCGCGATGTACAGGCCGGTCGCCGCGCCGTTCACGACGATCCCCGCCACCATCATGCCCACGCGCAGCGTCCAGCCGTGAGCGTCGGGCACCAGGGCCAGTGTCGCGTCCATCGCCATGCCGATGACCAGCACGTTGGAGATCGTGCCCAGGCCCGGTCGCTGGCGCAGCGGGATCCACGCGAGCAGCACCGCGGCGCCCACGATGGTCAGCACGACGCCGATCGACAGACCGGTCCGCTCGGCGAGGCCCTGGTGCAGCACGTTCCACGGCTCCAGACCGAGCCCCGACCTGACGAGCAGCGCCGAACTCGCCCCGTACAGCGCGAGACCGGCGTAGAGCTGTGTCAGTCGTCGGACCAGACGCCCGTGCGTGGCCATGATGTGCCCCCTGTGGTGGTTGTGGACTGCTGCATGACACCCTGTGGCTTGGAAGGAGAGGCCATCCATGGCCAATCCGGGGAAGGTGGACTGATTCTCATGGCGCAGTGGACCTCGGCCGTGGGCGCGGCGCAGCTCGCACGGCTGCTCAACTCCCAGCAGGACCGCCCGGCGGGGCCCGGCACGCGCCGGCCGCCCGCCTACCGCGCGCTCGCCGACGGCATCCGTCTGCTGGTGCTCGAAGGGCGGGTCCCGGTGGCCGCCCGGCTGCCCGCCGAGCGGGAACTCGCCCTCTCCCTGTCCGTCAGCCGTACGACGGTCGCCGCCGCCTACGAGGCGCTGCGCAGCGAGGGCTTCCTGGAGTCCCGGCGCGGGGCGGGCAGCTGGACCGCCGTACCGGCCGGGAACCCGCTGCCCGCGCGCGGCCTGGAACCCCTGCCGCCCGAGGCGCTCGGCTCGATGATCGACCTGGGCTGTGCGGCGCTGCCGGCCCCCGAGCCGTGGCTCACCCGGGCCGTGCAGGGCGCGCTGGAGGAACTGCCGCCGTACGCGCACACGCACGGCGACTATCCCGCCGGGCTGCCCGCGCTGCGGTCGATGATCGCCGAGCGCTACACCGCTCGTGGGATCCCGACCATGCCCGAGCAGATCATGGTGACGACCGGGGCGATGGGCGCGATCGACGCGATCTGTCATCTGTTCGCCGGGCGGGGCGAGCGCATCGCCGTCGAGTCCCCCTCGTACGCCAACATCCTTCAGCTGATGCGCGAGGCGGGGGCCCGGCTCGTGCCCGTCGCGATGGCCGATGGGCTCGCCGGGTGGGACATGGACCGCTGGCGGCAGGTCCTGCGGGACGCCGCGCCCCGGATCGCGTACGTCGTCGCCGACTTCCACAACCCGACCGGTGCGCTCGCCGACGAGGACCAGCGGCGGCGACTGGTCGACGCGGCCAGGTCCGCGGGGACCGTGCTGATAGCCGACGAGACGATGACCGAGCTGTGGCTCGACCCGGACGTGCGGATGCCGCGGCCGGTGTGTGCCTTCGATCCGGCCGGGTCGACGGTGATCACCGTGGGGTCGGCGAGCAAGGCCTTCTGGGCCGGGATGCGCATCGGCTGGGTGCGGGCCGCGCCGGACGTGATCCGCAGCCTGGTCGCGGCGCGGGCGTACGCGGATCTCGGTACGCCGGTGCTGGAGCAACTGGCCGTCAACTGGCTGTTCGGCACGGACGGCTGGGAACAGGCCGTGGAGGTGCGGCGTGAGCAGGCGCGGCAGAACCGGGACGAGATCGTGGCGGCGGTGCGGCGGGAGTTGCCCGAGTGGGAGTTCGAGGTGCCCCGGGGCGGGCTGACGCTGTGGGTGCGCACGGGCGGTCTGTCCGGGTCGCGGCTCGCGGAGGCCGGGGAGCGCGTGGGCGTGCGGGTGCCGTCCGGGCCGCGGTTCGGGGTGGACGGGGCGTTCGAGGGGTATGTGCGGTTGCCGTTCACCGTGGGGGGTGCGGTGGCTGAGGAGGCGGCTGCGCGGCTGGCCGCAGCGGCGCGGATCGTGGAGGACGGCGGCGTGGGAGCGGGCGAGTCGCCGCGTACGTTCGTGGCGTAGTCCGCGGCTGCCGCGGTCGGCCTGACCGACCGCGGCTAGGACGTCTTGGTGGTCTTCGTCAGGACGGGCACCGGCTTTCGTTCCGTCGGTTCCGTCTGCACCGGAACCGGCTCTGGTTCCGTCAGGACCGGTACTCGCTCCGGCTTCACCGGCTCGGGCTCCGTCTCCGGTTCGACCGGCTCCGGCTCGCCCTGCGTCGACTCCGGATCGGGGACCGTCTCCCCGTCCGCCGGTGTCGTGCGGGGCGGGAGGAGGTCCAGTACCGCCTGGCGGTGGGCGTCGGACGTCGCGTCGTCGTAGGGGTTGGGCGTGGCCGGGACCTGGAGGCGGTGGACCGGGCCCGTGCCCAGGCGGGCGTAGCCGCGGCCGGGCGGGACCTGGTCGACGGGGGTGGTGTGCGGGGGCGCGCCCAGGACGGATTCGACCTGCTCGGCCGTCGCCGGGCCGAGGACCACGCGCGCGCGGGTGTGCTGCCGTACGGCGCCGGTGAGGGAGTCGGCGCTGTCGAGCTGGTCGGCCACCACCACCGTCACGTTCGCCGGGCGGCCGTGCCGCAGGGGCACCTGGAGGAGGGACTGCGGGTCCTTGCGGTCGTCCGCTGCGGCCAGGTGGGTGAACGCCGTCGGGCGGTCCACGAGGATCCACAGGGGACGCTTGGTGTCGTCGGGCGGCGGGTGGCCCGCCTGATGGGCGCGGTTGGCGGCGATGAGGCGGCGCTCGGTCTCGGTCGCGGCCCACTCCAGGCTGGCCAGCACCCCGGTGAGCCCGCACTCGACGGCCAGGACGCCGTCCCGGCCGGTCAGACAGGCGTACTCGCCCGTGCCGCCACCGTCGACGATCACCACGTCGCCGTGCTGGAGGGCCTGGAGAGCGATGGAGCGCAGCAGGGTCGAGGTGCCGCTGCCCGGCTGGCCGAGGGCGAGCAGATGGGGCTCGGTCGAGCGCGGGCCCGTGCGCCAGACGACCGGGGGCACGTCCCGCCGCTGCTCGCCGTGGGTGAGGGGGAGCGTGCGCCGGACCTGCGTGGGGTCGGTGAAACCGAGGACCGTCTCGCCGGGAGTGGTGACGAAACGCTGGGCGGCGATGTCGACGGGCAGCGGCAGGAGCACGCTGACCGTCAACTGGTTGTCCTCCTCGTCCCACGTGAAGTGGTATTCGCGGCCGCGGCCCGATTTGGCCGCGAGCAGGTGCTCGATCCGCGCGCGGGTCTCGGCCTCGCCGTCGGCGAAGTAGGCCGGGTAGCGGACCACCAGGTGCGAGATCCGGCCGCCGCCGTCGAAGGCGTAGGTCGGGAAGGCCTTGTCCCACGCACCGCCGTGGGTGTAGAGCGGCTCGGGGTCCTCGGCGGTGGAGAAGTGCGGGACGAGGGCCTCGTAGAGCCCCTTGAGGCGTTCCGTCTGTGACTCGTCGGGTCCGTCGGCTGCTGCCGGGGTGCGGTCCCGGCCTTTCCAGGCCGCAGCCGCCATCAGTGTGACGGCGGCGAGCAGCGGTCCGTACGGCAGCAGCGCCACGACCAGGAGCAAGGAGGACACCAGGAACAGCAGCGCCCCCCGTCTCTCCTTGGGGGTCTCGGCCACTCTGCGCCGCCCGGCCGCTGCCAGCCGGCGCAGACCGCGCGTGATCGTGATCAGCGGGTGGAGGACGTCGGTGGCGCTGTCGGCCGCCGTCCGGGCCAGCTCCCGGCTCCGGGCGAGCTGCGCGCCGCCGTTGCTCAGGATGCGGGGGAGGGGGCGCCGGGCCACTGCTGCCTCCAGGGAGTGCGTACGGGGAGTGGGAGTGTCAGAACTTGATTCCGCCTAGGAGGCTCGCCAGGCTCTCGCCGCCCGCCTTGATGCTCGGGGCGATGGCCGTGCTCGCCAGATAGAAGCCGAACAGCATCGCGACGACCGCGTGCGACGCCTTGAGGCCGTCCTTGCGGAGGAAGATGAAGACGACGATGCCGAGCAGGACCACGCCTGAGATCGAGAGGATCATTTGAGTTCTCCTGGTTCGCGGGGACAGTCACCATGAGTACTTCCAGGCTCACAGGATGTATCCATACGATAAAAGGTGCAACTGGGTGAAATTCGTACTATTTCCCCTGAGCGGCGGAGCGGTCCCCGGCCCGGTCGCGCCGGGCTCTTATCGGGCGAGGTCTGTGGTGATCTCTACCTCGGGCGCATCGGGTCATGTGCCGCGCGAGCCAGTACCCTGGCGATTCACTCGTACGGCTGCGCTGCTCGCAGGCGTACGCACCCGACATGTGACGTGAGAGGCGGTCCGGCCGATGACCGATGCCCCCGACCCCGAGGTCGTGGAGCTGGCGACCAAGATCTTCGATCTGGCCCGGCGGGGCCGGACCGAGGCGCTCGTGGCGTACGTCGACGCGGGCGTTCCGGCCAACCTCACCAACGACCGCGGTGACTCGCTCGTGATGCTCGCCGCGTACCACGGCCACTCCGAGGCGGTACGCGCGCTGCTCGCCCGCGGAGCCGAGGCCGACCGGGTGAACGACCGGGGTCAGACCCCGCTCGCGGGAGCGGTCTTCAAGGGTGAGACGGACGTCATCAAGGCCCTCCTGGAGAGCGGCGCAGACCCGTCCGCCGGCACCCCCTCGGCGGTCGACACCGCCAGGATGTTCGGTCGGACGGAATTGCTCGAACTGTTCGGCGAGCGTTGAGCCGACCAGTCTGACCTGGAACGACAACGAAAACGGGGGAGGCGGGACGGGGCCGCCGAAATTTCGGTCGCGGCAGACGGAAGTACCGGGTCATCATGACGACGTGGTTCACGGACGTGATGGATGGGCAGGTGTTGCCGCACCGCGCGGGCCGTGACGCGGTCCGCAAGGGCCACCGACGAGAGGCAGAGGAAGATGGTCTACAGCAAGCAGGAAACGGCGGGCACTCCGACGTGTTGTCGCGCGGCCAGGTAGTACACGTCCCCGGTTGCGTCGACGCTTGATGTGAGGCTGTTTCCCATGTTCGAACCGGTCATAGCGCCCAGCGGTACGCTGCTCGGCCTGCTCCAGCGGGGCCGCGGCGACGGCACGCTGCACGCGCTCACCGCCCCGCGCCCCGAGGCGCTCGCGGCGTTGAACCACTGCGTGCTGCGCGATCCCCGCCACGACTGGCAGGTGGAGAACCGCTCCCTCTACTACGCCCGCCTCTACCTCGACCTGAACGGCGAGCTGGACGCGATCGAGGCCCACCTCTTCGGCGCCGAGGACGTCCTCGACACCGACGAGTCGCGCACCGGGCTCACCCTCGCCGTCCTCGGGCACCTCGCCTCCTACGGCAGGCGGGACGCGCTCGAACTGCTGCGCAGGTACGCCGCCCACGGCTCCAACTGGGCCTGGGCCCTCGACGAACTGGCCCTCAGGGACGACGACGCGGGCCTGCGCGCCCTCGCCGCACCCGTCCTCGCGCGGTTCCCGGCCGATCCGGAGGGCGACGCCGAGCTGGCGGCGACCGTCCGGGACGCCTTCGAACCCCGTCCGTGGCGGCTGTGGGCCGAGGATCCGCGCGAATCCATCGCCACACGCGTGCGTGCCGCCCATGAGGCGGGCTGTTTCGACCGCTGGCAGCGACAGATGCGGCCGACCGGGCCACGTCCCGGGTGGAGTGTGCAGGCCGTCTTCGAATGGGCCCAGCAAGGCCTCGAACGAGGCGCCGCACTCCACGTACCGGCCGCCCGCTGTCTCACCGCCGTGGCCGGGCCCGAGGACCGGGCCGAGATCGTCCAGGCGGCGAAGGACGGCGGCGACGGAGCCCGGTGCACCGCCCTGCGCTACCTCGCCGACGGCAACGATCCCGACGCCCTCGGCCTGATCGAGGACGCCGTGGCCACCGGCTCGACGGTCGTCGTGGACGCCGCCGTCGACGCCTTCGAGCGCATGCGCTCGCTCGCCGCCATCGACCGGGCGCGCGGCTGGGCCCGGCGGCCGGACGCGCTCGGCGCCGCCGCCGGACGCGTCCTCGCCTGCCGGGGCGGGGCGCAGGACCGCGACCTGGTCCTCGCGGCACTCCGCGAAGCCGTACGGGGCGAAGGCCCCGACGCACCGACCCTGTGGACCCTGGTCGACGGCACCGGACGGCTCGGCATCGCCTGCGCCGCACCCGTGCTCCGCCACATCTACCGCGAGACCGCCTCCTCCCATCTGCGCGGCCGGGCCGCCCGCGCCCTCGCCGCCACCGACCCCTCCTTCGCCACCGGCTTCGCCGTCGAGTGCCTGTGGGACTGCGAGGAGACCACCCGTGAGATCGCCGCCCGGCACGCCGAGACCGGAGACACCCGTGTCGTCGAGCGACTGCGCCGGCTCGCCGCCGACCCGGCCGAGGAGGCCGAGGTCCAGACGGCCGTACGCAGCCGGATCGGTCCCGAGGAGACCGCTGTGTGACCCCGCTCCGTATGAGCCTGTGACTCCCTTCGCGCAAGGACGCCGGGGCGGAATCAGGCCGCCCGGGTGAACGAGGGGTGACTCGCGGGTCAGGGGCGTATGGACGCGGCCTGACCTGCGCGGGTGCGCCTCAGAACGCTCATAGGACGTTCCTCGGCCGGAAAGATCCACGTTGACGCGGCCACGTCCGGCACGGCGACAACACGGGTATGCGTGTCGTCATCGTGACCGAATCCTTTCCCCCCGATGTGAACGGCGTGGCCCACTGCGCGCTCCAGACCGCCCGGCACCTCGTCGATCGCGGTCACGCCCCCGTCGTCGTCGCCCCGGCCCCCGCGCCCGGGAACAAGCCCGACGCCGACGTGCCGTGCCCCGTCGTCCACGTCCCCTCCCTCCCGCTCCCCGGCTACCCCCAGGTCCGCGTCGCCCTCCCCAGCCGCCGCCTGGCCGCCACCCTCATCGAGCACCGCGCCGATGTCGTCCACCTCGCCAGCCCCTTCGTCCTCGGCGTGCGCGGCATGGCCGCCGCCGCCCGCCTCGGCACCCCCGCCGTCGCCGTCTACCAGACCGACCTGGCCGGATACGCCCGCACCTACATGGGTGCCGGAGAGGCCGCCGCCTGGCGGCGGATCCGCTCCGTGCACGGCGCCGCCGACCTCACTCTCGCCCCGTCCAGCGCGGCCCTGCGCGACCTGGAGACGCACGGTGTGCCCCGGGTCGAGCTGTGGCCGCGCGGGGTCGACACCGAACGTTTCCGGCCCGACCGCCGCGACGAGGCCCTGCGTCGCGAACTCGCCCCGAACGGTGAGCTGATCGTCGGCTACGTCGGCCGGCTCGCCCCCGAGAAGCAGGTCGAACTCCTCGCCGGTGCCTGCGGCCTGGAGGGCGTCCGGGTCGTGGTCGTCGGCGACGGCCCGAGCCGGCCCGGCCTGGAGCAGGCGCTGCCCGGCGCGGTCTTCCTCGGCCGCCGTACCGGCGACGACCTCGCCAGGGTCTTCGCCTCGTTCGACGTCTTCGCGCACACGGGTCCCTTCGAGACCTTCTGCCAGACGGTGCAGGAGGCCATGGCCAGCGGCCTGCCCGTCGTGGCGCCCGCCGCGGGCGGGCCGCTGGACCTGGTCGCCCACGGACAAACCGGCCTGCTGGTGCCGCCGCGCGACACGGCCGCCGTCCGGGACGCGGTGCGTGCCCTGGCGGCCGACCCCGCGCTGCGGGCCGCTTTCGGCGCGGCCGGGCGGGCCACCGTCGAGGGCCGCACCTGGGCGGCCGTCGGGGACCAGCTGATCGGGCACTACGCGAACGTGCTCGCCGGACGCAGGACGGCGGTGGCGGCATGAGCGACTCGCGTTCGGGCGACAGCAGCCGCCAGCCGCTGCGGATCGTGCGGCTCGCCAACTTCGTCGCGCCCGCGTCCGGCGGTCTGCGCACCGCCCTGCGGGAACTCGGCAAGGGCTTCAAGGCGGCGGGGCACGAGCCCGTCCTCGTGATCCCCGGCGAGCGGATGAGCGACCGGGAGACCGAGCAGGGGCGGGTGATCACACTCCCCGGGCCGCTGCTGCCCGGCACCGGCGGCTACCGCGTGCTCGCCGACAAGCGGCGGGTGGCCCGGCTCCTGGAGGAGCTCGCGCCGGACCGGCTGGAGGTGTCCGACCGCACGACCCTCAGGTGGACCGGCAGGTGGGCGCGGCGCGCCCGGATCCCGGCCGTGATGGTCTCCCACGAGACCGCCGACGGCGTGCTGCGCACCTGGGGCCTGCCCGAGGGGGCCGCCCGGCGTGCCGCCGACGCCCTCAACGTCCGTACGGCCCACACGTACGCGCGCGTGGTGTGCACCACCGAGTTCGCCGAGCGGGAGTTCGTACGGATCGGGGCACGCAACGTCGTCCGCGCCCCGCTGGGCGTCGACCTGGTGCAGCGGCACCCCGCGCTGCGCGACCCGGAGGTGCGGGCGCGGCACGCGCGCGTGGACGAGACGCTGCTGGTGATGTGCTCGCGGCTGTCCGTCGAGAAACGGCCCGGCACGGCGCTGGACGCCCTGGAGGCGCTGCGGCGGCGCGGACGACGGGCGGTGCTGGTGGTGGCCGGGGACGGGCCGTTGCGCGCCCGGCTCGAACAGCGGGCGCGCGAGAGTGCCCTGCCGGTCACCTTCCTCGGGCACGTCTCCGACCGCGGGCTGCTCGGCGCGCTCCAGGCGTCCGCCGACGTGGCCCTGGCGCCGGGGCCCGCCGAGACGTTCGGGCTCGCCGCGCTGGAGGCCATGGCGTGCGGCACGCCCGTGGTGGCGAGCGCGTCGTCCGCGCTGCCGGAGGTGATCGGCGCTGCCGGGGCCGTCGCGGCGGATCACGGGGAGGCCTTCGCGGACGCCGTGGACCTGCTGCTGGAACGCCTGGAGGCGGACCGGCGCGAGGGGGCACGCGCGCGTGCGGAGTGCTTCGGGTGGGACGCGGCGGTCGACGCGTTCCTCGCCGCGCACGACGCGGCCGTCCCCGTACGCCCGTTCGTGCCCGGAGGCGTGGCATGAGACCCGTGCGGTTCGGGGGGTCCTCCCGGCTCGACGGGGCCCCGGATTTCGTGGCCCTCGGTGACTCGCTGACCGAGGGGGTGGGTGATCCCGTCGGCGACGGGGCGTGGCGCGGCTGGGCCGCGCTGCTGGCCGCCGGGCTCGGCGGGGGACCCGTCCGGTTCACCAACCTCGCGGTGAGCGGGTCGCAGACCCGGGACGTGCTGGAGCGGCAGTTGCCTGCCGCGCTGGAGCTGCGGCCCGGCCTCGTGTCCGTCGTCGTCGGCGTCAACGACACCCTGCGCTGCACCTTCGACATCCAGGCCGTGGCGGCCCGGCTCGACCAGGTGTACGCGGCCCTCACCGAGCAGGGCGCGGTGCTGCTCACCGCCTGCCTGCCCGACCCGGGCACCATGCTCGGGCTGCCGGGGGCACTGGCCCACCCGCTGGCTCGGCGGCAGCGCGCCGTGAACACGGTCGTCCACGCGCTGTCCGACCGGTACGGAGCTCTGCACCTGCACGCGTGCGAGGGCGACTGGATCACGGACCGCGCCCTGTGGAGCGCGGACCGGCTGCACCCCGGAGAGCGCGGGCACCGGCAGCTGGCCCTGCGCTTCCACACGCTGCTCGCGGAACACGGCCTCGCGACGGGACCCGCGCCCTCGCCCGAGCCGGAGTTCCCCGGTCCGACCAGGTCGGCGAGCCTGCGGTGGCTGGCCACGGCAGGGACCGGCTGGGTGGCCCGCCGGTGCACCGACCTGCTGCCCCAGCTCCTGACCCTAGCCGCCGACGAGCTCCGGCACCGGGCCCGGGGCACGAGCGCCCGGCTCGATCTGCGGACCTCCGCGGCCGTGTCCGCCGCGCTCGCCGCCCTGTCGGTGGCCGAGCAGCCGGACGCGGCCTGACAGGCCGGGGTGACCGGCGTGCTCCGGCCGGTTCAGCGGCGCCGTACGGCCACGAAGCGGACCGGGGTGCCCGGAACCGCCTGGGCGACTGCCGGCAGGTCGGCGGCGCGGACCACCGCGATCACCGGGTAGCCCCCGGTGGTCGGGTGGTCGGCGAGGAACACCACCGGTCTGCCGTCGGGCGGGACCTGGACCGCGCCCAGCACCATGCCCTCGCTGGGGAGTTCCCCGGGCCGGGCCCGCTCCAGGGCGGGTCCCTCCGTGCGCAGCCCGATGCGGTTGCTCGCGGGGGACACCCGGTAGGGACGTGAGAGGAAGGCGCGCACGGCCTCCGGCGTGAACCAGCCGTCGCGCGGGCCGAGTGTCACCCGAAGGACCAGCTCGGCCGGTGGCGCCGGCTGCGGGGCGACGTCCACGCGCGCGTGCGCGCCCGTCGGCCGGCCCAGGAGCAGCACCGTGCCGTCCGCGAGAGGGGGCGGGCCGAGCCCCGACAGCAGGTCCGTCGAGCGGCTGCCGAGCACCGGCTCGACCGCGATGCCCCCGGAGACGCCCACATAGCTGCGTACACCCGACACGGCAGGTCCGACGTCCAGCAGCGCCCCGGCGGGCACGTGCACCGGCGCGCCCCAGGCGACGGGCCGTCCGTCCACCGTGACCCGGCAGGGCGCGCCCGCCACGGCCGCGGTGACGGTCGAACGGGGGCGTACGGCGCAGCCGGTGAGGGTCGTCTCCAGCACGGCCGCCGCGGGTTGATTGCCCGCCAGCCGGTTGACGAGGTCCGCCGCGGGCCGGTCCAGCGCCCCGGAGCGGGGCACCCCGAGATGGGCGTGCCCGGGCCGTCCCAGGTCCTGCACGGTGGTCAGGGCCCCGGCCCGGACGACGGCGAGCGCGCGATCGGTCACGAGTGCTCCACCGGCTCGACGGGGACGAACCGCACCCGCGTGCCCGGCGACAGCAGCGCGGCCGGCACGCGCGCGTGGTCCCACAGGACGGCGTCCGTCGTGCCGATCAGCTGCCAGCCGCCCGGCGACGAACGCGGATACACGCCCGTGTAGGGGCCCGCCAGCGCCACCGACCCCGCCGGGACGGCCGTGCGCGGAGTGGCCCGGCGCGGGACGTCGTAGCGCGGTGGCAGGCCGGTGAGGTAGCCGAAGCCGGGAGCGAAGCCGCAGAAGGCGACCCGGAACTCCGTCCGCGCGTGAATGCGGGCGACCTCCCGCTCCGGCACGCCCCAGTGCGCGGCGACGTCGGCCAGGTCCGGGCCGTCGTAGCGCACCGGGATCTCGACCGCCTCACGCGCGCGTGGGGGAGCGGGCGGCAGTTCCGCGGCGGTCAGTTCGGCGGCCACCCGGGCAGGGGCGTCGAGGCCGTCGAGCAGGACCGTGCGGGCCGCGGGCACGATCTCGCGGGCGGACAGCGAGCCCTCCGCGCGGCGCCGCAGCAGCTCGGCGTGGAGGGCCTGGGCCTCGTCGCCCGAGGAGACCTCGACGAGCAGGGCGTCTTCGCCGACCGGCAGGACCCTCATGCGAAGGCCTCCACCCGGACCCCCGACGCCTCCAGCCGCTCCCGGACGCGGCGTGCCAGCTCCACCGCGCCGGGCGTGTCGCCGTGCAGGCACAGGGAACGCGCGCGTACCTCGATCCGTGCCCCCGAATGGGAGACGACCTCGCCGGAGCGGGCCAGGCCCAGCGACCGCTCCACGACGGTGTCGGGGTCGGTGAGCACGGCGCCCTCCAGGGAGCGCGGCACGAGCGTGCCCGCGTCGGTGTACGCGCGGTCCGCGAACGCCTCCGTGACGACCGGCAGGCCGGCCTGCCCGGCCAGCTCCAGCAGGCGTGAACCGGGCAGGCCCAGCACCGGCAGCGCGGCGTCCGCGAGGAGCACGCCGTCGACGACCGCGGCGGCCTGCTCCTCGTCGTGCACGACCCGGTTGTAGAGCGCGCCGTGCGGTTTCACGTAGGCCACGCCGGCGCCCGCCGCACGGGCGAAGACCTCCAGGGCGCCGATCTGGTAGGCCACCTCGGCCGCCAGTTCGGCGGACGGCACGTCCATCGCGCGCCGCCCGAACCCGGCCAGGTCCCGGTAGGACACCTGGGCGCCGATCCGGACGCCGCGCTCGGCCGCCAGCTCGCACACCCGGCGCATGGTGGCCGCGTCCCCGGCGTGGAAGCCGCAGGCCACGTTGGCGCTGGTGACGACCGACAGCAGCCGTTCGTCATCGGTGAGCCGCCAGCGGCCGAAGCCCTCACCGAGGTCGGCGTTCAGGTCGATGCAGGCCATGAATCCAGTGTCTCCTGTCAGGCCACGCGGTACTGCTCGTCGCGGGCGTCGGTGAGGAACATCTGCCCCGGGGCGTGCGTGAGGGCGAACGGCGGACGCGATGCCATCACGGCCGCCTGCGGGGTCACACCGCAGGCCCAGAACACCGGGATGTCGTCCGGTTCGGTGTCCACCGGGTCGCCGAAGTCGGGGCTGCCGAGGTCGTCGATGCCGAGCCCCGAGGGATCGCCGCAGTGTACGGGGCTGCCGTGCACCGCCGGCAGCAGACTGCTCTCCCGGATCGCCGCCGCCAGGTGCTTCGGCGGCACCGGCCGCATGGACACCACCATCGGTCCGTGCAGCCGCCCCGCCGGACGGCACTGCCGGCCGGTCACGTACATCGGGACGTTGCGGCCCTGTTCGACGTGGCGGATCGGCACGCCCGCCTCGCCCAGCGCCCACTCGAAGGTGAAGCTGCACCCGATCAGGAACGACACCAGGTCGTCCCGCCAGTACGAACGCACGTCCGCCGGCTCGTCCACCAGCTCTCCGTCCCGCCACACGCGGTAGCGCGGCAGGTCGGTGCGCAGGTCCGCGCCTCCGGCGAGCACGGTGGTCCAGGAACCCGCGTCCGTGACGTCGAGGACCGGGCAGGGCTTGGGGTTGCGCTGGCAGAACAGCAGCATGTCGTAGGCCCAGTCGGCGGGCACTGAGATCAGGTTGGCCTGGGTGTGGCCCGCCGCGACCCCGGCCGTGGGGCCCGTCAGACCCTCCCGGAAGCGGGCGCGGGCCGTTTCCGGGCTCCACGCGCGCGCGTGCTCGTCGACGAGGACGACGGGGCGGTCCCCGGTCTCGGTACTCGTGCGGTTCATGCGAGTTCCTTCCCGCGCGTCTCGGGCAGCCCCAGCAGCGCCAGGGCCGCGATGCCGTAGCCGATCGCCCCGAAGACCAGCGCGCCGCCCACGCCCCAGCTGTCGGCCAGGAAACCGACCGTCGTCGGGAAGACGGCACCCACCGCCCGCCCGGTGTTGTACGTGAAGCCCTGCCCCGTGCCGCGCACCGCCGTCGGGTACAGCTCGCTCAGGTACGAGCCGAAGCCGCTGAAGATCGCCGACATGCAGAAGCCGAGCGGGAACCCGAGCACCAGGATCAGGGTGTTGGCGCCGCTCGGGATGTTCGCGTACGCCAGGATGCAGATCGCCGACAGCAGGGCGAAGAGCCAGATGTTGCGCCGCCGGCCCAGCTTGTCGGTGAGGTAACCGCCCGTCAGGTAGCCGATGAAGGCGCCCGATATCAGGAACGTCAGATAGCCGCCGGTGCCGACGACCGAGAGGTTGCGCTCGGACTTGAGGTAGGTGGGTACCCAGGTGGCCAGCGTGTAGTAGCCGCCCTGTACGCCGGTCGAGAGCAGCACCGCGAAGATCGTCGTCCGCAGCAGGCCGGGCTTGAAGATCGCCGTGAACGAGCCCTTCTCCGCGCTCTGTTCACGAGCGGCGGCCGCCTCGGGCGCGTCGTGCACACTGCGCCGCACCCAGATGACGAGCAGCGCGGGCAGCGCCCCGGTCCAGAACATGATGCGCCAGGCCAGATCGTCACCGGCCACCGAGAAGATGAGGGTGTAGGCGATCACGGCCATGCCCCAGCCCACGGCCCAGGAACTCTGGATCGCGCCGAGCGTGCGGCCCCGGTGCTTGGCGCTCGCGTACTCGGCGACCAGGATCGCGCCGACCGCCCACTCGCCGCCGAAACCGAGGCCCTGGAGGGCGCGGAAGACCAGCAGCGTCTCGTAGTTGGGTGCGAAGCCGCAGGCGACGGTGAAGACCGCGTAGGTGATCACCGTGACCATCAGCGCCTTCACCCGGCCGACGCGGTCGGCGAGCACGCCCGCGAGGGCGCCGCCGATCGCGGAGACCACCAGGGTGACCGTCGTGAAGAGGCCGGTCTGGCCGCTGTTCAGGCCGAAGTACGCGGACAGCGCGACCATGCTCAGCGGCAGCGTGAAGTAGTCGTACGAGTCCAGGGCGTAGCCACCGAAGGCACCGGCGAACGCGCGGCGGCCGCGCGGGCCCAGGGCACGCAGCCAGCCCAACGCCCCGTCGTCCGAGGTGTGTTCAGCGCTCGCCGGGTGGGTGTCGTCGGTCAGGGCTTGCGGTGGAGGGGTCGTGCTCATGGGCACCTCGCAGAAGGAGGGACGGAGGGTGCTTCGGAGTGAGCCGTGCCGTGCGGGAGCGGTCGGCGCCGCGCCGTGAGAACGACGCCGTGCGTAGCACCGTAGAGGATTGTTCAACGATCCCTCAATACCCATGTTGTTTCGTTCTTGTAATCTGCGATTGAATTCCGGCATGACAGAGCAGTTGAGGGATCTCTCCGACGACCGGGCACTCCTGGGGCGCACCAGCACCGCCGAACGTGTCTCGGACATCCTCAGGAGCCGGATCGCCGAGGGCTACTTCCCGCCCGGCACCCGGCTCTCGGAGGACAGCATCGGCGGCGCGCTCGGCGTCTCCCGCAACACCCTGCGCGAGGCGTTCCGGCTGCTCACGCATGAACGCCTGCTCGTCCACGAGCTGAACCGGGGCGTCTTCGTGCGGGTCCTGACCGTCGAGGACGTGGAGGACATCTACCGCACCCGGCGGCTCGTCGAGTGCGCCGTCGTACGTGGTCTCGGTGAGCCGCCGTACGGCCTCGACGGGCTCGCCGGTGCCGTGGACGAAGGGCGGCGGGCGGCTCGGGAAGGCGACTGGAAGGGTGTGGGCACGGCCAACATCCACTTCCACCGGGAACTCGTCGCTCTCGCCGCGAGTGAGCGTACCGACGAGTTGATGCGGAGCGTTTTCGCCGAACTGCGCCTGGCCTTCCACGTGGTGGACGAGCCGCAGCGGCTGCACGAACCCTACATCGCGCGAAATGTCGCAATTCTCGAGGCTCTTCAAGTGGGGGACCAGGGGAAGGCCGAGGGACTGCTCGCCGGATATCTCGACGACTCGCTGGAGCGGGTCGTCGAGGTGTACCGGCGGCGGGTCGGCGAGGACGGCTGAGGGGACGGAGCGGAGTCGGAGAGCCCCTGCCGCCGGGGCGTATCCGCGTCGTTTGGGTCGTTGTCAGACCCAGGACCTAGTCTGTGCACCGTGACTTCGCCTGCATCGACGGACAGCGTTCCGCCCCAGCTCAGCGCGGGGCCACGCCCTGCCCTGGGGCCGGCCGCCGACGAGGGCCTGGCGCGGCGCCTGCGCGCGCTCGCCTGCACCGCGCCGCTGCACGACCTCGACGCGCGCAAGGCCAACCTCGCCGGCGAGTACTCGGTGTACGGCATGGCGGAGGTCGCCCTCGCGGCCATCGACCTCGTCACGCTGAACATGGACTTCGACACGGGCGCGGACCACGACCAGATCGTCGCCCGCCTCATCCCGCGCATCGCCGCCCAGGCCCCGCGGCGCCCCGCCGCCGAGCACGAGCGGGTGGCCCGCTGGGTCCTGGAGAACCTGATCAACGTCGGCAGCGTCGACCGCGGCTTCCGCGCGGTGTACGGCACGTTCGGGGCGGACGGCACGTATGTGCGCCGTGACTACGACTTCAAGCTGATCGAGGAGGTCCCGGGCCCGGGCGGCACGGTCTACCTGCGGACGACGGACGAGGCGGTCAACGTCCTCGTCGGCGCCCTCGACACGGACGTCACCAGCGCGCAGATCGCCGCCGAGGTGAAGCTTGAGGTGCTGATCAGCCGCGGCCGGCTCGCCGACGCCCAGCTCGCGGCCGAACAGGCCCGCTACCGCACCGTCCAGTACTCGGAGACCCTGCGCCGCGCCCTGGACGCGACCCGGCGCAACGTGCGCGCGGTGGACTGGCTCACCACCGTGCCCGACATGATCGCCGAGGCCCTGGAGCACGTGGCCGACCGCTACCGCCACGAGAACGCGATCCTCACCAATATCCGCAAGGCCCGCGACGAGTCCGAGGATCCCGAGCACAAGCGCCGCGCCGCCGAGCTCGTCGACATCGTCAAGGACTGCATCCGGCGGCACACGCAGTTGCAGTCCCGGCTGCTGGAGGCCGGACCGCTGTTCCGCGCCGAGCAGGACCGGCAGGCCTTCGCCACACCGATGACGACGTCGGGGATCGACCTGTACGGGCATCTCGTCTCGCCCGTCCTGCCGCTGCCGCTGGAGCAGGCAGTGCGGGTCACGGACGCCTTCTTCGGGCGCGGCACCGGGTTGCGTACGCCGGTGTCCGTCCGGGTCGCGGACCTCGTCGACATACTGCTGACGCCGCCGGTGGAGCGGGAGCATCTGGGCGCGGAGATGCCCGAACCGGATCTCATCGCCACGCCCGACGACAGCCGGTTCAGCGAGGAGCAGATGGCGGCCGCGCAGGAACTGCTCGACCTGCCGGCGGACGCGCCGCGCCGGTTGTCCGGGTTGCTGGCCGAGGCCCGGCGGCGGGATCCCGAGCTGCCGTACCTGGTGGCCCTGCTGGCGGTGCACGCCGCGAGTCCGCCGGTCGGTACGGCCTATCGCCAGGGCGAGCAGAAGTTGCTGTTCGCCGTGGACGACGGGACCGAGCTCGATGATCCGGAGTTCGGCGGGGCGGATCTGATCGTCGGCACCGCGCTGCTGGACGCGGCGGGGATGGCGGCGGACCGTACGGAGGCCGCGTGATGTGTCCGCCGGTGGGCGGGTGCGGCTCCGTTGTGGCCGGTCGCGCCCGCGCGGCGGAGCCGCCCATGTCACCGCCCCGCGTCGCTGAGGGCGACGGCCTTCACCCTGTTTCCGAGACCGAGGAGTTCAAGCCGTGAGCGAGCACGTCGAGTGGAGTGAGCCGGAGGGGACGGCCCCCGCGGCCGGCACCGCCGCCGTCACCCCCGCCGACGCCGCCGACGCGGCGCGGCTCGTTTCCTTCGGGTTGCAGCCCAAGCTTCAGCCCGCCCGCGACCAGGAGTACGCGGACCTGCTGCGGCGCTACCGCGAGGACCCGCCCTTCGCGCGGCTCGCCGACGCGGTGGCGACCGGACTGGGGCTGATCGTGCTGGAGGTGTCCCCGCGCGCGGGCATGGCCGTGACCGCCGCCGAGGACTCGGTGTTCGCCGTCCGCATGGGCGACTACGCGCGTCGTACGTCCGCCGACGGCGGCGACCGGTTCCTGCACGGGCTCGCCCATCTCGCCGTCGCCGCCATGGCGTTCCCGCGCCCCGAGGACCTCGCCGACGACGGCTACATCGGCCGCGTCACGGTCAACGGCGTCGACGCCTTCGTCCGCCAGGCCTGTCGCCGGCTGGAGGAGCGCGCCGCCGAACAGGGCGAGAACACCGACCCGGCGAGCGACGCGCCCGGTCTGGAGGCCGCCTGGCGGATCTGGGTCCGGCGCAGCGCGACCGGCGCGACCAAGGACGCACGCCGGCTCGCCGGTTCGACCACCGGCATCATCGCCAAGGCTGTCGCGTTCCTCACCGAGTCCGGTTTCCTCCAGCGCACCGGCGACGACAACGGCGGCACGTACCGCACGACCGCCCGCTACCAGCTCCAGGTCCGCGACATGGCCGGCAGCGCCGCCATGGCCGAACTGCTGGAACTGGGCGTCGTCCCGGTCACCGACGGCACGCCGACGCTGCTGCCCCCCGAGGAGAGCGACGACCTGGAGCTGGTCGCCGACGCCGGGCTGCCGTTCCACTCCTCCTGAACTCCCCATCTCACGAAGACTTACGAGAGTCCGCCATGTACGAGCTGTCCCGGGTCCGCCTCTACTCCATCGGGCCGGCCGGTGCGCGCTACGCCGACACCGTGCTCGACCTGCGCGGTGTGGGCGAGCCCGTGCCCGACCCCGCACCCACTCAGGCGGAGTTCTTCGAGGAGGAGCCCGTCGGCCCGCCGCGCCGGCCGGCGCCCGCGGGCGTGCTCTTCCTGGAGAACGGCGGCGGCAAGTCGGTGCTGCTCAAGCTGATCTTCTCGGTGATGCTGCCGGGCCACCGGAACACGCTCGGCGGCGCCAGCTCCGGCGTGCTGCGCAAGTTCCTGCTCGCCGACGACTGCGGACACGTCGCGCTGGAATGGCAGCACGTGCTGACCGGCGAGTGTGTCGTCGTGGGCAAGGTCAGCGAGTGGCGCGGGCGGCAGGTCTCCAACGACCCGCGGAAGTTCGCCGAGGCCTGGTACTCCTTCCGCCCCGGGCCCGGACTGAGCCTCGACAACCTCCCCGTGGCCGAGTCCACCGCCGTACGGGCCCCGGTCGAGGGCCAGTCGGGCGCGCGCGGCCGGCGCCGCACCATGAAAGGCTTCCGCGACGCCCTCATGGAGGCGGGCAAGACGTACCCGCACCTGGAGGTGCACTGGGAGGAGATCCACGACCGCTGGATCGAGCACCTCGGCGACCTCGGACTCGACCCCGAACTCTTCCGCTACCAGCGGGAGATGAACGCCGACGAGGGCGAGGCCGCAGGTCTCTTCGCGGTCAAGAAGGACGCCGACTTCACCGACCTGCTGCTGCGCGCCGTCACCGACACGCGTGACACCGACGGGCTCGCCGACCTGGTCAGCGGCTTCGGCAACAAGCTGGGCCGGCGGGCCGAGCTGATCGCCGAACGCGACTTCACCGCCGGATCCGTCGACCTGCTCGGTCGGATCGTCGAAGCCGCCGAGGCCCGCTCCCGCGCGCGTGACATCCATGCCGGGGCCGAGCGCCGGACGCGGACCCTGGCGCGCAGGCTGTCCGCGCGCGGGGTCCAGGAGCGGGTCCGGGCCGCCGACCTGGCCCAGCGCGTCACCGCCGCCGCGTACGCCGTCACGCACGCCGAGGCGGCCCGCGAGCGCAGCGCGCTGATCTCCGCCGAACTGGCCTACCGGCACGCATCACTGGCCCTCGCCGCGGCCGAGAAGTCCGCCGCCGCGCAGAAGCGCGAGCTCGCCGACGCCCGCACGCTGTACTCCGCGTGGCAGGCCGCCGAGGCCGTACTGCGCCACCGCGCGGCCGCCGACCGAGTCGCCCGCGTGTCCGCCGCGATCCAGGAGGCGGAGCGCGACGCCGCCCCGGCGCTGGCCGCCCGCTCCAAGGCCGCCGTGGACCTCGTACGGGCCCTGCACGCGGCCGCGGAGAAGGCGGAGCACCACGCCAACGAGGAGGAGGAGCGCTCCGCCGCCCTCCAGGAGGTCAGCGACGCGGCCTACCAGGACTCCACCGCCGCCGCCACACAGGCGCAGCGGGCCCGCAGCGAAGTCGGGCACCTCAAGCAGCGCCTGTCGGAGGTCGAGCAGGAGACCGCCGAGGCGGTCCGGGCCGGCTGGCTCGACGACAGCGCGCCCGACGCCGACCCGGCCCGTGCGGCCCTCGCCGCCAGCGACGCCGAGAAGACCGCCGTCGCCGCCTGGGACTCGGCCCGCGAGGCGTCCCGCCGGGCCACCGAGCACGCGCGCGAAGCCGCCGCCACCGAGACCCGCGCGGAACTGACCGCGGCCCGCGCGGCGGACGCGGCGACGGCGGCCGAGCGGTCGTACGAGGCCGAGCGCCGCACCGCCGAGGCGCTGGCGGGGGAGGAGCGGCTGGCGGAACTGCTCAGCCTGACCCCCGAGACCCGCCCGGGCATCCCGCAGCCCCGCCACGGCACGGACAGCGCGCCGGCCACCCGTCCCGCCCCGGGCGAGCAGGGGCTCAGCCCCGAGGAGCTCGACCGCTCCGCCGACGACCTGCGCGACCTGCTCGACGACGCGGTCAGCTCCGCCGAACGCCAGCTGTTCGACCTGCGTACGGCCGCCGCCGACGACTCCCGCATCCTCGGCGCGCTCGGTGACGGCGGGCTGCTGCCGCCCGGCCCGGACGTGCTGGCCACGGTCGAGTTCCTCGGCGAGCACGGCATCCCCGCGCTGCCCGGCTGGCGCTACCTCGCCCAGGCCGTCGACCCGGCCGACCACGCGCGCGTGCTGGCCGCCCGGCCCGAACTGGTCGACGGCGTGATCATCACCGACCCGGACTCCCACGCACGCGCCCGGGAAGCGCTGGGCGACGCGGCGCTGCTGCCCCGGTCCGCCGTGGCGGTCGGCACCGCCGCCGCCCTGCTCGCCCCGACCCCCGCCCCGGACACCGACAGCGGAGACGTGTTCCTCGTCCCGCCGAACCCGGCCATGCACGACGAGCACGCCGCCGACGAGGAGCGGCAGGCGCTGCGCGCCAGGGCGACCGAGCGGGACGAGGAGATCCGCACGCTCGCCGCCCGGCTCGGCAAGGACCGCGAGCTGGCCGCCCGGCTCGCCTCCTGGCGTACCGGCTGCCCGGCCGGCCGACTCGCCGAACTGGCCCAGGCGGCACACGACACCCGCGCGTTCGCGGAAGAGGCGGAGGCCGAACTGGCCGAGGCGCGCACGGTGCGGGCCGAGGCCGACGAGGCCGCCGCCGAGGCCGCGCGCGTCCGGGACGAGCGGCAGGAGGCCGCCCAGAAGGCCCGCCGCTCCGCCGACGCCCTCGCCGGGCTCGCCTTCCGGCTGCGCGAGCGGGCCGGCTGGCAGGTCAAGCTGCGCGAACTGGCCGACGAGGCGGCCGAGGCCGAGGCGAGCGCCCAGGCCTGCCTGGAGCGGGCCCGGGCCGCCGACGAGGACCGGCGGGCCGCCCAGCGCGCCGCCGACGACGCCCGCCGCACCGCCCGCGCGCTGCGCGCCGAGCGCTCCGAGATCGCGGGCGCCCCCGATGACGTACCCGAGGACGACGCCCAGACCCCGAAGGCCTCCCTGCCCGCCCTCCGTGAGGCCTACCGGGCGGCGTCACAGCTGTACGAGAAGGTCGGCGTCGGCGCCGACCTGCGGGCCGAGCAGGCCCGTGCCGAGAGCGACGAGAGCGCGGCCCGCGCGGAGCTGGACCGGCTGAGCAACAAGGTCCGTACGCGCGCCGAACAGCTCCTCGAATCACCCGACGGCTCCGACGGACCCAGCCGCCAGGCCGCCGCCGCCCGTGCCGAGGAGCTGGTGCAGCTCCTGGAGACCCGCATGTCGAGCGCGAGCGAGCAGCTCGGGCGGCTGCGCGGCGAGGCCGAACGGCACGCGCCCGAGGACGGCGAGGCCCACACCGACCTCCCCGAGGAGCGCCGGCCGCGCGACGCCGAGCACGCGCAGACCCTGCTGCGCACCGCCACGGCCGAACTCGCCTCCCACACCGAGGCGCTGAACCAGGCCCGCGAGGCGCACGCCGAGCTCCTCGACGCCCACCGCGCCGCCGAGGACGCGGCGAGCGGCTTCGACGAGATCGCCGCCATGCTCCGCGACCTGCTGCGCGAGCACACCGCGGAGGAGGAGCAGGAGGAGACCGAGCCGTACCCCGGCAGCCCGGAGGAGGCCCGGCAGTCCGCCGCCGAGGCCCGCCGCTCCCTGCGCGGCTGCGCCGCCGACCTGTCCGCCGCCGAGGCCGCCGTCCGCGAGGCCAGCGACATCCTCGTCCGGCACGCCAACTCCACGCGCTACGAGCAGGTCCGCACCCCGGCACGGCAGCAGATCCGCGAACTGCCCGCCTCCGCACTGCCCGAACACGCCCAGAAGTGGGCCGACGCCTTCGCGCCCCGGCTCCGGGTCCTGACCGACGAGCTGGAGCAGCTGGAGCGCAACCGCGACTCGATCGTGGACCGGTTGCGCGGCCTGGTCGAGTCGGCCCTGGCCACCCTGCGCTCCGCCCAGCGGCTCTCCCGCCTCCCGGAGGGCCTCGGCGAGTGGTCGGGACAGGAGTTCCTCCGCATCCGCTTCGAGGAGCCCGACCAGGCCACGCTCACCGAACGGCTGGGCGAGGTCATCGACGAGGCGACCCGTGCCGCCGTCAAGAAGAACTCCGACCTGCGGCGGGACGGCATGTCCCTGCTGCTGCGGGGCGTCGCGGCGGCCCTCCAGCCCAAGGGTGTCGCCGTCGAGATCCTCAAGCCCGACGCGGTGCTGCGCGCCGAGCGCGTCCCCGTCGGGCAGATGGGCGACGTCTTCTCCGGCGGCCAGCTCCTCACCGCCGCCATCGCCCTGTACTGCACGATGGCCGCGCTGCGCTCGAACGACCGGGGCCGCGACAAACACCGGCACGCCGGCACACTGTTCCTCGACAACCCCATCGGCCGCGCCAACGCCACGTACCTGCTGGAGCTCCAGCGGGCGGTGTCGGACGCCCTGGGCGTCCAGCTCCTCTACACCACCGGCCTGTTCGACACCACGGCGCTGGCCGAGTTCCCCCTGGTCATCCGCATGCGCAACGACGCCGACCTGAGGGCGGGCCTCAAGTACATCAGCGTCGAGGAACACCTCCGCCCGGGTCTGCCGCAGCAGCCCCAGGCGGGGGAGGCGGTACACAGCGAGATCACGGCCACCAGGATGTACAAACGCCCCGCGTCCACAACGCCTTAGGGGCGCGGGGGACTGCGCGACCGGCCACAACGGTCCCGCAGCCGCCCGCGGTCAGGCGCTGTCGGCCGCCGCGGCGGCGACGGGAGCGGTGCCCCCGGCGTCCGAACGGTGCTCGGCGAGCACCCCGGTCCGGTGCCGCTGGATGACCACGGGATCGGGCATCGGATGCATGGACCGCATCGCTGCATCCGCCGCATCTGTCGGATCCGCCGCATCCGTCGAACGTGCGGCCGGCGGACCCGGTCGCCTCGTCGGGGCTCCGCCGTCACCCCTTACGAGTGGGACAACTGCCCGGCCCCGCCCCGTCGGCGTATTCGCTCCTGCGCACGCTCGGCGGCGCGTGCCTGCCGTCGGGCGCGGCGCCGCTCGCGTCGCAGGGCCCGTGCCGTGCTGCTCGGCATGGACACCACGCCGTAGCGCTGGTTCCAGACCTGACGCGTCACCCACACGTCGAGCGCTCCCCAGGTCGCCACGATCGTGCTGACCACGCTGCTGATCACCATGGGGAACGCCAGCCAGGACCCGGCCATCGTGCACAGGAAGGCCACCATGGCCTGAATCAGCGTCAGAGCGATGAGGAGTACCGCCCGCACGGCGGCCGTCCGTACCGGATCCGGCAACCGGCGCCGTCGCGCAGGCTCCTCGACCCACAGGGGCCGGTAGTACTGCCGTTCGCGCACGCCACGGCCCTCCTCGTGAGCCGGAACCCCCGCCTCTCGAGCCGTGGTCTCCGCCGCGCCGGCCGGATCGTCGCGATCGGGCGCTTCGGCCTTTTGACGCGCCGTCACTTGCACCCCGCCCGCTCTGGGCGCTCCGCGCCGCTCCGCCGTGCCCGTCACCGTGTCACTCCCCACCGCCAGCAGACTGCTCGTTCGCATCCGAAGACCCGTGCTTCCCAGTGGCTGCCCGGCTTGCGCTGTTTTACGCCGCCCGGATGCGAGATGCGGCTCCTGTGGCCGATTCCGTCCCCGTTTCCCGTAGAGAAGGACGAACAACCCGCCATGAAGATTCCCAGAAACCGAAAAATTTCAGCCAACCGCCCAGGCGTTCCACAGGCCTTGACCCGCGCGGCCACCATCGGTTTCGGGGAGACAACTCCCGCAATGCCCGGACAACTCCGCATGCCTCGTGGCTGGCGCGGAAGTTCACCTTCCGGACCGGCCTTCGAGTTCCCTGGGCGTCGGTAGTAGGCTCGCGCCGTTTGTTGACGCACATGTGTACCCCCGGTAGCCGGGGGCCCGAGCTGGGGGAGGCCATGCGCTTTCGCGGGAAGTCCATCCGCCGGAAGATCGTGGCGCTGCTTCTCGTGCCGCTGGTGTCCCTGACCGCGATCTGGGCCTTCGCCACGGTGCTGACGGGACGTGAGGCGGGCGACCTGTTCAACGTGTCGTCCGTGGTGGAGAAGATCGGCTATCCCATCGAGGACACCGTCCGCGTCCTCCAGGAGGAACGCCGCCAGACCCTGGTCTACCTCGCCGACCCCCGTGCCTCCGACGGGCTCGCCGCGCTCCGGCGCAGCCGGACGGCCACCGACGAGGCCGTCGGCGGCATCCGCGACAACGCCCGGAACCCGGACGTGCGCGACGCGATGGGCGCGGACACCGACGAGCGGCTGACCGCGGTCCTGGACGCCTTCGACGGCATCGAGTCGCTGCGCCGCAGTGTCGAGGACGGCACCGTCAACCGCTCCCAGGCCCTCGACCTCTACAACCGGCTGGTCGACCCGTGTTACGTCCTGCTGGCCAACCTCCACGTCGTCGACAACGTGGAACTGGACAAGCAGTACCGCGCCCTGGTCAATCTCGCCCGCGCCCGCGAACTGCTCTCCCGCGAGGACGCCCTCCTCGGCTCCGCCCTGATCGTCGGCAAGATCTCCCACTCCGAAGAGCGCGACGTCTCCGACCTCGTGGCCCAGCGCACCCTGATGTACGACACCAGCCTCCCGCTGCTGCCCGTCTCGGAACGCGACCGCTACGAGAGCTTCTGGAAGAACGCCTCCACCGCTCCGCTGCGCGTGGCCGAGGAAGCGGCCGTCTCCTCCACCGGCGGAACACCGCGCGGCGTCACCGCCAAGAGCTGGGACAGCGCCGCCGGCAACGTGCTCGACGAACTCGGCACCCTCAACGACCAGGCCAACGACCGCTACCAGAACCGCGTCGAACCGGTAGCCATGGGCGTCATCGCCAAGGCGGTCATCGCCGGCGTACTCGGTCTGCTCGCTCTCCTGGTCTCCCTCTTCCTGTCCGTGCGCGTCGGCCGCACCCTCATCCGCGATCTGCGGCAGCTGCGTCTGGAGGCCCACGAGGCGTCCGGAGTCCGGCTGCCCAGCGTGATGCGCCGGCTGTCGGCGGGCGAGCAGGTCGACGTGGAGACCGAGGTCCCGCGCCTGGAGTACGACAAGAACGAGATGGGTGAGGTCGGCCAGGCCCTCAACACCCTCCAGCGCGCCGCCGTCGAAGCCGCCGTCAAGCAGGCCGAGCTGCGAGCCGGCGTTTCCGAGGTCTTCGTCAACCTCGCGCGCCGCAGCCAGGTCCTGCTCCACAAGCAGCTCACCCTGCTCGACGCCATGGAGCGCCGGACCGAGGACACCGAGGAACTCGCCGACCTGTTCCGTCTCGACCACCTGACCACCCGCATGCGCCGGCACGCCGAGGGCCTCGTGATCCTCTCCGGCGCCGCGCCGTCCCGCCAGTGGCGCAAGCCCGTCCAGCTCATGGACGTGGTACGCGCCGCCGTCGCCGAGGTCGAGGACTACGAGCGCATCGAGGTCCGCCGCCTTCCGCGTATCGCCGTCACCGGCCCGGCCGTCGCCGACATCACGCACCTCGTGGCGGAACTCCTGGAGAACGCCACGGTCTTCTCGCCGCCGCACACGGCCGTCCAGGTCCTGGGCGAGCGGGTCGCCAACGGCTTCACCCTGGAGATCCACGACCGTGGCCTCGGCATGGCCGCCGAAGCGCTCCTGGACGCCAACCTCCGGCTCGCCGAGACCCCCGAGTTCGAGCTGTCCGACACCGACCGGCTCGGCCTGTTCGTGGTCAGCCGGCTCGCCCAGCGGCAGAACGTCCGCGTCTCCTTGCAGCCCTCCCCGTACGGCGGCACGACCGCCGTCGTCTTCCTCCCGGACGCCCTGCTGACGGACGACGTCCCGGACACGAACGGCATCGGGTTCCGGCTCGACCGCCCCCAGCTGGCCAAGGAGAGCGAACCGCAGGACAGCCGCCGCGCCGCGCTGTCCCAGGGATCCGCGCAACGGCCCGGCCTGCCCGCCTCCCTCCTGGACGGACCGGTGGAACTGGAGGCTCCCGTCGACCTGGACGCCATCGGCGGCTTCCCCGGCGCTCTCGAGGACGAGGACAGCGGACACGGCGGCCTGTTCCGTCCACGCCCCTCCCTCACCCGCGCCCCGGACGAGCCGGCCGGCCGCCGCCCCGGTCCGCACCAGGCCGCCGACGCCCACAGCACACCCGACCGGACCGACACCGGCGACGAGCCGGGCGCCCCGGTCCAGCTGCCGCGCCGCCACACGCCGAAGCTGGTCAGCTCACACGGGCGCCCGGTCACCGAGCAGCGCCCTCGGCGCGGGAAGACGGATGAGGAGACCAGCACGGGCACCGGCCGACCGGAGTCGGGTGGCGGCGCTTCCCCGCTCCCGTCACGTCGCCGGGGCGACGACTCCGTGACCGGCGGGGCCGCGGACCGGTCCGGGCCGGAGCCCGCGCTTCCGGTCCGCCGCCGCAGCGAAGATCCTTCGAACGACGGTCGGCGAGGCGAAGCCCAGCCGGACGCACCGCCACCCCTGCCGGCCCGCCGTCGGGGGGCGGAGTCCGGTCGCCGGGACATCGGCGCGGCCGGCCGGAACGACGACCACACCGCATCACCGGCTTCGTCCGGCGCCGGGACGGAGCCGCCCGGTCTGCCCACGCGGACGCGCCGAGCGGAGATCGCATCGAGCGGCCCGGACGGCCCCGACCGTCGCTCCGGCCCCCTGCCGGAGACCACCGGTGGTCCCGCGCCCCGGGTGACCGGGTCCGGTGCCACGCCCCAGGAGACCGGCTCGGCTCCCGGCTCGGCCCGACGGGGACAGGGCCCTGGAGCCGCACCGCACGAGCCTCGCTCCGGCACCGCGCCGCTGCCCCGGCGCGTCCGCCAGGCCAATCTGGCTCCGCAGCTGAAGCGGGGGTCAGAACCGCGTACCGAGGACAGAGCCGAGTCCGTCGAACGCGACGCCGACGAGGTACGCAGCCGTATGGCCTCGCTCCAGCGCGGCTGGCAGCGCGGCCGCGAGGAGAACGCAACGGGCGATGCCGCCCACAGCGGCACAGCACGACAAGGAACGACAGAGGGGGACGGTCGATGACCGCACCGAAGGCCACCGGCCACACCGCGACCAACAAGGGGGAGCTGAACTGGCTCCTCGACGACCTGGTGGACCGCGTCGCGAGCATCCGCAAGGCCCTCGTGCTCTCCGGCGACGGCTTGCCGACCGGGGTGTCCAGGGACCTGACCAGGGAGGACAGCGAGCATCTGGCTGCCGTCGCCTCCGGGTTCCACAGCCTCGCCAAGGGCGTGGGACGCCACTTCGAGGCCGGCAGCGTCCGCCAGACGGTCGTCGAACTCGACGACGCCTTCCTGTTCGTGACGGCCGCCGGCGACGGCAGCTGCCTCGCCGTCCTCTCGGACGCCGACTCGGACGTCGGCCAGGTCGCCTACGAGATGACGCTCCTGGTGAAGCGAGTGGGTGTGCATCTGGGCGCCGCTCCGCGCACCGATCTGCCCGCAGGCGGGTAGTGGGATGGCATGAGCGCTGACGGTCAGGGAAGAAGGCACTGGTTCGACGACGAGGCCGGACCGGTCGTCCGTCCGTACGCCATGACGCGCGGCCGCACCAGCAGCCAGGGCCAGCACCGCCTGGACCTGATCGCGGTCGTGGTCACGGAACCGCACGCGGACGACCCGGAAGCGGACCACATGCTCGCCCCGGAGCACGTGGACATCGTCGAACTGTGTCGTGACGCCCCGCAGTCCGTCGCCGAACTCGCAGCGGAACTCGACCTGCCGATCGGGGTGGTACGGGTCCTTGTCGGAGATCTCGTGGACGCGGAGTTCGTCCACGTGAACCGGCCCGTACCCCCTGCCGAACTGCCGGACGAGAGTATTCTGCGCGACGTGATCAACGGCCTCCGGGCGCTGTGAGCAGCGCGGAAGCGGGGTACTGACGTGACTGGCCGGCATTTCCGGGTCGACCGAGGCGGCACCTTCCCCGGCGTCGTCGCGCGTCGCCCGGACGGCCGGCTGCTCACCCGGAAGCCGCTGTCGGACAGCCCGGCCCGCCACGCCGACGCCGCCGTCGAGGGCGTCCGCACCCCGCTGGTCATCACCCGGGGCTTCCGCCAGGCCCTGCGCATCGCCTACCAGAACCGCCCGAGCATCTTCGCCCGCCGCATCGAACTGCCCGAGCCGCTGTGCGAACGGATCGTCGCGGTCGACGAGCGCATCGCCGGCGCGGGTGACGGCTTCCCCGGCGCCCCCGTCGTCCAGACCCACATCACCAACTCTCGCCTCACCGACCCCGAGGTCCTGGAGTGGCGACTGCCCGTGCGCCCCGAGGAGTTGGCGGTCCGGCGCGGCAGCGGCGGAGCCGGCCGGTGGCGCGGCGCTCTGGGCGCCAACCGGGTGGAACCCGCCGACGGCACCGTGACCGAACTCGGCGGCAGCGACTCCGCGGACGTCGTCACCGGCGACGTACTCGTCATCGAAACCCCAGGCGGCGGAGGCTACGACCCGCCGTCGCCCGACCCCCATCAAGCAGGAGAAGAGATCGATGATCTTCGGGCGTTCTGAGCGCGGCAAGCCTCCGGTCGAGCCCGTCACGCTCAAGATCCTGGTGGCCGGCGGCTTCGGCGTGGGCAAGACCACACTCGTCGGCGCGGTCAGCGAGATCCGGCCGCTGCGCACCGAGGAACTGCTCACCGAGGCCGGTCGCCCGGTCGACGACACCAGCGGTGTGGAAGGCAAGCACACCACGACCGTGGCCATGGACTTCGGCCGCATCACGCTCCGCGAGGACCTGGTGCTGTACCTCTTCGGCACGCCCGGCCAGGAACGGTTCTGGTTCATGTGGGACGAGCTCTCGGAGGGGGCGCTGGGTGCCGTCGTGCTGGCCGACACCCGCCGCCTGGAGGACTCCTTCGCAGCCGTCGACTACTTCGAACGGCGCTCGATACCGTTCCTCGTCGGCGTCAACTGCTTCGAGGGCGCTCCGCGTTACCCGGTCGAGGACGTGCGTCAGGCCCTCGACCTCGACGACGGCGTGCCGCTCATGATGTGCGACGCCCGCAACCGCGAATCCGTCAAGGAAGCGCTCATCGGCGTCGTCCAGCACGCGATGGCGTACGCGGCCGACCGCCGCCAGACGGTGACCACCTGACGCTCGGCCGGGCCGGAGGGCGCGGACCGTACCCCCGCCGACAGGGGTACGGTCCGCAGTCCGGAAGCGCCGCGCCCACGCACGCGTGGTCGGGGATGACGTCCCACGCGCACGTGGCTAGCTGTCGCCGTCCTCCTCCCAGCCGAAGCTCTTCTCCACGGCCTTGCGCCAGTTGTGGTGCTCGCGGTCCCGCACCGACGCATCCATGGACGGCGTCCACTCGACGTCCTTCTGCCAGTGCGCCTTGAGCTCGTCCAGGTCGTTCCACACACCGGTGGCCAGACCGGCCGCGTACGCGGCGCCCAGACAGGTCGTCTCGGAGACCTTGGGCCGCACCACCGGCACGTCGAGCACGTCCGCCTGGTGCTGCATGAGCAGGTTGTTCTTCGTCATGCCGCCGTCGACCTTCAGGGTGGTGATGTGCACCCCGGAGTCCTGGTACATGGCGTCCACGACCTCGCGCGTCTGCCAGCTCGTCGCCTCCAGCACCGCGCGCGCGAGGTGTGCCTTCGTGACGTACCGGGTCAGCCCGGTGACCACGCCACGCGCGTCGGAGCGCCAGTACGGCGCGAACAGGCCCGAGAACGCCGGCACGATGTACGCGCCGCCGTTGTCCTCCACGCTCGCGGCCAGGGGCTCGATCTCGTCGGCGGTACGGATGATGCCGAGCTGGTCGCGGAACCACTGGACCAGCGCGCCCGTGATGGCTATCGACCCCTCCAGGCAGTAGACCGGCGCCTCGCTCCCGATCTTGTACCCCATGGTCGTCAGCAGACCGCTCTTCGAGGACACCGGGCGGTTGCCGGTGTTGAGCAGCAGGAAGCTTCCCGTGCCGTACGTGTTCTTCGCCGTGCCGACGTCGTAGCAGGCCTGGCCGAACACGGCTGCCTGCTGGTCGCCCAGCGCGGAGGCGACGGGTACGCCGGCGAGCTGGCCGAGGGCGGTGCCGTACACCTCGGCGGAGGACTTGATCTCGGGCAGCATCGCCTCGGGGATGTTCATCGCGGAGAGGATCGAGGAGTCCCACTGGAGGGTCTCCAGGTTCATCAGCATGGTGCGCCCGGCGTTGGTCACGTCGGTGACGTGCTGCCCGCCGTCCGTGCCGCCGGTGAGGTTCCAGATCAGCCAGGAGTCCATCGTGCCGAAGGCGATCTCACCGCGTTCGGCCCTGGCCCGGAGATCGGGCACGTTGTCGAGCAGCCAAGCCGCCTTCGGTCCGGAGAAGTAGGTGGCCAGCGGCAGACCCGTCTGCTCGCGGAAACGGTCCTGCCCTTCCGAGCCGCCCAGCTGGTTGCACAGCGCCGCCGTCCGCGTGTCCTGCCACACGATGGCGTTGTGCACCGGCTTCCCCGTCGCACGGTCCCACAGGAGGGTCGTCTCGCGCTGGTTGGTGATTCCCATCGCGCTCAGCTGGTCGGCGCGTAGTCCAGCCTTGGCGAGTGCCCCGGCGACCACGGCCTGCACCTTGGACCAGATCTCGGTGGCGTCGTGCTCCACCCACCCGGGCTTCGGGAAGATCTGACGGTGCTCGCGCTGGTCCACGGCGACGATGGCGCCGTCCTGGTTGAAGACGATGCAGCGGCTGGAGGTGGTGCCCTGGTCGATTGCGGCGACGTACTTCTCGGAGTTGTCCGTCATGGCTACCCCTTGGGCTGGTTCAGAAGGCTGCGTTGTAGATGAGGCCACCCAGTACTCCGCCGATCAGCGGTCCGACGACCGGGATCCACGAGTAGCCCCAGTCGGACGTTCCCTTGTTCGGAATCGGCAGGAGGGAGTGGATGATGCGCGGGCCGAGGTCACGCGCCGGGTTGATCGCATAGCCCGTGGGGCCACCCAGGGACAGGCCGATGCCGACGACCAGGAGAGCCACCAGGAGGATCGCGATGCCGGACCCGTAGATGCCCTCGGCGCCGGGGACCAGCCCGATGCCGATGCCCTCGACGTGCCGGTTGTTACCGACCAGGGCGAGGAGGGGCAGCACCAGGGCGATGGTGGCGAGGATCTCCGTGACCAGGTTGGCCACCGGGTTCCGGATCTCGGGGATCGTGGAGAAGATACCCAGCGTCGGAACCGGTTCGTCCAGCGTGCCCTCCGTGGTGCCCGTCTGGCGCACGTTGGCCTGGAACTGGGCGAAGTACACGAGGTAGGCCAGGACGGCGCCGATCATCGCGCCGGCCATCTGCCCCAGTACGTAGACCCAGACCTTGTCCCACACGCCGGTGTCGATGGCGATGCCGAAGGTGACGGCCGGGTTCAGGTGCCCTCCGGAGAGGGGAGCGGCGGTGTAGGCGCCGGCCAGCACGCCGAAGCCCCAGCCGAACGCGATCACCACCCACCCGGCGGCCAGGGCTTTGGAGAACCTGAGGGTGACGGCGGCGCACACACCGGCGCCGAACAGGATCAGGATCGCCGTACCGATCATCTCGCCGAAGAAGATGTCTACGTTGCTCATGGCGGCTCCTAGGCCAGGCCCGGGGACGATCCGCCCCGGTCCTCACGTGCAGGGTGCGTTTCCCATGGCTACTTCAGCCGGAGGCAGGAGATCCCGCGCCCCGCCCGGCATCCGTGACGAGCGTGCCGTCGCAGCCGAATCGCCCGTAAGGGAAAGGGCCTTGGCGCAGGCGCGCCCTCGCGCCGCAGTGCCGGATACGCCGAGTATGTACGGCGATGTCGACTGACACCGGAAGTGTTCACCGGCACCCAGGGGGCGTCAAGGTCGCCGACCGCAACGGTTGACGGCCATGTGACGTCGGCCGGGTCTGCCGGGCCGGGTGGCCGGTTGTACGGCCCTGGCGGCGCCCGGTCGGGTCGTTGTTCAGATCTGGTCGGGGCCTGCGCGGGCCTCGGTGAGCCGCGCGAGCCTTGCTGGTGGTGTCGTCCGGCCTCCGCTGAACTCCGCCGTGGGCGAGCGCCCAGCGCTTCTGACTCCTCGCTTGCTAGCCACCAGCATCCACCTGACCTGGCGGTCTCTCAACCGGACGGGTGGAGCCCCGGTCCCGGCCCCGTACGGGGGGCCTCCCGGGCGGGCCGGAGCAGTGCCCTAGGCGTCCGCTCCCCGACAGGGCCACAGCAGTGCCCAGGCGTCGCCCCCGACAGGGCCACAACCCCACTGGCGCCCGTACGGATCCTGTCTGTCTGCCCCCGGACGCCCCGATGGGCCCCAGCCCGCCCCAGGAGCCCGGTACGTCCCTCTCAACCCCCACCCGGCTCCGCCACCCCACACGGCGCGGGGGCCGGGACCGGGGCCGGCGTCGCCTCGGCGCCGCGGCGGGTTTCATGCCCGGGCAGGCCCGCTCGGCCCAGCACCCAACTCGCTCCGTGCAACCCCTTCGCGGCCTTCTTCAGCGGCGCCAGGCAGGCCGCCGCCTGCCGGTGGTCGGTCACGCTGCCCGGCGCGCACACCACGGTGGCGAGCGACAGGGTGACCGGCCGGCCGCCCGCCGACCACGGGGCGTCCAGCACGGAGGCGGCCAGCGGATCGAGGCCCTCCGGTTCGGCGAGCACCAGGAAGTCGTCGCCGCCGATATGGCCGACGCGGGTGCCGTCCGTCGCGGCCTGCTGCAACGCACGCCCCACCGCCCGGATCAGCTCGTCGCCCGCCGCGAACCCGGCCCCGTCGTTGACCTGCTTGAAGTGGTCGACGTCCAGCCAGCTCAGGGCGAACGCCCGCCCGGAAGCGATCCGCCGGTCCACCTCACCGGTGATCGCGTCCGAGCCGGGCAGACGCGTCAGCGGATTGAGCCCCGCCGCCTCCTCCACCCTCGTCTCGGCCAGTGCGCGCACGAGATCCGCGAGCCGTACGACGCCCACGCACCGCCCGTACTCGTCCACGACGGCGACATCGTCCGACGTGCGGTCCCGTCCGCCGACCGCCACGACGTCCAGCACCTCCCAGGCGGTGGCGTCGACGCCCACCGTCCGCGGCGGGTCACCGAGCTTGGCCGCGGGCCGGTCGGCGTACAGGGCGTGCCCGTAGCGCCCCGACATCGACAGCAGGAAGCGGGACCGGTGCACCGACCGGACCGGCACTCCGGCGGTGTCCACGAGCAGCACCCCGGACACGTCCGGCGACCCGGTCAGCAGCGCCCGCACCTGCCCCGCGGACGCCGTGGCGGGCAGCAGCGCGGCGGGTCGCACGAACTCCCGCACCGACGGCCCGGACCGCGGCACGGCCACATCACCGGGGGAGCGGGGCGGAACGTAGACGTCCGCGGCGGGCAGCCGGGCCGGCGGGGCGAACAGCTCGCCCTGCGCCAGCTGTGCCCCGGCCGCCAGAGCCCCCGCGCACTGCCCCTCGGTCTCCACGCCCTCGACAGCCAGGAGGGCCCCCAGCTCGTCGCACAGCGTCCGCATCGACCGGACCACCGCCGGCCGCGCCAGCAGCGACGCGTCCAGCTTCACCAGGTCGGGCGTGACGTCCGAGAGGAGCCGCAAGGGGACGTCTCCGTCCCCGACACCGTCCGCGCAGATCCGGAAGCCCTGCCCGCGCAGCCTGGACACCGCTTCCAGCAGTGCCCGCTGCGGCACGTGCGTGTACGGCGGGCAGACGTCGATCGTCACCTCCCACGGAAGCCGCCCTGCCTCGCGCACGGCGTCGTGCAGCGAGGGGAGCCCGCCGAGGTCGGCGAGAGTGCCGGCGAACACGTTGACGAACAGCGGCAGGAGGGTCTCCTTGCGCACCGCCGCCCGGACCGCCGACACCGCCAGCCGGCTGTCGAGCTCGGGGTTCCGGCGGGCCTCGGCCAGGATGTCGCCGGTCTCCGGGCGGGCGAGTATCTCCAGTCCCACGACCACGCCGGTCGTCAGATTGACCACCGGTTGGAAGGCGAAGCGGAGAGTGTCCGTCCAAGAGTGCACGGGAGCATGATGAACTCCGCCGGCGCATGCCCAAGCGCGGTTCATGAGACGTTCACGCAGGATTCCGGAGCGGTCACACAGCGTATGCCGGTCGCGGTGGGGCCGCGCCGTCAGCGCCCGCGCCGGCACCGATCCGTGCTTGTCCCGGCACCGCCCCGTGCCATGTCCGGCATCTCTGTCACGCCGTTCTGCCCCACCCTTGTCGCGTCCCGCACCGCCCCTAGCCGTGTCCGGCACCGACTCCGTACCGCGTCCCGGCACCGCCCCCAAGCCGTCCGGCACAGCCGCCCCTGCCGTGTCCGGCACCCCCGGCTCACCGCACCGCGATCACAGCCGACCCATGCCCGAACAACCCCTGGTTCGCACTGATGCCCACGCGTGCTCCCGCGACCTGCCGGTCACCTGCCTCGCCCCGCAACTGCCAGGCCAGCTCACACACCTGGGCTATCGCCTGCGCGGGAACCGCCTCGCCGAAGGAGGCCAGCCCACCACTGGCGTTCACCGGTATTCGCCCGCCCAGGGCCGTCGCTCCGTCACGCAGCAGCTTCACGCCCTCACCCTCGCCGCACAGCCCCAGGTCCTCGTACCACTGCAACTCGAGCGCCGTGGACAAGTCGTAGACCTCGGCCAGCGACAGGTCCTCCGGCCCGACTCCCGCCTCCTCGTAGGCCGCCCGGGCGATGGACACCCGGAACGTCTCGCCGGGCGGATCGACCGCCACCGCGGAGTCCGTGGCGATGTCCGGCAGGTCCAGAACCGTGTTCGGGTATCGCGGCGTCACCGTCGACACGGCCCGGATCCGCACCGGATGCGCACGGCCGTGCCGCCGCGCGAACCCCAGGCTGGAGAGCACCAACGCGGCGCCGCCGTCTGAGGTCGCGCAGATGTCCAGCAGTCGCAGCGGATCGGCGACCACGGCGGAGGCGGCGACCTCTTCGGCGGTGACCCGCTTCCGGTAGCGCGCGTTGGGGTTCAGCGCTCCCATCGCCGCGTTCTTCACCTTCACCTGTGCGAAGTCGTCCGGGGTGTCGCCGTGCACGGCCATGCGCCTGCGGGCGTAGAGCCCGAAGTACGCGGGGTTGGTCGCCCCGAGAACCCGGAACCGCAGCCAGTCGGGATCGTCGGCCCGGTCCCCGCCCGCAGGACGGAAGAATCCCTTGGGAGCGGCGTCTGCTCCCACCACGAGCACCACATCGGCGAGCCCGGACAGGATCTGGGCCCGCGCAGCGGCCACGGCCTGGGCCCCGGACGCGCACGCCGCGTACACGCTCGTGACCCGCGCCCCTTGCCAGCCCAGTGCTTTCGCGAACGTCGCTCCGGCGACATACCCGGGATAGCCGCCACGGACGGTGTCCGCGCCGACGACAGAACCGATGTCCCGCCAGTCCAGTCCGGCGTCGGTGAGCGCCGCGCGGGCGGCCGCGACGCCGTACTCGACGAAGTTCCGCCCCCACTTGCCCCAGGGGTGCATGCCCGCGCCCAGCACCGCCACCTCGCCCATCACGCCTTCACCCCCGTCGGCCGCCAGTGCCACGTCGTCCAGGTCGTTTCCGCGTCCTCGTGGAGCACGCCGGGCACGACCTCCACCTCCGTGCCCACCGTCAGATCCTCGACGGTGACCCCCGGAGCCGCTTGTCCCAGCACCACGATCCGCTCGGCCTCCAGCTCCACGGCGATCAACGCGTACGGCTCCCATGAGAGTTCCGGATCGCTCACATAGGGTGACGGCGGCCGATACCGGCTGTCCGTGTACGACCAGACGCGGCCACGCCGCGACAGCGGGACCTCGGCCAGCTCTCCGCCCCCGCAGGCGGGGTTGCGGCAGTGATGGTCCTCGCGGGGGAAGAAGACCGAGGCGCACGCCGCACAGCGCGTACCGAGCAGGCGGAAACCGTCCCCCTCCCCGGCGAACCACCCCGCCACCACAGGCGTTCGTGTACGCGACACAGTGCCTCCCGCAGACCGAATCTGACGGAACGTCAGGAGTCTGCCACGGCCCGCCGGATTTGGGCATCCCTTCCCCCCGGTGGGACCAACAACTTCGTCGGCGAGCGCATCGACGGCTACGCACAGCCGATCAGCGTCCTCACCCGCCCGAGCCGCCCTCTCCGTGATCGGCTACAGTCCGCCGCGTGTCCGAAACTCAGCACTCCAGTTCCAACTCCGCGCCGAACTCTCACTGTTCGAGCTGCGGCGCGCCCTACGGAGAGGGCGTCTCCGGCTGGCCCCGCACCTGCCCGGCGTGCGGCACCGTGACCTACCGCAATCCACTCCCGGTCGCGGTGGCCCTCCAGCCCGTGTACGACACCAAGGGCACCGCCCTGGTCGTCATCACCCGAACCGTCGCTCCCGCGCGCGGGGGCACGGCCCTGCCCGGCGGCTACATCGACGACCGGGAGGACTGGCGGCACGCCGTCGTCCGCGAACTCAGGGAGGAAACCGGCATCGACGCGGCCGGCCGCGACGTACGTCTCGTCGACGCCATGAGCTCGCCCGACGGACACCTGCTGCTGTTCGGTCTCCTCCCGGAACGCCCTGTCGAGGGCCTGCCGCCCTCGGCCGCCACGGACGAGACGGAGGGCTGGCACCTCCTGCGCAGGGCGGAGGAACTCGCCTTCCCCCTGCACACCATGGCCGTACGGGCCTGGTTCGAGGGCCGCTACATCTGAGCTCAGCGCTCCCCGGCCCCGCGGACGCGCACCGGGTGGGACGGCTCGCTCCCGCCGTCCTCACCCTCCCGCTCGACGACCACACGCGAGCCCATCCACCGAGCGGTGTAGCGCTCGATGTCCGGCTCGTCCCACCCCTCGCCCCCGTCCGGCATGACCAGACCGCCCCCGGTCCGCCCCCGGGCGGGCGCCCACACCTCCAGCTCCAGCCCGCCGTCCTCCCCTCGTACGGGAAGCACCGCACCCGCGCGTGCGAACACCGGGATCCGCGACAGAGGTGCCTCGACGAGCACCTGCGCCGGCCCCTCGTACGCCCGCTCCGTCACCGTGTCGTACCAGCGCCCCCGCGGCAGCTGCACCGCACGCCGATCCGCGCCCGGGGCGAGCACCGGCGCGACCAGCAGGCTGTCGCCCAGCAGGAAGGCGTCCCCGCAGTCACGCAGCGCCCGCTCCTCCGGCGCCGCCCACCACAGAGGCCGCACATAGGGCGCTCCGGTACGCCGCGCCAGATGCGCCAGCGTCACGAAGTACGGCAGCAGTCGCCGGCGCTCGACGAGCGCCACGCGCGCGTGCTCCAGCACCTCGGCGCCGAACTCCCACGGCTCCCTGCGCCCCGCCCGCAGACTCGCGTGCGTGCGGAAGAGCGGCAGGTACGCGCCGAGCTGGAACCACCGCAGATACAGCTCGGGGGAGGGGTCCCCGTCGAAGCCTCCGATGTCCGGCCCCGAGTACGGAACGCCGCACAGCCCGAGCCCCATCACCAGTGCCAAGGAAGCCCGCAGTCCCGGCCAGCCGGTGGCGACGTCCCCCGACCAGGTCCCACCGTAGCGCTGCATGCCGGCCCACCCGGAGCGGGAGAACAGGAACGGCCGCTCCTCGGGCGCGAGTTTCCGCAACCCCTCGAAGCCCGCCCTGGCCATGCACAGCGCGTACACGTTGTGCGCCTCTCGGTGGTCACCGCCCCGTTCCTCCAAGGAGTGCCGCGCCGAACGCGGCAGCGTCGACTCCCCGAAGGCGGCGAACGACGTGGGCTCGTTCATGTCGTGCCAGAACCCGGAGAACCCCTGCGCGAGCCGCTCCTCATACAGGCGGCCCCACCAGTCACGCACGCGCGCGTGCGTGAAATCGGGAAACACCGCCTCCCCGGGCCACACGACACCCTGCACTACCTGCCCCGAGGCGTCCCTCACGAACGCGTCCTCGGCCGTTCCACCGTCGTACACGGCATTGCCTGGCAGGGCCTTCACGGCCGGGTCGACGATCGACACCAGCCGGATGCCGTCCCGCCGGAGTTCCTCGGCCAGAACGGACAGCTTCGGGAAGCGGTCCTGGTCGACGGTGAACACCTGATGCGCGTCCAGATGGTCGATGTCCAGGTGCACGGCGTCGAGCGGCAGACCGTGCTCCAGGTATCCCGCGACGATCCGCCGCACCTCCTGCTCGCTGCCGAACCCCCACCGCGCGTGGTGATGCCCGAGCGCCCACGCGGGCGGCAGGGCGGGCGCGCCGGTGAGCGAGGCCCAGGCGAGCAGCACGCGCGCGGGGGTACCCACCATCACCCAGCACCGCAGTGGACCGCCGTCCATCCGCAGCTCGCTCGTCCCGGCCCGGTCGTGGCCGGAACCCTCACCCTCCTCGCCCCCCAGGAGCGTCACCGTGCCGTCCCACGAGCTGTCGTGGAACGCCAGATGCGTACCGCCGTCGGACACCACCATCTGCACGGGCATCGTGATGTACAGCGGGTCGTCACCAGGCGCGAAGGCGTAACCGGGGTCGGTGTTCCACAGGCGGTACCTCCCGTCCGGCAGCCGAGGACCCGAAGCACGACCACCGAGCCCGAAGAACCGCGCGTCGGCGGCCACCTCCGACCGCTGCATCCACCGTGCCGGGCCGCCGCCGACCGGCTCCCACCACCGCGGCGGCAGATCACGGCGCAGCGTCACGCCACCGGGGGTGCGCACCTCCACCGCGCCATGCCGCGACACGACAACCGTCACCCGCTCGGCCACGACCCGCCAGCCGCCGTCCTTGTCCGGCTCCAGCACCGCCCGGGGATCGGCTTCCGGACACCGGCCGGCCAGCGCGTACGACGGCTCGGGCTCCGCCCCGTCCCAGCCCCAGAAGACGGCTCCGTTCACGGCCACCAGAATCCGCAGCTCCGACCGGCTGAACCGGACGACACCGCCCCCCGGCCCCGGCTCCACCTCCTGCACGGCCCCGGGCACCCGCGCACGCTCCGCCCCGCGGGCCGGCAGCCCGGTGGCATCGGCCCGCCGCCTGCGCCACGCTGCTCGTACGGTACGCACACCCTGCGCCGCGCCCACCGAACCCACCGCTTTCACCGAACGCACCAGGTCACGACCGTTCATGCTGTTCACCCTGCCACTGACCGCCCCACGCGGGCGTGTCGTTCAACTGCCGTTCACCCGTGCCACGACCACATCTTCACGACACGGACTATGTGGGGCGCACCCTGGTGTCGAAGTCGATCACATGGCATTGTCCGTGCCAGCCGCGTCACGCGCACACCCCAGCCCGTGCGCGGAGGACGCACACGACGCGCACAGTCCGGGAGCCGACCATGTCGACCGCTAGTCCTCAGCCTCTCTGGCAGCCAGACCCCGAGCGCATCGCCCGGGCACGGATCACGAGGTTCCAGGCCTGGGCAGCCGAGCACCACGGCGCCCCCGCCGAGGGCGGTTACGCGGCCCTCCAGCGCTGGTCCGTCGACGAGCTGGACACCTTCTGGAAAGCCGTCACGGAGTGGTTCGACGTCCGTTTTTCGACGCCCTACACGCGCGTGCTCGGCGACCGTTCGATGCCGGGCGCCCAGTGGTTCCCCGGGGCGACCATCAACTACGCCGAACACGCCCTCCGCGCGGCCGACACCCGCGCTGACGAACCGGCCCTCCTGTACGTCGACGAGACACACGAACCGAGCCCCGTCACCTGGGCCGAGCTACGCCGCCAGGTCGGCTCCCTGGCCGCCGAACTGCGCGCCCTCGGCGTACGCCCCGGAGACCGCGTCAGCGGCTACCTCCCCAACATCCCGCAGGCCGTGGTCGCCCTCCTCGCCACAGCCGCCGTGGGCGCCGTCTGGACGTCCTGCGCGCCCGATTTCGGCGCCCGAAGCGTCCTCGACCGCTTCCAGCAGGTCGAACCCGTCCTGCTGTTCACGGTCGACGGCTACCGCTACGGCGGCAAGGAGCACGACCGGCGCGAGGTCGTCGCCGAACTGCGCCGCGAACTGCCCACCCTGCGCGCCGTCGTCCACATCCCCCTCCTCGGCACCGAGGCACCCGAGGGCGCTTTGGACTGGTCGGCCCTCACCTCCGCCGACACGGACCCCGACTTCGAGCAGGTGCCCTTCGACCACCCCCTGTGGGTGCTCTACTCCTCCGGCACGACGGGCCTGCCCAAGGCCATCGTCCAGTCCCAGGGCGGCATCCTGGTCGAGCACCTCAAGCAACTCGGCCTGCACTGCGACCTGGGCCCCGAGGACCGCTTCTTCTGGTACACGTCGACCGGCTGGATGATGTGGAACTTCCTCGTCTCCGGCCTGCTCACCGGCACCACGATCGTCCTCTACGACGGCAGCCCCGGCTACCCGGACACCGGCGCCCAGTGGCGCATCGCCGAACGCACCGAGGCCAGCCTCTACGGCACCTCGGCCGCCTACGTCATGGCCTGCCGCAAGGCGGGCGTACACCCGTCCCGCGACTTCGACCTCTCCGCCGTGCAGTGCGTCGCCACCACGGGCTCGCCCCTGCCCCCCGACGGCTTCCGCTGGCTCCACGACGAGGTGCGCGACAACCTGTGGATCGCCTCCGTCAGCGGCGGCACGGACGTGTGCTCCTGCTTCGCGGGAGCCGTACCGACCCTCCCGGTCCACGTCGGCGAACTCCAGGCCCCTTGCCTCGGCACCGACCTCCAGTCCTGGGACCCGAACGGCACCCCCCTGGTCGATGAGGTCGGCGAGCTCGTGGTCACCAACCCCATGCCGTCGATGCCCATCCACTTCTGGAACGACCCCGACGGCAGCCGCTACCACGACAGCTACTTCGACACGTACCCCGGCGTATGGCGCCACGGCGACTGGATCACCGTCACCTCCCGTGGATCCGTAGTCATCCACGGCCGCTCCGACTCTACGCTCAACCGCCAGGGTGTACGGATGGGATCCGCCGACATCTACGAGGCCGTGGAGCGCCTCCCCGAGATCAGGGAATCCCTCGTCATCGGCATCGAACAGCCCGACGGCGGCTACTGGATGCCTCTCTTCGTGCACCTGGCCCCCGGAGCCGTCCTCGACGAGCCCCTGCTGAACCGCATCAAGCGGACCATCCGCGAACAACTGTCACCGCGCCACGTCCCCGACGAGATCATCGAAGTACCCGGCGTCCCCCACACCCTGACCGGCAAACGCATCGAGGTCCCGGTCAAACGCCTCCTCCAGGGCACTCCACTGGAGAAGGCGGTCAACCCGGGCTCCATCGACAACCTCGACCTGCTGAGCTTCTACGAGGACCTGGCCCGCAAACGCGCCTGACCGGCACCACCCTCGGACTCACCGGAGACGACGGTGAGTCCGAGGCCCCCACGACAGGCAACTCACCGTCACCAGGACCGTCGACGCGGCCACGTCGGCTACTTTTCCGTTGAACTGCGCGTTTCTTCCGCATCCCGGTCCGCGAACTCACGCCCAGCCCCGTTGTCAGTGCCGTCGATTACTGTGAGTGAGCATTGATCGACCGTGCACAGGGGGAACAATGACGCACACCGACAGCCGGACCATGCGACGGGTCCTGCACCGCGAGATCGCCGGCACCATCGGCCTGCTCACCGACGAGCACGACTTCCGGGCCATGCGTCGCTACCGCAGCTTCACCTTCGACGACCACGCGGCCTACCTCAAGCACGTGGAAGGCCTCCTCAGGACACGGGCGCTCCAAGGCAGCCACACCGCGGTGGCCCTCTTCGACCCCGAGGAGTACGCCGAGTTCTGCACACAAAAGGGCCTCGACCCCGACAACCCGTCGAGCCGCACACGCTTCACGGCACGACTCGCGGTCACAGGCCCGACCCTTCCCTACGAGGGCCAGCCTCTGTCCGACCTCCTCCCGGCCCTCGTCGACGAGGCCGTGCGACAGGCCACCTGGGAGTACGCGACCACACTGCTCGCTCGCCTGGGCGCCTGCACCTCATGCGGCGAGGACATCGGACGCGCCGCCTTCACCCGGGCCTCGGACCTTCTCGTCCGCATCCTCGACACGGCTCCGTCCGGCAACCGGCACCTCGTCTGCAGCGTCACCGGACCACCCGAGACCCTCGTCGCCGCCCTCCACGTCGCCGACACCGGCGGCCCCGTCGAACTGGACGAGACCGAAGCCCTCGAGTTCGCCACGGTCCTGGCCCTCGGCCTGGCCACCGAAAGCCCCGGGGGACTCGTCATCCGCGCCAGCGCCCAGGGCAGCCCCGACCGCGTCTACGGGTGGCGCCTGCGCGCCTACGGACTCGAACCCCTCACCGCGGGCGAGGTCTTCGACGCCTACTGCACCGACGTCGAGTCCGGCGACCTGATCTCTCCCGAATCCAACGTCGATTACTGCGAGCCGCCCGACCTGGGAGAGGAGAAACCCCCACAGGGACACCACCACTGAAAAGCGGGCGGGGCGCCCCACCTCAGTGGAGCGCCCCGCCCGGGCAGCCATCGGCCGGCCATGCCGGCTCACTCGCCCGACAACACCGCCTGCGCCGCACTGCGCGCGTCCTCGGCGGTGTCCGTGGCCCGAGCCGCCGCAGCGGCCCGCTCACACTGCGCCAGCGTGTACTTGGCCAGCGCGGCCCGGACGTAGGGGATCGACGCCGCACCCATCGAAAGAGAGGTGACACCCAGACCAGCCAGCACACACGCCAGCAGCGGGTCGGACGCGGCCTCACCACAGACGCCGCAGCTCTTGCCCTCGGCCTTCGCCGCCTCGGCGGACAGCGCCACCAGGTCGAGCAGCGCGGGCTGCCACGGGTCCTGCAGACGGGAGACCGCACCCACCTGCCGGTCGGCGGCGAAGGTGTACTGCGCCAGGTCGTTCGTCCCCAGCGACAGGAACTCGACCTCTTGGAGGATCGAGCGCGCCCGCAGCGCGGCCGACGGGATCTCGACCATCGCGCCGAACTTCGCCCGCAGCCCGGCCTCTCGGCACGCGTCCGCGAAGGCCCGGGCATCGGTGCGGTCCGCGACCATCGGGGCCATGACCTCGAGGTAGACCGGCAGCCCTTCCGCGGCCTTGGCGAGCGCCGTCAGCTGGGTGCGCAGCACCTCGGGGTGATCCAGCAGCGTCCGCAGGCCGCGCACGCCGAGCGCCGGGTTCGGCTCGTCGGCCGGCGTCAGGAAGTCGAGCGGCTTGTCCGCGCCCGCGTCCAGCACCCGCACCACGACGCGTCCCTCGGGGAACGCCTCCAGCACCTGCCGGTACGCCGCGACCTGCTTCTCCTCGGACGGCGCCTGCTTGCTGTCGTCCAGGAAGAGGAACTCGGTACGGAAGAGACCGACACCCTCGGCACCGGCCTCGACCGCCGCCGCCACATCCGCAGGGCCACCTACGTTCGCGAGCAGCGGCACCTTGTGACCGTCCGCGGTGGCACCGGGACCCGTCGAGGCCGCCAGCGCCGCCCTGCGCTCGGCGGCCGCGGCCTCGAGCTGAGCCTTCTTGTCATCGCTCGGGTCCACGAAGATCTCGCCGGTGCTGCCGTCCACGGCGATCATCGTGCCCTCGGCGAGCTCACCGGCACCGGGCAGCGCGACCACGGCCGGCACCCCGAGCGCCCGCGCCAGAATCGCGCTGTGGCTGGTCGGACCGCCCTCCTCGGTGACGAAGCCGAGCACCAGAGTCGGGTCCAGCAGCGCCGTGTCGGCAGGCGCGAGGTCACGGGCGACCAGAACGTAGGGCTCGTCGCTGTCGGGCACTCCCGGCATCGGAACCCCCAGCAGCCGGGCGACGATACGGTTCCGCACGTCGTCGAGGTCGGCCACACGACCGGCGAGGTACTCACCGGCACCCGCGAGCAGCTCGCGGTACGCGGCGAACGCGTCGTACACCCCGCGCTCGGCCGTGCTGCCGACAGCGATCCGCCGCTCCACATCTGCTATCAGCTCGGGGTCCTGGGCCATCATGGCCTGGGCCTCGAGCACCGCCTGGGCTTCGCCCCCGGCCAGGTTGCCCCGTGCCATCAGGTCGGCCGCCACAGCCTCCACGGCCTTGCGGGCGCGCCCCTGTTCACGCTCCGCCTCCTCCGCGGGGATCTGCTTCGCAGGCGGCTCCAGCACCGCCGTTCCCATATGCCGAACCTCGCCGATAGCCACACCGTGGCTCACGCCGACGCCTCGCAGCGTTGTGTCCATCTCACCCGTCTCCGATAGTGCGGCGGATCCAGCCGCCGTATTGGTTCTCCTGCAAGCCGCCGTACGACGGCACTGACGTCACTTCCAGAGGAAGAGACTGTCACCGGCCTTCACATCGCCGTCGTCACGAAGATCGGAGAGCGCTTCGGCCGTGGCCTCCAGCGCCACGACCGGGCAGACCGCGGACTTGCCGGCGGCCTCCACGGCAGCCGGGTTCCAGCGCACGATGCCCTGACCGCGCCTGACGGTGTCACCCTTGTTCACGAGCAGCTCGAAACCCTCGCCATTGAGCTGCACGGTGTCGATGCCGAGGTGGGTGAGCACGCCGTGCCCGTTCTCGTCGACGACGACGAACGCGTGCGGGTGCAGGGAGACGATGACGCCGTCCACGGGCGAGACGGCCTCGGAAGGCTCACGTACGGGGTCGATCGCTGTGCCCGGGCCGACCATGGCCCCGGAGAAGACCGGATCCGGCACGGCTGCCAGTCCGATGGCGCGTCCTGCGAGTGGGGACGTCACGGTGGTCATGGGAAGCCTCCCAGGGGTGGAGATCGATATGGGCCGTCCCTGTCGGTACCGGGACGGCACACTGCTCAGCAGGGTATGTCACCTGAAGTGCCGGTTCCGCGTGCGCACTCCAGAGTGGTCTAGACCATACCGTAAATCGATTTGCACCCGCTCCGCGGCCGCGTGTACAGTCGTACTCCTGCCTGGGGCTGAGCGACGCAACCTCGTGTCCTCGCCTGGCAGTACCCAACTTGTCAGATCCTATCTCGGGGTCACTTTCTGCATGCCTGCAGGACGGTGGTCAGGGAGACGGAAAAACACTGGTAGAGTTGGGGACATCGAAGGGAAGCGCCCGGAGGAAAGCCCGAGAGGGTGAGTACAAAGGAAGCGACCGTTCCTTGAGAACTCAACAGCGTGCCAAAAGTCAACGCCAGATATGTTGATACCCCGTCCATCGGATCTCCGATGGTCGAGGTTCCTTTGAAAAAACACAGCGAGGACGCTGTGAACGGTCGGGCTTATTCCGCCTGACTGTTCCGCTCTCGTGGTGTCGACCGGATTACCGGTAAACATTCACGGAGAGTTTGATCCTGGCTCAGGACGAACGCTGGCGGCGTGCTTAACACATGCAAGTCGAACGATGAACCACTTCGGTGGGGATTAGTGGCGAACGGGTGAGTAACACGTGGGCAATCT